>NZ_AEJF01000189.1 GCF_001028175.1 Caballeronia mineralivorans PML1(12)
CCGCTCGCGCGCCGCGTCGGCCTCGCGCTGGCTCCATGCGTGCCAGCCGGTCTTCTCACCGGTGACCGGGACCATCGCGATGCAATCGACCGGGCAGGGCGGCACGCACAGGTCGCAGCCGGTGCAAAGCCCGGGGATGATCGTATGCATCTGCTTTGCCGCGCCGACAATGGCATCCACCGGACACGCCTGCATACACAGCGTGCAGCCGATACACAGGTTTTCATCGATGATCGCCAGCGGGCGCGGCCGTTCGACGCCGTTGTCCGGATTGAGCGGGATCACGGGCTTGCCGAGCAAGCTGGCCAGGCGCACCACGCCTTCCTGTCCGCCCGGCGGACACTGGTTGTAGTTTGCCTCGCCTGCCGCAATCGCCTCGGCATACGGCCGGCAAGCGGGATAGCCGCATTTGGTGCATTGCGTCTGGGGCAGCCGGTCTTCAATCTGGTCGGCAAGAGTCTTGGGGGAAGTTGCAGTCACTACAGTCACATTAACGGCTTGGGGAAGGCGGCACGGGCGGGCTCACAAGTTGGCGCGAACGTGTGCAATGCGAACGGTCCGTGCATCGGGCGCTGGCCGAGCGCGTGGGGTACATATGAGGGCAAACGCGAGCATACGCGACACACCCGGCGGGCCAGACAAAACAGACGATTAGCCATTGGCGCAACGTGTTCGATCCACATCCGGCGACGGCACGTGGGGACATGTCGAACGCTCAGGTTTGCGCTCGTTTTTGACGTCATGTTGAGCGTTTCCAACCGTTGCACGGGAAGCGGCATTATCGCCGAATTTCAAGCTGTTCCCAATCATTCCCAATTGCCAACATGCCAACGATGTGCACATAATCAAATCGCTTTCGATTGACTGCAGGACGGTATCCCCCAATCACGTTGGCGCAACCGATCCATCGCATGCTTCCTAAGGACACGGGAACGCGTGACGCTATCCCAAAAACGCGGTTTGTCGATCACAAAGCCACCATGAACCAGCCAAAAATCAAAAGAGATCCTGAGGGTACACGTCGCCGAATCCTGCTTGCCGCCGCAGAGGAATTTGCTGCGGGCGGCTTGTTTGGCGCGCGTGTCGACCAAATCGCCCGCCGCGCCGAAACCAACGAGCGAATGCTGTACTACTACTTCGGCAGCAAGGAGCAGTTGTTCACGGCCGTGCTGGAGCACGCGTTTGCGGCACTCACCGAGGCCGAAAAGACGCTCGACCTGGATGGCATTGCACCCGTGGAAGCTATGACGCAACTGGCGCATTTCATCTGGGATTACTATCGTGAGCACCCCGAACTCTTGCGTCTCATCAATAACGAGAATCTGCACGAAGCCCGCTACATAAAGGGTTCCACGCGCATTCGCGAGTTGATTTCACCGGTGGTCGCTACGCTCGCGAGGATTCTCGAGCGTGGTCAGCATGCCGGATTATTTCGCAATAACGTCGACCCGCTGCGCTTTTACGTGACCTTGTCGGGTCTTGGGTATTACATCGTATCGAATCGATTTACGCTCGAAGCCACGTTCGGACTCGACTTCAGCCGCGACGCCGAACGCGATGAAATCATCAAGATGAATACGGAATTGCTGCTCGCCTATTTGTTGCGGCGCTGACGCATCGGCTCCCTCGCCGCAGAGGGTGCCCACCAATGAAAACACGCCACGTTAAATAAAAACGCGCGGCGTGTTTTGTCGTGCCAATTAATTTCAGATGGCTAACTAAATCAAGCTGGTACAGCTTCCTTCTTCGGCGCTTTGTCGTGCGTGAGAATGAATTCACGCAGTTGCGGATACACCATCGTGCGCCAGCGGCGTCCCGAGAAAATACCGTAGTGGCCGGCCTTCTCCGCCAGGTAGTGGCGTTTGTTCTTGGCCGGAATGCCGGTGCACAGGTCGTGCGCCGCTCGCGTCTGGCCGCTGCCGGAAATGTCGTCGAGTTCGCCTTCAATGGTCAGCAGCGCCGTGTTCTTGATGTCTTGCGGGCGCACCAGTTCACCGTTCACGTCCCACGTGCCTTCGGCCAGGCGAAATTCCTGGAATACGACACGGATGGTGTCAAGGTAGTAGTCGGCGTCCATGTCGAGCACGGCGTTGTATTCGTCGTAGAAGCGGCGATGCTGCTCCGCATCTTCGTCGTCGCCACGCATCAGGTTCTGATAGAAGTCCCAATGTGCGGTCACGTGACGCTCGGGGTTCATTGCCACGAAGCCGGCGTGCTGAAGAAAGCCCGGATATACCTTGCGGCCTACGCCGGGATAGTTCGCCGGCACCGTGTAGATCACGTTGTTCTCGAACCATTCGTATGAATGTTCGCTCGCGAGCGAGTTCACCGAGGTCGGAGTGCGGCGCGCATCGATCGGGCCGCCCATCATGGTCATGGTGCGCGGCGTGTCTTCACCGCGGCTGGCCATCAGCGAGATCGCGGCGAGCACCGGCACGGTCGGCTGGCATACCGAGATCACATGCAGGTCCTTCGCGCCGATGTGACGGATGAACTCCTGGATGTATTCAACGTAGTCGTCGAGATGGAACGAGCCGTCTTCGAGCGGCACCATGCGCGCGTCGAGCCAGTCGGTCAGGTAGACCTTGTGGTCGTGCAGCAACGTCTTCACCGTATCGCGCAACAGGGTGGAATGGTGGCCCGAAAGCGGAGCGCAGACCAGCACGATAGGTTCGGTCTTGAGTTCGGTGACGGTAGCGCTGTCATCCGAGAAACGCTTGAAGCGGATCAGCCGGCAGAAGGGCTTTTCCAGCACGATCTGCTCGACGATAGGAATGGCATGACCGTTCTTCTCGATCTGATGCAGTTCGAACTCGGGTTTCTCGTAGTCCTTGCCCAGGCGATACAACAATTCGTAGCCGGCCGAGAGCCGGGTGGAACCGGGCACATACGCGAGGGGGCTGGAAGGATTGGTGAACGACTTCGATGCCGCTTCCGCCCATGCCGTAAGGGGGCTCAACATGGCCCGCTGAAATTCGTGGAATTGATAGAGCATGTCTGACCTGTGTAAAACCGGCAGCGCCCGTGTCGGTGAGCGTGTCCGGCGGTTGGCCTCTGTCGGCGGTGGCGTCATGCCGGGGTCAGTCTTTCGCTGGGTCCCGGCTCGGCGTGCAGTTCGTCGATTGCACCGCGTTGCTGGTGCTGGCAGTTATTCGTTGTTGCTTATTTGCTCACCGGGGGGCGTGGGGAATGGGGGATCAGGGACCGGGCAAGAGCCGGCGCTGCGCCTTCTGCACTGAACATGGAACAGCACATGAAACACACGCCGGTTAAGCCTTGACTCAAAACCGCGATTCGCCGAACGACCGGTCGGGAAGCCTCGTTGATCATAGCCAAGAATGCGCTTTTGTGCAACGCAACATGCGTGCTCTATACCGCTATTCGGCGTCAAATTTGCTGCAAATTCGTTAATTACCGTTAATCATTCTAAAAATATTACGATTTGCTTTCTTTTGCGTGCGTCGCGTCCGAGGGTTTGTCCTGACGCGGCGCAGGTTGCCCCGTCGCCTTCGCCATACCCTGTTCGTGGCGCATCAGGTTCATGCCGGTATGCACAAGCGCGACATGCGAGAACGCTTGCGGGAAGTTACCGACCTGACGTTTCGCGACCGTGTCATATTCCTCGGCAAGCAGGCCGACGTCGTTGGCCAGACCGAGCAAACGTTCGAACATCGCATAGGCTTCTTCGAGGCGGCCTTGCAGCGCGAGATTGTCGACCAGCCAGAAGCTGCAGGCCAGAAACGTGCCTTCCCCGGGCGGCAGGCCGTCTGCTACTTCCGTTGTGTGATAACGCTTCACCAGCCCGTCATGCGTGAGATCGCGCTCGATGGTGTGCACCGTTGCAATCACACGTGGATCTTCCGGTGGCAGAAAGCCCAGCAGTGGAATCAGCAGCAGGCTGGCATCGAGATCGTCGCCACCGTAAGTCTGGACGAACGAATTCATCGATGCATTCCAGCTCTTCTCGCACACGTCCGCGTGAATGGTGGCGCGCATGTTGCGCCAGTGGTCGAGCGGACCTTCCAGGCTGAACATTTCCGCCGATCTGATCGCGCGGTCGTAGGCCACCCACGCCATGACCTTCGAAAATGTGAATTGCTGACGCCCGCCGCGCGTTTCCCAGATGCCTTCGTCGGCTTCCTGCCAGACAGTGTCGAGATGATTGAGCATGGCGCGCTGGATCGCCCATACGGTGTCATCGGCTTGCAGGCCGCCCACGCGCGCGAGATGCAGCGCGTTCATCACTTCGCCGTAGACATCGAGTTGTAGCTGGTTGACCGCGCCGTTGCCTATGCGTACCGGCTTCGAATTTTCATAACCCGGCAGCCAGTCGACTTCCCATTCCGGCAAGCGCCGCTCGCCCGCGATGCCGTACATGATCTGCACCTGATCCGGCGACCCGGCCATCACGCGGCCCAGCCAGGCTCGCCACGCGCGCGCTTCGTCGTAATAGCCGCTGCGCATCAGCGCGAGCAGGGTGATGGTGGCGTCGCGTAGCCAGCAGTATCGGTAATCCCAGTTGCGCGTACCGCCTAATTGCTCCGGCAACGACGTGGTCGGAGCCGCAACGATGCCACCCGTCGGCTCATAGGCCAGCGCCTTGAGCGTGATCAGCGAGCGGCGGATGGCCGGACCCCAGCGGCCGTCCAGATTGCTGCGCCCCGACCATTCCAGCCAGAAGTTTTCGGTGCGTGCAAATTGCGTATGGGGATCGAGCGCGGGAGGCAGGCGCAAGTGCGATTGCGAATACACAAGCGAAAAGGGCACACGCTCACCTTCGGACACGGTGAATTCGCCGACCGTGCGCATGTTCTCGCCGGTGAGTTCGATGGGCGTGCGCATCACGCACAGATCGGGACCGGCGATCGCGCGAATGCCGCTGTCGTCGGGAAGACGGCTGACCCAGGGAATGGACGAACCGTAATCGAAGCGCAGCACCAGTTCCATCTTCATCTTCACGGTGCCGCGCCGGCCGACCACGATCCGCACGAGGTCGGACACACCGTCGCGCACTGGCATGAAGTCGATGAGCGAAACCCGGCCTTCGGGCGTTTCGAAGTCTGTTTCCAGGATCAGCGTATCGCCGCGATACCGCCGCGTGATCACAGGCGGCTCGGCGCCGTCGGGCAGGTCGGGGGTGATCAGCCAGCGGCCGTTTTCAGGCGTGCCCAGCAGCGCGGCGAAACACGCGCCGGAATCGAAGCGCGGCCAGCACAGCCAGTCTATCGAGCCCTCTTTTGAAATCAGGGCGGCGGTGTGGCCATCGCCAACCAGGGCGTAATCCTCAATTAGTGCGGGCATAGGCTTGGGCGTTTGATCTCGATGCGGCCGCAGTTCACGCGCCGCGTGGTTGTTGGGGGCCAGGCTGTTCCAGTCCTTCGAGCCGTCGATTATGAAGCGCATTCGCGATTCGCGCCGTCATGTATGTCCCGATCCAAGGCTCCGACCCTAAGTTCAACCTAAGTTCAACCCATGACGCTGAGCCAAAGCCGCCTTGCGTGAACAACAAGCGCGTAAAGGTTGAAAAAACAAGGTTGAAAAAACGTGTGACAAATGTTTAGAATGAAACTTCGCGCCTGACGGTTTCGCCGGAAGTGGTCGCACGGGTTCACATCACCGGACCCGCTAATGCACGTCACGCGCTCCATGCTTGCTTAACGTTTTCGAGGACATCGAAAGTGAAAGCCATGCTGAATCCGTCAAGAGCCGATTGCATTGCCATCCTGTCGGCTGCGAGCCGTATCGCCGATCAAACCACGCTCCTGGATCTCAATTACAAGAATCTCGGTCTGTCCCGCAACGGGATGGAAACCGCGGCGTCGTTCCTCATTGAACGCGACTGCTTCATGCGGCATCGCGAGATCGATGGGCATACCGCCGTCGGCAGCTTGTCGCTGCAGGGCCGCATGCGGCTCGACCAGCTCGCCAACAACTGATTGCGCTGCAACACGCCAGCCTTCATTCGACTTCAGAACATTCGTGGAACGCGGGGTCTCAGATCCCGCGTTCGGCATTTGCTCGCCCCTTGGAACCTCACTCCCATAACAGCGTCATATAGGGCGCGTCACCTATGGCCGCGGCCGTCAGAAGTGCGTCGTGCTGAGGCCGAACACGCCGATCAGTCCAATGATGATCAGGTAAATCGCAACGATGAAGTTGAGCAGGCGCGGCACGATCAGGATCAGAATGCCGGCTATCAGCGCGACCAGCGGTCCGAGGCTCAGATGGATATTCATGGCGACTCCTTGTTGATTTTTTGACGGGAATTGGGTTGCATCATGCGTCGAAGCAGTGACCGGTGACAATCGGGTTCTTTCCACGTCTCACAAAACCTGAAACAAGCCGTAATAACGAACGATCAGGAGGTTGTATGCATTTGGCGGATTTCACTCGTTTCACGCGTCTTGCTTCTGCGCTCCGTGTCCGGGGCTTCGCTCCCACGCAAACAGCGTGCCGCGCCGCTGGACCGGTGCGTTTGCATCAGTTCGGGCAGCGTCGAATTCTATTGAGAGGTTTCGCGGCGAGCCTCGCCGCGGTGTTGTCGCTCACTGCCGCCCAAGCCTTCGCGCAAAGTGCCGGCACTGCGTCCAACAGCAGCGTGTTCGACTTGCTGGTAGGCACGTACACCGGCAGTGGCAAGAGCGAGGGCATCTATGTGTATCGATTCGATGCGGGCACCGGTGCGACCACGCGGCTTGCGTCGGCACAGGCGGTGAATCCGTCGTATCTCGTGGTGAGCAAGGATCGGCAGCACGTCTACGCCGTCAACGAGTTGCCGGGCGACAACGGCCCCGCCACGCAGCGCGGCGGCATCAGCGCATTCCGCTTCGATCCACAGAGCGGACAACTCACCTTCGTGAACCGCGTCTCCTCCGATGGCAACGATCCCGCGTATCTCGCGATATCGCCGGATGGGCGTTACCTGCTGAGCGCCAACTACTCGGTGGCGTCGAATCCAGGTGGCAGCTTTGCCGTGTTTCCGCTGGACGGCGAGCGCGTGGGACCGTCGGTGCTCACCGTGCATCACGACGGCAGCGGTCCCGTGAAAGGGCGCCAGGACAATTCGCACGTGCACTCCACCGTGTTTTCGCCTGACGGCCGCTATCTGTTCGCTCAGGACCTGGGCGCGGACAAGCTGTATTCGTATCGATACACGCCCGACGGCAGCCGCGGTTTATTCGGGCCGACCGAGTCGCGTTATACGCTCGTGAAACCCGGTTCCGGGCCGCGTCATCTGATCTTCGATCAAGCCGGCAAACACGCCTACCTGACGACGGAAATGAATGCATCGGTAACGATGTACGACTATGACGACGGCAAGCTCACGCTTAAACAAACCCTGCCCATGACCACGCCCGGTTTCAAGGGCAAGATTGGCGGCGGCGCGATCCATCTGTCGCCGGATGGCCACTTTCTCTACGCCACCAATCGTGGCGATGCGAACGAAATCGTGCGCTATGCCGTCAACGCGTCTGATGGTCATCTCAAGCTGCTCGGCCGGACATCCACGCTCGGCAAGACGCCGCGCGAATTTGCCATCGATCCGACTGGACACTGGTTGATCGTCGGCAATCAGGATAGCGACAGCGTCTACTTCTTCCGGCGCAATGTGGACACCGGCGAACTCGCGTCGGATCCGAAGCGCCTGGAGATCGGTTCGCCGGTTGATTTCAAATTCGTTTCGCCATCCTGAAGATTATTTTTAACTGCGTCGCGGGGCGATGGAGTGTCGCGACCCGCGGCGCAGTTTCGTCAGTAACGTGGTGATGGGTTTAATCAGTAAGGCCCGGGTTCGTCCCGGTATAGAAGGAATTCAACGTTGAACATTACGTCAGCATCCAGCAGGGAATCCGGCCATGTTGCCGGGAGTGCACTACAAGACGCGCCCACACCGCCGGGTTTCATCTGCGCGTTCCGGTTTGCCGGCGCGCAGGCGTTGCGGTTGTCCTGGGACGAAGCCCGTCGCGAGATTGTGGGCGAAGGTCCCACGTGGCTGCATCTAAGCGCAAACGACGACACCGTCGAAAGCTGGCTCACCGGCGTGACCGCGATGCCCGACGTCGCCCGCGAATTCCTTAACGGCGAGGACAAACGGCCGCGCGTGCACATGGGCGCGACGTTCATGTACGGCGTGGTCGCGGATCTGGAGCGCGTCGCGGACACGCCGGATGCCGATCCGAACGCCCAGGCCACGCGCCGGGCGACGGGCGCGCTGCGTTTTTACGTCGATAAAAGCCGCATGATCACGGTGCGCGCGCAGCCGCTGCAATCCACCGACCGGCTGCGTCATGCCGTGCTCGAAGGCGCGATGTTCCGCGATACCGTCGATCTTTTCGCCGGCCTGATTCGCGCGTTGAACGAGACGTTTGCGGATCGTATCGATGAAATCGGCGACCGGCTCGACGACGTGGAGGAGGGTGTGCTCGACGGTCGTCATTCGAACTGGCGCGCCGAGCTGGGTTCGGTGCGGCGGCGCCTGGTGGAGGTCAAGCGGTTTGTCGATCCGGAGCGCAACGCGCTCACGCAACTGGTGCTGCGGCGGCTGGAATGGGCGGAACCGCGATCGATGGAAACGCTGATTCAGGCGATTCAGGTGCTCAATGGACTGGGCGCCGGACTCGAGGCGCAATATGAACGCGCGAAGCTGCTGCAAGACGAGATAGCGGCGCTGCTCTCAGAGGACATCAACCGCAAGCTGCTGTGGCTCGCGATCCTGTCCGCGTTGCTGATGCCCGCGACGCTCGTGTCCGGTATCTTCGGCATGAACGTGGCCGGACTGCCCGGCACGCACGAGCGCTATTCGTTTGTGATCGTGATAGGCGTGATGGGTGTTTGCGCGGCCTTCACGCTGTATTTGCTGCGGCGGTTGCGGTTGTGGTGAGTTGAGATGAAGTGCTCATGCGGCGACTACACTGCACCGCCGCTTGAGCATTGATCAAACAATCGCCCGCCAACGGCTTATTCCGCCGGCCCCGGTGCGAGCACTTCGCGGTTCCCGTTCGTGCCCATCGGCGAGACCAGGCCGGCTGTTTCCATCTGCTCGACCAGCCGTGCCGCGCGGTTGTAGCCAATACGTAATTGCCGCTGCACCGACGAAATCGATGCCCGGCGCGTGCGCAACACGAACGATACGGCTTCGTCGTAGAGCGGATCGGCTTCGGCATCCGGTGTGTCGCCGAACAGGTCCGGCGTGCCACCTTCGGGCGTCGGTCCCGACAAGATCCCTTCCTCGTATTCCGGCTCGCCAAATTGCTTCAGATATTCCACGACGCTGTGGACTTCCTCGTCGGCGACAAACGCGCCATGCACACGTTGCGGATAACCCGTACCGGGCGGCAGGAACAACATATCGCCGGCGCCGAGCAATGATTCCGCGCCCATCTGGTCGAGGATCGTGCGCGAATCGATCTTCGATGACACCTGGAACGCCACACGCGTCGGAATGTTCGCCTTGATCAAGCCGGTGATCACATCCACCGACGGCCGCTGCGTCGCGAGAATCAGGTGAATGCCGGCGGCGCGCGCCTTCTGCGCAAGCCGTGCGATCAACTGCTCGATCTGCTTGCCGGCGACCATCATCAGGTCGGCGAGCTCGTCGATCACGACGACGATCATCGGTAGCTTGGCGAGCGGTTCGGGCGCGTCGGGCGTGAGTGAAAACGGGTTCGTCAGCTTCTTGCCGGCTGCATCCGCATTGCGCACTTTCTGGTTGAAGCCCTGCAGATTGCGCACGCCTACCGCCGACATCAGCTTGTAGCGCTTTTCCATCTCCCCGACGCACCAGTTCAGCGCGTTAGCGGCGAGTTTCATGTCGGTCACGACCGGCGCGAGCAGATGCGGAATGCCTTCATACACCGACAGTTCCAGCATCTTCGGATCGATCATGATCAGGCGCACGTCTTCTGGTTTCGCCTTGAAAAGCAGCGAGAGGATCATCGCGTTGATGGCCACCGATTTGCCCGAACCCGTCGTGCCCGCGACCAGCATGTGCGGCGCGCGAGCGAGGTCGGTCACGACCGGATTGCCGACAATGTCCTTGCCCATCGCAATGGTCAGGAACGACTTCGAGTCGCGATAGACATCGGCTTCCAGGATTTCGGAGAGCCGGATCATTTGCCGCTTGGCGTTCGGCAATTCGAGCCCCATGCAGGTCTTGCCGGGAATCGTTTCGACCACACGGATGGACGTCAGCCCGAGCCCGCGCGAGAGGTCCTTCATCAAGCCGACGATCTGGCTGCCGCGCACGCCAAGCGCCGGTTCGACTTCAAAGCGCGTAATGACGGGTCCCGCCGATGCACCGACTACCGTGACCGGTACTTTGAATTCCTGCAGCCGCTGTTCGATCAACTGGCCCGTTTCCGCGAGATGTTGTTCCGAGACGGGTTCGACTTCGTCGGACGCGGGTTCGAGGAGATCGAGACCGGGGAGATCGACGGCTGACGCTGCTGGCGCGTGGAACTCGAATTCGGTCGCGATGAAACCGCGTACCGGTGGACGGGAATCGGGTTGGGGTGGTGATGCTTCAGGCGCGGGGGTTTCAAGTGCCGCCGCCGCGCGCGGGAAGTGGACGACGTTCGAGGGGTGGTCGTCGGTCGGGTCTTGTTCTGCTTCGGTTTCCGGCTCCGACTCCCGTTCCCGTTCTGCTGTCTGGTCGATGGGGGCCTGCGTGGCGTATCTGTTCGGGATCGCGGCTATGGGGGGGAGCAGGCCTTCCCGGTCGACGTCGACGTCAGTTCCGTTCGGCGTGGCGTTCGTATCGATAATGCTAAACGGTGGCACAGGCGGACGTGCGGCACTTGCTCCGTCCTGCCATGGCGGCGTCTGGACCGGATTGACGGGCGAGGGTGCAGAGTTTTCCGATATCGGCGATGACGGTGCCGTCGGGGCGATGTCTCGCGTCGTCGGCACGGCATGCGTTTGCGCGGCACGGATCGCCCACTGCGGGAGATCGCTGGGATGAGCCGGGGTTGACGTTGGCGTGGGCGGTGAGCTTGGCGCGTTCGTCGCCGTGGTGTCCGGGGCCGCCGGATGGGGCAGGGCGGCGCTGTCGTCGATGCCTGCTGTGCCTGTGTTTGCCCTCGTATCGAGCGGCGTCGGCTCGCGCCCGATGGTCTGGGCGCCCGTGGTGAACGTGTAGCCGTCGCGCAGCGACGCACTCGACGAGTACGTGCCCGCGACACTCGATGCCGTCATCGGCGCAACACCTTCCGTCGATCCCGGCGGCTGGTCGGGTTCGGTCGCGGATGGGGCAACTATTGGCGATACCGGATTGACCGGGGGCGTTACGGCAAACGGTTGTTGATGGGTATCGACCGAAGCGCTCAAGGCACCCGCTGCATTCAACGGCGCTGCGTCGCGCTCGCTGTTTGCATCGCCTGAATCAGGCTCTGCTCCCGCGTTCCGCGCCGCATCGATACCGCCCGCGCGTGCGGTCCATTGCGCGGCGTTTTGCTCGATGGAGCGCAGCGTCTCCTTGATACGTTCAGGAGCTGGCGGCGGACCGGCGGGTTCGGTGGGAACAGCCGCCGACGATGCTGTCGCCGCAAAAAAAGAGTCGCTCGAAACGATGGGAGGAAAAGACGCGCCGCGGGCCGGGGTGGTCGATGTAGTGCGCGAAGCGGCCTGCGAAACGCTAGAAGAACCCGATGCACGGACAGCACCCGGCGCGCTTCCGTTAAGCGACGAACGCGATACTTCTGGTCGACGCGCCGCGCCGGCATCGGCGGAACGATCGATCCCACGTGTTGCCGCCGTCCGAGCGCTATTCGACGACGCCGTACCCGCCGCACTCGGGGTACGCGCGGCACCCGCCAACCCGGCAGCGGGCGCATTCCCGCTCGCTGCCGGTTCCCGAGTTCCCGACGACGCGCCCGTCTTCAGCCAGCCAGCCGGCGCGACAGGTTCGAGCGGCTCCCTTGCTCCCACTCCACGACCATTGTGCGAAGCCGCCGGTCGTGCGTCGGGGAAACGATCGGAATAACTATCCTTGCCGCTACCCGGTTCAAGATTATTCGGCTGTACCGGCAACACAGGTTCGATCGGACGCGCTGCCTCAGGGCCACGCATCGGCCGCTCGGCTTCGCTGCGCCGGGCCGGTTGCGGCCGCCAGACGGTCGGCCGCTGATAGCGTCCACCCTGACGCTGCGTTGCCGTCGGCAGGCCAAGCGCCGGAGCATCGTGCGAGGTTCTGCCCGAAGGCGTAACGCCGCTCGCGCCTCCCGTCCTGAAGCCGCCAAGGCCGGCGCTGGCACCTCGCGTCTCCGCTTTATCGCGCGATGCTGGCCGACCACGCGATGGCTTCTCCCGGACGGTGCGTTCCCGTACCGCGAGCCACTCCGGCTTCAGGCCCAGGCCGAACGCGCCGTTTGCCCAGCTCAGGATTTCGCGCCACTGGAACCCGCAGAGCCACGGCAAGCTGATCAGGAAAACGACGGCCGCGCCGCCACCCACACTCAGCGCGCCCGCCGTGCTGATTACCCCGGCGTGTCCGCCCAAGCCGGTGAGCAACGCGTGGCCGAGATGGTCGACATCGGCGGCGAATGCAAACGAATGAAACAGCGCGGCTTCGAGCGTGCAGCTCGCAAGGAGCACGCAGAAGAAACCGAGCCAAAGCCGGATCGTGCCGGGGCCGCGCAGGCCGCCGCCGTTCGGCAGAACGGACTTGACGATGCGCCATAGAAGGGGAATGAACCAGACGGCCGAAGCACCGAACCAGCCGAAAACTACCGTGTGCATGCAAGGAACCAGGAATGATGTAAGCGATGTGAGCAGCGAACCCAGGCTCAGACAAAGATGAATCGATACCGCCGAGTTTAACCGCCATGAACGCGGCGATGGAGGGCAGCAGTCAAGCGATCAGTCAATCGGTCAGGGGCGACAATGTGTGTATCGAGCCGATGCGGGCCGGGTCAGCCGGGCGTTGAAGATTTCGTTTCGAAGGTGAACGGCCAACGCTAAACGCCGATGCGCAATACCCGCACGCAAACCGTTCATCAAACCTCGAAACGGTTGGTCGAACCCAACGATCACCCCGACCGCCCCTAAACCCGCACCTCGCACCCCGCCCCAAAAAACGTCAACCCTCCAAACCAACCTTCATCGACCTCAAGGCTGCGCGCGTTGTGTGAACGTCATTACATCGCCGTTCTGGAGCGTGATCTGCAATTGTCGCGGCGGTTGCATTTGCACGCCGGTTTTCGCGATATCAGCCAGGCCCTGCAAGAACGGTTGTTCGAGCGTGCTTCCCGGTCCCGGTGCGCACGCCATTCGCGTGCTCGCGAGTGGCCCGAACGAGAGCTTGCCGCCGCTCAGATCGTAGGTGCCCGTGAAACGGTTGCATCCGGAAAAGCCATTCGTTTTACGCTGGCCGCCTTGCGTCGAAAAATTCAGGGTGATCGGTTCGCCGTCAGCGCCCGGAGTCACGCCCGGATTTGCCGGAACCGGACGCGTCTTGCCGTCGGCGTTGGCCCAACTGGCGAGTTGCCATTGCGTGTCGTCGAGAAGCTGGGTCGCGGCGGGGTTGTACGGATCGGTCGGCGGCGCGGCGCTGTCCGGGTGCGTCGGCATCGCGCAACCAGCGAGCACGCTGCCGAAAGCAATCGTCATGATCGAAACCATGGCGGCAAATGACGGCCTGGAACGCGGGAACGCAGCATGGACCCGGCTGCGCGCCGAAACACGCGCAGGTTGAGAACGGGAAGGCTGCATCGACATGGAATTTCCTTAGGCTGGCAAAACCGTAAGGGTATCGCACTCGTCCTAAGATTGACCAAGGCAGATTGCGGCAGGGACGTTGCAACATGTAAAGAAAAGTTAACCGCGCCGACGGTTCGACAACGCGCAAACGGCCCCGCGCATGTCCGTGCACGAGTCGACGGGCGACCTCGCCGTCATGCCCGGCGTTCCAGCCGGCGCCCGGAAAACCCTCGCCGATCATCTCCGGTCAAAGGTCCGCGTGTTAACATCGCGGGCTTATCAGGCCTCTTTTTCTGGAGCATCCATGCAGAGCGCGAAGTCCCCTGCGTCCGCCGTTTCTTCCCTTCAATCCGGCACGATCGGCACGCCGCTCACGCCCGGCGCGACGCGCGTCATGCTGCTCGGCGCGGGCGAACTCGGCAAGGAAGTGATCATCGCGTTGCAGCGGCTCGGCGTGGAGACGATCGCAGTCGACCGTTACGCCGATGCCCCCGGCCATCAGGTCGCGCACCGCTCGCACGTGATCGACATGACCGACGGCGCGGCGTTGCGCGCGTTGATCGAAGCCGAACGGCCGCATTTGATCGTGCCGGAGATCGAGGCCATAGCAACCGATACCCTTGCTGAAATCGAAGCTGAGCAGCTCGCCGTCGTGATCCCGACCGCGCGCGCAACGCAACTCACGATGAACCGCGAAGGCATCCGCCGCCTCGCCGCCGAAACGCTCGGTCTGCCGACGTCGCCTTATGCCTTCGCCGAGTCGCTGGACGAGATGACGGCCGCGATCGGCAAGATCGGTTTTCCGTGCGTGGTGAAGCCGGTGATGTCGTCCTCGGGCAAAGGGCAGTCGGTGCTTAAGGGCGCCGCCGATATCGAACCCGCCTGGCAGCACGCCATGGCCGGCGGGCGCGTCAATCACGGGCGTGTGATCGTGGAAGGGTTTATCGACTTCGAGTACGAGATCACGCAGCTCACCGTGCGCGCGATCAGCCCGGAAACGGGCGATTTGCAGACGTATTTCTGCGAGCCGATCGGCCACGTCCAGGTGGCGGGCGACTACGTGGAGTCGTGGCAGCCGCAAGCAATGAGCGCTGCGGCTTTGGCGAAATCACGCGATGTAGCGGCAAAAGTCACCACAGCGCTTGGCGGCCGCGGTTTGTTCGGCGTCGAGTTGTTCGTGCGTGGCGACGACGTCTGGTTTTCCGAAGTCAGCCCCCGGCCGCATGACACGGGTCTGGTCACGCTCGCCACGCAGCGCTTCTCCGAATTCGATCTGCACGCGCGCGCAATCCTCGGTCTTCCCGTCGATACGACTTTGCGCGCGCCGGGTGCATCGGCGGTGATTTACGGCGGACTGGACGAAGCGGGCGTCGCGTTCGAAGGCGTCGCCGACGCGCTCGCCGTCCCGGATTCAGACCTGCGCCTGTTCGGCAAACCGACAAGTTTTGCGAAGCGCCGCATGGGTGTCGCGCTCGCAACCGGACGCGATACAGACGAAGCGCGGGAACGCGCCAAACTGGCCGCGTCTAAGGTAAGACCCGTCTCGACTCGATGATGGCAACACGCCTCTCGCGGCGAGCTTTTCGCGGGCGGCACGGAGGTTTCTAGTGAAATGGTGTGCAATGGTCGCGCTGTGCGCGACGTTGGTTGGGTTGGCCGGATGTGGGGTTGCAGCGGCGCCGTGCCGGGTGGCGTCGGCGGGATTGAAGATGGTGCCGCTCGTCGGTCACGTGGCGGCTGCGCCGACCGATGCGTGCGCCGACGTGATCGATCCATGATGTGTTTTGAGGGCGCCGCTTTTCGGCAGACTGAATTCGGCGCCGCTTCGTGCAACGGGAGATTGGCTGGTGCACGGCTGATTCACTGAGCCAGAAGTGACAAAAGGATGGAAAGATGAAGGATGCGAAGATGAAGGCGGTTTCCGAACAAACGATCAAATCGCTTGGCTTGACGTTGGGTATGTTGGGTACGCTGTGTCTGATGTCCGTGACCCATTTGGCTTTCGCTATGCCGCTGACCGCGCCGCAGATTCAGACGTTGACGACCAACACGCTGCGCTACAAATGCAGCAGCGGCAATTCGCTGACGGTTCAGTACATGAACACGAAGAACAAGCAGAGTTTTGCGCTGCTGACCGTCGATGGCCGGAAGATGCTGTTTGTGAACGTGCTTGCGGCATCGGGTGCGAAATACGTCGGCGATCACTACACCTGGTGGACGAAAGGCCCGGAAGGTTCGCTCACCGACGATACCGCCGATCCCAACGCCGCGCCGATGCTTGCCGGCTGCAAGACGGGAACCTGAAGCGTAGGTCCGCCGCATGATGCAAAAAACCCGTTCCGGTTCGTATCGGAACGGGTTTTTTGCATTTGATGGGCATTGGGCTTTGGACCCGAGCGTCGCGCTTGAACGAGATGTCCCACGAACCACGAACCACGAACCCCAAGCCCCAAGCCCCAAGCCATGTAAGGTTTGAAGGGTATCGCCCCGCATCGCCTCAACGCTCTCCGTCGTCCGCGACATCAAATGGCTATCGGGAGTAAGGTTGTATTCGCGCGCGAAAACCGCGCGCGAATCAACGGACCGGCGGCTGCCGCGCGGCCTTGCTTTGCAGCAGCCGATCCATTTCATTTCCGTCTTTTGCACGGCGTTCATCGTGCACGTCGCTACAAGCGAGACCCTCCATGAAAGCATCGGATCTGTTCGTCAAAGCGCTGGAAGCAGAAAAAGTCGAATACGTATTCGGCATTCCCGGCGAAGAAAATCTCGACCTTCTCGAATCGCTGCGCCGCTCAAAAATCAAGCTGGTTCTTACCCGGCACGAACAGGCCGCGGGTTTCATGGCCGCGACTTACGGCCGCCTGACGGGTAAAACGGGTGTTTGCCTGGCAACGCTTGGCCCCGGCGCAACCAACTTCGTGACCGCCGCCGCGTACGCGCAACTCGGCGGCATGCCCATGCTGATGGTCACCGGCCAGAAGCCGATCAAGTCGAGCAAGCAGGGCAGCTTCCAGATCGTCGATGTCGTGCGGATGATGGAGCCGCTCACCAAATACACACGTTCGATGGTGTCCATCGGCAACATTCCGGCGTCGGTGCGCGAGGCGTTCCGGCGCGCGGAAGAAGAGCGGCCGGGCGCGGTGCACCTCGAATTGCCCGAAGACGTCGCGCACGAGGAGGGCGACGGCGCGCCGATTCCGAAGAGCTTCAGCCGCCGCCCGGTGGCCGAGGAAAAAGCGGTGGCGCGTGCCGTGGATGCCATCCGCGAGGCGAAATATCCGCTGCTGATGATCGGCGCGGGCGGAAATCGCAAGACCACGACGAAGATGCTGCGCGAATTCGTCGACCAGATCGGGATTCCGTTTTTCACCACGCAGATGGGCAAGGGCGTGATCGATGAATCGCACCCTCTGTGGCTCGGCAACGCCACGCTCTCCGATGGCGACTTCGTGCATCGCGCGATCGATCACGCCGATTGCATCATCAATATCGGCCATGACGTGATCGAGAAGCCGCCGTTTTGCATGCGCAGCGGAGACGCTGGCGAAAAGACCGTGATCCACGTCAACTTCCTCGGCGCGCAGGTCGATCCGGTGTATTTCCCGCAGATCGAAGTGGTGGGGGACATCGCGAACGCCGTGTGGCAGATGAAGGAATTGTTGAAAGAGCACGCGCCAAACTGGGATTTTTCGCGCTTCAAGATGATCAAGGAACACTTCGACGCGCAGCTCGCGAAGGGCCAGCACGACGACCGGTTTCCGTTATACCCGGTGCGCATCGTGAAGGACGTGTACGACACCATGCCGAAGGACGGCATCATCTGCCTCGATAACGGCATGTACAAGATCTGGTTCGCGCGTTATTACCGGGCGCACGAACCGAATTCCATCCTTCTGGACAACGCGCTCGCATCCATGGGAGCTGGCCTGCCATCTGCTATTGCAAGCAAGATCGTGCACCCCGACCGCAACGTCATGGCGGTCTGCGGCGACGGTGGTTTCATGATGAATTCGCAGGAAGTGGAGACGGCCGTGCGGCTCAAGCTCGACCTGGTGATCCTCCTGCTGCGCGACGACGCGTTCGGCATGATCCGCTGGAAGCAGGAGAACATGAATTTCCCGGATTACGGAATGACGCTGCAGAACCCTGACTTCGTCGCCTATGCGCAAAGTTACGGGGCGATCGGGCATCGGGTGGAGTCGGCGGAGGCGCTCGCGCCGTTGATCCGCGAATGTTACGCGACGCCGGGCGTACATCTGATCGATGTGCCTATCGACTATTCGGATAACGAGCGTGTGCTGAATCGCGAGATCAAACGGCTCAGCGCGCAACTTTAGACTCATGGAGAGGCTGACATGCTGAAGAAAACCTATCCGTATTACCTGGCCAACGTTGCCGTCGCGGCGAACACGGACCTGGAAGTCACCGATAAATTCAGCGGCGAAGTCGCGACCCGCGTGGCAATGGCGGATGCGAAGGCAATCGACGCCGCTATTGGCCACGCCGTTGCGGCCCAGCGCGCGATGCGCGAATTCAAGCCGTATCAGCGGCAGGCGGTGCTCGATCATTGCGTGAAGCGTTTCCGCGAACGTTTCGATGAACTCGCCGAGGCGCTCTGCATAGAAGCGGGCAAGCCGATCAACGATTCGAAGGGCGAGGTGACGCGGCTCATCGATACCTTTCGCGTCGCGGCGGAGGAGTCGGTGCGTATCGACGGCGGCATGATCAATCTGGAGATCGCGCCGCGCGCGGCTGGTTACCACGGCTATTACAAACGCGTACCGATTGGCCCGTGCTCGTTCATTTCGCCATTCAATTTCCCTCTGAATCTGACCGCGCACAAGGTCGCGCCGGCGATCGCGGCGGGTTGCCCGTTCGTGCTGAAACCCGCGAGCCGCACGCCGGTTGGCGCGCTCATCATGGGCGAGATTCTCGCGGAAACCGATCTGCCGAAGGGCGCGTTCTCGATCCTTCCGGCTCACCGCGACGGCGCGGATCTTTTCACCACCGACGACCGGTTTCGCCTGCTGTCGTTCACCGGATCGCCGGCGGTCGGCTGGGAGCTGAAGAAAAAAGCGGGCAAGAAGAAGGTGATTCTGGAACTGGGCGGCAACGCGGCGGCGATTGTCGATCGCGATCAGGCCGACCGGCTCGATTACGTCGTGGACCGGCTGGCATTTGGCGCGTTTTATCAGTCGGGACAAAGTTGTATCGGCGTGCAGCGGATCCTGGTTCACGTCGATATCTACGACGCCTTGCGCGAAAAGCTCATCGCCAAGACCAAGTCGCTGAAAATGGGCGATCCGAAGGACGAAAAGACTTTCGTCGGCCCGATGATCTCGGAATCCGAGTCGAACCGGCTGGCCGGCTGGATGGAAAGCGCGGTGACAAGCGGCGCGAAAATCATCGCGGGCGGCAAGGTCAATGGCGCGATGTTCGAAGCGACGCTGTTGGAAGGCGTGAAGCGCGATCAGGATCTGTACCGGAAGGAAGCGTTCGGACCGGTTGCGATCCTCGAAAAGTTCACCGACTTCGGCAAAGCGCTCGAAACGGTCAACGACAGCGATTTCGGCCTGCAGGCCGGCGTGTTCACGGACAGCCTCACGAACGTTAATCGTGCGTGGGACGAGCTGGAAGTGGGCGGCGTGGTGATCAACGACGTTCCGTCATTTCGCGTCGATAACATGCCGTATGGCGGCGTAAAAGATTCCGGGCTGGGCCGCGAGGGCGTGAAATACGCCATCGAGGACATGACGGAATTGCGTTTGATGGTCGTGCGGGATGCGCCGAAACCTGCCGCTAAAGCGAAATAGGCTGTTGTAGCGGTCGTGCTCCATGGCCCTGAAGCCCGGCTGGCCGGGCTTCAGGGCCACCGGGCCGCCTGAGCGATTGCGGCCAATGAGCAGTGATGTCAAGCAGGGGAGTGCTATAATAGCGGGCTTTCCCGTAGTCCGAACGCCTAGTCCGAACGCATTAAGCGGCGGGACCGGGAGCGGATGATGAGCGGGTTGTGAAGCCGGCAGGATCGATGTGCTTTCATATCGCTTTCCATGATGTGTTTCATGCCCGCGGCCGGCTGCCGTCATGGCAACCAGCACAAGT
This sequence comes from Caballeronia mineralivorans PML1(12), assembly GCF_001028175.1. Lineage (GTDB taxonomy): Bacteria > Pseudomonadota > Gammaproteobacteria > Burkholderiales > Burkholderiaceae > Caballeronia > Caballeronia mineralivorans. The sequence continues at coordinate 19,798 of NZ_AEJF01000189.1, forward strand.
ACTCGCTATCCGTACTTAGCCGGTTTTTAGCCGTTTGTACTAGCCCTATGTACTACGCCGTCCGGTTGTGTCAGACCGGATCAAGCGAGGATTCGCAGCGATCAAAACCCTGCGGATCCGAAGTCCGCGCGTTGATCGTCGTTTGCCGGTTGCATCGACGAAACGCGCGGCTTCTCATCCGATGTCCATGAGCGGTGGAATGACCGCTCGCGCGCCGCTCCGGCGCATTTTTAGCGAAAGCGAAAGCCACCAAAGTCACCATGTCCGATTCCGTCGCCACGAACCCGTCCGCCGCTTCATCCGACGCCGCACCCGGGGCTGATTCCAGCCCTGAAGTTCAAGCGATTCACGCCGCGCTCGAGTTGGGCGCCACTGAATCCGCGGTGCCCGGTCCCGTGCCCACGTTCGACCAGTTCGGCCTGTCCGCCGACATCCTGCGAGCGGTGGTCGATTCCGGTTACACGATCCCCACGCCGATCCAGGCGCAGGCGATTCCCGTGGTGCTGGCCGGCCGCGACATGATGGGCGCCGCGCAAACCGGCACAGGCAAGACCGCGAGCTTTTCGCTGCCGATCATCCAGCGCCTGCTGCCCATGGCCAGCACGAGTGCATCGCCTGCCCGTCACCCGGTGCGCGCGCTGATTCTCACGCCAACGCGCGAACTCGCCGACCAGGTCGCCGCCAACGTGCAGGCGTACTCCAAACACACGCCGTTGCGCAGCACGGTGGTGTTCGGCGGTGTCGACATGAACCCGCAGTCGGAAGCGCTGCGGCGCGGCGTGGAAATTCTGATCGCTACGCCCGGACGGTTGCTCGATCACGTTCAGCAAAAGACGCTGAATCTTGGCCAGGTGCAGATTCTTGTTCTCGACGAAGCCGACCGGATGCTCGACATGGGTTTCCTGCCGGACCTGCAGCGCATTTTGAATTTGCTGCCGAAGGATCGTCAGACGCTGCTGTTCTCCGCCACGTTCTCGGGCGAAATCAAGAAACTTGCGGCGACTTATTTGCGCAATCCGCAGACTATCGAAGTCGCGCGCAGCAATTCCACGAACGCGAACGTGCGGCAGATTGTTTTCGAAGTGGCCGAGAGCGACAAGTCCGGCGCGGTGACGCAGCTGATTCGCGAGCGCGGCTTGAAACAGGTGCTGGTGTTCTGTAACAGCAAGATTGGCGCAAGCCGGTTGGCGCGCGTGCTGGAAAAAGACGGAATCGTCGCAACGGCGATTCATGGCGACCGTACGCAGGGCGAGCGGATGCAAGCGCTCGACGCGTTCAAGAAGGGCGAGATCGAGGCGCTGGTTGCAACCGATGTCGCCGCTCGAGGTCTCGACATCACCGACTTGCCGGCGGTGATCAACTTCGATCTGCCGTTCAGCGCTGAAGATTACGTTCACCGGATTGGTCGCACGGGACGCGCGGGGGCATCGGGTGATGCATTGTCGCTGTGCAGCCCGAACGAGCGGAAACAACTCGCCGATATCGAAAAGCTGATCAAGCGGCCGCTCGAAGTGATGGTGCTGAAGGTCGATGTGCCGGTGCGGCGCGAGTCGTCTTCGGCTCCTCGCCGCGAAGAGCGCTCGGGCCGGCCGGAGCGCAGTGAACATCGGCATGCGCGTAGCGACGAACCGCGCCGGCGTTCGACGTCGTTCGAGCGTTCGCATACGCGTCAGCAACCTATCGATGACTTCTTCCTGAAGCCGTATGTGCCGTCGCCGGCATCGACGAGAAAAACACAGGACGACGCGGTAGCTGAAGCCGAACGGAAGAACACGCCGCGCCAGCCGCTGGCCGCGTTGCTGGGTGGCTTGGGTATGCCGCGTAGAACGCCGTCGGAGTCTTGATGGTTCGGAATGTGGGCTGACTTTCGGCCGGGAAAGCAATGAGAAGCGGCAGCGATGCCGCTTTTTGCTTTTTAGAGCGGAGAATAACTGCAACGGTTAGCTCAGCGAGCTAAGGTCCAAGCCGCTTGGCCCATTGCGCCGTTGTATCGGAGTAAAACGCTTCGAGCGAAGCTGCCGGAGCGGGGTCCAGACCGAGATGTCTGGCCGCTTGCGTAAGCGTCGCCACCGGCGTCCCGCTATCCAGCGCGGTTGCACCCGTTTGCTTGCTGAGTTTCTCCCCGTACTCGTTCACCACCACGGGTACGTGCAGATAGGTTGGCGTTGGAACACCCAGGCAGCGCTGCAAATAAATCTGGCGCGCGGTCGAGTCCAGCAGATCGGCGCCGCGCACGACGTGCGTAATGCGCGCATCCGCGTCGTCGATGACAACCGCCAGTTGATACGCCCACTCTCCATCCGCTCGTTTGAGCACGAAGTCGCCGACTTCGCTCGCCAGATCCTGCGTCTGCATTCCTTGCCAGCGATCCTCGAAGCTCAGAACGGCGGCATCAGCGTCCGGAACGCGCATTCGCCATGCGCGCGCCGGTTTGCCATGCAGTCCGTCCCGACACGTGCCCGGGTAAGCCAACGTGGCGTGTCGCGCATGGCTATGCGCGAGCGAATCGGCTATTTCGCGACGCGTGCAGCCGCATGGAAACACGAAGCCAGCGGCGAGCAACTGTTCGAACGCCTGCTCGTACGCGGTTACTCGCTGGCTTTGCCAGACCGGCTGCTCGGCGGAATGCATGCCGAACCTGCCTAACGTGCTCAGGATTTCCTTGGCCGCGCCCGGCACCGTGCGCGGACCGTCGATGTCCTCGATCCTGATCAGCCACGCTCCTTGATGAGCCCGTGCATCGAGGAAACTCGCCAACGCGCTCACCAGCGAGCCGACATGCAGCGGCCCGGTGGGTGAGGGCGCAAAACGTCCGCGATACCCCGGTTTCGGGTTCATTCCGCTGGCCGAGCCATTGGTGTGGGTTTCAACGCGATCATCAGCGCTGGGTGTCCGATGAAAGACCGTCTGCCGCGCCGCCGTGCCGTGCATCGCTTGGGCCAGGAAACGATGCCTGGCCGTCTGCCGTGATCGCCGCGTGCGCTTCGTCCGTATCGGCGGCATCGTCCTCGGTGTTTACCGCACCCGCCGCTGTTCGATCCTCACCGTTCTGCATAATCGCCGCTGGTTCTAGCGCGGCATTCAGCGCCGTACGGTGATCGAACACAAAACACTCGCCGTGGTAATGCACGCCGCCCACTTCCTCGAAGTATTTAAGAATGCCGCCCTCGAGTTGATAGACGTGGTCGATGCCCACTTCTTTCATGTGAATCGCCGCTTTCTCGCAGCGAATCCCGCCGGTGCAAAACGACACCACGGTCTTGCCTTCCAGCTCCGCGCGATGCTCTTCAATCACGCCCGGAAACTCACTGAACTTGCCAATGCGGTAATCCAGCGCCTGATCGAACGTTCCGACATCGACTTCGAACGCATTGCGCGTGTCCAGCATCACGACCGGCCGGCCTTCGTCGTCGTGTCCGCGATCCAGCCACGCCTTGAGCGTAGCCGCGCCGACGGACGGCGCGCGGCCTAGTTCCGGCCGGATCGCGGGCTTTTTCATGGTGATAATCTCGCGCTTCAGCTTGACAAGCATCTTGCCGAACGGCTGCGTGGCCGACACGCTTTCCTTGAATTCGAGGTCAGCGAATTTGCCTTCGAAAAGCGGGTCGGTACGAAGGTATTCCATGAACATGCCGATCTGCTCGGGCTCGCCCGCGACGAACAGGTTGATGCCCTCCGGCGCAAGCAGGATCGTGCCGCGCAGGCCAAGCGACTGGCAGCGCTCGACAAGCTGCGCACGCCAGTCGGCGCCGCTCTCGATAGTCACGAACTTATAGGCGGAAAGGTTGACGATGCTCATGACGCAAATACTCTCAAAGTGCTGGAAAACGGGCGTTGCCGGAGGAAAAAGCGTTTCGACGATTGCCGGCAGGCGCTCATCGAGTCCGTATTATCCCGCAAACGGCGCGGGCTTCCGACTAGACCGGTTGGCCGATGGGCCCGCGCCGATACGGCACTTTTTTCATCGTACGGAATAGCCTTGGACGAATGGCTAACGCGTGCGCCCAAGGGTATTTTCGCGAATAGGCGCATGTACAATATCGGTCATGTCAGATCCCCGTTTTGTCCATCTTCGTGTTCACTCCGAATTCTCGATTGCCGACGGCATTGTGCGCCTTGACGACGTCGTTAAAGCCGCTGCCAAAGACGGTCAGGGCGCGCTCGCGCTGACCGATCTCGGCAATGCTTTCGGCCTCGTCCGGTTCTACAAGGAAGCGCGCGGCAAGGGCGTAAAACCCATCGCCGGCTGCGACGTCTGGATCACCAATCCAGCAGATCGCGACAAGCCCTCGCGTTTGCTGTTGCTGGTGAAAAACCAGCGCGGTTATCTCAACCTGTGTGAACTGCTGTCGAAAGCGTGGCTGACGAATCAGTATCGTGGCCGCGCGGAAGTCGAGTACGAGTGGCTCGAAAGCGGATTGTCGGAAGGCTTGCTGGCACTGTCGGGCGCGCAGCACGGCGATATCGGCATGGCGTTCACCGCTGGCAACGACCAGGCCGCGCAGCGTCACGCCGAGCGTTGGGCCAAGCTGTTCCCGAACGCGTTCTACATCGAGTTGCAGCGCGCCGGGCACCCGGGCGGCGAGGCCTATATTCAACAAGCCGTCGCGCTGGCCGCGCAGCTCAAGTTGCCGGTCGTCGCCACGCACCCGATGCAGTTCATGACGCCGGACGATTTCACGGCGCATGAAGCCCGCGTGTGTATTTCCGAGGGCGATATGCTCGCGAATCCGCGGCGTCAGAAGCGGTTCACGACCGAGCAATATTTCCGCACGCAAGAGGAGATGTGCGCGCTGTTCGCGGATATTCCGTCGGCGTTGGCCAACACCGTCGAAATCGCAAAGCGCTGCAACTTGAAGCTCGAACTCGGCAAGCCGAAGCTGCCGCTGTTCCCAACGCCCGATGGCATGTCGCTTGACGACTACCTCGTGCAGTTGTCGAAGGAAGGTCTCGAGAAACGGCTTGCCCAGCTTTATCCCGATGAAGCCGCCCGCGAAGCGCAGCGCGAGACGTATTACGCGCGCCTGGAATTCGAGTGCAAGACCATTATCGGCATGGGCTTTCCGGGTTACTTCCTGATCGTCGCCGACTTCATCATGTGGGCGAAGAACAATGGCGTGCCGGTCGGTCCGGGCCGCGGCTCGGGCGCTGGTTCGCTGGTCGCGTATGCGCTGTTCATTACCGACCTCGATCCGCTCAAATACAACCTGCTGTTCGAACGTTTCCTGAACCCGGACCGTGTGTCGATGCCTGACTTCGACATCGACTTTTGTCAGGAAGGACGTGACCGCGTCATCCAGTACGTGAAGCAAAAGTACGGTGCCGATGCGGTTTCTCAGATCGCGACCTTCGGCACGATGGCGGCCAAGGCGGCCGTACGCGATATCGGCCGGGTGCTCGATCTCGGCTACATGTTCACCGATGGCATTGCCAAGCTGATTCCGTTCAAGCCGGGCAAGCACGTGACCATCGCGGACGCGTTAAAGGAAGAGCCCACGCTGCAGGAACGCTTCGACAACGAAGACGAAGTGCATCAACTGATCGAACTTGCACAGCGCGTGGAAGGGCTCACGCGTAACGTCGGCATGCATGCGGGCGGCGTGCTGATCGCTCCGGGCAAGCTCACGGATTTTTGCCCGCTTTATACGCAGGGCGAAGACGGCGGTGTGGTCAGCCAGTACGACAAGGACGACGTCGAAGCGGTCGGGCTGGTCAAGTTCGACTTCTTGGGTTTGACGACGCTCACCATTCTCGATTGGGCCGAGCGGTATATCCGCCGTCTGGATCCATCAAAGAAAGACTGGAATCTGTCGCAGGTCCCACTCGACGATCCCGCTTCCTTCCAGATCCTCAAGAAAGCGAACACGGTGGCAGTGTTTCAGCTGGAAAGCCGCGGCATGCAAGGCATGCTGAAGGACGCACAGCCTGACCGCTTCGAGGACATCATCGCGCTGGTGGCGTTGTACCGGCCGGGTCCGATGGACCTGATCCCGAGCTTCTGCGCACGTAAGCACGGCCGCGAGATCGTGGAATATCCCGATCCGCGTGTGGAATCCGTCCTGAAAGAGACCTACGGGATCATGGTCTATCAGGAGCAGGTGATGCAGATGGCGCAGATCATCGGCGGCTACTCGCTCGGTGGCGCCGACTTGCTGCGTCGCGCGATGGGCAAGAAGAAGGCCGAGGAGATGGCCGAGCATCGCGAACTGTTCCGGCAGGGCGCGGCGAAGAACGGTCTGACGGCCGAGAAAGCGGACGAAATCTTCGACTTGATGGAGAAGTTCGCGGGCTACGGTTTCAACAAGTCGCACGCCGCCGCGTATGCGTTGCTCGCGTACTTCACGGCGTGGCTCAAGGCGCATCATCCGGCCGAATTCATGGCGGCGAATATGTCGCTTGCCATGGACGACACGGACAAGGTCAAGATCCTGTTCGAGGATTGCCTCGTCAACAAGATGGCCGTGCTGCCGCCGGACATCAACCAGTCGGCGTACCGGTTCGAGCCGGTAGCAGAGGCCGACGGCGCGCGCTCCAAGACCATCCGATACGGCCTCGGCGCGGTGAAGGGCAGCGGGCAGAGCGCTATCGAAGAAATCTTGCGTGCTCGGGAAGAGGCGCCGTTCACCGATCTCTTCGATTTCTGCATGCGGGTGGATCGGCGCATGGTGAACCGGCGCACGGTGGAAGCGCTGATCCGAGCCGGTGCGTTCGATTCGCTGCATGACAACCGCGCGCAGTTGATTGCGTCGGTATCGCTCGCAATGGAGGCAGCGGATCAAGCTGCGGCCAACGCCATGCAGTCCGGTCTCTTCGACATGGGCGACGAATCGCAACAAGGTCACGACCTGGTCGATGAACCCATGTGGTCGGACAAGAAGCGTTTGCAGGAAGAGAAGAGCGCGCTCGGCTTTTACCTGTCGGGCCATCTCTTCGATGCCTACAAGACCGAAGTGCGGCGCTTCGTGCGGCAGAAAATCGGTGAATTGAAGGAAGGGCGCGAGAAGCTCGTCGCAGGCGTGATCACCACCATGCGCACGCAGATGACCCAGCGCGGCAAGATGCTGATCGTGAATCTGGACGACGGCACCGGCCAGTGCGAAGTGACCGTATTCAACGAGCAGTTTGAAGCCAACAAGGCGCTCTACAAGGAAGACGAGTTGCTGGTCGTGCAGGGTCAGGCACGTAACGATGCGTTCACCGGCGGTATCCGCTTCACGGTAGAAGCAGCGATGGATCTCGAGCGCGCCCGCAGCCGCTACGCGCAGGCGGTGAAGGTGGAAATGAACGGCAACGCCGACGCGCTGCGGCTAAAGAAAGTGCTGGAAGCGCATAGCGCACCGCCTGAGCAAGCTGCAGTGCCGGCGGCGGTACAGGCGCCGTCGCGCGGAGCTTCGCGAGGCGGTGAGCGCGACGGTGGCCGTGGCCAGCGGCCGCCAGTGCATATCCCGAATGGCCTGAACGTGAGCATCGTGTATCGGAGCGAACATGCGGAGGGCGAAGTGCGGCTCGGCGACGCGTGGCGCGTGAAGCCGACCGACGATCTCATCACGGCATTGCGCGGAGAATTCGCGGGAAGCTCAATCGAAATCGTGTATTGATGCGCGCCGGGATGAAAGTCGGCATTTCCGCCAACGCGCTGAAACTGAGCGGCGGACTCGAGCGTTACGCGCTGGATCTGATTCGCGGGTTCAACGCTGCCGGGTTCACGGGCGAGCGCAAACCCGCGTTTTTCGCCCGCAAGATCGATACGTCGCAGCCGGAAAGCGGGATGGTCGACGCGCACCGGATCAACGTGTCGTTCTTGCCTTCCAAGCTGCGCGATACGTACTTCAACTGGGCGCTCAAACGGGCGCGCAAGAAGGCGCGGGTCGATGTGCTGATCGGCTGCAATCGCGTGGAGTCATCGGAGATCGCGATTTGCGGCGGCACGCATATCGGCTTTCTGGCAGCGACTGGCCGGCGCGAGCGACGCTCGGACAGCCGTCAGATCGTGCTGGAGCGTTTGCAATACCAGCAAGCCCAGGTGATCGTCGCGCACTCGGAGATGATGCGCGACGAATTGCGCACGCTCTATGGCGTGGACGACACAAAGATCCGCGTGCTTTATCCCCCCGTCGACGGCACGCGTTTTTCCCCTGTGCCAAACGAGAAGCGCGCTGAACTGCGCAAGCAGTTCGGTTTCGCCGATCACGAAATCGTGCTGCTGTTTCCGTCAAGCAGTCATGAGCGCAAGGGATTGCCGCTGATCGAGGCGGCATTGCGTGACAGCGGCCTGCCGGTGGTCGTTGCGGTCGCGGGGCGGCCGCCTGCGCAGACATCGGAGCAGGTGCGCTACATCGGTTATGCGAAGAATATCGAGGATGCTTATCGTGCCGCCGATTTCACCGTGCTTGCTTCGAAGTACGAGCCGTTCGGGCTGGTCGGTATCGAATCCGTGATGTGCGGCACGCCGGTGATTTTCCCCACGAGCGTTGGCTGTTGCAGCGCGATTGCGGACAACGCGAAGTTCACGTTCGAGCCGGGCGACGCAGACGGTCTGCGACACGCCGTGCAACGCGCGCTGGATGCAAAAAGCGCGAATGTGACGGCGGCGTCAATTCTCTACGACACCCGCATCGCCGCGCATGTCGAGTCGTTGCTGGCGCTCGCTGAGAAAATCACAACCCTGGTCACTGCATCCGGTTCAACTGCGCGAGCTTGAGAAACCGGTAATACACGGTCTGCGCGTTGAACACGGCAATCATGAAACCCGCGCGGCCGTCGAGAAAACCGCGTCGAAGAAAATACGTCCGAACGAACGCCCACGCCCCGCGCAGCACCGCGCTGCCGAAACTGCCGCGTTTTCCCGCCGCGTGGCGTTGACGCGCACCGGCCGTGGAGTAGGTATCGAGCTTGCGCAGGACGGTCTCGAAGTCCTCGTAGGAGTAGTGCATCAGCTTGCCCTGCAGACGTGCGATCTTCGGTGCGTCCGGGTTCGCCAGCACGAGCCGCTCGTGCACGAGGTCGTCGGAGAAACGCGCCGTGCCGCGTTTGAACAGACGCGGAATCCAGTCCGGATACCAGCCGCTGTGCAACACCCAATGCCCGCAAAAATTCGATAGCCGGTCGACCGCGTAAACATCGGCTTCGGGCTTCGACAGCGCCGCACGGATCGCGGCGCCCAGTTCCGGCGAGACGACTTCGTCGGCGTCGATGGACAACACCCAGTCGGTCGTGAGCGCATCGAGCGCGCGATTTTTCTGCGGCCCGAAGCCTGGCCAGTCGGGTGCATCGATCACGCGCGCGCGATGCGCCTCCGCTATGCCGACCGTTGCGTCGGTGCTGCCGCCGTCGACTACGACGATTTCGTCGGCGAAGGAAACTGCTTCGAGACACTGCGAGAGGCGTGCGGCTGCATTGAAGGTGATGAGGGCAATACCGAGCGTTGGACGAGTCATGTGGCTTAGGCGGTGGTGTGCGAATTGCTATAATTTGATGCTAAAAGTTTCAGCGGTGAATGCTGCGTTTATAGTCACTGTCTCGTCGCTCTGTCTCGTCCATTTCCGGACGCGCCGGGCTCGCGAGGCCGGTTGAATCAACGCCATACGCGTCCCGCGTCAATGTTTGCCGCCCGGCCAACGTTATACCAGACCGATGTTCGCACGCCCCGGCCGGCAGGGTCACAGGCTCGAAAAAAGCGCGACCAGCCGTGCGGGCAACAAAGCGCAGAGTCCGCAACCGACAATCCAGACGTTCGGCTCCCTTCACCTTGACACTATCGAAATTCACTCGGAGTTCGCCATAGTAATGAAACCGCTGAGAATTCTGCACAGCGAGTCGTCCAACGGGTGGGGCGGTCAGGAACATCGGACGTTCAAGGAAATGCTCGCGTTGCGCGAGCGCGGCCATGCGCTCGAACTTATCTGCGTGCCGGGCGCGCGTCTCGGCGAGCGTCTCGGGGCCGAAGGTTTTACGGTCCACACCACGCCTATGCGTTCGGGCGCCGACATAAGCGCTGTTGCGCCGATGCGGCGGGTTCTGAAGCAAGGACGTTTCGATGTGCTCAACACGCACAGCGGCCGCGACAGCCTGCTCAGCGGCGCC
>NZ_AEJF01000190.1 GCF_001028175.1 Caballeronia mineralivorans PML1(12)
CCGACGAGCGCCGCCGCATGGGCGCGGCCGGCGTGCGAATCACGCAGACGCGTTTTTCCGTCGACACCATGGCGAGCGAGATGGCTGCGTTCTACCAGAACAGCCTGAGCGAGCGGGGCGTTGCATAAGTGGCTGAAAAGCCGTCTGTGGGCGCATAGCAGGCTGCTGTTCAACCGCCTTTACCCGAAATCAAATGACGGCCGGCCGGCGGTGTCCCGAGCCCTTGGCGACAAGCCGGAAGATACCCTGGGCCCGCCCGTCATGACCATTCCGAGCACTTATCGCCATGCATGATCGCCGTGTCTCCATCATCGGCCTGGGCTATGTGGGTTTGCCCGTTGCCATAGCATTCGGTCTGCAACGCCGCACCATTGGTTTCGATACGAGCGCGGCCCGGCTCGCGGATCTGCGCGCGGGCCTCGACCGCAACGGCGAAACCAGCCGCGAGGAACTGGCCGCTGCTCACCTGGACCTGACCGATTGCATCGATGTGCTCCGGCAGGCGAATTTTCATATAGTCGCGGTGCCGACGCCGATCAGCGCGGGTGCCCTGCCGGACTTGATGTCGGTGAAACGGGCGTCGCAGACGCTCGGCCGGGCGCTGAAACGCGGCGACGTGGTGGTGTACGAATCGACGGTCTATCCCGGCGTCACCGAAGAAATTTGCGTGCCGATCCTCGAGCGCGAATCGGGCCTGAAGCTCGGCACCGATTTCGCCGTCGGCTACAGCCCCGAGCGCATCAATCCCGGCGACAAGCAGCACACGTTTCGCAATATCGTGAAGATCGTGTCCGGGTCAGATGCCGCGACACTCGATCTGGTGGCCGAGGTCTATAGCTCGGTGGTAACGGCCGGCGTGCATCGCGCTGGTTCGATCAAGGTGGCCGAGGCCGCGAAGGTGATCGAGAATACGCAGCGCGATTTGAATATCGCGTTGATGAACGAAGCGGCCATTATCTTCGATTACCTTGAAATCGATACCCGCGAAGTCCTGGACGCCGCGGGCACCAAGTGGAACTTCCTGGATTTCACGCCGGGACTGGTGGGCGGGCATTGCATCGGTGTGGACCCGTATTATCTGACGCACAAGGCGCAGGTGTCTGGCTACACGCCCCAGGTGATCCTCGCCGGGCGGCGCGTGAACGACGGCATGGGCCGTTTCGTGGCCGATCGCGCCGTAAAGACGCTGATCCGGACCGGTCGCGCGCCGTTGCGTGCCAAGGCGATCGTGCTCGGACTGACGTTCAAGGAAAATTGTCCGGATTTGCGCAATTCGAAAGTCATCGATATCGTGCATCACCTGCAAGACTACGGACTCGAGGTTCAGCTTCACGATCCGCTCGCGGACCCCGTGGAAGCCTTCGATGAATACGGCGTGACGCTGACAGGTTTCGACGCGCTGCAACCCGCCGATCTGATCGTGCTGGCGGTGCCGCATCGCGATTTTCTGGTGAAACCGGACGCCTTGCTGGCGCTGGCGAAACCGGGCGCGGTGTTCGCCGATGTCAAGTCGAGCCTGTCGCTTGATGCGATCAGTGCGGCAGGTCTCGTAGTATGGCGGTTATAAAATCCGGGCTCACCACCACCAACCGGCATAATTTGAATTTCACGTAGGAACGCCACCCGATGAGCCGACTTTCCGGACGCGTGCGCATCTTCGCCCGCGCGTTGCCCCGGCTGGCGTTGAAGCCGCTGCGCCGCAAGCCACAGGTCTTGAAGCGCATCCTGATCGCGCATCATCTGCTGCTCGGCGACACGCTGCTGCTCACGCCGCTCGTCGCGAAACTTCGCACGCAATATCCTGATGCGCAGATCGTGCTGACGTGCCCCAAGCCGATCGTGCCGCTCTATGCGGGCCGGCCGTTTGGACTCGACGTCATTCCCTTCGACCCGCGCGATTTCCTCTCGGTCAATGCCGTGCTGAGTTCGGGGCCGTACGATCTTGGCATCGTGGCCGGGGATAATCGGCATGCGTGGCTGGCGTTGGCGGCGGGGTGCCGCTGGATCGTCGGACACGCGGCGGATGTCCCCGCCTGGAAAAACCTGCCGCTCAATGAAGCCGTGCCATATCCCGACGCGCCCGCCGCGTGGGCGGATCTCGCCACCGAACTGGTGTCTGGACCGCCGCCGCGGCCGTATCGGCTGAGCGATTGGCCGGCGCCTGCGCCTGCAGCGTTGTCAGAAAGCGACGCGCTTCGGTTGAAAGGTCCTTACGTCGTCTTACATCCGGGTGCGAGCACGGCAGTCAAGCGCTGGCCCGATGAGCGCTGGCAAGCACTGGCGGCGTTCGTCGAGGCGCGTGGCTACACGCCCGTCTGGAGCGGCGGACCGAGTGAGACGGCGCTCATCGACGCAATCGATCCCGAGGCCCGTTACCCGAATTTCGCCGGCCGGATCGACCTGAGACAGGTGTGGCACCTGTTCGCCGGTGCGCGGGCTATCGTCTGTCCGGACACGGGCGTGGCGCATCTCGGGCGTCTGACCGGCGTGCCTACCATCACGCTGTTCGGCCCCGGTAATGCCTTGATTCATGGCGCGGGAAATTACTGGCGCGACGCACCGTTCATGCCGGTTACTATCCCGGACATGCCGTGCCGCGACGAACCGAATATTTTCAGGCGGCACGTGGCTTGGGCTCGCCGCTGTGACCGCAATGCGTCGACGTGTGTCGCGTGGCGCGGTGACCATGCGGACTGCATGGGATTTATTTCGCTTGAGGCCGTTTGCAACAGCTTGCAGACGGTCCTGCCGGGAGTGCAATGACGAAGACGTGCATGCAGGTGGAACGCGTCCTGTGGGTGGCGTGTCCTGTGATTATGTTTGTCGCGATGTTCGCCCACATGACCGCGCTCGAAAACCTGGCGCTGGGGCTGGTGGGTATCGGTACGATCGCCGCGGCGTGTTCTTCCGAACGGCCGTCGCCGCTGCACTGGCCGCTGCTGTGGCCGATCGCTGCGTGGAGTGCCTGGGCGCTTGCGACGGTTGCGTGGTCGCCGTATCCGCGTGACAGCATGCACGCGTGGCTCGACGAAGTGCTGTATCCGCTGGTGTCGTTCTTCGCGTTCTGGCTGATGGGCACGCGGACCACGAAGCCCGAGCGGATCGTGTTGATCAACTGGGTGGCCTGCGTACTGCTCGCCGCCGGCAGCCTGTATTACTGGGGCCGTTTGCAGCCGCCCACGAATCCCGCCGATGTCCTGCTCCACTATTACAACCGCGTCGGCCATACGAGCACGCTTGTCATCTTTTCGATGACGCTCTTTACCGGCCTGATGCTGAACCGCCGCTGGTGGCCGATCGGCCTGAGCGGGCTCGTGCTCGCCCTGGTGATCGGCCTGGCGACGCTCAACCGTTTCTTCTGGCCGGCCGCGGCCGTCACGCTCGTGATCGCGTGTTATCCGCTGTACCGCAAGCACTTGCTGCTCGCGGGCGTGTGCGTTGTCGTGATCTGCGTGGCTGCCGTCGGCACACTCGAACTGAGCGCCCGGCTGCGTTACGGCCACGCCATGCCAAAACCCGCTGCTCGGGAACTGACGTTGGGCACAGACCAGGTGTATGTGCCGCAGGTGCTGGCCGGTATTGGCGATGCGATGTCTTCCGATACCCGTCCCAAACTGTGGGCGTTTTACGGTAAGGAAGGTGAAGCGCATACGTGGACGGGTATTGGTTTTGGCAAGCCGTTGCCGGGACGGGTGTTTCAGGGCGAGATTCCGCCCTCGCTGCTGGAGAAGGAGCCGCAGGCGCTGACGCATGCGCATAACCTGTTTTTGAATACCTGGCTGGAGACGGGGATTGTCGGCGTGGTGCTGGAGGCGGCGCTGCTGCTCGCGTTGATCTGGCGTTTCTGGCGGCTGCGGCATGTGGTGCCCTGGCTGAGCGCGGCGGGCATGGCGCTGGTGGGCGGGATGATCGCCAAGAATTTCACCGACGATTTCATGTGGCAGACCACCGCGCTGGCGTTTTGGTGTTTTTCGGGGTTGCTGCTCGGGCGCGGCGAGCGCCTGGCCGGCAGAGTGGCGCCGGTGCGACGGGCCTTGTCGCAGCAATAGGGGTTGCCGCCACACCAAACCCGTCGCCTGTCGCGCCAAACCAACCGGCCTGCTGCCCTTAACCGGACAAGGTCGCTGCTTAATGAGACAAGGCGCGCGGCGCATTACAATAGCGGTTTGCCGTGTCGGCGGGACTTAAGCGCTCAGTGCAGCCCTGGAGCAGGTGCATTCCTGCTTCTCCCGCCGCCCGGCCCACGACTAAGGACACCTTTTGAGTCAGAAGCCCACCTTGAGCAAAACGATCGGCAGCGGCGATAACACGTCGCCGGCCGCCGTGATGAGCCGGCTCTGGCCGTATATTCGCCCTCTGATCGGCATTGTCGCGCTGGGCCTGATCGCCATGGGTTTCGTGGCCGCCAGCGAAGCCGGAATCCCGATGCTGCTCAAGCCCCTGCTGGATCACGGCTTCGGCGCGCACGGCAGCGCCAGCGCCAGGTGGCTTGTGCCGCTCGCCGTGGTCGGGCTCGCGGTCTTGCGAGGAGGGTCGCAGTACGCGTCGGGCTACTTGCTGGCGTACGTTACCAATAAGATCCTGCTCCAACTGCGCCTCAAGATGTTCGACCGGATGATCCACACCAGCGCCGGTTTCTTCCAGCGGGAGACGGCCAGCACGATCATCAACGCAATTGTGTTCGAGGTGAACCAGATCCTCAACGTGCTCCAGAGCGTGGTCGTCACGCTCGTGCGCGATTCGCTTACCGTGGTATTCCTGCTCGGATATCTGTTCATCCTCAACTGGCGGCTGACGCTGGTCATCGCGGTGATCCTGCCGGCTATCGGCTGGCTGGTCAGCAAGATCAACCGCCGGCTGCGGCGGCTCAATCGCGAGTCACAGTTACTGACGAACGAACTGTCGTACATCGTGGAAGAGACGGTCGCCGGTTATAAGGTCGTCAAGGTGCATAACGGCCAGCGCTACGAAAACGACCGTTTCACCGACATGAGCAATCGCCTGCGCGGTTACTCCATGCGCATGACCGTATCCGGCGGCCTGGCGCAGCCGCTCACGCAATTCCTGGCATCAATCGCGCTTGCCATCGTGATCACTATTGCAGTGGTGCAGTCGGCGAACGACCAGACGACCGTCGGCGGTTTTGTAGCATTCGTCACATCCATGCTGCTGGTGATCTCGCCGCTCAAGCATCTGATCGATATCAACCAGCCGCTGCAGCGCGGCATGACGGCAGCGGAACTGATCTTCGGTCTCATCGATGAACCCATCGAGCCCGAAGGCGGCGGCCGGCCGCTCGAGCGCGCCACCGGCGCGGTGGAGTTCCGCGAGGTGTCGTTCAGTTATGGATCGTCGAGCCTGCCAACGCTCGACGGCATCTCGTTCAAGATCGCGCCAGGAGAAATGGTGGCGCTGGCGGGCGCTTCGGGAAGCGGCAAGACCACGTTGGTCAACCTGCTGCCGCGTTTCTTCGATCCCGCAAGCGGCGCGGTGCTGGTAGATGGCGTGCCTATTCCCGAATACAGTTTGCACGATCTGCGCAGCCAGATGGCGATGGTGAGCCAGGACGTAGTGCTTTTCAACGACACGATCGCTGCCAACGTTGCGTATGGCCAGACGCCGGATCGCGAACGGGTGATGGCGGCGCTGGCGGCGGCGAATCTCGTCGACGTGGTCGCGGCGATGCCCGATGGCGTGGACACCCGCGTGGGCGGCAACGGCATGCGCCTGTCGGGTGGCCAGCGCCAGCGGCTCGCCATCGCGCGGGCGATCTACAAGGACGCGCCCATTCTGATCCTCGACGAAGCCACGTCCGCGCTCGATTCCGAATCCGAGCGGCATGTGCAGGAAGCGCTGGAAACGCTGATGAAAGGGCGCACGACGCTGGTCATTGCGCACCGGCTGTCGACCATTGAGCGTGCCGACCGGATTCTCGTGATGGATGGCGGCAAAATCGCCGAGCAGGGAAGTCACGCGGATTTGCTGCGCCAGAACGGGCTGTACGCGAATCTTCATCGGATTCAATACCAGCAGCAGGCGCCCGAGGCGGCTTGATTTAACCGACGCTCGCCCGTCGGGAATTAATCAGCTAGTCAGCCTGAGCGAAATGGCCCAACCGGCGTAAGCCGATTGGGCCATTTCTCTGTTCCGCCCATGCAAGCGCCAACCACAACAACGGCGCGGGCGATATCCATCACGTGAACACTGACACGATAATCGCCAGCCACAGCGCGCCTACGCCGGCCAGGAACGCATGACGCGCTAGACGGAGGCGGGATTCATCGTCGGGACTTTTTGTTGGAGATGTGGCGAGCCACGGGACCAAACCGAGACTCGCGAAACCGGCGAGCGCCAGGAAGGCGACGGATACATCGATCGACCGCCAGTGCGCCCCCTCGTGGAGGCCCCAGTAACCGAGGAACACAATACCGATGGAAAACACCGTCGATGCTGCCGAACTGAGTGCCTGAACTGCTCCGGTTGGAAATTGCATGACATGCCTCCCGAAACGCGTGAAAGCACGCGAGATGTTGCCATCATAGGGGAAGCGCATCGGCAGGATGAGAACGGCAGACAGACGCGCGTTGGGCTGGCCGCCCAACGCGCAGGGACGTGCTTACAGGGTGGCGAAGCTGCGGCGCGTTACTACATATCTATCCGCCCGTACACGCCATCGGCTTCGTGGTTCGGGCCCGCTGCAAAGAACAGCGTGTTGACCGGCTGCGAATCTACGCCGTTGCCGAACGCGATGCCCCACAAGCCCTGTTGCACAAAGTTGCTGCCGTCCGCCTGCAACAGCTTGCCCATGAACTTGCCGCTTGTCGGGTCGAACGCGCTGATCGTGCCGTCTCCGAAATTGCCGACCAGTATGTCATTACTTAGTGATCCGAAATTAGCAGGTGCCTGAGTCATCCCCCACGGCGCGTTGAGCGGACCGCCTTGTGCGAGACGTTGGAGCAGGTTGCCGTCTGTATCGAAGACATCGACGGCGCCAAGGCCTGGGCCGTCCACCTCGTCGTGCAGGGTGGCGTCCTGCTTCGCGAACGCCACGTAGATTTTCGTGCCGATCGCCTGAATCCCGAACGGCGCGAAGCCGGCCGGCAGCGATGTGTCCTGGAACGCGCCGGGCAGGGACAGCTTGGTGAACGTCTTGTCGAATACATCGACGCGAGCGTTGTGAAAGTCAGCCGCATAGAGGCGGTTGCCGCTGCTGCTTGCGGCGAGCGCGAGGCCTTTGTAGACGGCGTTTGCGCTGCTGCCGTCGAAGGCCGTGACCGCGGTGGTGGGCAGTACACCGGGCGACCAGGCGCTGATCGTTCCGCCTTCGCCCGCGAAAATGAAGAGTCCGGTGCCGCTCTTGCCACCGCTCGACACCACGAAGTCGGTGCTTCCATTAAAGACGATGCCCGTCGGGTTTGCTGGTCCCGATGCGACTGCCGGGATGGTCACGATCAGCGATTGCGGGACACCATTGCCGTCATAGAGGGTGGAGGTTTGCGTGCCGTTGTTTGCCACCCAGACGACGCCTTTAGGATTGAACACGATACCCCATCCGTTTTTCAGATTGGGGTCGACGTGGGCGGCCGCGACCGCACCGTCGGAGACGAGGATCGTACTTTTGAAGTGCGTGTCCATTGAGTTGTTCGAGCTGCCGCCGCAGGCAGCGAGGAAGGCCGTTATTCCGAGCGTGACAATGCCCAGCAACAGTCCGTGCCGTTTCATGATGTCGTCTCCCGCGTGCAGCGCACGCTATTTCGCCGGTTGGGTTAGTTGGTCCGTTCGTTGTTTCAATGTCATGGTTAAACGAACGCACGAGCCGGCTTATTCCATCGGGATACGAACTTTTTTGATGCTGCGACGCGAGTCGGGTTTTTGGACGGGGGGCGTTGCTTGCGCGCGGCGACGGCTCGGTCTTATGGGCTGGCAGAACCGCGCGAAAGCGCGTGCGAAATCTACCCCTCCTGCGAGCCCTGAACATCGCCATTGGGTACCTCGGACTCGACGTTTGCCGTTACCTTGTCTCGCGTCATCGACTTCACCCGGCGTTGAATAAATCGCTGCCCCGACACCACGATATAAAACGCCAGCGGCGTGAACACCAGCCCCAGCACGGTCGCCGTAATGGCGCCGCCGAACACGCCAGTGCCGATCGATCGCCGGCTCTCCGCACCCGCGCCGCTCGACACGAGCAAAGGCACGACGCCCAGCAAAAACGCCGCCGACGTCATCACGATTGGCCGGAAGCGCGCACTCGCCGCGGCGACAATCGCCTCCGCCAGCGGTGTGCCATCGGCGGATAGCGTGCGTGCGAATTGCACGATCAGGATCGCGTTCTTCGCCGACAAACCGATCACCGTAATCATCCCGACCTTGAAATAAACATCGTTCGGCATGTCACGCAGAAGCATCGCGATCACTGCGCCAATTACACCCAGCGGCACGATAGTGAGCACCGCAAGCGGAATGGTCCAGCTCTCGTAAAGCGCCGCGAGCGCCATGAACACGGCGAGCAGCGACAAGCCGATCAGCACCGGCGTCAGGCGGGCAGCACGCGTTTCCTCAAGCGCCGTATCGGTCCAGTCGAAACCGACGCCCACCGGCAGCGCCTGCGCAAGCCGCTCCATTTCGGCCATCGCCGCGCCGGAACTTACGCCGTTGGCGGGACGGCCGCTGACATCGAGTGAAGGCGAACCGTTGTAACGCGTGAGGACGGTAGGGCCGGTCGTCCAGTGCAGCGACGCCACCGATGTCAACGGCACCATCTGCCCCGCGGCGTTACGCACCGAGAGGTTCATGAGGCTGTCTTCCGTCATGCGCGAAGGCGCGTCTGCGGCGACCATCACGCGGCGCATGCGGCCGCCCGACGGGAAATCGTCGATATACGTCGAACCGAAAGTGTTCCCCAGCGCGTCGCCGATTTTGTCGAACGATACGCCCAGCGCATAAGCCTTCGCGCGGTCGACGTCCAGCACGATACGCGGCGCGTCGGGCAACGCTTCCGAATGCACGTCCGCAAAAGCAGGATTGGTGCGGGCTTTATCGAAAAGCTGTTCGCGCGCGGCGGTCAGCCCCGCAATGCCGATGCCGCCGCGATCCTCCAGCCGCATCACAAACCCTTCCGAATGGCCCATGCCCGGCACGGACGGCGGCATCTGGGCAGCGACGTCGCCATCCATGATCTTCGAGAGCGAGCGGTTCAGCGTGTCGCGCAGCGTGCCCGCGTCGGTATCGCGCAATGACCAGTCCTTCAAGTCGACGAACAACATCGCCACGTTCTGGCCGCTGCCCTCGAAGCTCCAGCCGACCACGCTCGTTATGTTCGCGACGGCAGATTCACGTTTCAGGATGGTTTCCGCCTGTTCGACGACCGCGAGCGTGCGCGCCTGCGTGGCGCCTGCCGGCAACTGCACCATCACCTGAAGCTGCGCCTGGTCTTCCTGAGGCAGGAAGCCACCCGGCATATGCAGATAAAGCACAGCGCACGCGCCGGCCAGCACGAGATACACCACGAACATGGGGCCCGCGCGGCGCAGCACGCGCGCGACCAGTCCGCGATAACCACGCGAGGTCCAGTCGAAGGCCGCCGAAAAACCGAACGAACGGCCACTGCCCGCGTGTGAAGCGTGCGCATCGTGTGATTGGTGAGCGCCATGCAGCCCATGCCGCAAGGCGTCGCGCGGCGGCGCTTTTAACAGGTTTGCACACAGCGCCGGCGTGAGCGAAAGGGCGGTGAACGCGGACACGAGAATCGACGCGATCATCGCGACCGTGAACTGCCGGTAAATCCCGCCGACACTGCCGGGGAAAAACGCCATCGGCACGAACACGGCAGTCAGCACAGCCGTGATGCCGACGATCGCGCTGCCCATCTGCTGCATCGCCCGGCGCGTCGCAGCGCGTGGCGCGAGGCCTTCCTCGCGCATCACGCGATCGACGTTCTCGACCACGACGATGGCATCGTCGACCAGGATCCCGATCGCGAGCACCAGCGCGAACATGGTGAACACGTTGATCGACATGCCGAGCACATAAAGCGCGAGCAGCGCACCGGTCAGCGCGACCGGGATGACCACGGTGGGCACCAGCGCGTAACGCAGGTCGCGCAGGAACAGCCACATGACGAGGAACACCAGCAGCACCGCTTCGAACAGCGTCAACGCCACCTCGTGCAGCGCGACGTGGACGAACTTGGAGCTGTCGAAGGGGATCTCCACGGCCACGCCCGGCGGCAGGCTGCGCGACAATTCCGCGAGCTTTGTGCGGATTGCGTCGGAGGTTTCCATCGCGTTGCCCTGCGGGGAGAGCCGGATGCCGACCGTTGCCGCGGGCTGGCCGTTCAACCGCGAAAACGACGCGTAGCTGTCACGGCCCAGTTCGACCCGTGCGACATCCTTTAGCCGTACGGCCGAGCCGTCCATTTGCGCCTTCAGCACGATCTCGCCGAATTCGGCCGGCGAGATCAATTGTCCCCTGACCGTGACCGATGCCGTCAGTTGCTGACCCGTGACAAACGGCACGTCACCGAGCGTGCCGGCGGTGACCGTCGCGTTTTGTGCCGCGATGGCTTGCGTGACGTCGGCTGCGGCCAGGTTGTACTCGCGCAGTTTCATCGGGTCGATCCAGACGCGCAGCGCTTCGCCGGCGTCCCACAACTCGGCTGAGCCGACGCCCGGGGCGCGCTTCAGGTCGCGCAGCATGTAGCGGTTGACGTAGTCGCTCAGTTCCACGGAATCGCGCCGGCCGTCGGTGGACGTGAGCGCGACGAGCATCAGGAACGTGCCCGTCGACTTGAAGACGGTGATGCCTTGCTGAACGACTTGTTGCGGCAGGCGCGACTCGATCTGCTTCATCCGGTTCTGGACATCGACCATGGCGATGTCCGGGTTCGTGCCCGATGAAAACGTGGCCGCAATTTCGAGTTCGCCGAGGCTGTCGCTCGTGGTTTCGTAGTATTGCAAGCCCTCGGCGCCGTCCAGGCTTTCTTCGATCACGCTCGCGACCGTGTTGTCCACGCTTTCCGGCGACGCACCCGGATACATCGCGGCAATCACGATGCGCGGCGGCGTCAGCCGCGGATATTGCGCGACAGGCAGAAACGGCGTGACCAGCGCGCCCGCCACGAAAATGGCCAGGGCGACAATCCACGCAAAAACCGGTCGATCGATGAAAAAAGACGGCACACGGGTCCTGTCGATTCAATGAGGTTTATCGGAGGCTACCGGCATTCGCCGACTTTCGCCGGGGCCGTCGTGGCCGGGGTGCCGCACGAAGCCTGCCCCGTTTTACGCGGTGGGCCGCGCCGGGTTTCCACGCCACCTGTCCGGTTCACACGATCAAACCACGCGTGACAACTCAGGCAGGATCGCGCCCGGGATCACGCCAATCGTTACCTTGATTAAGCGAGCTTTGGAAATCGAGACGATGGGAGTTCGTCCAAGCTTCAGCGAACTGATCTTAAAAACATAAAATAATCGTGTCCAGCATTATTAGTTGTGGATCACGGCTTTGCCAATGAAATTGCCGCTGAATCTCGCCGGATCGCGGCGCTTTTCATCATTGTTTAATATCGGCGGATGTTGTGATTATGTTTTTAATGCATGGACTATTATCGAATGTGATATCCGATAAAGATGGGTGTGGGAAAACCTGACCGCAAACTATTCACTTTGGATAATTGATTGTCGACAGGCCGTGTTGGCGGCCTGTCGATCCTTGCTGATCCATCAACCCAAATGGGCAGTCTTGCCCAAAGCCGTTTTCTCGAGCATCGAGATGACGGCGTCGATATGGCCAATACGCTTGCGTTGAGCCGGCATGAGACTCATCGACAATACGGAGTCGACCCGTTTTCGCCAATAGGATAAAGACAGTCCGTGACTCGATGCAATCCGGTTGATGATGTGTTCCAGATGCACAAGATCGGTTTCTATGAGTTGATGATTCATGGTGTTCCCCGGTCGCGCCGTCATTTTTTGCGGTCGCTGGTTATTGCCGTTCGGTTCAAGGCTTTTATATGCCTTGTAAAAGCCGCTACGGCTTGGCACCTCATTAAAATCCGGCCCTGACGAATTAAATGGAGAGCCGCTTCGCCGGTGTACTGGTCAATTCCCGGCTTGTAGTCCTTTATGCATGAGTCGTGCCACGGCGGGCCGCGCTCCGGGAAAACGCGGTCGGCCTTTGATGGACAAGGCTTAGCGGACGATACGAAAAATGCCCGGCCGTGGATGTGGGGCTGTGTGCGTTACGGCGTTACGCCGTGCCACGTTACGCTCAACCGTGCGGTCACCGAGGCGCCCGAGAGACGCAAACCAACCGCAAACGATAACGCGCGGTCGCGGCGATTGACCGGAGTTTACGGGGGTAAGAGAAATTACATAGGAATGCAGTTGTATATGTCTGCATAAATTAGATCTTATATAGGTCAGCACTTATAATGGCGCCTTCCTATCGCGGCGCCACTCATGAACAAGCTGGATTCGAATTTCCTGCCTGCGCGTCCGCGCGTCTTGTTCCACGTCAGTGACTTCGGCCGGGGTGGAACTGAAACAGCGCTGATTGCCTGGCTTCACGCATTGGATGCAGCGCACTTCGAGGTTGAGGTGTGCGTGTCGTTTCCGACCGATGACCTTGAATTTTGGCGTGATTCCCTGCCTGCCGGCGTGCCGGTGCATGTGCTGGCGTCAAAACCCTGGATGCATGCACTGCATGAAATCAGGCGACAGCACAAACTTACGCGACGCATGAAGGTGGTGAAAAACGTCCTGACCTACGGCGTTTTACGTCCCCTGTTTCATCGCAAGATCAAGGCGCTCGCGCGAAGCGTCGACGTCATCTGCGACTTCGACATGACGCTCAGGACTATCGCGGGAAAGTATGGCGTGTTGTGGCTCGGCGTGAACCACTACAGCATTGCGGCGCGCTTTTCAGGTCTCAGGCGCAAGCGGATCGAACAGCGCGGGGCGCAGCTTGTCCGCTATGACGCGATCGCAGTGCAAACCAGTGAAATGCTCCGTGAAGGCATGCAGGTGTTCCCTTGCCTTGCTGACAAGCTGACGGAACTACCGAATATCATCGACGCAGATGCGCTGATGCGTCGCGCGCTCGAGCCGGCCCAGGTTCCGACATCGCCTTACATCGTCTCGGTGGCTCGCCTGGATGAAAGGCAGAAGGATCACAGAACCCTGTTGCAGGCCTATGCGAAGCTCCGCGAGTCGGGCATGACCTCGTGTGATCTGTGTATTGTCGGCGAGGGGCCGTTCCAGGGTGAGCTAGAAGCGTTGGCACGTGAACTCGGCATCGATTCGACGGTTCACTTCGTCGGTTTCCAGTCGAATCCGCACCCGTACATCATGAGCGCGAAAGCGCTCGTGCTCAGTAGCCGTTATGAGGGCTTCGGAATGGTGCTTGGCGAGGCGATGGCGCTTAGGGTGCCAGTGATCTCGACGGACTGTCCTACTGGTCCGCGAGATTTGCTCGACCATGGGCGCGCTGGGCTGCTAGTGCCTGTCGGCGATGCGCTGGCGATGAGCGCTGCGATACGGAGGATTCTGACGGACACGCACCTGCGGGCGAGACTTATTGAACACGCTTTCGATCGAGTCAAGCGTTATCACCCAGTGCAGGCTGCTGAGAGGCTGATGGCGCTGGTGGGCTGAGCGGGACGGTGAGCAGCGCTTGGTTTATGCGAGCCCGCCATCCTTCACCCCTACATCAGCGCGATAATCCACTGCTTCAGTTGAAGCCTTTTTGGGAAGCAATTTACGAGAGTTGCGGACGATCGCTCCCGGCATGGCTTGACGATCGAACGATCTGATGTCGATCGAATATCGCCTTGCTCTTCTTGCTGAGGTCGCTTCGGTCCCTTTTTCCCGAATGATCTGGGTTGAATTCAGGCGGAAGATCGCGTGGACAGCGACGATGGCGAGACCAAGAATGGATAGTAAATACGTAACGAGCGGACCGATCATCGCCCCCAAAATTGCACTCATAGAGTCCTTTCGTTAGTGTCGAACGATAGGTTGAAGATCAGCTTTGGCAGGGCCTCCACCTTTGGCCCCGTTGCGACGGGCGGCTTCTGCCTTGCTTGTGCTGCGGACGCGCCCGCGCGCTGCGGCGACGGCCCGCCTGGCAAGATCCACCGGAATCAGGCGGGCGATCAGGCCGGGGATGCTGATTGCAGCGATGTCGCTTTCACCGAACACGAGCCCATCCCCTCCCGGAGTCACGTAAGCCCGTGCCAGCTACGCGGCAAATCTTTCAGGGCGGGCACCTCTTTCGTATGGATGCGCAGTGTTAGCCCATTGCTGTACGCCAACTCCAATACCCGAGCACTGGCAATGTACCGGGCGGATACTGCATGAGGCTCCGCTAGTGCCTGACGTCCACGCGCCAGCGCTTGCGTATAGTCATCCCGCGAAATTTTTTTGGCTGCCATGATCAGACCTCCTCTAGCCATTCAGTCGTGACGGATGTTCCCCAATTCACGCGTGCTTGCACGCCTTGTCCAGGGACATAGATGCCGCTGCTTTTGACCGCGGTGCCAGTTCTGACGCTGCCGGCAGGTAGTAGCAACACCTTCTTCGTGCGGCGTTGCTTCTGCACGGGAGCATTATCCAGACAGACTGTTTGTTGAATCTGCCACCAGGATGCTCGGCACGTCAGGCGATTGCTGTGAATCTGCTTCGCCAATCGGTTCAGTGCGGTCAGTGTCGGCGCGTTGCGCAGGGGTTTGACATCCCGCAGCGAGACATCATCCGTCACCATAGAGAACTCCAAGCGTGCAGTCTATGCATCTCCCTTGCTCGCGCCGCGCTAGCCCCGTATAGCCGTTCCTAGCAGTTCCCCTCGGATTGCGTACGCTCGGGTAACGCCGAAAAAAGGCGCGCTGCCATCGGCGGGTACCTCGGCCCAAATGGGTACCTAGATGGGTACCCGTTCAGGTTTTTTGGTCCAGTGGATCAGCGTAAATCCTTATTGGGCAAGGATCCGGCGATTTACATCAAAACAATATCGTATTGCTCCTGGCTCAGATTCGACTCCACCTGCAGCGAAACCGGCTTCCCGATAAAGTCCATCAGCATGGCCAGATGCTGCGACTCTTCCTCGAGAAACAAATCAATCACCTGCTGCGACGCCACCACGCGAAACTCGCGTGGATTGAACTGCCGCGACTCACGCATGATCTCGCGCAGCACGTCGTAACACACGGTCCGCGGTGTCTTCACCTGACCTTTGCCATCGCAAGTTGGACACGGCTCGCACAACACATGCGCGAGCGATTCACGCGTGCGTTTGCGCGTCATCTCAACCAGGCCCAACTGCGAAAACCCGTTCACCGTCACCCGTGTCCGATCCCGCGACAACGCTTTCTTCAACTCGCCAAGCACTTGATCGCGATGCTCGACGTTTTCCATATCGATGAAATCGATAATGATGATCCCGCCAAGATTTCTCAACCGCAGTTGCCGTGCAATCGTGTGAGCCGCTTCGAGATTGGTTTTAAAGATCGTGTCGTCGAAATTACGGGCACCTACATAACCGCCGGTGTTCACGTCGATGGTCGTCATTGCCTCGGTCTGGTCGATCATCAGATAACCGCCCGACTTCAAATCGACCCGGCGTGACAACGCGCGCTGAATCTCGGCTTCGATGTTGTACAGGTCGTAAAGCGGCCGCTCGCCCGCATAGTGATGCACCCGGGAAGCCACAGCCGGCGTGAACTCGATCGCGAAGTCGGCCAGCATCTGATACGTCTCGCGCGAATCGACTTGAATGCGCGAGGTTTCATCATTCACGAAATCGCGCAACACGCGCTGCGCGAGATTGAGATCCTGATGCAGCAGTGAGGTCGGCGCTACACGCTGCGCCTGCGCGACGATCGTTGCCCACGTCTTGCGCAAATACGCGACATCGGCGGCGAGCTCTTCACTCGTTGCATCTTCAGCAATCGTCCGAACGATATACCCGCCTTTCTCATCCACAGGCAGCACAGCCGTCAACCGTGCCCGTATGGCCTCGCGCTCGGCCTCGCTGGCGATCTTCTGCGAGATCCCGATATGCGGTTCCTGCGGCAGATAAACCAGCGTGCGCCCAGCGATGCTGACCTGAGTGGAAAGCCGCGCGCCCTTGGTGCCGATAGGATCCTTCACCACCTGCACCATCAGCGCCTGGCCTTCGAACACGATCTTCTCGATCGGCGTGTGCGGCGTGTTCGCATGCGTTTCGCCGGCTATGCGCGGATGCCAGATATCAGCCACATGCAAGAACGCAGCGCGCTCAAGCCCGATATCGATAAAGGCCGACTGCATGCCCGGCAGTACGCGCACGACCTTGCCGAGATACACATTGCCCACCCGTCCGCGCGACAACGTGCGCTCGACGTGAAGCTCTTGCACCGCGCCTTGCTGAACGAGGGCAACGCGGGTTTCCTGCGGTGTGACGTTGATCAGGATTTCTTCGTTCATGGACGGTTTAGAAGTCGACGCGCGCCACGCGCAGGAGTGCTGCTGTTTCGAAAAGAGGCAGGCCCATGATACCCGAATAGGACCCGTCGATCCGTTCGATAAACGCCGCCGCTCGTCCCTGAACGCCATATGCACCGGCCTTTCCGAGGGGTTCGCCGGTAGCGGCGTAACGCTGCAGTGCAGCACGCTCGACAGTGGCGAAGCGCACGAGCGAACGCGATAGAACAGGGGCGAGCAGAACACCGTCTGCATCGACCACGGCGAGTGCGGTCAGGACCTCGTGATCGCGTCCGGATAGTCGTTCGAGCATCGCGACGGCATGGTCTGCGTCGTCAGGTTTGCCCATGATCGCGCCGTCGAGGGTGACGGTCGTATCGGCGACCAGGATAGGTGCTGGACGATGCTCTCCCTTCACCCGGCGAGCATGCGCCGCTTGGGCTTTCGCCGCGCAAACACGCAGAACGTAGGCGTCGGGCGCTTCGCCGGGAAGCTCGGCTTCGAGCGCTTCGGCGTCTTCATCGGGTCGGGGCAGCAGCAACTCGAAGCACACGCCGAGTTGCTGCAACAGTTCTTGCCGTCGAGGACTTTGCGACGCGAGATAAACAAAGGGGAAGCTAGGCGATGGCATGTTCGCGGATCTCGAAGGTCACGCGCAGGCTAGCCAGGCGCGCTCCTTCAACGCCTCCGTGCCACGCCTCACGCGCGATGATAGGGATGGTTCTGCGTGATGCTCCACGCGCGATAAAGCTGTTCGGCCAGCAGCACCCGGACCATGCCGTGCGGCAGCGTGAGACTTGAAACACGCAGCAGGACTTCGGCGCGTGCCTTGACTTGCGGGTCGAGACCATCGGCCCCGCCAATCACGAACGCCACATCGCGGCCTTCCTGCTGCCAGTCTGGCAATGCGCCTGCGAGTTGCATCGTGGTCCAGTCGCGGCCGCGTTCGTCGAGCGCGACAAGCCGCGCATTCTTCGGTAGCGCCGCTTCGATCCGCAGGCGTTCGGCGGCCATCACGCTCTCGGCGTTACGTCCCGATGAGCGTTGCTCGGGCTTGATCTCGCGCAACTCGATGCGCAACTCGGGCGGCATGCGTTTCGCATACTCGTCGAAGCCGGTCGCGATCCAGTCGGGCATCTTGTGGCCGACCGCAAGGATATGAAGTTTCATGGCGACATGCGTGGCACGACGCGTCCACTTCTAAAAATAAAGCGGGACGTTTCGCGTCGAACCGGCGTCAGCGGCGCGTGGTCTTGCGAGCCGGTTTGGCGGCTGGCTCGTCGTCTTCGTCGTCGTCCGACACGGTCACCCGGGCGCCGCCGAAGCCGCCTGAGCTTTGCAGCTTCACGCGGACCGGTTTGTCGCCCCAGACTTCTTCGAGGTTGTAGTACTGGCGCAGTGCAGGTTGCAGGATGTGGACGACCGCGTCGCCGCAATCGACCAGCACCCACTCGCCGACCTCTTCGCCTTCGGTGCTGATGACGTCGCCGCCCAGCTCCTTGACCTTGTCGCGCACGCTGTTCGCGAGCGCCTTGGTCTGACGATTCGACGTCCCGCTCGCGACGATCACGCGGTCGAAGAGGGCGGTCAGGTGGGTGGTGTTGAACACCTTGATGTCCTGCGCCTTGACGTCTTCGAGACCGTCGATGATCGCGCGTTGAAGCTTTTGAATTTCCATATTTTTACCGATGGTACAAGTGGTGTTGAACAATATAGTCCCATACGGCGGACGGTACATGACTCTCGGCGTCGATTTCACCCGCCGCGTGCGCCCGCAGGCGCTCTCCCAACTGCTCGCGAATTTCGGTCGCCGACACTTCGAGCGTCAGCGCGGAATCAATCAGCAGATGGCCATGTGACGTGGATTGCAGTACCTCAGCCGGGGCGCTGCGCGCTGTAATTTCGGCAGCTACGGCGGGGGAAACCGTCGAGACGTCGAACCCCGCGCGGGTTTCCACGCACACATGCGCAAATTCGAACAGGCGTTTCCAGTCGCGCCACGAGTCCAGATGCACGAGCTGATCGGCGCCGATCAAAAGCGACAGTGATGCGTCCGCGCCTTCCCGCGCGCGCCAGCGAGTCAGCGTTTCCACGGTATACGTCGGGCCGTCGTGATCGATTTCATCGGTGGCGACGGTGACTTGCAGGCCTTCGATATGCAGCGAATCCGCCGCCGCGCGGGTCATGGCAAGCCGGTGATGCGCCGCGGTGACATCCTTTTTCTGCCACGGCTGGCCCGCCGGCAGCAGCACGAGCTCGGTCAGGTCGAGCAACTCGGCGAAACGGCGCGCGAGCGCCAGGTGAGCGTCGTGAATCGGGTCGAACGTGCCGCCCAGCAAGCCGACGCGTCGAGCGCAAGGAGGGTTCGGTTTCAGTGGACGATCCTCTTCGGGGACAGATTGCAACAGGTGCAGCGGTCAGGTCTCATTGTGTTATACCCACTCTCGCGCGACGAGAAAGTCGGAGTAAAGCCGCGCTTCGGGCGTGCCCGGTGCGGGTTGCCAGTTATAGCGCCACGTCACGGCAGGCGGCATCGACATCAGGATGGATTCCGTGCGGCCGCCGCTTTGCAGCCCGAACAGCGTGCCCCGGTCGAAGACCAGGTTGAATTCCACGTATCGGCCGCGCCGGTAGGTCTGGAATTCCCGCTGCGCTTCGCCATAAGGCGCGTTGCGACGGCGTTCGATGATCGGCAAGTACGCGGCCAGGAAGCTGTCGCCGACGCTGCGCATCATTGCAAACGATTCGTCGAAACCGGGTTCCGAGAAGTCGTCAAAGAAAATCCCGCCGATACCGCGCGGTTCGTTGCGATGCTTGAGATAAAAATACTCGTCGCACCATTTCTTGAAACGCGGATACAGATCCGCGCCGAAGGGCGCCAGCGCGTCCCGGCAGACGCCGTGAAAATGGCGCGCGTCGTCCTCGTAGCCGTAATAGGGCGTGAGGTCCATGCCGCCGCCGAACCAGAACAGCGGCGGCTCGCCGGCTTTCGTCGCGATCAACAGGCGCACGTTCATGTGCACGGTAGGGCAGTGCGGATTGCGCGGATGCATGACGAGCGAGACGCCCATTGCCTCGAAACCGCGCCCGGCCAGTTGCGGACGCGCGGCACTCGCCGATGCCGGCAGGGCATCGCCGGCCACATCCGAGAAACCGATGCCGCCCCGTTCGAAAAACTGGCCGCCTTCGAGAATCCGCGTGCTGCCGCCGCCGCGCAACCGCTCTTCGGGGCCGCGCTGCCAGGAATCGATGGAAAATTCGGTGCCATCGAACGCGCCAAGCGTCTGCGCGATCTGCTTTTGCAAACCGGTCAGATAAGTTCGGACAGCTTGTACGTCGTAGGTTGGAGCGGTCATCGTGTGCTGCTTTGCGGCTTGTGGGAAAAGGGGTGCGCGGGGTGGGTTAGCCTTGGGCTAGTTCAAAGTTGCGTGGCCCAAAGCACGTTCCCTCTAAAACGCACTGCCGGACGCGAAGGTCCGGCAGTGCGTTGCTCAATTTGCTGCGTTGCGGCGTTTCCGGCGACGCTTTCTGGCGATGTTTCCAGCGGTTTTGGATCAGCTCAGCCGATCCGCCGCTTTACGATTCAACGCGCGATAACCGATGTCCCGCCGATACTGCATGCCGTCGAACGCGATTTGATTGATCGTATCGTAGACGACCGATTGCGCGCCGCGCACCGAATCCGACAACCCCACCACGCACAATACACGTCCGCCCGATGTGCTGAGCTTGCCGTTTTCCAGCGTGGTGCCTGCATGGAATGTCACGGCTTCCGGCGTTTCCGGCGGAATGCCGTTGATCCGGTCGCCCTTGCGCGGCGTGTCCGGATAGTTGTGCGCGGCCAGCACGACGCCGAGCGCCGTGCGCCGGTCCCATTCAATTTCCGCCGTCGCCAGCGTCCCGGCGATGGCCAGTTCAACCACCTTCGAGAAATCGCCCTTCAGGCGCGCCATGATCGGCTGCGTTTCCGGATCGCCCATGCGGCAATTGAATTCGAGCGTTTTCGGGTTACCG
Source organism: Caballeronia mineralivorans PML1(12) (assembly GCF_001028175.1). Taxonomy (GTDB): domain Bacteria; phylum Pseudomonadota; class Gammaproteobacteria; order Burkholderiales; family Burkholderiaceae; genus Caballeronia; species Caballeronia mineralivorans. The sequence continues at coordinate 20,475 of NZ_AEJF01000190.1, forward strand.
TGCGCGTCGATCATCAGGCCCGCGTACAGGAAACCGGTGTAGCGGATGCCTTCCTGCTCCATGCCACGCACGGTCGGCAGGATGATTTCGCGCATCACGCGCGCGTGCAGTTGCGGCGTGACGATCGGCGCGGGCGAATAAGCGCCCATGCCGCCAGTGTTCGGACCCTTGTCACCGTCGAGCAGACGCTTGTGGTCCTGGCTCGACGCCAGCGCCAGCACGTGCTTTCCGTCCACCATCACGATAAAGCTCGCTTCCTCGCCATCCAGGAACTCTTCGATCACCACGCGCGCGCCGGCGTCGCCCAGTTTGTTGTCGGCGAGCATGGAGTCGACGGCCGCGTGCGCTTCTTCCAGCGTCGTTGCCACGACCACGCCCTTGCCGGCCGCGAGTCCGTCAGCCTTGATGACAATGGGCGCGCCTTTCGTGTCGAGATACGCGTGGGCAGCGGCGATGTCCGTGAAGGTCTCGTATTCGGCCGTCGGAATGGCGTGGCGCTTCATGAACGCCTTCGCGAAGTCCTTCGAGCTTTCCAGCTGCGCAGCTTCCTTGGTCGGGCCGAAAATCTTCAGGCCACGCGAGCGGAACAGATTGACAATACCCGCGGCCAGCGGACCTTCGGGGCCGACCACGGTCAGCGCAATCTGCTCCTTCTCGGCGAAATCGGCGAGCGCTGCGGGATCGGTGATGTCGACATTGAGCAGACGTTCGTCCTGAGCCGTGCCGCCGTTACCCGGCGCGACATAAACCATCTGCACGCGCGGCGACTGCGCGAGTTTCCACGCGAGCGCATGTTCGCGACCGCCGGAACCGACGACGAGTAACTTCATTTAAATCCTCGAAGATCTTAAGAAATTCATGGCGGCAGCAGGGCGGACCGGTATGACATTTTGAACCGGTTCGCCGCGCCTGATCCGCGGATATTGCTTTGCTGTGCGCCGGATCTCTGCCGGACGTCTGCCGAATGCCCGCCGTGTGCATTGACGCGGGAAGCGGTTCGCGCCATCACGCGGCTGCGTCACGCAACTTCCCGGCTGCCAAACACCGCTTGCGGTTGGGTTCGACTCACTTCAACGACTATATCGAGCTCGCATCTCAGGCTCATACTCATACTCACGCTCACGCTCACGCTCACGCTCTGGCGCACATGCCTGACGCAGCTGCCTCTCACATAACGCGCGAGCCCGCGGGTTTATTCGCGCATGGCCCGCCGATATTCGCTTGCGTCCGCATCCGTGTTCCACTGCCAAAACACACGCTCAACGCTCACTCAACACATACTTAGCCCACTTCGAGTGCACATGCACCAACCGAGCCAGAAGTAGCTACCGGGCTGTACCCCAGGGGCGCTCAGCCAAGCCCGTCCGGCGCGGTTCACCCGCCCGGCGATCACTCTTCGTCGATGGTCGCGTTGGTGTAAACTTCTTGCACGTCGTCCAGATTTTCCAGCGCGTCGAGCAATTTCTGCATTTTTGCCGCGTCTTCGCCGGTGAACTCGACTTCGGTCTGCGGCTTCATGATGACTTCGGCCACTTCCGCCTTGAAACCCGCTGCTCCCAGCGCATCTTTCACCTTCTGGAAGTCGTTGGCGGGGCAAACCACTTCAATGCTGCCGTCGTCGTTCGTCACCACGTCGTCCGCGCCTGCTTCGAGCGCCGCTTCCATCAGCTTGTCCTCGGGCGTGCCGGGAGCGAACAGGAACTGGCCGACGTGATCGAACATGAACGCCACCGAGCCGTCCGTGCCCATGTTGCCGCCGAACTTCGAGAACGCATGGCGGACTTCCGCGACGGTCCGGGTACGGTTGTCCGTCATGGTGTCCACAATGATCGCCGCACCGCCGATACCGTAGCCTTCGTAGCGAATTTCTTCATACGTCGCGCCGTCGACACCGCCCACGCCGCGCTGGATCGCGCGGTTGATGTTGTCCTTGGGCATGTTGGCGTCGTAGGCCTTTTCGACGGCGAGCCGCAGGCGCGGATTCGTGTCGATCTCTCCGCCGCCCATGCGCGCCGCGACCTGAATTTCCTTGATAAGACGCGTCCAGACCTTGCCACGCTTGGCATCGGTCGCCGCTTTCTTATGCTTGATGTTGGCCCATTTTGAATGACCCGCCATACCTTTCTCCATCGCGCGCGAGCTTTTCTCGCACGCCTGTGTGTCAATGATGCCGCCCTATCCCGAAAAGGCGCTTTTCGCCGGCCGGCATTTTATGTTCGCGCTGCATGGTTGCAGGGCTCAAACGGCACGGCGTGGAGCGGCGCACGCCCTGTTTTTGCGGTTCTTCGGGGCCGGGCCGGTCGCTGATGATCGGCGAATCTGCGAATAAATCCTCCAACGACCTGGTGCTGGCCGAATGACACCAGCCGAATGACGCCAGCCAATCCCCTCAACGCACCAACCCGCACGAACCGCTCATTTGGCGGACCCGAATTTTATCATGGCGCGCCGCTTCGGCAGGCTTTGGCCTTACTCAGACGGCGCGTGCATCCGTGCGCGCCCGCCTGGTTTGCGCTTGCTGCGCGTCAGTTTTTCGTGCCGAACAGCCGGTCGCCGGCGTCGCCCAGGCCCGGCACGATATACGCGTGCTCATTCAAATGGGAGTCGAGCGAGGCCACGTACAGCTTCACGTCGGGGTGGGCGTCGGAGAAAACTTTCACGCCTTCCGGCGCCGCGACCAGCGCCACGAAAATGATGTTTTCGCCGAGCACCTTGCGCCGCTTCATCACGTCCACGGCATGGACTGCCGAATAGCCGGTCGCCACCATGGGATCGCACAGGATGAATACGCGCTCTTCCAGATCGGGGGGCAGGCGCACGAGATACTCAACCGGCCGGTGATCTTCCGCGCGATACACGCCAATATGGCCGACCCGCGCCGACGGAATCAGGTCAAGCAGCCCGTCAGACATGCCGATACCGGCCCGCAGCACCGGCACGATAGCCAGCTTCTTGCCGGCGATCACGGGTGAGTCGACGGTGACCAGCGGGGTCTCGACACGCTTCGTGGTCAGCGGGAGATTGCGCGTGATTTCGTAACCCATCAGCAGTGTGATTTCGCGCAGCAGCTCCCGGAACGTACGCGTGGACGTGTCCTTGTCCCGCATGTGCGTCAGCTTGTGCTGGATCAGCGGGTGGTTGAGGATGAAGAGATTGGGAAAGCGGCTGTCCTGTTTCATGGAATTCGCGCGGTTGCCGCGGCATTAAGTGTGGATTCGGGTAAATCGGGTTATGCGTCTGGTTCAGGCGCCGCATTGCCGGGAGGCGTGTCCGGGGCCGCAGGCGGTGCGGTCTTGCATGGCTGAGCTTAGGCAGTGACGCCAGTTTACCCAAATTAGGCGCGGCCAAAGCGGAGATTGCGGGCGATAGGCCGTCCGGTCTATTGCGCGGCCGACGTCCGATCCCTCATTCTTCTAGAATTGCATCACGCGGTCCGCATGACGGATCGCGAGCCACGATTCGACACAAGATTTCATCACCCGGCTTTTGATCGATTTCAACCGGTTTCAACGCGGGCAACCACAAAGGGACAGCAATGGACATGGGAATCAAGGGGCGCACGGCGCTCGTGTGCGCGGCCAGCAAGGGTTTGGGACGCGGTTGCGCGGAGGCGCTCGCGGCTGAGGGTGTCAACCTCGTGATCGTGGCGCGCACGGCGGGACCGCTCGAAGCCACGGCCGAGCATCTTCGTGCAAGCTTTGGCGTGAATGTGACGGCGGTAGCGTGCGACATCACCACGGCCGCAGGGCACGCCGCGGCGCTAGCCGCGTGCCCTGCGCCGGACATTCTCGTGAACAACGCCGGTGGCCCGCCGCCGGGCGATTTCCGGCAATTTACGCGCGACGACTGGATCAAGGCGCTCGATTCGAACATGCTGACGCCCATCGAACTGATCAAGCAGACGCTCGACGGCATGATCGAGCGTGGTTTTGGGCGCATCGTGAATATCACGAGTTCGTCGGTGAAGGCGCCTATCGATGTACTGGGGTTGTCGAATGGCGCGCGTTCGGGGCTGACGGGTTTTGTCGCGGGCTTGTCGCGCAAGGTCGCGGCAAGCGGCGTCACGATCAACAACCTGCTGCCGGGCTCCTTCGATACCGACCGGCTCGTCACCACGTTCCAGGCGGACGCGAAAGCGAACAACATCACGGTGGAAGAGGCCAAGAAGCGCCGCATGGGCCGGCTGCCCGCTGGCCGTTTCGGCACGCCCGAGGAGTTCGGCAAGGCGTGCGCATACCTGTGCAGCGTCCATGCGGGCTATATCACCGGGCAGAACCTGCTGATCGACGGCGGTGCTTATCCGGGCACGTATTGATTCGAATTCCATAAACATCACGACAGAGAGGCATTCGATGACCCCACGCGTTGCGTTGATCGCGCACGACATGAAGAAGGACGACATCGTGGCGCTGGCCGGCGAGTTTGCGGCCACGTTGGCGCAGTGCCGGCTGGTGGCCACCGGTACGACCGGCGCGCGAATCGCGGCGGCCCATGGGCTGGAGGTGGAGCGCAAGCTCTCCGGTCCGTTCGGCGGCGACCTGCAGATTGGCGCCGAACTGGCGGAGGGGCGTGTCGACGTGGTGATTTTCCTGCGCGACCCCATGACGCCGCAACCGCACGAACCGGATATCAACGCGCTCGTGCGCGCGTGCGACGTCCACAACGTGGCGTGTGCGACGAACCTCGCCACGGCACGCATGATTCTCGATGATCTGAAGCTACGCTTGGGCCGAGCTTAGGTCGAGTTCAGGTCGCACTGCACAGTGACCGGCTGACGCCGGCAAAAGGAGACAAGGGTGACAAAAGCAATTCGCTTCAATAAAACCGGTGGCCCGGAAGTGATGAAATGGGTGGACGTCGAAGTGGGCGAGCCGGGCAAGGGCGAGATTCGCGTGAAGCATCACGCGGTTGGCTTGAACTATATCGACGTGTACTTCCGTACCGGGCTTTATCCAATGCCGCTGCCCGGCGGCATTGGCATGGAAGCGGCGGGCGAGGTGACCGCGGTCGGTGAAGGCGTGACGGATTTTAAAGCGGGCGATCGCGTAGCCTATGCGTCGCGGCCGCCGGGCGCGTATGCCGAGGAACGGGTGATGTCGGCGCAATATGTCGTGCGCTTGCCCGACGCAATCGGGTACGAGGACGCAGCGTCGGTCATGTTGCAGGGCTTGACCGCGCAATATCTGCTGCGACGGACGTATCGCGTGAAAGCCGGCGATACGATCCTGATCCATGCGGCGGCCGGCGGCGTGGGCACGCTTGCGTGCCAGTGGGCCAAGGCGCTGGGCGCGACGGTGATCGGCACGGTTGGATCGGACGAAAAGGCCGAACTGGCGAAGGCGCACGGCTGCGATCATCCGATCGTCTATACCCGTGAGGACTTCACTAAGCGCGTGCGCGAAATCACGAACGGCGCGGGCGTGCCGGTGGTCTACGATTCGATCGGCAAGGACACGTACACGGCATCGCTCGACTGTCTCGCGCCGTTGGGCATGTTTGTGAGTTTCGGCAATACGTCGGGGCCGTTGCCGCCCATCGATTCGTCGGAGTTCGCCGGGCGCGGTTCGCTTTATTTCACGCGGCCGACGTTGTTCAGCTATATCGCCAAACGCAGCGACCTCGAGGAGATGGCGGCCGAATTGTTCAACGTGTTGAGCACGGGCCAGGTGAAAACGAGCGTGCGGCAGCGGTATCCGCTGGCTGAAGCGGCGAAAGCGCACGAGGATCTGGAAGCGCGGCGGACGACGGGATCGACTATTTTCCTGCCTTGATGGGAGAGTGAAAGGACGGGGCGGCGGGATTCGTTCGTGCCGCGCCGTCAGCGCCAGGACCACCACAAAACATCTCGCTGCGAACGCTTTGCGCAGCACCCTTTACACATTATTTACGCCTGCGTTCCGATCTTTGACCCGGCTTTTATGCCGACGCGCTTAATGTTCGGAGCCATTGTTCAATACCCGGACCAACAGCTGGCGAGACGAGCCAACCTGACGAAAGACCCTATAACGGACCGGATAGCGGAAACGCAAGAACCAGCAGTTCGTCATACTAGGAAAGTCACGTGTCAATGCGTGGAAACCGCCGAACCCGAAGAACCCGATCCTCGCCTGGATGCGATTGCGCCAACAAGCTAAAAAATGAACCGCCCAAACCCAGACGAGCTGCTCGGAAAGCTGCAAAGAGAGGAGGAAAAGAGTCATCGCGGACGGCTGAAGATTTTTTTTGGCGCGTCGGCCGGAGTGGGCAAGACCTACGCCATGCTGCTTGCCGCGCGCAGCAGAAAGGAGCAGGGCGATGACGTAGTCGTCGGCATAGTGGAAACGCACGGCAGGAGCGAAACCGCCGCGTTACTGGAAGACCTCGAACAACTGCCGCCGGCGAATATGACGTATCGCGGCCATGCGCTCAAGGAATTCGATCTCGACGGAGCGCTTCAGCGCCACCCGCAGCTTTTACTCGTCGACGAACTCGCTCACTCGAACGTCCCCGGCGCTCGTCATCTGAAGCGCTGGCAGGATGTGCATGAACTGCTGGACGCCGGTATTGACGTCTATACCACGGTCAATGTCCAGCATCTGGAAAGCCTGAACGACATCGTGGGGCAGATCACGCAGATCCGCGTCTTCGAGACTGTCCCGGATCGCGTCCTGGATCAAGCCGATGAAGTCACGCTGGTCGATCTTCCGCCCGAGGAACTGCTCGAACGGTTGCGTCACGGCAAGGTCTACATGCCGCAGCAAGCGGAACACGCGGTTCGCAATTTTTTCCGCAAAGGCAACCTGATCGCGCTGCGCGAACTGGCGCTGCGGCGCACGGCGGATCGCGTCGACGCGCAGATGCGTGAGTACCGCGCGGACCGGTCTATCGACAGGATCTGGCAGGCGCGCGACCGGCTGGTGGTGTGCATCGGGCCGGGGCCGGAAGCGCCTACGCTGGTGCGCGCCGCAGCACGGCTCGCGGCAAGTCTTCGTTCCGACTGGATCGCGGTGTACGTCGAAACACCGCGGCTGCAAAAACTCTCCGATACCCGTCGTGACCGCACGCTGACCGCGCTCAAACTCGCTGCCGAACTGGGCGCGGAGACGGTAACGCTGGCCGGCGCGGATGCGGTCGCGACGCTGATCGGGTATGCGCAGGCGCGCAACGCGTCGAAGCTGGTGGCAGGGGCGTCAAAGCGGCGCGGTTTCGCGCGCTGGCTAAAACGCTCGTTCGGCGAGCGGCTGGCGGAACACGCGGGCGACCTCGATCTCACGTTGATCCGCGCGCGGGAGGGTGAGCGAAGAGAGGGAAGCGGTCCATTGCCGCAAGAAGAAGGGACCGCTCCCGACCGGCGCGACGCGTTGAGCGCCGCGCGCGAGCAGCGCTCGGCGTCGCGTGGCTATGCGTACGCCATCGCGATCTGCGCGGTCATCACGCTGCTTGCAAGCCAGATCCGCGATCATTTCGATCTCACGAATCTCGTGATGTTTTATCTCATTGGCGTGATTTACGCGGCGGCGCGCATCGGCCGTGGTCCGGGCGTGCTGCTCTCGTTCCTGAGCGTCGCGGCCTTCGACTTTTTCTTCGTGCCGCCGCGCATGTCGCTGTCCGTCTCGGACACCCAATACCTGCTGACCTTCGCCGGCATGCTGCTGACGTCGCTGGTGATCAGCCATCTCACGTCGAGCTTGCGGCGCGAGGCGCGCGTCGCGTCAAAGCGCGAGCGCCGCACGGGCGCGATGTACGCGATGGCCGGCGAACTCGGCGCGGCGCTCGCGACCGAGCAGATCGTCGGTATCGGCATGCGGCATGTGAGTGAAGTGTTTCGCGCGAAGGTCGCTATGTTACTGCCCGATTCCACCGACAAGGTCCGCCAGAAGCTCGACCCATCGGATACGTCCGCTGCCGCGTTGCTGCTCGATGCGAGCACGCTGGATCTTGACGTCGGCCAATGGGTGTACGACCAGCAGAAACCGGCCGGCCGCGGCACGGACACGCTGCCTGCAGCGGCCGCGCTTTATTTGCCGCTCAAGGCGCCGATGCGCACGCGCGGCGTGCTCGCCGTCGCCACGCGCAATGCCGGCGAGCTCGACGTGCCCGAGCAAAAGCGCATGCTCGACGCGTTTGCCGCGCAGATCGCGCTGGCGCTCGAACGGGTGCATTACGTCGAGATTGCCCGCGATGCGCTCGTCAGCATGGAGTCCGAGCGCCTGCGCAATTCGCTGCTGTCCGCCATCTCGCACGATTTGCGCACGCCGCTTACGACTATCGTCGGTTTTGCATCGATGCTCGCGGAAGCGCGCGGCGATACCCATTCGCCGGCAAATGCCGAGCTGATCGCGGCAATTCACGACGAATCGCTGCGCATGACGAGCATTGTCACGAATTTGCTGGACATGGCGCGCTTGCAGGCGGGTGGCTTGCGGCTGAACCTGCAATGGTCGCTGCTGGAAGAGACGGTAGGCGCCGCGTTGCGGGCGTGCCGGCGGGTTTTGAATGGCCGTCCGGTCGAGGTTCGTTTGCCTGCCGATCTGCCGTTCCTGCAACTCGATGCCGTGCTGATGGAGCGGCTGTTTTCGAACCTGCTGGAGAACGCCGCGAAGTACACGCCGCCGGGCTCGAAGCTCATCATCGGGGCGGAGAGTGTCAGTGTGGATAACAAGCCGTTCGTGCGGGTTTATATCGACGATTTCGGTCCGGGTCTTCCCGTGAACATGGAAGACCGTGTGTTCGAGAAATTCACGCGCGGCGAGAAGGAATCGGCCAAGCCGGGCATCGGGCTTGGGCTTTCGATTTGCCGCGCGATCGTGGAAGCGCACGGCGGTACAATCGGCGCGAATAACCGGCTGGATGTGAGTCTTCCCGACGCGCCGGTTCAGGGCGCGCGCTTCTGGTTCACCTTGCCCGTCGATGCACCGCCTCCCGTGCCAAGTTTCTCCGATGAAGCCGAGCAGGACTTCGTCGATTTTCCTCCGTCGGACCCTAAAGCCCATGAGCGAACCTAACCTCACTGTCGTGTTGATCGAGGACGAAAAGCAGATTCGCCGCTTTGTGCGTGCGTCGCTGGAGGCCGAAGGCATTACCGTGCACGAGGCGGAAACGGGCAAGCAGGGGCTGGTGGACGCGGCGACGCGCAAGCCGGATCTCGTGATCGTCGATCTCGGTTTGCCCGATACCGATGGACTCGACGTGATCCGCGAGTTGCGGAGCTGGACCGAGCTGCCGGTGATCGTGCTGTCGGCGCGCACTCAGGAGGAGGAGAAGGTCGCGGCGCTGGACGCCGGTGCCGACGACTACCTGACCAAGCCGTTTGGCGTATCGGAATTGATGGCGCGGATTCGCGCGCATTTGCGGCGCCGCAATCAGGCGGCGTCGAGTGAATCGCCTTTGGTGAAATTCGGCGACGTCGTCATCGATCTCGGCTTGCGCCAGGTCACGCGTGCGGGTGCGCCCGTGCATCTGACGCCGATCGAATACCGGCTGCTGTCCACGCTCGTGCGCCACGCTGGCCGTGTGCTGACGCACCGCCAGTTACTGCGTGAGGTGTGGGGGCCGTCGCATGTGGAAAGCCACCACTACCTGCGCATCTACATGGCGCATCTGCGGCAGAAGCTTGAACGTGACGCCGCGCAGCCGGAGCACATCGTGACTGAAACCGGTGTGGGTTATCGGTTGATCGGGGCTGTCTGAAGCGCGTCGAGCACGTCGTCTATCGGCACCTCGCCGCCGACAAAGCCGATTACCTCGTCCCGCACGTCGCGTGTGATGCATGCCACCGTGACGCGGGCGACGTCCTCGCGTGAAACGGGCGCGGCGTTCAAGCCGCGTTGGGTGGAGAGTGCCATCGTGCCGCGGCCGAATTCGTCGGAGAGTGGTCCGGGTCGCAAGATTACGTACGGGACGCCACTTGTCTGGACGTAGTCGTCGGCTTGGCGCTTCATTTTCGAGTAATGCTTGAGCGCGAGCGGGCTGGATTCCGGCCAGTACGCGGAGATTGCGCTGATGACCACGAGCTGTTTTGTGCGGCGGCGTTTGGCGTAGTCGGCGGTGCGTTGCACTGCGTCGCGATCGATCGCGCGTTCTTCGTTCACGCCTTCGCTTTCCGCCGATCCTGCGGCGTAGACCACGTGCGTGACGTCGTCGAAGGCGTGGGAGAAATCGTTTGTCAGGTCGCCGAGTACGATTTCGGCGCCGAGTGCGGCGAACTCACCGCGGTGCGCGGATTTACGCAGCAGGACTTTGAAGGGGAGGGATGCGGCACGTAGTTGCCGGGCAATGTGGCGGCCGGTCCGGCCGTGCGCACCGATGAGCAGGACTTTCATTGCTGTTGGCTCCTTCTGGTAGTGGGCGAAACCTACTCGACTATGTTAGCAGCCCCCGGCGCCCCCGCCGTTCCTCCGACCAGATCCGGATCCGGTCCATATAAAGATAAACCACCGGCGTTGTATAAAGCGTCAGCAACTGACTCACGATCAAGCCGCCCACAATCGCAATCCCGAGCGGCGCACGCATCTCCGATCCCTCGCCGGTCCCGAAAGCCAGTGGCAACGCGCCCAACAACGCCGCGGCAGTCGTCATCATGATCGGCCGGAAGCGCAGCAAACACGCTGCTTCAATCGCCTCACGCGACGTCGCCGCCCCATTGCGCTGCGCCTGGATCGCAAAGTCCACCATCATGATCGCGTTCTTCTTCACGATGCCGATCAGCAGGATCACCCCGATCAACGCGATGATGCTGAACTCCGTTTTGAACAGCAGCAATGCAAGCAACGCGCCAATACCCGCCGACGGCAAGGTCGAGAGAATCGTGATCGGGTGAATGTAACTCTCGTACAGAATCCCGAGCACGATATACACCGCAGCGAGCGCCGCCAGAATCAGGATCGGCTGATCCTTGGTGGAATCCTGGAACTGCTGGGCCGTGCCCGCAAAACTGCCGTGAATCGTGCTGGGCACACCGATGGTCGCCATGGTCTCGTAGATGGCAGCGGTGGCGTCGGAGAGCGACTTGCCGGGCGGCAGGTTGAACGAGATCGTCGATGCCACGAACTGACTCTGGTGATTCACCGAAAGCGGCGTGTTGCCCGGCCCGAACTTGGCGATAGCCGAGAGCGGGATCATCGTTTCCTTCGATGTCGACACAGCCGCGCCCGCCGACGAACTGGACTTGCCGCTCGCCGCAATGGCATTTGTCGCGGCATTGCGGATGGACGCGAGCGCCAGTGTGCTAGTTGTATCGGTTGATGACGTACTGGTGCTCGAACTGGTGGACGCGGATGTGACTTTGGACGTCGTCGTGGTCGCATTCGTCGATGCAGCCCCGCTCGCAGTACCGCCCGACGTGCTCACATAGATTTGCTTGAGCATTTCCGGGTCTTGCCAGTATTTCGGCGCGACTTCCATCACGACGTGATACTGGCTCAGCTCGTTGTAGATGGTGGACACCTGACGTTGGCCAAAGGCGTCGTAGAGCGTGTTGTCGATCTGCGCCGGCTGGATGCCCAGGCGCGCCGCCGTTGCCCGGTCGAACGTGACGAACGACTCCAGGCCGCCTTGCTGCTGGTCCGAATTGACATCGGCGAGTTCAGGGCGGGTGAGCAGGGCGTCAGTGAGCTTTGGCCCCCACGTGTAGAGATCGGTGGTGGAATCGGCGAGCAGCGTGAACTGGTATTGCGCGTTCGATTGCCGGCCGCCTGCACGAATGTCCTGCACGGCTTGCAGGAAGGTCCGCACGCCAGCGACGTCGGAAAGCGGCGCACGCAGGCGCTGGATCACCTGTTCGGCGGACACCTTGCGCACGGTTTTCGGCTTCAGCGAAATGAACATGAAGCCCGAGTTGGTCTGCCGCCCGCCCGTGAAACCCGCCACGCTTTCTACCGCCGGATCGGCTTGCACGACCCGCATCATCTCCGAAAACTTGCCCTTCATCGCCTGGAACGACGTGCTCTGGTCGGCCTGGATGCCGCCAACAATCCTCCCCGTATCCTGCTGCGGGAAAAATCCCTTCGGCACGATGATGTACAAATACACATTCAAGCCGACGGTGGCGAGCAGCACCAGCAACACGATCCTCGGATGCGCGAGCGCGACGCCGAGCGTGCGTGCGTAACCATCCTGCATGCGGACGAACTGGCGTTCGAGCCAGCGCGAAAACCGGCCGGGCGGCTTCTGGTTTTGCGGCTCATGCAGCAAACGCGCGCACATCATGGGCGTGACCGTCAGCGAGACGACCAGCGAAACGGCGATCGCGAGCGACAGCGTTAGCGCGAATTCGCGGAACAGCCGCCCGACAATGCCGCCCATCAACAGGATTGGGAGGAACACGGCGACCAGCGAAATGCTCATCGACAGCACGGTGAAACCGACTTCCTGCGCTCCGAGAATGGCGGCCTTCATGCGCGGCACGCCGTTCTCGATATGCCGCGAGATATTTTCGAGCACGACAATGGCGTCGTCGACCACGAACCCCGTCGCAATGGTCAAGGCCATCAGCGAGAGGTTATCGAGCGAGAACCCGAGCAGGTACATGGCGGCGAAGGTGCCGATGATCGAGATCGGCACGGCGACGCTCGGAATAAGCGTCGCGCGCCAGTTGCGCAGGAACAGGAACACGACCATCACGACCAGCGCCACCGCGACGATCAGCGTGAACTCCGTGTCGTGCAGCGACGAGCGGATCGTGGTCGAACGATCGGCCGTGGGGGTAATCTCGACGTCGGCGGGCAGAGCCGCCTGGAGTTGCGGCACCATCGCCTTCACGCGGTCGATGGTGTCGATAATATTCGCGCCCGGCTGCCGGTACAGGATCACAAGCACGGCGCGCTTGTTGTTGATGAGGCCCAGGTTACGCAGGTCCTCGACCGAATCCACTACTTCACCTACATCGCTCAGATGCACCGCGGCGCCGTTGCGGTAAGCGACCACCAGGTCGCGATATTGCGCGGCCTTGCTCGCCTGATCGTTGGTATAGAGCTGAAAGTGCGTCCCGTTGAACTCGATGGCACCCTTCGGACTGTTCGCATTCGCCGACGCCAGCGCCGCACGAACATCTTCCAGGCCAATGCCGTAGTGAAACAGCGCGTTCGGTTCCAGTTCCACGCGCACGGCCGGATTTGCCGAGCCGCTTACGTCCACTTCGCCCACGCCCGGCACGGTGGACAGCGTTTGCTGCAGCACGGTCGCGGCGGAATCGTAGAGCGAACCCGCCGTGCGCGTGGGGGAGGAGAGCGCGAGAATCAGAATAGGCGCGTCGGCCGGGTTGACCTTGTGATACGTCGGATTGCTTCTGAGCGACGTGGGAAGATCGGCGCGCGATGCGTTGATGGCGGCCTGCACGTCACGCGCAGCGCCGTCGATGTCGCGGTTCAACCCGAATTGCAAGGTGATCCGCGCCGAGCCGACCGAGCTTTGCGACGTCATTTCGGTGACGTCGGCAATCGAGCCGAGATGGCGCTCCAGCGGACTCGCCACGCTGGTCGCGACCGTTTCCGGGCTCGCGCCGGGCAAGCTTGCCTGGACCGAGATGGTCGGGAAATCGACTTGCGGCAACGGCGCGACCGGTAGCTTGGTGAACGCGAACAGGCCGGCGAGCGCAATGCCGATGGCCAGCAGCGTGGTGGCGACCGGGCGCGCGATGAACGGTTGCGACAGGTTCATGCGCTTACTCCGTTTCGCTCGCCGGGCGTGGCGGCGCGTTGCGGTGGAAACGCGCGCGCACGCGGCGCGCGAGCGAATCGAAGCCGAGATAGATCACCGGCGTGGTGAATAGCGTAAGCGCTTGCGACACGATCAAACCGCCCACGATCGCAATGCCCAGCGGCCGCCTCAGTTCAGAGCCCGCGCCCCAGCCGAGCATCAGCGGCAACGCGCCGAGGAGCGCGGCCATGGTCGTCATCAGGATGGGCCGGAAGCGCAGCAAACACGCCTGGTAGATCGCATCGCGCGGACTTTTGCCTTGCTCGCGTTCGGCTTCCAGCGCGAAGTCGATCATCATGATGGCGTTCTTTTTCACGATACCGATCAGCAGCACGATGCCGATAATCCCGATGATGTCGAGATCATGCCCGGTGATCATCAGCGAAAGCAGCGCGCCCACGCCCGCCGACGGCAGCGTCGACAGAATAGTGATCGGGTGAATGAAGCTTTCGTACAGCACGCCCAGCACGATGTACATGGTGACGACCGCGGCGAGGATCAGGAACAGCTCGTTCGACAGCGACGCCTGGAAGGCGAGCGCCGCGCCCTGGAAGCGAATCTGGAACGACGCAGGCAAACCGATATCCTGCTTCGCCTGATCGATCGCTTTCACGGCCGCGCCGAGCGACGCACCAGGGGCGAGGTTGAACGAGACCGTGGTCGCGGGGAACTGGCCGAGGTGTGTGACCAGCAGCGGCGCGGCGCGCTCATGGAAGGTCGCGATGGCCGATAGCGGCACTTGCCCGCTCGTGGCCGTGGAAGATGGCAGATAGATGCCGTTCAGCGTCTCGCTATAGTGCGCGTCGGTCGGCTGGGATTCCAGGATCACGCGATACTGGTTCGACTGCGTGAAGATGGTCGAAATGATGCGCTGGCCGAATGCGTCGTAGAGAGCGTTATCGACGGTAGCCGGTGTAATGCCGAAGCGCGAAGCCGTCGCCCGGTCGATTTCCACGTACACCGACTGGCCGTTCTGCTGCAGGTCGGTCGCGACATCCGCCAGTTCCGGCGATTGTTGCAAGCGCGCGGTCAGTTTCGGCACCCATTCGGCAAACTCGGCCGAGTTCGGGTCGGTCAGCATGAACTGGTATTGCGTCGGGCTGACGGTGGAATCGATGGTCAAGTCCTGCACCGGCTGCATGTAGAGCCGGATGCCTGGAATGTTCGCCACGTCCTGCTGCAGCGCGCGGATCACGTCGCTCGACGTGTTGCTGCGGTCGTCGCGCGGTTTCAGGTTGATCAGCATCCGGCCGCTGTTCAGCGTGATATTGGTTCCATCCACGCCGATGAACGACGTCAGGCTCTCGACGTCCGGGTTCTTCAGGACCTGCGCGGCAAGCGCCTGCTGTTGCTCGGCCACTGCCTGGTACGAAGCGGCTTGCGGTGCTTGCGTAATCGCCTGGATCACGCCGGTATCCTGGATCGGGAAGAAGCCTTTCGGAATCCAGATGTAGAGCAGGGCGGTGAGAATGAGCGTGAGCAGCGCGACCACCAGGGTCGAGCGCTGCCGGTCAAGCACCCATGTCAGCGCGACGCCATAACGCCCGATCACGTAATCGATGAATTGATGCGCGCGCGCTTCGAAGCGACCGCTCTCCTTCGGCGGTGTATGCCGCAGCAGCTTCGCGCACAGCATGGGCACGAGCGTGAGCGAGACAATTGCCGAGATCACGATGGTCACCGCTAGCGTGATCGCGAATTCGTGGAACAGACGCCCGACCACATCGCCCATGAACAGCAGCGGAATCAGCACCGCGATCAACGATACGGTCAGCGAAATGATCGTGAAGCCGATCTGCTTCGAACCCTTGAGCGCCGCTTCGAGCGGCGGCTCGCCGTCCTCCACGTAACGTGCGATGTTCTCGATCATCACGATGGCGTCATCGACGACAAAACCCGTCGCAATGGTCAATGCCATCAGCGAAAGGTTGTCGAGCGAGAAGCCGCACAGATACATCACGGCAAGCGTGCCGATTAGCGAAACGGGGACCGACAAACTTGGGATCAGCGTCGCCCAGACGTTTGCGAGGAACAGGTAGATCACCAGCACGACCAGCACGACGGACAGCGCCAGTTCGAACTGCACGTCGCGCACCGAGGCGCGAATGGTCGTGGTGCGGTCGGTGACTATGCGCACGTCGAGCGCGGCGGGCAGCGCCGATTGCAATTGCGGCAAGATTGCCTTGATGCCGTCGACCACCGCGATCACGTTCGCACCCGGCTGGCGCTGCACGTTCAGGATGATGGCCGGCGTGTTGTCCACCCACGCGCCGAGCTTGGTGTTTTCCGGACCCTGGACGACCGTTGCGACGTCGGTCAGCATCACGGGCCGGCCGTTCTTGTAAGCGATGACCGCGCTCTGGTAGGCGCTGGCGTCGGTGAGCTGGTCGTTCGCGTTGATCGTGTAAGCGCGCGACGGGCCGTCGAAATTACCCTTCGGCGTGTTGACGTTCAGGTTCGAAATAGTGGTGCGCAAGTCGTCGATGTTCAGACCGTACGACGCGAGCGCGCGCGTGTTCGCCTGAATCCGCACAGCCGGGCGATTGCCGCCGCTGACCGACACCAGCCCCACGCCCCCGACCTGCGAGATCTTCTGCGCAAGACGGGTATCGGCGAGATCCTGGACCTGCGTGAGCGGCAAGGTCTTCGAACTGATCGCGAGCGTGATGATGGGGGCGTCGGCGGGATTCACCTTCGCGTAGATCGGCGGTGCGGGCAGGTCGGACGGCAGCAGGTTGCCCGCGGCGTTGATGGCCGCCTGCACTTCCTGCTCGGCGATGTCGAGCGGCAGGTCGAGACTGAATTGCAGCGTGATGACGGACGCGCCCGCCGAACTCTGCGACGACATCTGGTTCAGGCTGGCCATCTGCCCGAACTGCTTTTCGAGCGGCGCGGTGACCGAGGTGGTCATCACGTCCGGCGACGCGCCCGGATAGAACGTCTGCACCTGGATGGTCGGGTAGTCGACAGCCGGCAGCGCGGACAGCGGCAAGAAGCGCAGCGCGACGAGGCCGACCAGCATGATTGCCGCCATCAGCAGCGCCGTGCCGACCGGACGCAGGATAAAAAGACGCGATGGATTCATGCGGGTGCAGTGCGGTTATGGATCATGAGTGCATCATTGCGACGCCGGACGATGGTGGCCGCGATGCGCGCCCGACGCGCCTCTGGCACCCGAAGCAGCAGCCCCCGAGGCACCGGAAGCAGCTTTGGGTTTGTCTGCCGGAATGGTGATCTTCGCACCTTCCTTCAGCCGGTCTGAGCCGTCGATCACCACGCGTTCGCCCACTTGCAAGCCCGTCTTGATGCTGGTGCGTTCACCATCGACCGGGCCGATCTTCACGTTACGCACCGTCACCGTATTGTCCGGCTTCACCACATACACAAACGCGCCCGACGAGCCGTTCAGCACCGCGGGCGTGGGCACGATGGTCGCGTCCTTGATGACATCGACGAGCAGTTTCGTGTTCACGAACTGGTTCGGAAACAGCATGCTTTCCTTGTTGTCGAAGCGCGCGCGCAGCTTGACGGTACCCGTGGTGGTGTCGATCTGGTTGTCGATGGTTTCGAGGTAGCCGCTTTCGAGCGACGTGGTGTTCGCGCGGTCATAAGCCGTCACCGACATCTTCGTGCCCGCATGCAGCGGTTTCAGAATGGCGGTGAGATTGTCTTCCGAGGTCGTGAAAATGACGCTGATAGGCTGCAGTTGCGTGATGACGACGACACCGTTCGTGTCACTAGTCGTTACATAATTGCCCGGATCGACCTGCCGCAAGCCGACACGGCCCGACACGGGCGCCGTGATGCGCGCATAGGTGAGGTCGAGCCTGAAGGTATCCACGCTCGCCTGGTCCGCCTTCACTGTGCCCTCGAGTTGCTGGACGAGCGACGCCTGCGTGTCCACCTGCTGGCTCGCGATCGAGTCTTGCGAGAGCAGCATCTGGTAACGCTTCAAGTCCAGGCGCGCCGTCTGCAGCAGCGCCTGGTCTTTGGCGAGCGTTCCTTGCGCATTGCGCAAGGAGATTTCGTAAGGGCGCGGATCGATCTGGGCCAGCACGTCCCCCTTCCTGACCATCTGGCCTTCCTGGAAGGCGACGTCCTGCAATGTGCCGTTGAGCAGCGTCTTGACCGTCACCGACGCCAGCGGCGTCACCGTCCCGAGCGAGTTGATCACCACCGGCATTTCGCCTTGCGTCACCGTGGCGACATGCACGGGCTGCGGCGGAGCAGGCATGCCCGGGCCGCCAGGACCACCACCGCGCCGCCCGCCGCCTGCCTGCTGCTGCGGGTTATTCGCACCGCCCCGGTTCCACGGATGCCACGCGAACACGCCCGCCACGATCAGGATCGCAACGACGATCCACAGAAACCGGCGCCGGCGAGGCTGGGAGGCTGACGGAGGGGGAGTCGAGGCTTGGGAGGTGGGCGAACGGCGTTCAGAGTGAGGCGGTGGCGCTGGGTGGTTTTTCTGTTCGTCCATCGTTTCAGTGGCTCGGTGAGTCGGTGGGCTCGGAAACTGTCTTGAGGTGCTGGCGCATTCGGTTGGGCATTTGCGCGGACGGGTCCTGATGCGTGCCGAAAACGCCATCGATCACGTCACGCACTTTAAGCACGCCATGTGACGTACACGCGCATAGGCGCCCGGAGCGTTCACCGCAGTGAAAGCTTTGAAAGACTGGTCGGTGCGCGAAGCATGATGCTACGTCCCGTGCTTCGTTGCAGTCCAGCTATCTTTCTTTCGATTGATTACGAACGTTACGAGTTCGGGCAGGGACAGAAGGCGATTCGAAAAGGGCGTTCAGAAGGCGCGGCAACGTCGGTCGACATCGTATCGTCTTGTGCGTTTGCGAGTCACGCAAAGACGTTATTACGCGTCGCCCTGGACGAAACGGCGTGCGCCGGGAAGATGCGGAAGACAAGCTGATCGACGACGAAGCGCCCTATATGCCGGTGCACGCGCAAAGCGGCACATGAGGTGTTTCGCCGTCGATCAGGCGCAAGGCGCGTTATTCGCTTAGGCGCGCCGACGGTGTTCCGCCGATCTCATGCGTGATCTTCGCGACGCACTCGAGCAAGGCCGGCGCAACCTTGTTCAGTAGCGCGTCTCGCGGCGCCTGGTACTCGGCGCCGCCGCAATTGACCGCGTAACGTTGCCCCGACGGCCCGACGAAACCCGCCGCCACGGCATTGAGCCCCTGGTGCCAATCGCCGGTGGAGATGGCGAAGCCACGGCGCACCGCGTCTTCCAAGCCAGGCTTCAGGCTGCTGTCGATGCTCGGCCAGTCGTCGCCCGAAGCGGTCCGCAGACTGTCGAGCAGACCGATCCGGTCGGATTCTCCGAGCGCCGCCAGATACGCGCGGCCGACAGCGGTGCGTCCCAGATCCATCCGCGCGCCTACTTCCAGCCGCGACACGAGCACGGCCGAGCGTGGCCGGATGGTATCGATCACGACCATGTCCAGCCGGTCGCGTACGGCCAGATGAACGCTCAGCGTAGTCCGGTCCGCCAGTTCGATGAGAAACGGCCGCGCGCGTGCCCGGATGTCGAAGTTGCGCAGAAAGCCGTTGCTCAACTCCAGCACCGAGGCCGTCAGCACGAACCGCTCACTGTCGGGTAATTGAAACAACAAATTGGCGCTCACGAGGGTCGCCGTCAACCGCGAGATGGTCGGCTTTGGAATGCCCGTCCATTCGGCTAGTTCACGATTGCTGACCGGAGCGTCGGCGGCGGCGATTCGCCTGAGTACGTCGAGGCCTCGCGACAACGCGACGACTTCTTCCCCATCACGCCCTTTTTCCCTTTCCCGGCTCGAAGGCCGGCTCTCAGTGGTGTGCATTATTTTTGGAACTTGGTTTCGTTGAAAAGGCTGGAGACGCCATTCATCGACGCTGACTGAGTACGCGCGTCACCACATGCCTGAATCGTATCAACCAGCAATGAAAATGTGCATTTGCTGGACTCGTTTTTGTCATCAAAGCCGCGTACCGTACCGCCAGATAATCGCTCAATCCTCGAAATTTCGCTTGACTAGGTTTCGCATAACGTAAAAAATGGAACCCGATTTCGAAAGCACTACGGAAGCGCTAGTTGCGCCCATCGAATTGCGATCGATAACCAGCTCTCAGGTTCTAGCACGGCCCTCGGAATGGCTAGAACTTTTAAGGCGCTACGGCAACGTAGCGCCTTTTTTTTGGGTTCGCCAAAGGCTCTCGCAAAAGCGCTGTGGCCGTCGCGGCCCCTGGGCGTGTGCCGCGGTCGTATATGCGTGTGCGCAAAAGCGCTGCTGACTGGTACGGACTTGGTGCGGTGCCAAAGGCGATGGACGCTCGATGTGGCGCATCGGCTATTCAAATCCTTATGCCATCTTATTTATTTTCACCCTATACCGCTTCGTTCCCCTGCGTGTTTAGTATTTTCAGGTGAACTACAAAGATACGGGTTCTTTCGCCAATAAGGTTATGCTTTTTAAAGCGAGAGGACATCGCGAGATGCACCCGCGTGCGCGCAGGGCGCAGAACAGATGTCCTTATCAATGCCACTAGCGGTGCGTAGCGAACATCTTGCCCGGTTTTAGCAAGCGCCGGCCGCGCAACGCCCAATAGATTCCTGCGATACCCAATATTGCCGCACTGCCGAACACGAGTACCGGAGAAACCTGCTGAGGCTCGGGATTGCTCGTAGCGACGATCATGGCCGCGACCAGCGCTACGCCCGCTTGCGCAAAGGCGCGCTTGGCCCGGTCGCGGTGGCCGGAAAAACGCACGGAACGCGACATCGGCGTGCGCGTGAACGGCTCGAAAAGGATCAGCCCGGCGACGAGGGCAATCAGCAGATTCATCAGGATCATGGCAACACGTCAATATCGAATTCAGCGATGGCCAGCACTATAAGAACTGGCAGAACTGGCATCGTTGAAATGCATCGGAACCGTCTTAAAGCGGGTTGGATTGCGAGCGTTGCGAGATGGTGCTGATGGCATTAGTGCTGTTTGTGGGGACCATCCCCGAAACCCGGTCGAACGGCCAACGTTGCATCCCGGAAAAAAGGGGGTGAGCGCACACGGTTATCATGCGTCTCGAGTGAGCCGTTGAACCGGCGAATGCAACCATCGGGCGAGCGGCAAGTCTGCACGCCCAACAGGATGATGACAACGATGCAAAAGAACTGGATGAACCGGCTGGCCGGCGCCGTGGTTGCGCTTGGGTTGCTCGCTGCGTGCGAGAAGCACGACGCCGCGGCGGGGCAGGCGGTCGGCGCGCTGAATAACCTAGCCAGCCAGGCGGGCCAGAAATTCGACCAGGCGGCGAGTTATGCCGGCCAGCAGGTGGACTCGGTAAAGCAGTCTGCGCAACAAAACCTGCAGTCGGCGGGTACGTTGCCGGATATGTCGGCGAGCAGCGTGGCGGCAGCAGCGCGCGCGAACATGGAAGGCGCGGCCAGTGCGACAAACGCGGCTATCGTGAATGCCGCAAGCGATACCGGCGCAGGTCTGCAAGCTGCCGGTCGCAAGCTGCAGGCATGGTCGGCAAGCTCGGCAACTGCTCAAGGCGCGGCCAGCGGAATGGCGGGAACGAGCTCGGGTGGTTCGTCCAGTACGTCGTCGGACCCGGGAAACGCACGCACGGATATGGACAAATAGGTGGGCGCCGACTGGACTTGCCGAGCGTGCCGTCGTGCTGCTCAATGCCGCGAACAAGGCCGCTGCGGGCTAACATCTCGTTACCCGCGTGACTGTTTTGTCTAAAGATAATCTCAGCGCAGCAGCTAAACTGGCGGTCTTTTACCTTTTTCGTACCGCCATGAAGCCAAGCCGCATCCGGGCGCTCGCTGGCGCGCTGGCATTCGCCGCGTTGGTCAGCGCGGCGCTCACCGTTACCTCTCCGAACGCACATGCCGCACCGCCGGCGCTCACGCTGCCGTCGTTTCAGGAACTCCTCAACAAACCCGCGGCACCCAGCCCGGTATCGGCTTCCGCCGCTGCTTCCGCTACCTCGGGCACCGCAGCGAGTCCGGCCAGCGACGCGGACCTCGCGCGCTCGCTCGACACGGTTATCTCTACGCTCGACAGCGACCGGCAACGCACGGCGCTGGTCGCACAACTGAAAAAGCTTCGCGACGCCAAGCGCGACGCCGATGCCGCAGCACAACCCGCCGACACAGCCGCCAAGTCCGACAGCACCGGCACGGCAGCGTTGGCTGGCGCGGCTGCATCGTCGACGGCGAGCTCATCGACGGCAGCGTCGTCGGTCGTCGCGGCCATCACGCCGAAAACCGGGTTGCTGGGTGCGATTGCGTCGGGGCTGGCCAATATCGAGGCCGATTTCAGTCGGGGCCATACGCCGCTCAACTACTGGGGCGGCCGCCTGAATGCAGCCTACAACGAGTTGTTCACCATCGTCTCGGGCCAAAGCCGTGAGAGTTTTGGCCGTACGCTGCTCAACTATTTCCTGATGTTCGCAGGTTGGGGCGTGTGCGCTTATCTGCTGGTGTACTTCCAGCGGTACTTGCACGCCCGTTACAACGTGCATTTCGGCCTGCGTCCCAATCCGACCACCAGCGAGCTCTTGATCTTCGCGCTGCGGCGAGTCGGGCCGTATCTCTTCGCGTTTATTGCCGCGCTCACTTTTGTGCGGCTGATGCCGGTGTCGCTGGGCCGCACGCTCGCGATGGTCACGGCTTACGCCATCGTCGCGGGTGCGGTGTTTTCGTCGATCTGCCTGATCATGTTTTCGCTGTTCGGCTCGGCGCATCGGCGGGTGGCGGTGAATCTGCTGATTCTGCATGCACGTCGCCTGTTGTTCCTGATCGGCACGCTCGGCGCACTCGGCGACGCCGCGTCGAACTATGACGTGGCGCAACAACTGGGCACGAATCTGTCCGCGCTGCTCTCGACGGTCGCGAACATGAGCGCGGCGGTCCTGACCGGCTATTTCACGCTGGCGTTCCAGCGGCCGGTGTCCCATCTGTTCCGCAGCCGCTCGTACGAGCAGCGCAGCCGCCACAAGGCCGCAACGGAGACGTTCGAAGTGGTGGGCTCGCTCTGGCAGGTACCGATGCTGCTGCTTGCATCAGCGTCGGTGATCGCGACGCTCGCGGGCATCGGGACCTCTGAGAACGTGCTGCAGATGGCGATCGCAACCGCTGGGCTGTTGGTGGTCGGACTGTTTCTTAGCGCCGTCGTGTTGCGCGTGACGCGTCTGCCGCAACGCAAGACGCGCCGGCAATCGGCCTACGTGCGACGGCTTTTCAAGTTTTTTGGCCGTCTGGTCGTATTGGCGATCTGGTTGGTTTTCCTCGAACTCGCGTCGCGTTTCTGGGGGTTTTCGCTCACGAAACTCGCTGAAGAAAGCGTTGCCGCGCGCGGCGTCACGCACGCGGTGAGTGCGATCCTGCTGACTATTCTCATCGCCTGGCTGGCGTGGATCCTGATCGATACCGGGATTCAGGAGGCGCTCAATCCGAATACGCCGCGCGGCAAGGGGCGCGGTCCGAGCATGCGCGCGCGCACCATGCTGCCGCTGATCCGCAACGTGGTGTTCGTCGGACTGCTGGGCGTCGCGGCGATTGTTACTGCCGCCAATCTCGGGCTGAACGTAACGCCGTTGCTCGCTGGCGCCGGCGTGATCGGGCTGGCGGTAGGCTTTGGCGCGCAATCGCTCGTGGCCGATCTGATCACGGGGCTTTTTATCATCATCGAGGACACCATTTCCGTTGGCGATTCGATCGAGGTCGACGGCGGCCACGCGGGCGTGGTGGAAACGCTCACCATCCGTACCGTGCGGCTGCGTGACGGGCAGGGCGCCATTCACGCCATTCCGTTCTCGCAGATCAAGGTGGTGAAGAATCTGTCGCGCGATTTTGCTTTTGCGGTGTTCGAAGTGCGGGTGCCGTTTTCTGCAGATGTCGACCAGATCACGCAGATGATTCGCGAAGTCGGCGCGGAATTGATGGCCGATTTTCGATACCGGCGCGAGATGCTGGGGCCGATCGAAGTGTGGGGACTGGACCGTTTCGATCCCAACTGGATGGTCGTGAAAGGGCAGATCAAGACGCTGCCGCTGCAGCAATGGAGCGTCGCGCGGGCGTTCAACGTAAGGGTAAAACGCAAGATGGACGAGATCGGCATGGACGTTCCCGTGCCGCAAATGCAGGTGCGCGTGTCGCGGGAATCGGCGAAAAAAGACGCGTCGTGGGAGGAGCTGGAGGAGGTGACGGAGCCAGTGCCATTGTCGCCCGTGGAGCGGAGCGCGGCCGCGAAAGCGCGGGACGTGTCGCACGAGCCGCAGCCCGCGCCGCCGCCCACCGATCAATCCGTCCAGGTGCCGCCCCAGATTCCGACGGCGTCGGAGCCGGGGAAAGCGTAGGGCGGGTGTTTCGGCATCGGTATTAGCCCAACGCCCATGCCCACGCGCGTTAAGCGGCGACCGCGACGAGATCGTTGACGTGTGTCGAGATCTGCGCGCCGGGCACGCCATAGACATGGATGGAAACGGCGGTCTGTCCCGTGGCCGACGCGTTCCCCAACTGGTGAATCGCCCCGCGCCCTGGGCCGACAAAGGACACCGCGCCGCAAGCCCGCTCGTGGCGGCGCGTTGCAACTGCCCGATGCGCATCGGCATCCCACGCGAACAGCGTCTCGGACAGCGTTCCTTCAATCACCGTGTAGGCGCACCACGTGTGATGGCCATGCACCGGACTTGCCTGACCGGCTTGCCAGACGAGCGCGGCGACGGCGTAGCGGCCGAGCGGATCGGCGACGAGCAAATGCCGCCGGTAACAATCCAGCCCGCTTTCACGCTGGGCGTCCGATAAAAGGCCAGTTCCCCTCGATAACCCGCCCAGTGCCGCACGCACGCCAAGCGCGAATCCCGCCGACGACGGATCAAGGCAACAGGCTTGATCGAGTGTTTGGGACAACAGCGCGAGCGGCGATTTTGGATCGAGGGCAAGGGTCATGGCGAGGCTCGTGAAGAAGCGGAATCAAGCAGAAAGGAGCGGAAAGCCGAGTCTCATTTATACCGGTTTGCATGTGGAAAAAGTTTCCATATAATTTCGTCAAGGCGCGGAAAAGTAGAATAATTTCCTATAAGGGGCGGGCTGTGGGCATGGACCTCATCGATCGCAAGTTGCTGGAACTGCTGCAAGAAGATGTGACAATGCCGATTGCCGAGCTGGCGACACGCGTCAATCTCTCGCAGACGCCGTGCTGGAAACGCGTGCAACGGCTGAAGGAAACCGGCGTGATTCGCGCTCAGGTCGCGCTTTGCGATCCACGCAAGCTGGGCGTTGGGACAACGGTATTTGTCGCGGTGAAGACGAACCAGCACACGCAGACCTGGGCGGAGGACTTCACGCGCGCCGTACGCGATATCCCCGAAGTGGTCGAGGTATATCGAATGAGCGGGGAGACGGATTATTTGCTGCGCGTGGTGGTGTCGGATATCGACGATTACGACCGTGTCTACAAGTCGCTAATCCGCGCTGTCCCGCTTTATGACGTGAGTTCGAGTTTCGCGATGGAGCAGATCAAATATTCCACCGCGCTGCCCGTGCGGCCGCCGCTCGGGGTCACAGGGAACTGAGGTTGTGGGCGCGACGTGGAGCGCGTTGCAGCGTGGCGAATGGCAGACTGGCGCAACCCTTCTGAAATCCATGTCGGGTAAGATCCTGCGCTTCGTCCAATCCCACTCAGAGCTTCGATTTCATGACCGATGACCGCCGCAAAAAGGCCCCGACGCGGAAGAACCCCACCGTCGCGATCAGCATTCTTATCGTGGTCGTGGTGCTGCTTGTGATCGGCACATTGTTCTTCAACGCGATCCGCGACAAGCGCGAGTACGAAAGAGAAAACCCGCCGGCGAGCGTTACTGCACCCGCGGCGCCCGCGGCCGGCGCTTCCCAGTAACGCGCTTTTCAGCAACGCCTTGCGCCCATGCGTGAGTGGCCTGACTCGCCATTCACTCCGGCAAGTTGATGAGGCTCGCGTCCTTGCGAATCAGGAGCGAGGCCGTCAGCATCTGCTTGCACTGATGCGCGAGCAGCTTCAGATCCTGGACGGCATCGGCCGGGATATCTTCGGCACGCTCCGCGCCAACCACCATTGAATCCAGTTCGCGCGTGAGCAGCTTCGACTGCTCGGCTTGATCGTCGGGGACGGGCACCCCCTCCTGCGCCTGCGTTAGATTGTCGCGGATGACGGTCAGCGCGCGCTGCACGGGTTGCGCTGCATGACCCGCAGCGGACTTCCCTACCGATTGCAATAACGGTCCCGCCGCCGTGATCTGCGATGCGAGCACGTGGCTGCGGATCAGCAGATCGTTGAGTTCAGGCACGAACTTCTGCTGCGCCTTCGGTTCGAGCATCATGCGCTGGAACGCCTGAGCGAGATTCGCAAACGCGATGTGCACGTTCTTGCGCGCGAGGCGATAGCGGAAGTCACTGTCGAGTGCTTCCGCTGCCACGGCTGCTGCGGCAGAGGCGCCAGATTTAGCGGTCGCGGCCGCGCTTTCGCCGGTAACGGTTTTCTTCTTCGATGCCGATGCCGTCGTCGAGCGCTTGCCGCTCGTTTCAGCTAGAGCCGGTTCGCGTCGTGTCGCCAATTGGCCCGGGGTCCTGGTTGTCGCGGCGTCCGTTGGCTTCACGGGCGCGGCCGAGTATGTCGCGCCCGGCGTATCCGTGGCTGAAACAGGGTCCGTTTGCCTCACGGTTATTGCTTCGTTCGTGCGGGTAGCTGGGCTGCTTCTATCCGATATCGCCGTTTCGGCTGAAGCAGATGCCACGTTGCTCACGACCGGTGACTGACTGGCGCCGGCCACACCGCCGGTCTCACCGCCGGTCTCACTGAGCACGCTGCGGGAAGAGGTTTCCTCCGCAGTCGCAAGTTCCGCTTCGCCAGCCTCGGACCGTGCAAGTGCGGCTGTCGCCGCTTCCGCCGTTGCGGCGTTGGCATCGGCGAAAAGATTGGCGTCGGCCGCGCTCTTTGCTTCAGCTTGCGCCGCGGGCTTGCCGGTCCACCACCAGCTTGCCTCGAGGTAATTGCGCATCGCGGCGATCATGTCGCGCACCTGCTTGCCCATCAGCCGGTATTCCCAGTACGGAAACAGATGGCTGGCGGCGATCGCAATGGCGCATCCAACCACTGTATCGATGGCGCGCTCTCCGATCAGCCGCATGCCGCCCGGCGCGAGCAAGTGCAGCATCAGCAGTACATAAGCCGATGTGAACACCACGCTCGCCGTGTAGTTGAAGAGCAGCAAGCTGTAGCTCATGACCATGCAGGCGAACATGGCCACGAGCAACACGTGCGGGTTTTTCACCACCAGGATCAACCCGACGCACGCGGCACAGCCAATCGCCGTGCCGATGATCCGCTGCACGTTGCGCTGCTTGGTGAGCGAATAACCGGGCTTGAGAATGATGACCGTGGTCATCACGATCCAGTACGCGTTGGTGAGCGGCAACAGGCGTCCGAGCCAGAACCCGACGCCGACCGCGATCGTTACGCGCAGTGCGTGCCTGAAGCTTGGCGAGGCCATCGTCAGGTTCGAAAAAATCTGCATGAACGGCACGCGCCGGCTCGACACAAAACGCGACAACTTGGGGTCGACGCGAATCTCCGTCTCGGTAACGCTCGGATCATGTCGCGTCCGGCGACGCATTTTGTCGATCAGCCGTGTCGCACTCCAAAGCCGTCTGAACGCTGACGACACAGCTGAATAGGCCTCCGGGTTTTTCTGCGGGACGCCGTGCCGGCGCATCTGGTCGAGCTCGTATTCGATCGCGCGCAACTCGGCCTTCACGTTGATCCGCGCTCGCGCCGGCCGGTTTTGCAGCACCGCGAGGCCAATGTCCTCGAGATCGAGCGCGGCCTTTCTCATCAGGTCGCGATAGAAGATCAGGATGTCCGCTCCGCCGAAGGTGTTGCGTACCAGCGGGTAGTCCGTGTGTGCGCCCACGAACATCTCGTGCAGGTCGACCACATTGATAAAGAGGTTGAAGAGCATGACGCGTCGTGCGTCGAGCTTGCCGCTTCGCAACTTCGGCAGGTTACGCAGCACGATGTCGCGCGCCGCGTCCTGACGCTCGACAGCGGCAATCTGCTTTTCGATCAGCTTTCGATAACACTCGTCGAGATTGGCGTCGAGATCGTAAAACTCGGAGCGCGCCAGCAGATACTCGGCGCAACTGAACACGCTCTCGGCCAGCGCTTGCCGCTCGATCCGATAAACCAGCGAGCGGCTGACGAACGTGGCCCAATAGGTGTACCAGAGGCCGCCGAGCAAGATCCACGATGCGTTGACGAGCGCCTGCATCGGCGTGAAATGCTCTTCCAGCGTCACGATCATCATGAAGAGCGTGGCGAAGCTGATCTGCGGCCAGCGGTTGCCGTACACCACGATCAGCGACAACACGAACGTGAGCGGCACGACGCTCAGCCACAGCGTCACTGCATTCGCGCTCGCGATTCCGGTAGCCAGCGCCGATAAAAAGCCGATCACCGTGCACGCCAGCATCTCGTTATGCTTGTACTTCAGCGGCCCCGGCATGTCGACGACACTCGCGCCCAGCGCACCGGTCGCAATCGTGAAGCCGAGTTCACGATTGTGAAACACCGTCAGCATCAGTATGGCCGGCAGCGAGACGCCGAGCGCGATCCGCAAGCCACCGAAGAAGTACTGGCTATAAATGAATTTTCTGATTTCTAGCGAGTAACGCATCGACTTCCTAGTTTGCTGCCCGGGTGTCTTAGGTCCCGGCATAGTCTCGGTTTGCCACATCGGGCACTCGGACCTGCGTTCAATGTGGCTTCGAGTCTAACCCAACTCGATGGCATCGAAACCTAGCCCGTTCGGACGAATCCCGGTTGAGAACGGCCTTTGCTATCCTGTCGTTTCACCTCGCGACACGTCCTTGGGTTTGCAGAACAAGCCGTTTCCTATCAGGTTCGACTCACACGTTCGACTCACGCTCAACTAGCAGGATCCATGCTCGAACTCTTTTATTCGAATCGCCAAGAAACGCTGTCGCAGGCGTTGCTCGAGGACGTCGCCGCGTTCGCATTGAATGACGGCAATCCGTTCGCGAGCCAGACGATCATCGTGCCGAGCGCGGCGGTGCGCCGGCGGCTCGAGCTGGACATGGCCGCGCGCTTCGGCATCTGCGCGAACGTGGACCTGTGTTATCTCGCGCAATGGCTGTGGGCGCAAATCGGCGGGGTGTTGCCAGTGCCCGAGCATTCGCCGTTCGCGCCCGACCGGCTGGTGTGGCGCTGTTTCCGGCTGCTCGGTGCAATGACCGAAGCTGCGCCGGAGGGCTCGTCGCGGCTACGTGCGTACCTCGATGCCGCCGACGACTCCATGCGCTACGAACTCGCGCGCCGCATTGCGACGGTGTTCGATCACTATCTGACGTATCGGCCGGAATGGCTGCAGCACTGGCAGGCGGGCGGCTCGATCCTGGCCTCCGCCAGCGGCGCGCTCGACGCGAACGGCCCGCGCCTGCC
>NZ_AEJF01000191.1 GCF_001028175.1 Caballeronia mineralivorans PML1(12)
GCGCCTGCCGAACGCGACTGCGATTCAGCGCGAGGACGAACGCTGGCAGGCCGCGCTATGGCGTGCGCTGCTCGCCGATCTTGCGCAGGACGCCGGCGCGCGCGATCCCACGCCGCCAGCGTACCGGTTCCTGACTGAATCGCCGAAACTCGATCTCGACGCCGTGATGAAAGCCGAGTGGCCGGAGCGCGTGAGTGTGTTCGCGTTGCCGACCATGCCGCCGCTGCATATTGCGTTGCTGCGTGAACTGTCGCGCTGGATTGACGTGCGTATCTATGCCATCAACCCTTGCCGCGAGTTCTGGTTCGACATCGTGAGTGAGGCGCGTGTAGAGCAACTCGAACTGGCGGGGAAGCGGGATTTTCAGGAAGTCGGTCATCCGTTGCTCGCCGAATGGGGCCGTCAGACGCAGGCGCAGTTACACATGCTGCACGAGTTGACGGAGAGCGCGGCATCTCGTGAAGCCAGTCATTTCGAGGAAAATTCAGCGCCAACGTGGCTTGCGCACGTGCAGAACGCGATTCTCAATTTGAATGAGATTTCCGAGCCGGATGAAACGCTCGAACCCGGAATCGAAATTCATGTGTGTCACAGCTTGTCACGGCAGCTCGAGGTGTTGCATGATCGTTTGCTCGGCTGGTTCGACGAGATGGAGGGTCTCCAGCCGTCCGACGTGCTCGTGGCGTTTCCTGATCTTGCGGCGGCGGGTCCGCTGATCGATGGCGTGTTCGGTACCGCGCCGGCTGGCGTGGCGGGTGAGCGGCGTCGGATTCCGTACCGGATCACAGGCTTGCCGCCGTCGCAGGCGAATCCGGTCGCGCGCGTGTTGCTTGACTGGCTGGCGTTGCCTGAGCGCAGCGTCGGTGCGCCCGAGCTGATCGAGTGGTTGCGAGTCGATGCGGTCGCGGCGCGTTATGGCATCGACGCCGTCGCGCTGGAAACCGCGCAGATGTGGCTTGCGGCGGCCGGCGCGCGGCGAGGACTTGCGCCATCGGCAGTAACGGCCGCCGATGTACCCGCAGCCCGCCACACCTTCTCCGATGCCCTCACGCGGCTTTTCCTCGGCTACGCGCTGCCCGACGGCGGCGCGCCCGTGGACGAGTGGTTGCCCGTGGGCGGCGCCCAAGGGTCGGACGCTGAATTGCTCGGCCGGTTGACGCGGTTTATCGACGATATCGACGCGTTCGGCGAGCGTATCGCCACGCCGCGGTCGCCCCAGGCCTGGACGCAATTGCTGCTCGAGGCGCTCACGCAGTTCTTTGATGCCGGTCTGCCGTTCGCGGATTCAATCGCCGACGTCCGCGCGACGCTCGACTCATTGATGCTTTCGATGGACGAAGGTGCGGTGGATACGGAGATCGCCGCCGATGTCCTGCGCACAGCGCTCACCGATGCCCTCGACGACGCCGCGCGTGGCGGTGTCCCTTGGGGCGGCGTGACGTTTTCATCGCTGACGAGCTTGCGCGGCTTGCCGTATCGCGTGGTCTGCCTGCTTGGTATGGACGACGGCATGTTGCCAAGTCTCACGCGTGCCGACGAGTTCGACCTGATGGCGAGCTTTGGAAAGTTAGGCGACCGGCAACGCCGTGACGATGAACGCAACCTGTTCCTCGACTTGCTGTTGTCCGCGCGTGACCGTTTGATGATCGCGTACACGGGACGCAGCATTCGCGACAACGCCGCGTTGCCGCCCGCCGCGTTGATCGACGAGTTGCTCGACTATCTGGCGGAAACGGTGGCGGGCGAGGGGGCATCACCGAAGGAGCTGGAGAAC
The DNA here is from genome assembly GCF_001028175.1 of Caballeronia mineralivorans PML1(12). Taxonomy (GTDB): domain Bacteria; phylum Pseudomonadota; class Gammaproteobacteria; order Burkholderiales; family Burkholderiaceae; genus Caballeronia; species Caballeronia mineralivorans. The sequence goes on from NZ_AEJF01000191.1 coordinate 1,775, forward strand.
GCGCGCAGCCGCTTCGTGTTCGAGCATCCGTTGCAGCCGTTCGCACCGGAATACTTCAGCGCGCCGTTGTTCACCTACGAGCCGGAGCGCGCGGAACTGGCGCGGACGCTGGCCCTCGGCAGGATCGAACCATCGATGAAATTCTTCAGCGCGCCGTTGCAGGCCGAAGAGGTGACGCCCGTAGCGTTCGACGACTTCGAACGCTTCTGGCGTCATCCGGCACGCGCGATATTGCGCGATCGGCTCGGCATTGCGCTCTTCGACGCTGAAACCGAACTCGGCGATACAGAACCGTTCGAGCTCGAATATCCGGGCCGTACTGCGCTGGCCGATCGCGTGCTGCCGTCGCTGCTTGCCCTCACAGCCGACGACGAATCCCGTGCACTCGATCGTGCGCGGCGCGTCGCGCGTGCAAGTCCCGAAATGCCGGGTGGCGCGACGGGCGGCGTGTGGCAATCGCGGGAAATCGGCGCGTTGCATTCGCTTGCGAATCGCGTGCGTGCCGCGACGGAGGAAGGCGCGGTGCGCTTGCCGTTCACGCTTGATATCGCGCCGCGTTGGCCGGATGCCGAACTGTTCGGCCGCTACGACGCCGCGTTGCAACCCGATGCTTTGCAGCCGCTGCACATCTACGGCACCTTGAATTTGCTTACCGACGAAGGCCAGATCATCTATCGATACGACGTGCCGCGCGCCCGCGACTATCTCTGCGCGTGGCTCGCGCATCTCGCCTACTGCGCCGCTTTGCCCGATGGCCCGCGACGCACGGTGTGGCACGGCCGCGGCGCGCAATCGAGCGGCTTTGAGCTGACGCCCGTCGACGATCCTCACGCGCACTTGGCGACGCTCGCCGCGTTGTATCGCGCCGGGCGGCGGTTGCCGTTGCGGTTCTTTCCAAAGAGCGCCTGGACGTGGGTCAAGGAAAGCGAGTCGAAGGCGCAGGGCGTGTGGATATCGGACAGGACGCGCGGCGAATCGGACGATCCCGCGTTGCGTATCGCGTTTCGCGGCGCTGAACTTAGACTCGATGAAACCTTCGCCACGCTGGCCAGAATCGTCTTTGAGCCGTTGATCCGGCACATGCGGAGCGACGCATGATGCATACGCAAACAACGGCAATAACCACCGCCGAACTCGATGTCTTCGAATGCCCGCTCGATGGCGTGAATCAGATCGAGGCATCGGCGGGAACGGGTAAGACGTGGAACATTTGCGCGCTTTACGTGCGCCTTCTGCTCGAAAAGAAGCTCGCCGCCGATGCAATTCTCGTCGTCACGTTCACGAAGGCGGCCACGGCCGAATTGCACGAACGCATCCGTTCGCGGCTCGTGCAGATTGCGCACGCGATGGAAACCGGCGACACCGCGGGCGACGCGTTTCTCGAGCGCCTGTTCGACACAACGCTTCAACGCGTCGATCCCGATGAGGCGCTCAAGCGGATCAACATCGCGCTGCATACCTTCGATCAAGCCGCCATCCACACGATCCACGCGTTCTGCCAGCGCGCGCTGCAGGAAGCGCCGTTCGCTGCAACCATGCCGTTTGCGTTCGAACTCGAAGCCGACGACAGCGCGCTGCGTTTCGAGATGGCAGCGGACTTCTGGCGTGAGCGGGTCGAGCCGGCGGCGGCGCGCGATTCATCGTTTGCCGCGTGGCTCGTGAGCAAGGGCGCAGGACCGGCATCGCTCGATGTGCAGCTTTCGCGTCGGTTGAAAAAGCCGCTTGCTACGCTGCGCTGGGGCGAGCTTGAAGTGGGCGCTCGCGAAGACGCGCAAGCCTTGTTCGATACCGCCGGCGCGTTGTGGCACGCTGAACGCAACACCATCGTTCAGTTGCTGATCGACGCCGAAGCGAAGCTCAGCAAGACCACGCACAAACGCACCTTGATCGATGCGGCGATTGCCGCGTGGTCCGACTATTTTGCCGACAACGACTGTCACGCCGCGCCCCCGAAAGAAGCGCTAAAGCTCACGGCGAGCGCGTTGAAGAAGGGCACGAAGGTGAAGAACGAGCCGCCTTCTCACGCTTTCTTCGATCACGCCGAGACGCTGGCCGCCGCCGCTGCCGCCGCGGAAGCGGCGCAG
>NZ_AEJF01000192.1 GCF_001028175.1 Caballeronia mineralivorans PML1(12)
TACGCACCGCTGGAACTGGCGGCGCGCAAGCGGACAAGGCGCGTGGTGTCGTTCGATGATCTGCTGTCCAACCTGTATCAGGCGCTGGCCGCGAACCCGTGGCTTGCCGATGCCCTTCGGACACGTTATCCGGGGGCGTTGATCGACGAGTTCCAGGACACCGACCCGCTGCAGTTCGCGATCTTCAACAGCATCTTCGCGCCGCAAGGGCCGTTGTTCCTGGTTGGCGATCCGAAGCAGGCCATCTACAGTTTTCGTGCCGCTGACCTGCACACGTATCTGCAGGCGCGCGAGCGGGCGTCGGCGCGATATACGCTCGCGGTCAACCAGCGTTCGACTGCGCCGATCATCGATGCCTGCAACCGCATTTTCAGTGCGAACCCGGCGGCGTTCATCCTCGATGGGCTGACCTATCAACCGGTGCGCGAAGGCACCCGCGAGCGCAAACCGTTCAGCGACAACACCGCGTCGGTCGCCTATTCCGATACCGCCGATTTTTGCGTGTGGTTATTGCCGCAAGGCGATTCGGCGCTGTCGAAAACGAATGCGAATCGTCAGGCTGCGGAGGCGTGCGCGGCGGAGATCGTGCGTTTGTTGCGCGGCGCTCAGAACGGTGAAGTCACCATCGGCGAGAAGCCCTTGTCGCCCGGTCAGATAGCAGTCCTTGTGCAGACGCATCGGCAGGGAAGTCTCGTCAAGCGCGTGCTCGCGAGTTGGGGCGTGGGTAGCGTGGAACTGGCGCAGGCGTCGGTGTTCGGTACGTTCGATGCCGAGCAGATCGAGCGTCTGCTGGCCGCTATCGATACCCCCGGCGACTTGCGCCGTCTGCGCGCGGCGCTTGCAACGGATTGGTTGGGACTCGATGCCGAAGCCTTGTGGAACCTGGAGCATAGCGAAGCGGTAGAGGGTTCCACCGATGCCATGAGTTGGGTCGAGCGTTTCTCGCGTTATCGGGTGTTGTGGCACGAGCGCGGTTTCGCGGTCATGTGGCGCACGCTCGCCCGTGAGTTGTTGATTGCGCAGCGTCTGGTTGTTGGTCCCGACGGCGAGCGTCGCTTGACGAACGTCAATCATCTTGCTGAGTTGATACAAGCGCGCGGCGCGGTGCAGCCGGGCATTGCGCCGACGCTTCGCTGGCTTGCCGCGCAACGCGCGGAGCAGGGCGGCGCAGAAGATGCGCAGTTGCGGCTTGAGTCCGACCGCAATCTGGTGCAGATCGTCACGGTGCATAAATCGAAGGGACTCGAATATGCGGTTGTGTTCTGCCCGTTCCTGAACGACGGCGCGTTGCGCGAGCCGCCTTCCTCTGGATTGCCCGATGCCCGCGAATATCACGACGACGGCGCGGCCGTGCTGCATTACGGCTATACCGACGAAGAGGGTGAGCGCGCGGCGGGCTTCGCCACGCGTGAACAAGCGGCCGAGCGCGCGCGGCTCGTGTATGTGGCGCTGACGCGCGCGGTGTATCGGTGCTACGTGGTTGGCGGTGTGTATCTGATCGGTAAATCGGCGAAGGAATCGCGGCGTAGCGTGCTGAACTGGCTGATCGCCGGTGCGGGTCGCGAGTTCGGCGACTGGCTCGCCGAGCCGCCCGAAGAAGACGATGTGATCGGAAGTTGGCAAGCGCTTGCCACTGGGTCGATTTCGGTAGAACCCTTGCCTGTGATCGACGTTCGCGAACCGCTGGTCGTGCGCCGTGACACGGCGTTTGTGCCGCAGCCACGAACCAGTCGACGCGTGTTGCGGGACAGTTGGCGAACCGCGAGCTTCAGTTCGATGATTGCGGCCGGCGCGCGCGAGGAATCGAACCAGCCGCAGCCCGCCGATGAACGTCCTGACCACGACGGTCGTATCGACGCAATGACATTGGCTACGCCGCTCGAAACGCCATTGCCCGTGGCCCCGATCCCACTCGATACCGACGATATCCTTGCGTTCCCGCGCGGACCGTCGGCGGGTGAATGCCTGCACCGGATGTACGAACTCGCGGATTTCATCAAGCCCGCCACGTGGCCCGAAGCGATCAAGCGCGCGCTGCATGAACATCCCATTCCCGTTTCCGCGTCCGAAGCGCTGGCTGCCAACTTGCCCGCGATGATGGCGCGCCTTCTCGCTGATACAGTCGCGACCGAACTCGTACCTGGCATGCGTCTGGACGCCATCGCCACGAAACGGCGCATGAACGAACTCGAGTTTCTCTTTCCGGCGGAAGCGCTCGATTTCGCGGCGTTGCGGCGCGTGCTCGTTGCACACGGTTTGCCCGACGTCGCACTCGAAGCCGGAAGTTTGCGCGGCTTCGTCAAAGGATTTATCGACATGATCGTCGAACACGAAGGGCGCTTCTGGATCGTCGACTGGAAGTCGAATCATCTGGGGTTGATGCCGGCCGATTACGACGAGCCGTCGCTCAATGCCGCAATGGCCTCGCATGCGTATCATTTGCAGGCGTTGTTTTACGCTGTCGCGTTGCATCGTTACCTGCGCATTCGGCTGCGCGACTATGCGTTCGAGCGGCATATCGGTGGTTATTTGTATTTGTTCGTGCGCGGCGTGCGGCCCGATTGGCGCGATGGTGACCGGCCGGCGGGCGTGCATGTGGGCAAGCCATCGCTGGAGCTGATCGAGGCGCTCGACCGCCTGATGCAAGGAGTCGCCGCATGAACGCGCCCGATCCCACTCTCATTCCCGACGAAAGCGTTGCGCTTGCCGACGGTTTCGCGCGCCGCATAGGCGCGTTGTCGAAGCGCCTTCAGGGCGATGCCAACAACGTGCGCTGGGCGCAGCGCGCTGCGTTCGCAGTGAGCCGCGCGACGACGCAAGGACACGTGTGTCTCGCCCTCGACGCGCTCGCGCAGCGATATGGCGAAACCGCGGGTACGGTGCATACCGCGTTGATGGCAAGCGGTGTGGTATGTGACGGTGAAGAGGCCGCTGCGGATCTGCTGCCCCTCGTCATCGATTCCGGCCGGCGTATCTATCTCGCCCGATATTTCGACTACGAACGGCGGCTTGCGCGGGCGCTGGTCGAACGTGCCCACCCGTTTGCTGAGGCAATTGATCCGGCTGAATTGAAAGCGCGCGTCGGGCGGTATTTCACGGCGTCAAAAAATGACGACATCGACTGGCAACGCGTTGCGGCATTGGTCGCGTTGTCGGGGCGGTTGACTATCGTGAGCGGCGGGCCAGGAACGGGGAAAACGACGACAGTCGTCGGCGTGCTCGCGTGCCTGCTCGACGAAAATCCGGCTTTGCGCATCGCGCTCGCGGCCCCGACCGGCAAGGCGGCGCAGCGCATGCAGGAGGCGCTGGTCGAACGGGCAAGCATTCTGCCGCCCGAGCTGGCCGCACGCCTGCCACGCACGTCGTTCACGCTCCAGCGCCTGCTCGGCACGCAGGCGAACGGGCGTTTCCGGCATCATCGCGACAATCCGCTGCCGTTCGATGTGATCGTGATCGACGAGGCATCGATGATCGACGTCGCGCTGGCCGCGCATCTTCTCGAAGCGGTCGCGCCTGGCGCGCGGCTTGTGATGCTCGGTGACAAGGATCAACTCGCTGCCGTGGAAGCGGGCGCTGTATTCGCCGAGCTAAGCGCGCGGCCGATTTTCAGCGATGCAGGCGCGGCGCGGATCTCCGCGGCCTTGTCGATGCCGGCGGATCGGTTCATCGCGGAACTGCCGAACGATGGCGAAGATCAAGCGGCGCCGATACAAGAAACCGAACCTTCATGGCTCGACGAGCCCGGTTACCTGATCCCCGACGACGGCACCGAAGCTTACGAAGCCTTCGCCAGCTTGCCCGAAGTCGACTGGCATCCGGTGGCGCCTATCCCGCTCGATCAAACCGCGGCAAGTCCGTTGACCGATTGCGTCGTGTGGTTGCAGCGAAATTACCGGTTCGGCCTGGATTCGGATATCGGCAGGTTGTCGGTCGCTATCCGGCGCGGTTCCGCGGACGAGGCGCTTGCCGCTTTGACGCCCGATGGCAAGGAAGACAAAACGAACGCAGCGATGCTCATCGACGATGCCGGCCCCCATCTCTCAGAGCGCACGCTCGCGCGCTTGAATGCTGGTTTCGAACCGTACGCGCGAGCGCTTGCCGAGGCGCTCGAAGAGGGAACCGGCGCAGCACCGCTTTTCGATGCGCTTAATCGCTTCCGCATCCTCGCCGCGACACGGCATGGACCGCGCGGTGTCGATGAAATCAACGCGCGTGTCTCGGCGTGGGTTCGCGCGACCGCATCGGTCACGCTGGGCGCGGGCGCGCAATGGTTCGCGGGACGGCCGGTCATCGTCACACGCAACGACTACGCGCTGGGCGTGTTTAACGGCGATATCGGCATTGCGCTGCCGGCGCCGGGCGGTGCCATGCACGTCTGCTTCCGCATGGCCGACGGAACATTGCGAACCCTTTCGCCCGCCGCTTTGCCGCCACACGACACAGCGTTCGCGCTGACCGTCCACAAATCACAGGGCTCGGAATTCGATCACGCCGCGCTCGTGTTGCCGAGCGCGTTTGGCCGGATGTTGTCGCGCGAACTGGTTTATACGGCGATTACGCGGGCGCGCAGCCGCGTCGACGTGATCGGCTCGGCGGCCGTGTTCGCACAGGCCGTTGGGACACCTACGCGGCGTGATTCGGGTCTGGCCGCGCGCATTGTGGAGGCGGCATCGTGAATCATTCGATCGAGTATGTGATCCAGCCGAACGAGGTCGAGCTGACCGCCGTGCGCGCGCAGGGTGCGGGCGGACAGAACGTCAACAAGGTGTCGAGCGCGATTCATCTGCGTTTCGACATTCACGCGTCGTCTCTGCCGGACACGATCAAGATGCGCCTGCTCGCGTTACGCGACAGCCGCATCACGCGCGACGGGGTGATCATTATCAAGTCGCAGGAGCACCGCACTCAGGACATGAATCGTGCGGCAGCGCTTGCGCGGCTCGACGAGATGATCCAGCGCGTCAGCGTGACGCGCCGCACGCGCGTGGCGACGAAGCCGACGCGGGCATCGCAGATGCGAAGAGTGGAGGGGAAAGTGCGGCGAGGAGCCGTGAAAGCGACGCGGGGACGCGTCGTGGGGGAGTGAGGCTCCCCCGGCCGTCTTCAATGCGGAATCATCCACGTCAGCACATTCTGTTGCAGCCAGACCAGCACACCGAGCAGCACCGTCAGCAGGATGGAATGCTTGAACGTCTTGGCGAAAACCACCCCTTCCTTGCCTTTGAGTTCGGTGGTAGCCACGCCCGTCGAGATGTTCTGCGGCGAGATCATCTTCCCCATCACGCCACCGGATGAATTCGTGGCGGCCATCAAAATCGGATTGAGATTGAGCTGCCGCGCCGCCACGACCTGCAGGTTGCCGAACAGCGCGTTGCCGGACGTATCGCTGCCGGACAGGAACACGGCGACCCAGCCGAGGAATGCCGACACCAGCGGGAAGAGCGCACCCACCGACGCCACGCCCAGGCCCAGCGTGTAGTTCATCCCGGAGTAGTTCATCAGGTACGCGAGCCCGACGATGGTCGCAACCGTGAAAATGGCGATGCGCGTCTGCACCCACGTATCGACAATCGCTGCGCCAAATTCGCTCACCGGCAGCCGCACGATCAACGCAGTGATGATCGACGCGACCAGAATCGCGGTTCCGGTCGCGAGCGGCTGGAAGTCCCAGATCGCGCCGTACGGCTGGTTATAGAGCGTGATGAAGACGGCTTTATCGAGGCCGGGCCACGGCACTTTGACATCGCCGATAAGGAAGATCTTCGCCACCGTCCACACGATCACGACCACCGATACCACGATCCACGGCACCCAGCCGTGCCCGCCGGAGAGCTCTCCGCGGGTTTGCGCCGCGCGCTCCACGTTGACGGCGAAACGCTCGTCCGGCGCCGGTTTCCAGACACGCAGGAACGCAATCGTGAGGATGAGCGACACGAGTGACGAGAGCACATCGGTGAGCGCGTAGCTGATGAAGTTCGACGTGACGAATTGCGTCAGTGCGAACGTCCCGCCCGCCACCAGCAGCACCGGCCATATCTTGAGCATGTTGCGAAAGCCCGCGTACACGCCGATCACGTAGAACGGCAGCATCAGCGCGAAGAACGGCAACTGTCGGCCGACCATCTTGGCGAGAGCATCGGTGGGCAGATGGGTGACTGCGCCGAGCACGGTAATCGGCACGCCGAGCGCGCCGAACGCGACCGGGGCGGTGTTGAAGATCAGGGTGAACGTGAGCGCTTCGAGCGTTGGAAAACCGAGCAGGATCAGCAGCGAACTGGTGATCGCGATGGGTGTGCCGAAACCGGAGATACCTTCCAGCAGCGCCCCGAACGAGAAGCCGATCACCACCAGCACAATGCGCCGGTCGTTGGGCAGGTTATCCATCATCCAGGTCCGGAACGCTTCGAACCGGCCCGAACGCTGCGCAATGTTGTAAAGCAGGATCGCAGCGAAGACGATCCACATGACTGGCCATACGGCGAACACGGCGCCTGCCGCGACGGAATCGATTGCGAGACCCACGGGGAAATGCCAGACGGCGATGGCGATCACGATGGCAACGATCAATCCGGCGAGCGACGCTTGCCAGGCTGGCCGGCGCGCCCAGCCGAGCAGCACGAGCACCACGACAATCGGCAAGGCGGCGACGAGAAAGGACAAGCCGAGTGAGCCGCCGACAGGCGTCAGAATCTGATGAAACATGATGTCTCCTGCTTCTTATTTTGATGAACGCGTGGCGTTCTCCGATCTTGGGCGACCGGTGGTGACAGCCCCGTGGGCTTGTTCGGTGCGCAACAGGCGCGCCGCCGCCCGACACACAGTGCGAAGTAAGCGCTTGCCTAATGTGTCTGGTCTAAGAATAGAGCGAGGATGACTCGCGTCAAAGAAGGGAATACCCATAGTCCTCCGGCTGCACGCAGCGTCATCGGGCGGTGGCTTCCTGCGTCTCGGAAACATCTCTTGCGGGCGCGTCGCGGAACACCCAGCCGGAGAGAACGCCGAGACAGGCGGCGAGCCAGAGCAGGATCGGCGCGAAGACCAGCATGGTGAGGATTTCTGTAACCGCAGCGCGCTGAGCGGCGCAGCGACGGGGAATTTCCGCGAAAAACGTGCCAGATCAAGACGATTGCCACGACGCTTTCCGCGACGGGTTTTTTACAAGACTGAACATCGCGCCGATGAGGTGCGCAAAAAGACAAGCCTCGCTTTTTCAGCGCGGCTTGTGTGGAAGCGTTACCTCGAACGGGTAAGGCTCGCCCAGGCGGTAGCGCCGAGGGGCATTATCGTCACTGAGCTCAGTGACGATAATGCCCGTGGCCACCGCCGCCCCACCAGCCGAAGCCGATCGACAACGACGGTCCGTAATACGCGGGATAACCGTAATAGGCAGGATAGGGCGCGTAGACGGGGTAGCTCGGGTAATAAGCGGGATACGGAGCGTAGACGACCGGCGGCGCAGCGACGTACTGCGTTGTCGTCGACGAATAAGTGGACGGTGCGTTATTCGTGCTGGAAGCGCCGGCCGGCGTGACCGGAATTTCCTGCTGCGTTTGGGCTGTGCTGACCACGGGGACGGAGGGGTAGGCCGGATACGCCGGGTAATAACCGTAGGGCACGTAGTAACAAGCACTTAAGCTCAAAGCACCCACGAGGGCGGATAGTGCGAGCTTCGGGCTCATGATGCGACTCCTGATTGCGTCGAAACGCGGCCGTTCGAATAAACGGCATATCTACAGCCTAGCGCATCGCTGAAACGCCGGAAAGCGCTGGTGCTTACCTCAATGTTTCGATCTGTTTCACCACCTGAAATTCACACCCGGCCGCCCTGTTATCGAAAGAGAGCGCGAAAGAGAGCGGCCGGGCGAAGCGATCGAAGAAAAGCCCTCGATACGCTTGGTTACTGGTGGTTATTGGCGGTTATTGAGCGATCTACTTGCCAACCTGATTGCCGATCAGACCGCCTGCGGCTGCGCCGCCAAGGGTCGATAGCGCATTGCCACCGATCGCCGCACCCGCGACGCCGCCCACCCCTGCGCCGATGGCTGTATCGCGTTGCCGCGTTGTCATGTTGTCGCAGGCAGAAAGGCCGCCGAGAAGTGCGGCGATGAGAGCAGCAGCGCCAATCTGTTTGAGCTTGTCCATTTCAACTCTCCAAATCGATGATTCACGAAGATGTGACGGGTTGTAGCTGAAAGCTGAAACGGCTCGGCTCTTGATCACGCCGGGATTACCCTGAGCGGATGAGCCTGACTGTCCACGTCCAACCCGAGGCGAAAGACAGTTTTCGCCGATCCTTTCAATATAAGAGCAGAAACAGTGCCCGACTGCGGTATTCAGCAGACAAGTACTGAATTGAGGAGTTGAGCGCTGGCCAACGCAAAACGGCCTGTCGCACATGACATGCGACAGGCCGTTTTTACTTGCGCGCGAGATGGGTCGTTCTTACGTGCGCTGGTAAATCTCCGCGCCCTTCTTCACGAACTCGATCGCCTTCGTTTCCATGCCCTGCTTCAGCGCCTCGATATCCGATACCCCTTGCTTCGCCGCATATTCACGGACGTCCTGGGTGATCTTCATCGAACAGAAGTGCGGGCCGCACATCGAGCAGAAATGCGCGACTTTGGCGGAATCCTTCGGCAGGGTTTCGTCGTGGAATTCGCGCGCCTTGTCAGGATCGAGGCCGAGATTGAACTGGTCGTCCCAGCGGAATTCGAACCGTGCCTTCGACAACGCGTTGTCCCGCACCTGCGCGCCCGGATGGCCCTTCGCCAGATCGGCGGCGTGCGCGGCGAGCTTGTACGTGATGATCCCGGTCTTCACGTCGTCCTTGTTCGGCAGGCCGAGATGTTCCTTCGGCGTGACGTAGCAGAGCATGGCGGTGCCGAACCAGCCGATCATCGCGGCTCCAATACCCGACGTGATGTGGTCGTAGCCCGGCGCGATGTCCGTGGTCAGCGGTCCGAGCGTATAGAACGGCGCTTCGTCGCACCAGTCCAGTTGCAGGTCCATGTTCTCTTTGATGAGCTGCATCGGTACGTGACCCGGACCTTCGATCATCACCTGCACGTCGTGCTTCCATGCGATTTGCGTCAGCTCGCCGAGCGTCTTCAGTTCGCCGAGCTGGGCTTCGTCGTTGGCGTCGTAGATGGAACCCGGACGCAGGCCGTCGCCAAGCGAGAAGCTCACGTCGTAGGCCTTCATGATTTCGCAGATGTCTTCGAAGTGCTCGTACAGGAAGCTTTCCTTGTGATGAGCCAGACACCACTTCGCCATGATCGAGCCGCCGCGCGAGACGATACCCGTCATGCGGTTAGCGGTCATCGGTACGTAGCGCAGCAGCACGCCCGCGTGGATCGTGAAGTAATCCACGCCTTGTTCGGCCTGCTCGATTAGCGTGTCGCGGAAAATTTCCCAGGTGAGGTCTTCAGCCTTGCCGTTGACCTTTTCGAGCGCCTGATAGATCGGCACCGTGCCGATAGGCACCGGGCTATTGCGGATGATCCATTCGCGCGTCTCGTGAATATGCTTGCCGGTGGACAGATCCATGACCGTGTCGCCGCCCCAGCGGATTGCCCACGTCATCTTGTCGACTTCTTCGCCAATCGACGACGTGACCGCCGAATTGCCGATGTTCGCGTTGATCTTCACCAGGAAATTCCGGCCGATGATCATCGGCTCGCTTTCCGGGTGGTTGATGTTCGCCGGGATGATCGCGCGGCCGCGCGCGACTTCCTCGCGCACGAACTCGGGCGTGATTTCTTTCGGCGCGTTCGCACCGAAAGCCTGGGCGCCGAACGCTTGACCAGGATGCTGGCGGCCCATCATCGCGGCGAGCTTTTCGCCGTTCGGACCGCTCGTACGCAGCGATTCCAGATATTCGGCGCGGCGCTGGTTCTCGCGGATCGCGATGTATTCCATCTCCGGCGTGATGATGCCTTGCCGTGCGTAGTGCATCTGCGAGACGTTCTTGCCCGGCAGCGCGCGGCGCGGCGTGCGATGCAAACCCTTGAAGCGCAGATCGGCGGTGGCCGGATCGGCGGCGCGTTCGCGGCCGAAATTGCTCGAGAGACCACCGAGCGATTCCGTATCGCCGCGTTCTTCGATCCAGCCCTGACGCACGGCCGGCAAACCCGAGCGAATATCGATAGTCGCTTGCGGGTCCGAATACGGACCGGAGCAATCGTAGACGTACACCGGCGGATTCTTCTCGCTGCCGAAGCTTTCGTTGGTATCGGATTGCGTGATTTCGCGCATCGGCACGCGGATGTCGGGACGTGAGCCCGTCACGTAGATCTTGCGCGAATTGGGCAGCGGCGCGATCGCGGCGGCGTCGACGACAGCGTCGTCGGACAGGAATTTCGGGTTGGCGTTCATGCGGCTCTCCTGTGGGGACGGGTGTTTCCCAGCCGGCCGGCGAAAAACGCATAGGCGCGCGGAATCGGCTGAGTCAAACGCTAGCTACGGGAGACCGAAGAAAAAGCAGAGAGAGGAGGCGGGCGGATTTGGCGAGGATGCGCGAGGAAGAGACAGACCCAGAAAGACCCCAGCGCGGCAAAATCCGAACGCTTCCCTGCGCTGGCATTATCCAGATCAGGTTCAAAGGGTATTTCTCACCCGCGACACACGGACAATCAGCAGCAGATTGCGATGTGCAGCGCAGGACCCCCGCGTTAGCAGCCGTCACGATACACCGCGCCGTAGCGTGTTGGCAACCATCTGTAACACACCCGGGTGTGCGCGCGGCGCTTACTGCATAATGGCGACCACCGTGTTTTCCCGAATGCGTTCCGACATTTTTCGCCCGATCGCTCCGGCAAACTCGCGGCGGCTCGATGCCGGCTTTTGAAGCCGGCATCGAGCTTCGGCACTTTGTTGCCCGACCCTTTTTTCTGCTTCCGACATGTTGTCCTGCCTTGCCCGTTTTGCCGCGACGCTCGAGCGGCATGCGCGCCGCTCATCGCTTCACCCGGTTTTGGGTGAGGCGAAACCGGCGGCTGTAAGCCTGGCCGTTTGGCCGGCTGACGTTGCAGTCATCTTCGCTGCGGAGTAACGGATGTCCACATCGTTGCCGCCTTCGCAGTCGCCGGTTTCGTCATCGTCATCCTCAGCTTCGCAGTTCGCGCCGCCACAGCAGCCACCCGCGCAGCCCTTGGCCGACGTGCTGCCATTTCCGCAGCCGCCATCTGACGCGCAAGCGCGAGCCGAATCGCAATCGCCGGTCGAATCGCCGAGCGTAACGCAGCCACAAGCGCCAGCCGATGCCCCCGCGCGTCGCCCGTTTAATCTTCCCAACCATTTCCCGTTTCGCCTTCCCGCGACGCGCAGCGGCCGTGTGGCGCTCGCGCTCTGCGTGGTGTACCTCGTCTGGGGTTCGACCTATATGGCGGTGCATCTGTCGCTGGAATCGTTTCCGCCGCTGATGCTCTCCGGGCTGCGCAACCTGTTCGCCGGTATCGGCTTGTTTATCTTCGCCGCGCGCCGCGATCCAGTCTGGCCGACTTTCGCCGAAGTGCGTAATGCAGCGGCAGTCGGAACGCTGCTCGTGGGGTTATCGAGTGGCATGCTCGCGTTTGGCATGCGCACGGTCGAGACCGGCACGGCCGCCGTCATGGTCGCGACCGTGCCGCTGTTCGCGACGGTTATCGCGGCTATCGCCGGCCGCAAAGTGGCGCAGGGCGAGTGGGTCGCGGTGGGCCTCGGGCTGGTCGGGATCGCGTTGCTGAATCACGGCGATCCGTCGTCGGGTTCCACTGCCGGCAGCCTCGCGATTCTCTGCGGCGCGATTTTCTGGGCAGGCGGTTCGTTTCTCGCAGGTCGTCTCAAGCTGCCGTCCGACTTGCTGGTATCGACTGCGCTGCAGATCAGCCTCGGCGGCGCGATGGCGACGATGGTCGCGTGGCTGTCGGGTGAGCGCATCGTGAGCATGGGGTTCACGCCGTTTTTGGCCTACCTCTACCTGATGCTCGTCGGTTCGATGGCAGCGTATGTTGCGTATGCCTACCTGATCCGGCATACGAGCCCGATCATCGCAAGCAGCTGCATGTATGTGAATCCCGTGGTGGCCGTCGTGATAGGTGCGCTATTCCTCGGCGAGGTGATCACGAAATGGACCGTAATGGCGACACTGATCATCTTGGCAAGCGTCGGCTTGTCGTTCTGGTTCGACTACAAGAGGCGTGGGCTGGTTTGAGGGGGCGTGAGGATCGGGAGCGCAAGAACAGCGGGCTTTTTCTCGAAACGGCCAGCCTTTGATTTGGATTCGCAGCAACATCAACCATTGATACGGCCATTGCCCATATGGCATTCGCTGCAAAAAAAGCATAGAACTCTATTTTTAATAAAGCATTAAACTCTATAAATGGCACAACACAAAACTCTGGATATAATACGACACAAAACTCTATATATGGTCTGACATCTCGGGGCGAATCTCGTGGCGGCACCCAATGAAAAACTTGCGTCCTCCCTGCAGATTCTCAAGGCGCTGCAGGACCGTGGCATTTCGGTATTCCGGGGCAGTGCGCATCCCGAGCTCACTCGTACACACCGCGAACGGCTCCTCGCTGCCGGATTCCTCAAGCCCGTCATACAAGGTTGGTACCAGTCCAACAATCCCGAAGACGACGAGGGTGACTCCACGCACTGGTACGCGAACATGGAGACGTTCGTGGCGGCCTACGCCCACGCCAGGTTCGGCGATCAATGGCAGTTGAGCCCTGAGCTCTCGCTTCTGAAGCACAGCGGCTACACGAGCGTCGAGAAACAAATCCTGCTGCATTCGCCCTTGGCGGCCAATCAGCCGCAGGCATTGCCCCATGGCTGCTCGATGTTCCTCTATCAAACCAAGCCTGAGTTGCTAGCGCAAGGTCGTGCGCCGAATGCAAGCGGGCTGCTACTCGTTCCCCTGCCCGAAGCATTGATTCGAGCTAGTCCGAGTTTTTTCCACACGCATGAGCTTGCGGCGCAAATTGTGACGCGGCAGGTTGACATCAGTTCACTTACGGCCCGACTACTCGAGGGCGGTCACAGCGTCGTCGCCGGCCGCATGGCAGGTGCGCTCCGGGCGGTCGGCAGAGCCACCGACGCCGAGCAGCTCGTCCAGACGATGAGGGCAGCGACATACGTAGTGGTCGAAGACAATCCGTTTGAGCGGCCCTTGGCCCATATTGGCGGCCGGATGAATGAGTCCCCGTACGTTCAGCGCATCCAGGCCATGTGGTCGAGCATGCGGGAAATCGTGATCGACCGGTTCGAGGGCATTCCACGTTTGTCGAATCTCGACAGTGAAGCGCTTCTCCACGATATCGAAGCGAGGTACGTGGCGGATGCGTACCACTCGCTGTCTATCGAAGGTTATCGGGTAAGCACGGACCTTATCGAAAAGGTTCGCAGCGGCGACTGGAGTCCGTTGATCAACAAAGAGGACCGCCAGGCGCGCGACGCGATGGCAGCCAAGGGGTACGCCGAAGCCCACAAAAGAGTTCGCCTCCTGATTGGCGAGGTAGTGGCGCAAATGAACGAACCCGCTATTACTCTGCGACGGGATTTTTCACAGTGGTACGTGACTCTGTTTTCGCCGAGCGTCACCGCGGGTATCTTGAAGGCCAGCGACCTGGCCGGTTATCGCAACAACAATGTGTTTATTCGGAATGCCTTGCATGTGCCCCTCGCGCCGGAAGCTGTTCGCGATTGCATGCCCGCGCTCTTCGATTTGCTGCTGGCTGAAGATCATCCGGGCGTACGCGCCGTACTCGGTCACTTCATCTTTGTGTTCATCCATCCGTACATGGACGGCAACGGTCGTCTTAGCCGCTTTCTGATGAACTACTTGCTGACAACAGGCGGCTATCCCTGGACTATCGTGACCGTGCAATCCCAGACGGCGTATCTCGCGGCGCTGGAGCAAGCGAGCACGTATCGAAACATCAAGCCTTTCGCCGATTTGATTTGCGGACTGATCGAGTCTCAAGCGGCTGAGCCTATCGAGCGCATCACGCAGCGCCCCGAGTCCGGAAGCTGGACAGCTCCACCGCCTGATTCCGATCCTTCGCATGCGTTTGCGTGAGACAAAAAAGAACCTCCGCGAGGAGGTTCTTTTTCAATCCAACTCTCAATCCCGGTGTGCCGGCACTAGCCGGCGCCGGTAGCGTATCGGACAGGTTCGCAGATCAGCCAGTTGGGGGCAAGCAGGTCTCCCAGGCCATTCCTGTTACTCCGCGCCGTGCTTATCCGCGGAATTCGTGATTGCGTTGCCGCCCTTCGAAAGGTCCTGGCCGGCGCCGGCTATCGTATTGCAACCCGCGAGCGCGGCGGTTCCGGCGATCAACAGCAAAGCGATGAGTCGAGTCATGAGCAATTCCCCTTGAGTTTGATGCGGGTACGCCGGCCGCTGGCCATAAAAGCGTGCCCGTTGTTCGAATCCCGGCCACCCGGAGTTTAAACGCATTGCGGCCTTGGCTACGACCGATCCTTGAAACTCCTTCGCGGGATTTGAACAACCAATGATAACCCCTGCCGACAACCGCTTCGATAGACCACACCGGTCTGGAGAATCCTAAAAAACTGCGTGTCCGCAGGCTATAGGCGCGGTCTGCATCTTGTGTCGGCGCCGTCCTACATGAGCGACAGCAACCGGAGGCGCACTTCAGACATCGAAGTTGCGCGCACGCGGCATGGCCACGCGGATATCGGTGCCATGCGGTTGGCGTCGTTCGATTTCGATATGCCCGCCCCGTGCGCTGACCCGCTGACGCATGCCCAGCAGCCCGTGCGTGTGCGTACGCAGCAGATCCTGCGGGCGGAGGCCGACGCCGTCATCGGCTATATGCATCGATACCCGCTCGTCGTCCAGCGCCAGCGCGATCGAAACGCGCGACGCGCGCGCGTATTTGGCCGCGTTCGTGAGCGACTCCTGCGCAACCCGGAATAACGCGATTTCGACTTCTTCGCCGAGCTTGATGTCCTCCTCGGGGAGCGCGAGTTCGAGTGTCCAGCCGGTGCGTTGCGCGGTTTCATCGGCGAGTGTGCGCAGCGCCGTGACCAGCCCGAAGTTGGCGAGCACGGTTGGCCGCATGTCTTCGATAATTCTCCGCTTCAGCGCAATCCCCTGGTCAAGATTGGCGAGCGCCCGGCCGAGTTTTTCGGCCATCTCGGGTTCCGTGGTTTTAAGCTTGTTGTTGACCCACGCCACATCCATTTTGCTGGCCGTCAGGATCGAACCGAGTTCGTCGTGCAGTTCGCGGGCAAGCTGGGTCTTCTCGTTTTCACTCACCGACTGCAAATGCCACGCGAGCGCTTCAAGTTGCCGCGTGCGCTCGAACACGAGCTGATCGAGCTCTTCCTGCTGCGTAATCAGCTTTTGCTGCACCCGATCCTGCTTGTCCAGCTGAATGCCGAGATTGCGGAACAGCAGCAGGAACAACACGATATTCAACGCACACAACGCGCCCACGCAGAAAGTGGAAATGCGTTGATCGGCGCGGCTCGCGTCGAGCGCGGCCTGCGCCCGGCGTTCTTCATTGAGACGGAGCAGGGCGAGCGCGCCATCGACGGTATCGGTGCTTGTTCCTGCTTGCGATGCGGAGCGTGCAGCCAGTCCCGCGCCGATCCGCGCGCCAAGAATCGCGCTGACCTGATTGAAACTGGCGAGCGCGGTGTCGTCGGCTTTGCGGCGATAGTACGCATCCAGCGACGCCACCGTTTGCCGGATCCTCGCCGCCGTCGCGTCGTAGAGCGCGGCGTAGGTGTTATCGGGTGCGAGGCGGAACGCGCGCTCATCGGCGGTCAGTGACGCGATATCCGCCGCGAGCGAGGTCAACTGCGTGGTCGCGCCTTTCGCCTCGAGCGCGGTCTCGTATTCCGCTGCGATGCGCATGCGGCCAGACTCGAGTATCACGAGGCCGCCGATGGTAATCACGATGGCCACGGTCATCGCGACGGCCCAGCTCCAGCGGCGCATCCAGCCGTTCAAACGCATCCCGAACCGGGTCGCGCGCCGCGTGACGCCAGCTACCGGGTTCGCCGCGCCGCCTTCGTGCAAAGAGGAAGTCATAGGGAGCCGCCGGGTTTTCTGTCCGGCCAGTGTAACTTTTCGCGCCGCGCGGGGTGGCTGAATCGCAGACGAGTTGCACTTTCAGTCGCGCTCGATTTGCGACGGATTAAAGGTGAATTGAAAGCGTTTGTCGGTGGAGTCCTACCTAAAAAACGGCGGGCGTCCAGATGGCAGTTCGCGACCGCCTCGCTAACATCCCGTTACTAGTCCAACCTTATTGGGGAGCCGATCATGTTGAAGTGGGCATTGTTTTTCGCCATCGTCGCCGTCGTCGCGGGCTTGCTCGGTTTCACCGGCATCGCAGCGGGCGCGGCCAGCATCGCGAAGTTCCTGTTCGTACTGTTCCTGATCTTGTGCGTGGTGTTCCTCGTACTCGGCTTTGTCATCACGAAGAAAATAATCGATTAGCGGCTTTAATCCTTGGCTAGTGCTATCACACCCTCACACGCTTCGACCGGCTTTATTCGAAACCCGTTCACCGGGCGGACGGCTTCACGTTTTCACGTCGGCCGTCCATCCGACAAACGGAATGCACGGCGCGAGCAGGCACGCCGTATGCGGGCGGTCTGCGGCAAAGCTCCTGTCACGAACCTGTCCTGCCGTAGAACAAAAAACACTCTCTTTCTGGAGCACATCCATGTCGAAATCGTCTGCTGTAAAAGCTGCACCGGCACCATCGAAGGAATCCGGCCGCAAGTCCGATCCGTTCGTACTGGACGTGGAAAAAATTCGCGCCGATGCGCGTCAACACATGGACGATGGTCCCGTCACATCGACCTACGGCGCCGACAAGGAAGTCGTGCTGAAGCTGCTGAACGACTCGCTCGCCACTGAGATCGTCTGCACGCTGCGCTACAAACGCCATTATTTCATGGCGAAGGGCATTCATTCGGAAGCCGTCGCGGCGGAATTCGCGCAGCACGCGACCGAAGAGCAGGAACACGCCGACACCATTGCCGAACGCATCGTGCAGTTGGGTGGCGAGCCGAATTTCGCACCCGACAGCCTCGCGTCGCGCTCGCATGCCGAGTACAAGGAAGGCGGCAATCTGATCGACATGATTCGCGAGAACCTGATCGCGGAACGCATTGCGATCGATACGTATCGTGAAATCATTCGCTATCTCGGCGAAAAGGATGTCACCACGCGCCGGATCTTCGAAGAGATCCTGGCAGTCGAGGAAGAGCACGCCGACGACATGGCGGACCTGCTCGACGGTCTCGACGGCTGATCAATGATTCATCATAAAAACGGCCGCGGGCAGCGCAGATGATTCGAGTGTTGATAGCGGACGATCACGCCATCGTGCGAAGCGGGTTCCGGCAATTCGTAGCCGATGAACCCGACATGGAAGTCGCCGCTGAAGCGTCCACCGGCGACGAAACCATCGCGCTCGTGCGCGCAAGCGCGTTCGACGTCGTGCTGCTGGATATCGCGATGCCGGACAAGAACGGGATCGATACGTTACGCGTGATCAAGCAGATTCGCCCGGAGCAGGGCGTGCTGATGCTGTCGGGTTTTCCGGAAAGCCAGTACGCAATCAACCTGTTGCGCGCCGGCGCCAACGGCTACCTGAACAAGGACGCGGCGCCCGACGAGATCGTGCGGGCCATTCGCACGGTGGCGCGGGGCCACCGGTATCTGTCGGAAGGTATCGCCGATGTACTTGCCGACAAGCTCGAGAAACCCGCGACCGAGCGCCCGCACGAGACTTTGTCCGAGCGGGAGTTCCAGATTTTTTGCAAGCTTGCGGGCGGCCAGATTCCGACGGAAATAGCGGAGGAATTGCATTTATCAGTGAAGACGATCAGCACGTATCGCGCGCGCGTTCTCGAAAAAATGCAGCTCGCGAACAATGCCGATCTCACGTATTACGCGATCAAGAACGGCTTGATCGAGTAGGAGGACGCCCGCCGTGGGCCAACAAACGATCGTCGACGGAACCGGATTCGCGCGTGAGCGGCCGCTGAGCGTACTGTTGATCGAGGACTCGCCGTTGATCCGGCGCAGCCTGGTGGAAGCGATCGATGCGTCCGGCGAACTGCAGGTCACCGCATGGGCCGACACCCCTGAGACTGCGATTGCGCTGCTGGCATCGCAGAGATTCGATGCGGTGATCGTCGATCTGCAATTGAAGCGCGGTTCCGGCATTGAGGTGCTGGCGTATTTGCAGCGCACCGGCATGACCGAGTCGACCTTCGCCGCCGTGCTCACGAACCATGCGCTGCCGGCTTATCGCGAGCACTGCCTGCAATACGGCGTGCGCCATTTCTTCGATAAATCCCTGGAATTCGACCGCGTTCTCGACGCGCTGCATCACTACGCGCGCGAGCGGGGTTGATCGCGGGAGAGTGCTTAACTCTCTCAGGCTTTCTTCAAAGGGCTTCGTGAATGGCTCAGCCCGGCAAGCCCGGTGGCTGCAAGCCCCGCGAAACACACGCCGACCCATCCGAACGCGTGCCATGCCAGCGATGCGACCGCCGACCCCGCTGCGCCGCAGATGAAATACACGACCATGTACACGGTATTCACGCGGCTGCGCGCTTCTGGCTTGAGCGCGTAGATCCTCGATTGATTCGATATCTGCGCGGCTTGCACGCCGATATCGAGCACGATCACGCCGATCACCAGCCCCACGAGGCTGTGTCCCGACAGCGCGAACACCACGAACGATATGGCCACGAGCACGATGCACAGCGAGACCAC
>NZ_AEJF01000193.1 GCF_001028175.1 Caballeronia mineralivorans PML1(12)
CCGACTTGCCCGCTAGCGGCGCGGCCAGCGCGCCCGCTGCACCGACGATGCCGAACAGGCCGGCGGCTTGAGGACCGAGATGGAACGGCTCGCCGGCGAGTAACAGCGTGAGCACAGACCAGAAGATGCTGAACGCCGCGAACAAGGCGCCGCCTGTCATCGATGCTTCGCGCAGCGCCGGCGTCTCGACCACAAGATGCCACATCGATGCGAGCAGCTTGCCGTAAGGCAGCGTGGATGTCGGTTTGCTGCGCGGCAGGCGCATCACCACGAGTACGGCGAGCCCGATTGTCGCCGCGACCGAAGCGCCATATACGGCTCGCCACCCGAAGTATTCCGCGACGAAACCCGAGACCGTGCGTGCGAGCAGGATGCCGATCAGCAGGCCGCTCATCACCGTGCCGACCGCATGACCGCGTTGTGCAGGCGGCGCGAGTTCGGCGGCGAACGGCACCGCTTGCTGGGCAATGGTTGCCACAATGCCGAGCGCGAGGCTCGCGGCGATCAGCACGCCGAGCGTGGGCGCCGCCGTTGCCCCGACCAGCGCGATGCCGAGCGCGGCCAGTTGCAGAAGAATGATCAAGCGGCGGTCGAAGCGATCGCCGAGCGGCGCCAGCAATAACATGCCGATCGCGTAGCCGAGTTGCGTGACGGCCGGCACTGCGCCGATCAGCCCCGCGCTTTCTGGAAACGACGCGCGAAATGCCGCGAGCAGCGGCTGATTCGTATAGATATTCGCCACCGATACGCCTGCGATCGTCGCCAGTACGAGCAAGGTGGCGCGCGAATAGTGCGGATGATGCGGGGCGTGGGGACCGGAATCGGAATCGGAATCGGTGGCGGCAGCGGACATGGCGGGGCTCGATGATTCAAGGCATGAAGCGAGCCGCTGATGATACTAAAGACGATCGGGGTTTGCTGGCGTGTCCAGTGTCCGCCTTTGCACGAACGAACCCAGGCTTTCATAGGCGAGCCAACCGGACCACGTTCCCACGCTGGTTGACGATGCACTTACTCCGTGTCGTCGGTGCCCGGTTTCAGCGGGTATTTTTCTGCGAGGTCAGCCGGTGTCAGCCACTGGAACGTCTTGAGCGTGTCGCCGGCGAACGTACATTCGACCGCTGCCGGCACCGTCTGCGACGTCGTCTTGATGGGGGTCACACCCGCCGGCGGGATTTTTTTGGTGTAGCTTCCCTCGACCACGACGCGCGTGCCTTCATAAGCGACCCGGGGCGGGTCGTAACTCAGCTTGGGCTTCGAGGCCGGATAGGTCTCGACCATCTTGGCCTTGCATTCCTGGCCGTTGCGATACGCCGTGGTGCAACCCGCGGTGCAGGTAAGAACGGCAGCAGCGGCCACCGCATAAAAGGTTCGATGTTTCATGATGGCTCGCGCTAGGTAGGACGCGCAGTCTACTTCAGTCGGTTAAGCGAAGACAGGTGACTAGCGGTTTCGCATCGATAAAGTGTGTCCACGGCTTCTCGTTTCTTTCAACCGAGGCGAATGAAATCCGGGAAGGCGCGCAATGGCGTCGATACGTTGCTGTATGAATATACAGTGATCATCGCGTTGATCTGCGCGCGGCAGCCAAACGCCCCTTTGATCCGGAAACGTTCGTTGAATCTGACGCATGGTAGCGGGGACCGGACTTGAACCGGCAAGCCGTTAGGCGGCGGATTTTAAGTCCGCTATGTTTACCAATTTCATCACCCCGCCAGGCGGACGCGATTCTACCATCGGACGGCTGAGGGGCCAATCCAGACAGGCGCTAGCGTCGTGCATCCGGTTTCTTCGGGGTTGGTTTTCATCGCTCGCCCAAATCCGCCGGGCACTTTCACGCTAAATCGACAACGCCGGGCCGCTCACGCATAATTTGCTGCGCGCGGCCGGGGTGCGGCCGCATCCGGGAAGCCACCTCACGCGGACACGCTTTCCTCAACCTCAGAGGCCAGCACCTGCGCGCCGGACGATGGACCCCGGCGGCAAAACCACGAAGCACGAGAAAGGAAGAAGATGGGCACGAACCGGATCGAGGCATTCAGCGATGGCGTGATCGCCATCATCATCACGATCATGGTGCTCGAACTCAAGGTGCCGCACGGCGCCGATCTGGCGGCGCTCGGCGCGCTCGCTCCCGTGTTCTGCGCCTACGTGCTGAGCTTCGTGTATGTCGGCATCTACTGGAACAACCACCATCACCTGATGCACGTGGCCAAGCGTGTCAACGGCAGCGTGCTGTGGGCGAACCTCCATGTGCTGTTCTGGCTGTCGCTGTTTCCGTTCACCACCAACTGGATGGGTGAGAGCCACCTCGCATCATGGCCCACTGCGCTCTATGGCTTCGATCTCTGCATGACGGCGGTTGCGTGGTACATCCTCACGCGCGCGTTGATCGGCCTGCACGGAGCCAACTCGATGCTCGAACGCGCGATCGGCTCGGATCTCAAGGGCAAGATTTCGGTGGTGCTGTATCTGGTCGCAATCGCCGCATCGTTCTGGGAACCGTGGGTTGCCGCGGCCTTATACACGATCGTGGCAGTCGTGTGGCTCGTGCCTGACCGGCGCGTGGAAAAAGTCCTGCTGACGGAAGAGCAATGACCTTCGCGCGCTGATTTCATCGGCATGAACAGTGCTACGCTCGGGCCATAAAGTTCTGCGAGCGAAGCCTATGTCCTCTGTGATCCGCATTGGCATCATCTCCGATACCCACAACCTCGTGCGTCCCGAAGCGCTCGATGCGTTGCGCGGCTGCGAGCACATCATTCACGCCGGCGATATCTGTAATCCCGCTGTCCTCGATACCCTCAACGAACTCGCGCCCGTCACCGCGATCCGCGGCAATAACGATTCGGGCGCGCGGATCGACGATTTGCCGGAAGCGCGGACATTTCGCATCGGCGATACGGCGATTCACGTCGTTCACGATATCGCGGATGTTCCAAAGCAGCTCGACGGTATCGACGTGGTGGTCACCGGGCATTCGCACAAGCCATTAGTCGAGCGCCGCGGCGCGACGCTTTTCGTGAACCCGGGAAGCGCCGGGCCGCGTCGATTCAAGTTGCCGGTGACGCTTGGCATCATGCTGATTGAGAAGGGCGAGGTGCAGGTCGAGATCGTGCGGCTGGTTGAGTGAACGCATGAGTGAACGCAGCGTTAGCGCTTGGCTGGACCGCGACCGAAAGGCAAAGAGGCCGTTCCACGTGACTTGGAACGGCCTCTTTGTTGTTTAACTATCGTTCATCTTTGCCCAGCGTCACGCGTGGGCTGTCGCCTCCGGCACTCGGTCATCCATTTCGGCAGCTTGCCGCACACCGCGCATCACGGCATGTGCTTCCGAGCGCGAACCCACACACGGCGGCGATCCCTTCAGCGGCTTCCTGGCGGTCTCATGAAGTGCGAGCACCGAGACAATTCCGATCACCGATGCCCCCATCAGGTAATAGGCGGGCATCATCAGATTACCCGTCGATGAAACCAGCCACGCCGTCACCAGCGGCGTCGTGCCGCCGAACAGCGAAACCGACACGTTGAAGCCAATCGCAAGCGCGCCATAGCGGATCTTGGTGGGGAAGAGCGCGGGCAACGCCGACGGCATCGCGCCGGTGAAACACGACAGCAACACGCCGAGAATCAGCATGCCGCTGAAGACGGGCAGCACGGTGCCCATGCGGATCAGCGTCAGCGCGGGTATCGACAACAGCAGCAAACCGACGCATCCAAACAGCATCACCGGCTTGCGCCCGACCTTGTCCGACAGATGGCCGGCACCCAGTGTCATCGGCATCATCAGCACCATCACGACCAGCACGATGAAGAGCCCGTGCGTTTCGTTGAATTTCAGCGTGGCGGAGAGATAACTCGGCAGATAAGACAGCGCCATGTAATCGGTCACGTTGAAAATCAGCACGAGCCCGACGCATTGCAGCATGGGTTTCCACTGCTTGACCAACATATCGCGGAATTGGTCTTTGGGCGTGCTGTGCGCTTCGCTCTCGCGCTTGTCGGCTTCACGCTGGAAGGCAGGGGTCTCTTCCAGCTTCAGCCGGATATACAAGCCGATCAACCCGAGCGGTCCCGCGATCAGGAAAGGAATACGCCATCCCCAGGAGAGCAGCGATTGCTCGGACATCGTCGCGGTCAACACCGCCACGCATCCTGCGCCGAGCACATACCCCACGAGCGTGCCGAACTCGAGAAAACTGCCCATGAAACCGCGCTTCTTGTCCGTCGCGAATTCCGCGATGAACGTCGCTGCGCCGCCATACTCGCCACCTGTCGAAAAGCCCTGCACCAAACGCGCGACGAGCAGCAGGATCGGCGCAAAAATGCCGATGCTTCCATACGCCGGAATCAAGCCGATACAAAACGTGCCGACGGCCATCATGATCATCGTCATCGCGAGCACGCGCTTGCGGCCGATGCGATCCCCCATTGGTCCAAACACCATGCCGCCTAGCGGACGCACGAGAAACGCCGCGGCGAAAGTGCCGAACGTTGCGATCAATTGCGCGCCTGGGTTGCTCGACGGGAAGAATACTTTGCCGAGCGTCACCGCGATATAGCTGTAGACGCCGAAATCGAACCATTCCATCGCGTTGCCGATTGCCATCGCGCCGACTGCGCGCTTGAGCAGCGATTTATCGACGATGGTAATGTCGTCGAGCGACAGGTCTTTTTCGGGTTGGGGTTGTCGCCAGAGGCCGTCGTTCGGTGTTGCCATGAAGAAAAAGCTCCAGGTTTGTTGCCGAGCCGCCCATGGGACGGTTCGGCGTGCGCCGGGCGCACGTTGCCGGGAAAGTGCAGTTTCGCGACGAGGCGAGTTGGCGAATTCCAGTGCGAGAGCGACTGAAAGCTGCTGAAAGTCGTTGCCCGCGCGCCGGACGCATGGGAGACGCGTCGATGGTGCGTTGGACAATGCCGATGCCTCGCGGCGATGGTCGCGAAATGGCACTTCGTGGGTACTACGCGGATAACTACACGGGTACTACGGGGATTGATGGCTGGACGCGGCGAAATTTGACAACGGGGGCGCCAAGGGCGCTGTTGTCTTGCTGCCTGCTGCGTCACGATTGAAGAGGCTTGAGATCAACTTTGTCCACGGGAAAATCCAGACCCGGGGAAGCCTCCACAACACTCGCCGATATCTCGAATTAGCGCTTGAAAGAATGCTTCAGGCGCGTCATTGCTAAGAAATTGACTTTGAATTGCAGTTGGAAAGAAGGAGATGTTAGCACGATGCCAGACGATGCGCAAACCGGTGGGCTGCGGGGGCTTTGGGTCCCGGTCTCGGAAATGAAAAAGCCGGCCTCGAAAGACCGGCTTTTTATCGACCGAAGCTCGACCGAAGCTCGACCGAAGCTCGACCGAAACGGCGTGGTTCGACTAGCTCTGCGTCGGCGGCACGTAGCCTTGGGCGGTATCGGCGCCTTCGCCGAAGAAGTACTTCTCCGTCTGCTTCAAGAGGTACTGACGCGCGCGCGGATCAGCCATGTTGAGACGATTTTCGTTGATCAGCATGGTTTGCTGCTTGAGCCAGCCTTGCCACGCTTCCTTCGATATCGTTTCATAAATCCGCTTGCCGAGTTCGCCCGGCAGCGGCGGAAAGTCGAGTCCTTCGGCTTCCTTGCCGAGCTTCGCGCATTGAACCATTCGAGCCATCTGTCATTCTCCTGTAGCGGGGTAGCTGGACGCCTCGTGTCGGGCGGCGCATTAATTGGCGCCTGAGCCCCGCGGACGTCTCCAAATAGAGTGATTAAAGCTGCTTCATCAGCACAAGCGATTTGCGTTGCCAGTTATAGAGCCGGCGGCGGTCTTCCGGCAAATCGTCGACGGTCACCTTCACGAAGCCGCGCTTGAGAAACCAGTGTTCGGTCCGCGTGGTCAGCACGAAGATATGCGTGAGGCCCCGAGCGCGCGCACGCTGCTCGACGCGCTTCAACAAACGTTCGCCGTCGCCGGAACCTTGCGCTTCGGGCGAGACCGTCAGGCAAGCCATTTCGCCGATGCGTTCCTGCGTGTACGGATATAGCGCTACGCAACCGAACAGCACGCCATCGTGCTCGATGACCGAAAAATGGTCGATATCGCGTTCTATCTGGTGCCGGCCGCGCCGCACGAGCGTGCCGTCCATTTCCAGCGGCTCGATCAGCGTCAAGATACCGCCGACGTCATCCGGCGTCGCTTCGCGCAGGCTTTCGAGGTTCTCGTACGAGATCATCGTGCCCACGCCGTCGTGCAGGAACAATTCCAGCAGGATGCTGCCGTCGAGCGCGTAGGGAATGATGTGCGCCCGCGCCACGCCGCCGCGGCAGGCGCGAATGGTGTGCTTCAGGTAAAACGCGGCGTCGCCTTGCAGTTCACCGCTTTCGTGCAGCCTGTAGGCATCGTCCAGCGACATTTCGCGCACCAGCTCGCCGTTTTCATCGACGAGGCCTGGGGTTTCAGTGAGGAAAATGATCTTGTCGGCGCGCAGTGCAATCGCCGCTGCCGACGCCACATCTTCCATCGACAAATTGAACGCCTCGCCTGTCGGCGAAAACCCAAGTGGTGAGAGCAGCACGAGCTTGCTGCTGGTAAGCGAATGGCGAATGGAATCGCCGTCAATCTTGCGCACCACGCCGGTGTGCTGGAAATCGACGCCATCCAGGATGCCGACCGGCCGCGCTGTCACAAAATTGCCCGATACCACGCTGATGTGCGCATGCGCCATCGGCGTGTTCGGCAAGCCCTGGCTGATCGCCGCTTCGATGTCGAGGCGCACTTCGCCGGCGGCTTCCTTCGCGGATTCGAGCGCACGGGCGTCGGTGATGCGCAAGCCGTGCGAAAACTCCGATTCCACGCCGTGCAGGTTCAACTGCTCTTCCACCTGGGGGCGCGAACCGTGCACGAGCACGACGTGGATACCCATGGCGTGCAGCAGCCCGACGTCCTGGACGAGTGCATTCAGACGTCCTTCCTGCACCAGCTCGCCGCCGAACGCGACCACGAAGGTCTTGTTGCGGAACGCGTGGATATAGGGGGCGACCGAGCGCATCCAGTCGACGAACTGGGCGTGGTCATCAGGCGCTTCGGGCTCGGTCGTAACCGGCGGAGGCGCGGCGGGGAGGTCGGTTTGAGAATTCATGCCGGGATTATAATGCCGTGCTATGCCGAATGTTTCCAAACGTCCCGCCGATGCGGACAAGCTTGATCCCCAGGAGCAGTTGAAAAAGCTGCGTGAAGCGCTGCTGCGCGATGCAGCGGCGCGCGAAAGCGATGGCGAAGATGATGCCGGAGGCGGTGCTGAAAGCGCCTCGAATCGCAAGAAGGAAGCGGCTGCGCGGCGATTTGCGGGGGTGTCGGGGGCAGCAGCGGGCGGTGCGGCTTCCGGTTCCGCTGCGGGTTCGGTTGCTGGTCAGCAAGCATCGAAAAAAAGTGTTCAGAAGGGGGCAGGGGTTTCGCCTGCTTCTTCTTTTTCACGCAGTGAATCGAAAGATTCGTCCGGTTCTACGTCTGCCTCCGCGTCTTCGCCCTCACGGCAAGGTTCGGCGCGCAAAGACGACCGCGGCAGCGCGGTTTCGTTATCGTCGCTGTCGGCGCTAGCGTCGTTGTCTGTGTCGTCCGGCAAGATAACCCCCTCCAGTTCTCCGGCTCGCGCTGCCACCTCCGAGCGGCGTGGTGAAAGCGCGACTGCGCATGTCGGTACCGAGGATGGCGCCGCGGCGATAAAACGAACCGATGCGGTGAAGACGCCAACGACGCCAACGACGGCGCGGGACGAACGTGTGTCCGCCGGTGGTTCGGCGAAAAAGACGGCCGAACGGTCGGCTTCAGATACCCGGGCGCGAAGCGATCAGCGGAAACCTCGCATTCATCAGCCAGCCGATGCGTCTGTACAACAACACATCGGAGGTGAGCGTCCTGCACCGGGCGCACATGTTCAACGTACGCAGGAACCCCGCATTGGTGAGCGCACCGATATCGTGCAGCCGTTGGTTGTCGCCCATGTGCACTCTGCGAACAATCAAAGCGATCAGAAACCGGGCGCGGGCGACACTCGCGAGCGGGAAGACGGACGCACACCGGAAAACGTGCCACAGCGCAGCCGGCCAGAACGCGATCCTAAGCGACTTGCCGCGCGTCCCCAAGCTGACGCCGCGCAAGCTGCCGCTCGCTCGCAACCTGACGCCGCCGGGCAAGCCGCTCGTCCGCAACCCAACGCTACACGCCCCGACGCGCGTGCTCAACAACGTGACACCCCACGCCCGCGCCGCGTCGTCGAACCGAACCCCATTCCGCCAATCCGTTTCCCTGAAGCGCTGCCGGTTTCCGCCCGACGCGACGAAATTGCTGCCGCGATCCAGGCGAACCAAGTGGTGATCGTCAGCGGTGAAACGGGTTCCGGCAAGACGACGCAACTGCCAAAGATTTGTCTCGCGCTCGGGCGCGGCCTCGGTGCGGGCGGCACCGGGCTGATCGGCCATACGCAACCGCGGCGGATTGCAGCATCAGCGACAGGACGGCGGATCGCGGAAGAGCTCGGCACGCCGTTCGGTGAGGTGGTCGGCTACAAGGTTCGCTTCACGGATAACCTGTCGCCCGGCGCGTCGGTGAAACTGATGACCGACGGCATTTTGCTCGCTGAAACGCAAACCGACCCGATGCTCGCCGCGTACGACACGATCATCATCGACGAAGCGCACGAGCGCAGCCTGAACATTGATTTCCTGCTCGGTTATCTGCGCGAAATCCTGCCGCGGCGGCCGGATTTGAAGGTGATCGTGACATCGGCGACGATCGATGCTGACCGTTTCGCGCGTCATTTCGGCAGCGATGAAAAACCCGCGCCGGTCATTGAAGTGAGCGGGCGGTTGTATCCCGTTGAGGTGCGGTATCGGCCGGTCGAAGAAGATAGTCCGGCGGTGAAAGCCGCGCAGGGAACGACGTCGGGAACGTCGCAAAAAGACCGTCCGGATCGTCCAAAGACCCAGCGCGAAAACGATCGCGACTTGATGGAAGCGATCGTGGACGCCGTCGATGAACTCTGCCGCGAAGGCCCAGGCGACGTCCTCGTGTTCCTCCCCGGCGAGCGCGAAATCCGCGACGCCGCCGAAGCGTTGCGCAAGCACCATCCACCGCACACGGAAATCCTGCCGCTGTTCGCGCGCCTTTCGGCCGCTGAGCAAGAGCGCGTGTTCCGCACATCGAACACGCGCCGGATCGTGCTGGCGACGAACGTCGCGGAAACGTCGCTGACGGTGCCGGGGATTCGTTATGTCGTCGATACCGGGCTTGCCCGCGTCAAACGCTATTCGTATCGCAACAAAGTCGAGCAGTTGCAGATCGAGCCGATTTCGCAAAGTTCGGCGAATCAGCGCGCAGGCCGTTGCGGGCGGGTGGCGGACGGCGTGTGTATTCGTCTCTATGAAGAAGACGACTACAACCTTCGAACGCGTTTCACCGATCCGGAAATCTTGCGGTCCTCGCTTGCGTCGGTGATCTTGCGGATGAAGTCGCTGCACCTGACGGCCATCGAGACATTTCCGTTCCTCGAACCGCCGCCGGGCCGCGCGATCGCCGACGGTTATCAGCTTTTGAACGAGCTCGGCGCTGTCGATGACGATAACGCCCTTACGCCGCTCGGCCGCGAGCTGGCGCGTTTGCCGCTCGACCCGCGCGTTGGCCGGATGATTCTTGCCGCGCGCGACCATCAGTCGTTACGCGAAGTGTTGATCATCGCGAGCGCGTTGTCGGTTCAGGACCCGCGCGACCGGCCGATCGAGGCGCAGGAGCAGGCCGACCAGGCGCACAAGAAATTCGCCGATGAGCGTTCCGAGTTTCTTCAATGGACGCGGATGTGGACCTGGTTCGAGGACGCCATCGCGCACAAGAAGTCGAACAAGCAGCTCACCGACGCCTGCCGCGCGAATTTCTTGAATCACGTGCGTCTGCGTGAATGGCGCGATGTGCATTCGCAATTACTGACTGTGGTGCGTGAACATGGCTGGCGCCTGAACGAATCCGAAGCCACATTCGAGCAGATTCATCTCGCTTTGCTGACGGGTTTGCTTGGCAACGTGGGCTTGAAAGCCGACGACGAGCCGTATTACCTCGGCGCGCGCGGTATCAAGTTTTATCTGTGGCCGGGTTCGGCGCTGTTGAAGAAAGCCGGCCGCTGGGTAATGGCGGGTGAGCTTGTCGAAACGAGCCGGTTATATGCGCGATGTATCGCCAAAATCGAACCGGAATGGCTTGAGCAAGTCGGCGCGCATTTGCTGCGCAAAACGATCTCGGAACCCCATTGGGAAAAGAAGGCCGCGCAGGTCGCAGCTTTCGAGCGCGCGACGCTGCATGGCCTGACGGTCTATGCGCGGCGACGGGTGAGTTTTGGCAAGCAGGATCCGGCGCGCGCACGTGAGTTGTTTATTCGCGGTGCGCTGGTCGACGGCGAATTCGAGACGAAGTTGCCGTTTTTCGCGCACAACCGCAAGCTGCTGGCGGATATCGAACAGTTGGAACACAAGTCGCGTCGCCAGGATGTGCTCGTCGACGATGAACTGATTTTCGCTTTCTACGATTCGCTCGTGCCGAAGGGCATCTATTCCGGCGCGGCGTTCGAGCGCTGGTATCGGGATGAGGAGAAGAAGGACAGCGCGTCGCGTCTCTTGTTCCTATCGCGCGACGACTTGATGCGTCACGAAGCGGCGGGCGTCACGACCGATCTGTTTCCGAAACGGATGACGATGGCCGGCATCGAAATGACGCTGACCTATCACTTCGAGCCGGGCTCTCCACGCGACGGCGTGACGCTGACCGTGCCGCTATTTGGCCTGAATCAAGTCGATGCACGCCGCTCCGAGTGGCTCGTTCGCGGCATGTTGAAGGAAAAGATACAGTTGCTGCTGAAGTCGCTGCCTCAGAAATTGCGGCGGCATCTTGTGCCCTTGCCGGAGTTCTCGGCTGGCGTGGTCGAGCGGCACAGCGGCAAGACGTTCGGCGCGGGCGGTTTGCTCGAAGCGTTGATCGCTGATATTCGCGAGCAAACGCAGATCGCGATGAAACCGTCGGACTTCAAGCTCGAAACGTTGCCGGCGCATTTGTTCATGAACTTCAAGGTCATCGATGAACACGGCCGGCAGCTCGCAATGGGCCGCAATCTGGCGCAGCTGCGAACTGAACTCGGTGGACAAGCGCAGCAGCATTTTCAGAAGCTGGCGGCGGGTGCGACTTTGGAGGGCGACAACGACGTGGCGACACCCATCACGCGAGCCGCTTCGGCATCCGATTCTTCCGGGTCCAGTTCCAGCACCGCGTTGTACGAGAACCTGACCACGTGGGACTTTGGCAAGCTGCCCGAGCTGCTGGAGATTCGGCGGCGCGGCCAGACGCTTTTCGGCTATCCGGCGCTCGTTGATCGTGTCACGCATTGCGACGTCGAAGTGTTCGATTCGCCGGAGGAAGCCGCGCGCATTCATCGGGCGGGCTTGCGTCGATTGTTTGCGCTGCAGTTGCGCGAGCCGATTCGGTATCTCGAGCGCAATCTGGGCGGTTTGCGCGAGATGTCGTTGCAATACATGGCGCTGGGCACGCAGGAGGAATTGGCGAGTCAGATTATCGAAACGGCATTGGATCGTGCGTGCCTGCAAGATCCGCTGCCCGATAACGATGGTGATTTCCATGCGCGACGTGATCAGGGCAAGAGCCGGCTGACCTTGCTCGCGCAGGAGATTGCGCGCCTGGCGGGGCAGATCCTGTCGGAGTACGCGTCGGTATCGAAGAAGCTGACGCAGGTCAAGTCGTTTGGCGCGCCATACACGGACATGGTCGCGCAGTTGAATGCGTTGATTGGCAAGCGTTTTGTTATCGATACGCCGTACACGCAGCTATCGCACTTTCCGCGGTACCTGAACGCGATGGCCTTACGTATCGAAAAGCTGAAAGCCGATGCGCTGAGAGACGCGCGGTTGTCAGCGGAGATGGCGCCACTGCTGCAAAACTATCAGCGGGCGATTGCGCAACGCGGCGGGGTGGCGGATGCGCGATTGAGCGAATACCGGTGGCTGCTGGAAGAACTGCGCGTGTCGCTGTTCGCGCAGGAACTTCGTACGCCCATGCCGATATCGGTCAAGCGTTTGTACAAGGTGTGGGAATCGATGCAGCGGTAAAAGTAGGGGTATGCGAGAGACTGGTCGGATGGACGAGGCTCGCGCATACCGCGCTTTGCGACCTTGCTTCGTTACTTTTTCGCGTTGTCCGAGGGTTCGACCGCTTCGAGACTCAGCGGCGTGGCAACCATGACATTTGTTTGAGTGTCTGCCTGAGCCACCTGGTATTTTTGCCATTTTCCAAACGAGCATCTCCCGCCTCGTAGATTCTGGCCCGCTCGGGCGTCGGACAGCCTTCCTGCATTGATACGCTTCGGACTCGGAAGCTCGGGATGATCCCGTTTATCGAGTCGGCGAGATATACGATCCTTCCTAAAAGTGATTGTGTTTATCGATTGAAAATTCGGATTGCAAACTAATAGCCAAATAAGTGAAATTTTTGTCGCGTCATTTGGCGCGAGACGATCGGCCGGGAACGACATCATCGATTGCGCTCCGTTCGTTCTTGGCCGCTGTGCGCCACTTTTGCAGGGCAACGCTTCAGGGCGGGCGCCGTCGCATTTGCGCCGCAGATGCCAAAAAACGCGGAAAACCCCTTCTGGATCAACCCTTGGAAGGGCGCAAACGTTCTACAATGGCCGCTGTTTTCTGACCTGAGCTTTCATGCGTAACTCTTTCCCCATCTGTCTCGTTCGCGCGTCCGCTGCTGGCGCTGCAATGATTGTCGCCGCCTTGTCCTTGTCCGCGCCTGCGCGCGCCAACAACGTCATCGTGTTGAATTCCGGTGAGGCCACGCTGAGCCTTATCGACCAGACGACTCATCAGGTCGTTTCCACCGTCCCGACGGGCAAGGAGCCGCACCATTTGATGGCGACGCCTGACAACGCGTCGCTGATCGTGGCCAATTCGGTGTCGAACAACCTGATGTTCGTCGACCCGAAGACGGGCAAGCCGCAGCGCTGGGTGGAGAACATCGAGGATCCGTATCAGGTTGGGTTCTCGCCGGACAAAAAGTGGTTCGTCTCCACCGGCCTGCGGCTCGACCGCGTGGATATTTATCGCTACGACGGCGCGAACATTTCGATTGCGAAGCGTTTGCCGCTGGCGGTCATGCCCAGCCATATCGCGTTCACGAACGACAGCAAGACCGCATTTATTTCGCTGCAGGTTTCAGGCGAAGTTGCGGCAATCGACCTGGCGACCCAGACGGTCAAGTGGAAGATGAAGGTCGGAAAGGTGCCGGCGGGCCTCTGGATGACACCCGGCGACAAATACCTGCTGGTCGGCATGACTGGCGCCGATTACGTAGCGGTTGTCGACTGGCAGACGCAGAAGATCGTCAAGACGATCAAGACAGGCAACGGCGCGCACAATTTCCGCTCGCTCGCGGACGGCAAGCATGTGGTTGTTTCAAACCGGGTGGCGAGCACGATCAGCATCATCGATGAAGATGCGCTGACGAACGTGGGCGACATTACCGGTCTGATGCCCGGACCCGACGACATGGAACTTTCCGCCGACAAGCGCTATCTCTGGGTAACGTTCCGGTTCGCGAAGCATATCGGCATCATTGATATGACCAATCGCAAGCTGATTCAGACAATCGCTGTTGGCCGGTCACCGCACGGGATCTACTTTTTCGACCGCGCGCCAGTGACCGGGCCGAATGGCGGGTAGGGTGTGCGTGAAGGGCCGGGGAGGGGCAAATCTCTCCCTGCGCGTGAATCACGAATTGACCCACGAACTGACCCACGGATTGACCAGTAAGCAGCACCTGTAGCGGAGCACCATGTTTCATTCGATCTTCTCCCTTTTCGACAGCCTCGTCTCGACCATACAGACGTGGCTTTATATCGACGTGGTGCAGCCGTTGCTGTTCAACGTCGACTTGATGGGTTACGACGAGGACACATACAACGCGTTGTATTGGGTGATCGTGGGTGTGCTGGAGGTGCTCGCCATGTACGCCATCCTGCGTCCGCTCGAAGCGTTGCGGCCTGCCGAGAAGTGGCCGGATCGCAAGGGCGTGCGCGTGGATGCGCTTTACACATGGATCGTCAAGCTCGGGATCCTGAACCTGTTCTTTTTCTTCACCTTCCAGCCTTTCTTCGACAGCTTTCAAAGCTGGTTGCGTCTGCACAACATCGCCAACATCGATCTCGACAACCTTTGGCCGGGTGTGACTTCCCAGCCGCTCGTCGCGTTCGCCATCTATCTGGTGGTGCTCGATTTCGCCGGCTATTGGTATCACCGGATGGAGCACCGGATCGGTATCTGGTGGGAGCTGCACGCGGTTCACCACAGCCAGCAAAAGATGTCGCTGTGGTCCGACGATCGTAACCACTTGCTCGACGACATTTTGCAGGCTGGATTCTTCGCCACCGTGGCGCTGGTGATCGGCGTGCAACCATCGCAGTTCGTGGTGCTCGTGGCGCTCACCAATCTGATGCAAAGCCTTCAACACGCCAATATCCGGTTGCATTACGGCTGGCTCGGCGAGCGTTTGCTCGTCAGCCCGACGTTCCACCGGCGGCATCATGCGGTCGGCTATGGTCACGAAGGCACCGCTTACGGATGCAATTTCGGCGTGCTGCTGCCGTGGTGGGACATGCTTTTCAGGAGTGTGTCGTGGAATCGCGAACTCGAACCCACTGGCATTCGCGATCAGCTCGTGGTGAACGGCGCGCCGGGCCGCAATTACGGCGATGGTTTTATCGAGCAGCACTGGCTTGCGTTTAAACGCATCGGGGCGCGCATTGCGTCGAATCGGGCAACCCGCGCTCCGGGTTCAGATTCGGACGCGGCCGCTGTCTGATCTGCGGTCTGGGTCTGACGCGTCCGTAACGTACCGCAACGCAACGTACCGCAATGCAACGCCTCAGAGCCTGTCGCCGGCCTCCCGCCGGCGCTCCTGTTTTGGCCTGCAGCGTTAGCCATCCGGACGAGCAGCGCGGCAAACGCTCTCTGGTTTATCCTGTCTTCTTTGCCCTTCAAACGATCCCTGCATGAATGACTTGCTGCGTTCGTTCGTGCGCGCGCTCGCGAACGCTTTTCACCCGAGAATGCTGTGGCTGACGTTCATGCCATTTGCCGTGGCAACCGCCGTCTGGGGCGCTGTCCTGTGGTTCTTCTGGCAGACGCTGACGGGCGCCGCGCGTGACTGGCTCGACGGCTGGGCGTTCACGTCGACAATGTACCGGCTCTTCGATTCCATCGGGTTCTCGGCGCTGCATGCGGTGATTGCGCCGTTTTTCATCGTGATCATGGCGATTCCGTTGATCGTCGTGACTATTTTGTTGCTCATCGCGACGCTTTCCATGCCGTCTGTGCTCAAGCTGCTCACGCGGCGCCAGTACGCGGCGCTCGAAATGCGGCGCGGCGGCTCCTGGTACGGGAGTCTCGGGCATTCAGTCGTCACGACGCTCGTTTGCCTGGTGCTATTGGTTGTGACGTTACCGTTGTGGCTGATTCCGCCATTTTTCGCAATCATTCCGCCTCTGTTGTGGGGCTGGCTGACTTATCGCGTGATGACGTATGACGCGCTTGCGTTGCACGCAAGCGCGGAGGAGCGGCGAGCTATCGTGCGGCGTGCGCGCTGGCCTCTCCTGGGTATCGGTGTGATCAGCGGGCTGCTCGGGTCCTTGCCGACCATGCTCTGGGCGTGGTCGGTCTGGTTGCTGCCGTTGTTTCCCGTCATCGCGGCCGTGACCATCTGGATCTATGCGTTCATTCTCGTTTTCTCGGCGCTTTGGTTCGCACATTACTGCTTGCACGCGCTCGAGCGCCTGCGCGTGGAAACGGCTGCTGCTGCGCCGCCGCTGGGCAGTCCCGGCGCGCCGCCCGAATTTCGAATTTCCGGCTAATTTCAAGATCAGGGAGCATTCATGGGCTTTGGCATGGTCATCATTGGCGATGAGATTTTATCCGGTCGCAGGACCGACAAGCATCTGCCGAAAGTTATCGAATTGTTGTCGGCGCGGGGGTTGTCGCTCGACTGGGCGGAATATATAGGAGACGACCGGGAACGCATTACCGCCACGCTCAAACGGAGTTTTGCGTCCGGCGACATCGTGTTTTCGACGGGCGGCATTGGCGCAACGCCCGACGATCACACGCGGCAGTGTGCCGCCGCGGCGCTCGGCGTGTCGCTCGAACTGCATCCGGAAGCCGCCGAACTAATCCGGGCGCGGATCCGGGAAACGGCGGGCGACAAGCCGGTCGATCTGGAATTGCCGGAAAACCTGCATCGGCTGAACATGGGCACGTTCCCGAAGGGTGCGAGCATCATTCCGAACAGCTACAACCGGATTCCCGGCTTTTCGGTTGGGAACGTCCATTTTGTGCCCGGCTTCCCCGTTATGGCATGGCCGATGATCGAATGGGTGCTGGACACGAAATACACGCACCTGCATCACGCGACGCCTTATGTCGAGCGGTCGGTGTTGGTCTTCGGGCTGCCGGAATCGCGTATCACGCCGCTGATGGAGGCGATCGAACGCGACTTCACCGGGGTGCGTGTCTTCAGCCTGCCAAGCGTCGGCGACGCGGCGCGCGGGCCGGTGTTTGAGCGCGCTCATATCGATCTGGGCGTCAAAGGCGAGCCGGAAGCGGCGAATGCTGCGTTCGCGAGGCTGCGCGAGGGCGTGGCGGCGCTCGGAGGTGAGATGGTCGAGGTCGAGCCGGGCGCAGCGGTTTAGACGCCGCTACGAGGTCGGCCGTTGTGCTAAAGGTTTTACGGGTTTTACGCGCCGATCCAGGGCAGACCGCGGAAGCACCATCCCGAAATCGTTTTGCGGTGACCCTGCCCGTCTTTGTCGCCCTCGAAGCCTTCGAGCAGGTCGAAGGCCTTTGTGAAACCTTCTTTCTGGGCCAGGACGGCTGCGAGTTTCGAGCGTGCAGCGCTGCGGCAGAGAAACAGGACAGGTGTGTCGGGTGCGGCCACTTCGTGCAACTGCTGGATAAATGCTGTGTTCGGAACCGAGCCCGGATAATGAATCCACTCGATGTGCGAGTACTGTGCGGTATCGATGGCAGGGCGGCCCACCCAGTCGAGCTCGGCGCGCGTGCGCACGTCGACCAGACGAACGGAGGGGTCGAGCTGCAGAAGCTCGAAGGCCTCGGCGGGGAGAATGGCACCCGCGTAAGGCAATTGGTTTTGATCGGCGCGATGTGTGGCCTGGGCGTACAGCTGCTCGAGCGTGCTCATGGACGGGTCTCCAATCGGACATTTTAATCAGGCATTCTAGCGTGCCGATAGCGCTCCGATCGTGCTCGATCGCTTGAGGTGGGGGAACGCATCGGGCTGGTGCGAAGCGTTTAAATTGCCCTGAATCAGTGCTAACGTTATAGGTCTCACAATCGCATGCACCGCAAATGTGCATTGCAACACGACTTTGATCGAGTAAGCCCCTTGAAGGGTGATGGTGCTTCCCCGAAAAAGCGCGCAGCTTCAATCGCTTAGCGCAACATTGGTGCACTTGGCATGGAAGCTGCTTTTGACTCTGCCGATAGTTTGGAATCGGTTAGGCGGCGAATGGGTGTTCGTCGATTTTGTTAATCAGGAGATAGGTAATGAGCAAATCCGTGGCCGACGTCATGCAACTCGTCAAGGACGAGGACGTCAAGTTTGTCGACTTCCGTTTCACCGACACGCGCGGTAAAGAGCAACACGTTTCGGTGCCGGTCTCGGCATTCGACGAAGACAAATTTGAAAGCGGCCACGCTTTCGACGGTTCGTCTATCGCCGGATGGAAGGGGATCGAAGCGTCGGACATGCTGCTGATTCCGGACGCAGACACCGCGTTTATCGACCCGTTCTATGAAGAGTCAACGCTCGTGATGTCGTGCGACGTCGTGGAACCGTCGGACGGCAAGGGTTACGAGCGCGATCCGCGCTCGCTGGCAAAGCGCGCTGAAGCCTACCTGAAGAGCTCGGGTCTGGGCGACGCCGCTTTCTTCGGCCCGGAGCCGGAATTCTTCATTTTCGACTCGGTGCGCTGGAGTGCGGACCAGTCGGGCTGCTTCGTTAAGGTTGGGTCGGAAGAAGCACCGTGGTCGTCGTCGATGGAATTCGAAGGCGGCAATACGGGTCACCGTCCGGGCACGAAGGGCGGTTATTTCCCGGTTTCACCGGTTGACACGTTCCAGGACATCCGTTCGGAAATGTGCCTGTTGCTCGAGCAGATCGGCATTCCGGTCGAAGTGCACCACCATGAAGTGGCGGGCCAGGGCCAAAACGAAATCGGCACCAAGTTCTCGACGCTGGTTCAGCGTGCTGACTGGACGCAACAACTGAAGTACATCGTCCAGAACGTGGCGCACACGTACGGCAAGACGGCGACGTTCATGCCGAAGCCTATCGTTGGCGACAACGGCTCGGGCATGCACGTTCACCAGTCGATCTGGAAGGACGGCAAGAACCTGTTCGCCGGTGACGGTTATGCGGGCCTGTCGGAATTCGCGCTGTTCTACATCGGCGGCATCATCAAGCATGCTCGCGCGCTGAACGCGATCACGAACCCGTCGACGAACTCGTACAAGCGTCTCGTGCCGCACTTCGAAGCACCGGTGAAGCTCGCCTACTCGGCGAAGAACCGTTCGGCTTCGATTCGCATTCCGCACGTGTCGAACCCGAAGGGCCGCCGCATCGAAACGCGTTTCCCGGATCCGATGGCGAACCCGTACCTGTGCTTCTCGGCGCTGATGATGGCGGGTCTCGATGGCGTGCAAAACAAGATCCACCCGGGCGAAGCAGCGGACAAGAACCTGTACGACCTGCCGCCGGAAGAAGATGCAAAGATCCCGACCGTGTGTTCCGGTCTGGACCAAGCGCTCGACGCGCTCGACGCTGACCGTGAGTTCCTGACGGTTGGCGGCGTGTTCACGGACTCGATGCTCGACGCGTATATCGAACTGAAGACGACCGAATTGCAGCGCTATCGCCAGGCTGTGCATCCGATCGAGTTCGAAATGTACTACTCGCTGTAAGCGTCTTACATGGCGTGCGCGCTTCCCTGGTTGCCGTATCCCGGAGAAGCGCGTCGTGTGACGCGAAGCAGAAGTGTCGAATGGACGAAAAAGGGACGGCGTGCCGTCCCTTTTTTAATCGCCGGCGCTTCTCCTGACAAGTTTCAAGACGGGGTCTCACTGCACGATGGTTCTCAAGAATCTCATCAAGGCGAGAAAGAGTCCTCCCGACAACTCGTTGTCCGACGACGCAGCGCTCGTCGCTACTCATTTACTGCCGGGCATGGAAGCGCTGCCCACAGTCGTGCTCGTGCTGGACAAGCTGACCCTCAAGATCGCGTTTGCGAATCCGTCGGCGGAAGCCATGCTCGAGCGCTCGCGCAAGCAGTTGGCTCAAACCGCGTGGCCCGAACTGTTCGCCAATGCGGACGAACTGGTCACGACCATTGCGTCGATTGCTGATCATCGTTTTAACGCGACGCATCTTGACGCCGTGCTCGACCGTCCCGGTCGCGAGCCGCTGCACGTTCATGCGATTGTCGCGTACCTGGAAGTCGCACCGAATTACGTGCTGCTCGAACTGTTCGAGAACGAGCGGCATCTGAAGACCGACCGCGAAGAGCGTATTCACGATCTGACTGCGGTCAACAAGCAACTGATTCGCAATCTCGCGCATGAAATCAAGAATCCGCTCGGCGGCATTCGAGGCGCCGCGCAACTGCTGGAGTTCGAGCTGGGCGCGCGTGAGCGCGACGAATTGCGCGAATACACGCAGGTGATCATCAAGGAATCGGATCGGCTGCAAACACTGGTCGACCGGTTGCTTGAGCCGCACCGGCATCCGCATATTGTCGGCGATGTGAATATTCACGAAGTCTGCGAGCGCGTGCGCGCCGTGATCCTCGCGGAATTTCCGCGTGGCCTCACGCTCGAGCGTGACTACGACGTAAGCGTGCCCGATTTGCGAGGCGACAAGGAACAGCTTATCCAGGCGCTGCTGAACATTGTGCGCAACGCGGCGGAAGCGCTGCGCGAACGTATTTCGCAAGGCGATGCGCGTATTGAATTGCGTACGCGC
The DNA here is from genome assembly GCF_001028175.1 of Caballeronia mineralivorans PML1(12). Classification (GTDB taxonomy): domain Bacteria; phylum Pseudomonadota; class Gammaproteobacteria; order Burkholderiales; family Burkholderiaceae; genus Caballeronia; species Caballeronia mineralivorans. The sequence goes on from NZ_AEJF01000193.1 coordinate 20,128, forward strand.
ATCGCTCGCAAAGTGACGATTGGCAAACGCTTACACAAACTGGCACTGGACTTGCATATCACTGACAACGGTCCCGGCATCCCGGAAGAAATACGCGACCGGATCTTTTATCCGCTCGTGTCCGGGCGAGAAGACGGTAGCGGACTGGGCCTCACGCTCGCGCAGACTTTCGTGCAGCAGCACGATGGTCTGATCGAAGTGGAAAGCAAACCGGGTTGCACCGAGTTCACCATCTTGTTGCCGTTCGAAGGGTGAGCGGGCTCAGATGAAGGACGAAGCACCGAAGCATGGAGTCAAGGATCGATTACGAGGGTTCATCGACATTTTGAAAAGCGCTAGTGCGCCTGACCGTTTCGACGGGCTTATACCGAACCACACGAAGACATCTCGCCGAACTATATGAAGCCGATCTGGATAGTAGACGACGACCAATCCATCCGCTGGGTGCTCGAAAAAGCGCTCGCAAGAGAGAACTTCGCCACGCGCAGTTTTTCCGGCGTCCGCGACGCGCTGACGGCGCTTGAACAGGAAAGTCCGCAAGTACTCGTGTCCGACATCCGCATGCCGGGTGGTTCGGGCCTTGAATTGTTGCAGACCGTGCGCGACAAGCTGCCCGGTTTGCCGGTCATCATCATGACGGCGTTCTCCGATCTCGACAGCGCCGTCGCCGCGTTCCAGGGTGGTGCGTTCGAATATCTGGCGAAACCGTTCGATGTCGACAAGGCGGTGGAGCTGATCCGGCGCGCCGTCGATGAAAGCATGCGCGGCGAAGCGGCCTACGACAACAGTCTCACCGAAGCGCCCGAGATGCTCGGCCAGGCGCCCGCGATGCAGGACATGTTCCGCGCCATCGGCCGTCTGTCGCACTCCGCGGCCACCGTGCTCATCACGGGCGAATCAGGCACCGGAAAGGAGCTTGTCGCACGCGCGTTGCACCGCCATAGCCCGCGCGCGAACGGGCCGTTCATCGCGTTGAACACCGCCGCGATCCCGAAGGACCTGCTCGAGTCCGAGTTGTTCGGCCACGAACGCGGCGCGTTCACCGGTGCGCAGGCCATGCGTCAGGGGCGTTTCGAGCAGGCGGAAAACGGCACGCTGTTCCTCGATGAAATCGGCGATATGCCGTTCGATCTGCAGACGCGTTTGCTGCGTGTGTTATCCGATGGGCAGTTTTATCGCGTGGGCGGGCATAACCCGTTGAAGGCGAACGTCCGCGTGATTGCCGCGACCCATCAGAATCTCGAATCGCGCGTGCGGCAAGGCCTGTTTCGCGAGGACTTGTATCACCGGCTGAACGTGATTCGCTTGCGTCTACCCGCCTTGCGCGAGCGCAGTGAAGACATTCCGCTGCTGACGCGGCATTTCCTGCAGAAAAGCGCGCGTGATCTGGGTGTCGAGCCGAAAAGGGTATCGGAAGATGCGCTGGGGTTTTTGGCGTCGCTGCCGTTTCCCGGCAACGTCCGGCAACTGGAAAACCTGTGTAACTGGCTGACCGTGATGGCGCCGGCGCAGACGATCGAACAAAAGGATTTGCCGCCCGATCTCACGCCGACCCAGGAATATGCCGGTGAGAGCACGGCGCTGACAGCGTCAGTGGCGGAAATGGGGGGTGGGCCGAACGCGACCCTGTCGGGCGGTGTCGGCGGTCTGCCGGCTTCGCTCGGCGCACCGCCTGCCGGCATTCCCGCCAGCGTGTGGGAAAACGGGTTGCGCACCGAGGTCGCAAGACTGCTGCGCGAGAATACCGCCGATGTCATGGACGAACTCGCGCGCCGGTTTGAAGCTGCGGTGATCCGTGAGGCACTCGACTTTACGCGCGGCCGGAAAGTCGAGGCGGCTGAGCGGCTGGGCATCGGGCGGAATACGATCACGCGCAAGATCCAGGAGTTGCATCTGGACGCTTGATCGCGATATTCGCGGCGGGGCGCGCCCGGCGACGCCTCGCCGCGTTCTGCGCGGGTTGATTAAGCGCATGCGTTAGCAATGAGCCTTAAGCGTGCACGTGTTCGGTTTAGCCACCGACACATGCTCCCAACGCGACGACCTGTCGCCTACGCGCTTGGCGCGGCTTTTTGCGCTCACGCTCTGTCTCTAAAACCATCGTCCATTCAGCTAAGCGTCGCGATCACCGGCGCGTGGTCCGACGGTTGTTCCCACTTTCGCGGCACCTTGTCCACTTCGCACGCCGTGCAGCGTGCGGCGAGTTCGGCGGTCACTAGAATGTGATCGATGCGCATCCCCGCGTTGCGGCGAAATCCGAGCATCCGGTAATCCCACCACGTGTAAAGCTTCTCGGGCTGCTCGAACTTGCGGAAGGTATCGGTGAGACCGAGTTCTACCAACTGCACGAAATGCGCGCGTTCTTCCGGCGAGACGAGGTTCTGGCCTTCCCATGCTTTTGGATCGTGGACGTCCCGATCTTCCGGCGCGATGTTGTAGTCGCCCAGCAGCGCGAGTTGCGGATACGTCTTCATCTCGCCCTCGATCCAGTCCCGCAGCGCCTCGAGCCAGCGCATCTTGTAGGCGAACTTTTCGGTGCCTGGTGCCTGGCCGTTAGGGAAATAGGCCGAGATGATCCGCACGCCTTCGACGGTCGCGGCGATCACGCGTTGCTGCGGATCCTCGAACGCGGGGATGTTGCGCACGATGGTGGTTTCGTCGACGCTCAGGCTATCGCGTACCAGAATGCCGACGCCGTTGTAGGTCTTCTGGCCGGCGAACCAGCTTTTGTAGCCGACCGCTGCGAGTTCAGCGACGGGGAATTTGTCGTCGGTGAGTTTGAGTTCCTGCAGGCACAGCACGTCGACGCCACTCGTCGCCAGCCAGTCGATGACATGCTGCTGACGGACTTTGAGGGAGTTGACGTTCCAGGTGGCAATTTTCACGAAAAAATCTCTTGCTTATATGGTGGGGGTTTCGGCCTGTTGGTGGCGGTTTTTTCCGGTCTAGCTACCCATCTAGCTACCCATTTGTCGAATGCTTGTCGTGGTGTTGCGGCTTCATTTGATTCGCAATGAAGTCGTTGATGCTTTCCCCGACGATTCGGCTTCCGTGCGGGCCAATTTTAACGAGGCTTAGCTTGCCACACTTAACTAGCCGATAGAGCGTCGCGCGCGAGATGTCGAGTTGCTCCATGACGGCATCAATCCGGTAGAGCCGGCGACAGGGTACTCGTGTATCCGCTGCAGCAGCCGAGCCGTACCGCGCGGCATTCTTTTGCGGCCGCTTCGCAGGCTCCCCGTCGCTGTCGCCGTCGGCGCTGCCGTCATCC
>NZ_AEJF01000194.1 GCF_001028175.1 Caballeronia mineralivorans PML1(12)
AGCCGCCGCCTGCTGGCTGCTCAGAATCGTCCCGGCGAGCCTGGCATAGGCGGCGACATACATCCGCGTGCCGATCGTGCTGGCGACCGGTCCTAGGAGCGCGGTAGTTCGCGCGCAGCGGTGAGAAGTCAAAGAAGTGGGTCATGTGGTCGAGACTCTGTCTAAAGAAATTCCGGCCACTTTATGAGCGTTTCTGCGTTTCGAGAAGATGTTCAAATCTCGGCCAGATACGTTTCCGAGCATCGAAATCGATCACTCCCTTAGCTGTAGCGCTTCAATTTATTTTGAACGACTGTCGAGCCCACGCACGAATAGGCCCCTTTTCGAGCAGATAGAGAAGTAATAAAGGATAGAAAATTTTGCGAAGAACCGCATAAACCGTATTCTGCGCGGCAAGCAGACCGTCGGTATCTCAAGGGATTCTGACTGGATCTAGGGGTGATTTCTGCTCGGCGAGCAGACTGAGAGCCTTATCTGGCGGGGGTTTCAGCCGAAATCTGTGCTAGACGAAGAGTCGGACCCACGATACATTCGCGTCCATGGCATCGCGAAAGCGGGCGCCAAAAAGACGAAAGCCCAAGGTTTCGCAGACCTTAGGCTTTCAGACCGAACCGGATCGGCGGATCGGCAGTGCATTTGACAAGTGAAAGGGACGACTTAGGGCGTCCATGACAAGTACCAGTGAATACTAGCACGCCATGTTAATTTTTGGTAGGAGTGCTACATAGGTAAATTGCCTCTGCATTGCTGTACCGCCTTCGAATATTGAAGGCGCATCGTGCAAATCAGTTCCTCTACGGCTCCGGCCGTATCAATCAAGCCTGACGCTCCGACATTGTCGGCGAGCGAACTGGCCCGGCAATCATCCGCATTTCGCGCGACCCGTACCGGCGTTCCCGGCGTGGTCCGCGTCAACAATTCCGGTTCATTCCGCGCAACGTACGTCGCCGCCGACGGCAAGCCTGCGCGGCTCGGACTGTTCGATACGATCCCTGAGGCTGTGACCGCGATCAAGGGCGCATATGCCGCCCTGGTGGAGGTCGCGTAATGGCTCGCGCTCGCAATATCAAACCAGCCTTCTTCAAGAATTACGACTTGGCCGACTTGGGTCCGCATGTTCAACTGCTGTTCGCGGGTTTGTGGTGCCTCGCCGACCGTGAAGGCCGCCTCGAAGACAAACCGCGCTTCATCAAGGCCGAAGTGTTCCCGTACTATTCCGTAGACGTAGACGGTGGATTAACGTTGCTTCACGAAAGTGGTTTTGTTAAGCGGTACAGCGTGAACGGTCGTCGCCTGATTCAGGTCGAGGGATTCAATAAACATCAGTCTCCGCATTCGACAGAAAAGCCATCCGAGTTGCCTGGCATCGAACATGCGCAGCCCGCAAACCCTCGTCAGATGGGCGTAACGGTTAGCTCACCGTTAGATAACGTGAGTTCGCGAAAGGACTTTGGTGGAAATCGCCCTGATTCACTGATTCCTGATCCACTGATTCCTGATTCTCCGATTCCCGCACACACCGTCGCTCCCGTCGAAGCGGCAGCCGTGGATAACTCGGCGCAGCAACAAACCTCTGACGCGGGAGAGAGTGAAGGGTCGAATGGTTCTCAAACGCACCTCATTCCTGAAGACCAAGCGCCTCCGCAGGTAGCCGCCAAGTCCTCCGCAAACGATGCTGCGTTTGATGCTGCATGGTCGCTGTATCCGAAGCGCTCGGGCGGTAACAACCGGGCGGACGCGCTGAAGGCATGGAATGCGCGCCTCAAGTCGGGCAAGCGGGCCGCGGACATGATTGCCGGTGTCAAACGGTACGCGACGTTCTGCATGGCGAAGGGCAACGTCGGAACCGAGTACGTGAAGCAGGCATCGACGTTTTTCGGGACGTCGCTCCACTTCGAGGAGGCGTGGACGCTGCCGACAGTCGCAGGGCCGCAGGGTGGCGGCTTTATGACTACGCAGGAGCGCAACCGCGCTATCAGCGAGGCAAACATGCGCGCATTCCTTGAGGACGATGGCGTTACGCCACTTGACTCGCTGCCGGCCCCCGCAGACCCGTACACGATCGACATGGAGTGACCATGCAAACCCAAGACAAAGCCGAATTTACCCAAGCTCTGAACCTGTGCTGCTCGACCCTGCGCCAGCCACTGCCTGAACCGAACGCGCTGAAGCTCTGGTTCAAGATGCTCGCGCCGTACTCGATTGAGCAAGTGAGGGGCGCGCTTCGCCATCATATGCAGACCGGCCGCTTTGCGCCGGTGCCTGTCGACGTGATCGGCTACATCGACAAGAGCATTGATTGCTGGGTGTCCGATAACGAGGCGTGGGCTATCGCGAAGCTGGCCTATGCGAAGCCAGGCGATCCTGGGCGCAATACGGTCGTTGTCTGCAACGAAATCGAGCAGGCGCTCGACCATGTGCGGCATTTGCTGGACGAAGGCGACAACTTCAACGCGTCACGGGCATTCCGCGATTGCTATACGCGCATCGTTGACGTGGCACGCCAGAAGCAGCAAAAACCGCGCTGGCGCGTCTCACTCGGGACCGACAATTCGCAGCACGAGACGGTTATCGGGAAAGCCGTCAACGAGGGCCGCATTGCCCTTGCGGACGGGCGGGCGGCATTCCCCCTGCTTGCTTGCCCGGGCGACAACAAGCCCATCGATCCGAAGATCGCAGCAAAGAATCATTCGAAGATCGCCGAAGTGATGGCGGTTCTGTCGAAGCCGCGCGCCGCCGCCCCTGCTCGCGACAAGGCTCCGGAAATCTCCGAGGCCGAGCAGCAGAAGGCCGAGCAGAAACGTAGGGTCGAGGAGTATCAAGCATCGGAGGCGCGAAAGCATGCGCTTGATGAGCGTGAAGCGGCGCTGGCTCTGCGTGAAGCGGCGCTGACCGCGCGTGACCCGTGGGCAGTGCTGTCGATGGTCGCTTGCAGGCCAATCGACTTCCCTGACCTAGCGGCGCGCGTCAAGGCGATCATCGGCGGCAATAGTGGGGCGCCAGCATGAGTTTGCAACCAATCAGCCCGTCACGCTTTTATCGGTGTTGCGCGGGTTGCGCGTAATCGGGATGCCGCGAATTGTTACCGTCACGGGTGCATCAATGTCGGCGGCCAGCATGGCGGCGAATGCCGCCGCCATGGCGTGCAACTGCGCGTTGGTGGGAATTTTCGCTTGTGCGTATGCGGCCAGTTCTGCTGCTGCTCGATGTCGATGCGTGTGCATGCTGTGCCCCGTGGCATTGTTTCCGTTAGAGGAATGCACACTGCGCCGACGCGAGGCCAGATGTCCACTGCGCCGTTAGAGGTCGCTCACGGTTTTCGAGGCGCGACGCGGATTTGTGCGAGTGTGATCGACGAGGATCAGAAATTCGGAGCGTCGAAGGCTCAGGAATCGCAGGTTGTATATGGAGAAACTGCGTTGATGTGCATTGTGATGCGCATGACAGATGCACACAAAGGCGGTCGTGATTGGCAGAATGGAAACCACTGCAGCGAACGATTCGCGGCAGACAACCAGCAGTCAAAAGAGGAAATCAAATCTTCGCCGGGCAGTTTTTCTTAAAGGCGATTGAAATGATTTCAAACAGTAATTCCGGTAGTAGTTTGGTGGAGCGGGGCGACCTGATGGCAGTTCTGTCTCTTAATGGTGTAGCGATTCGCAGTGATGCGCTCGGACGCTACTCGCTTAACGATTTTCACAAGGCGGCCGGCGAAGCCGACAAGGATCGTCCGAATGAGTGGCTCAAGCTGAAGAAAACGAAGGCGCTGCTCGCTGAAGTCGAAATAGAGGGAATTCCATCTATTGAGGCGAAGCAGCGAGTCGGCACGTTCGCGGTCGAGAATCTAGTCATTGCATATGCGATGTGGATCTCGGCAAGGTTCCACGCGCATGTCATCGAGACGTTCAAGCAAGCGGCAATAGCGAAGGCCAACGCTGCACGCGTCGAACCCGAGTCCGCGAAGCCAGCGCTCGAAGACAAGACGATCGCGGTTGTTTCCAGGGGCGTCATGCTGCTCGATATCCTCGCCGGTTCGAAGTCGTACGGCCTTACGAAGGAAGAGCATCGCAACGGCATCCACAAGCTGTTCCGAACGAATGGGCTCCCGACTGACATGCTGCCCGCGCCGACCGATGACGCGTTTTCTGGCGAAGGAACGGCGACGCATATGCTGCTCTGGTTTGGCCGCTGCTTGCCCGCACAGCGCTTCTTCAAGCTACTTGAGGACCACGGGATTGTCTTTCGCCACGTGCGCCCGTCAACGAAGAAGGATTGCGTAATGCGTTATTCGTGGCGATTCACGACGGCCGGTCTGCGCTTCGGATTTGACAAGGATCTTCGCAGTGGTCGCGACTATCGCCCGCTGTTCTACCCGAGTCGGTTCTTGGACCTGCTGCGCATCATTGCTCCGGACGTGCAACGCCTCGTAGACGGAGGCGAGTACAAGCCGCGCTGGCCCAGGAGTGAGAACGAGCAGCACGCACGCGAGTACCGCGCGAAGTTCGAGAAGAACAAGCCGGTCGACCAGGCGAATTCGGCGCACGAGGCATACGCCCTGCGCTGAAGGCAGGCGAGGCTCGCTCCTCAAATTCAAGGGCGAGATCCTTCTGCCTAAACGACAGAGAACCCAATATATTTAAGGAGCACCCATATGAAGCGCACGCATATTTTCTTTCCCGAGCCGATGGTCGCGCGGCTCAAGGTATTGTCTGCGAAGCAGGGCCAGTCGATGGCGGAATTGATCCGCACGGCTATCCTGGCGCTCTTCGAAAAGCACGGCGTGTAAGCAAAATCCAAGCCGAAAGATCGGCACTTTACAAAATCTCAGGACTACATCCTTTTAAGGACATGCATCATGAGTAAAACATCAACCGATTGGACCGCCGACGTCGCCGAGATGGACGCCGACATCGCCGCGCAACGCGCTGCAGGTAGCAACGTAGTGCCGTTGAAGGCGAAGGCCGGCAAGCGCCCCACGCGACGCCCGGTGACGCGTGTTTGGGATGAAGCCGAGGTCGCGAAGCGTGCGCTGGACCTGTATGCGCTGGAGCGGACCGCGGTGGTCGCATACGACCGCGCGATCGAACGCGCCGAGCAGTTCAAAGAGAGTCGCGGCCTTGAGCGCGTCGACCATAAAGACCCGGACTTCCGCCGCTTCACTGCCAAGACGTGGGATGCCCATCTGAGTGCGAAGGCGGAAGTGAAGCTCTCGAAGGATCGGCTGACGACCGCATGCAGGAATTGTCTCGGCGGCGGCGCTCCAGTGAGGACCGCGAGCTCCTACTCGAAAGCGGATATCGCCAATGTGACCACGCTCCACGAGAAGATCGTGGCCGGGACTATCAGCATGCAAGACGCGCTCGCCGTGAAGTTCGAGAACGGGAGCCCGATGATTACCAGGGAGGTTTTCCTCGATATCTCGCGCGACGAAACGTACATTCCGTTCTGAACGCCACGACGCTCGCTCCGATCGTCGCCGAGCATGGGTTTGCCCATCCCATCCCGTCGCATCGGTCGGATTGGTGCATTGAGCTTCTAGCGCGGTGCATCGAAGGCCGGCGCCCTGGACAAAAAATCGTTTGGTGAGTCTGCTCCAAAAGCAGACGATTGTGCAGCAATGATTTGCGGGAATCCACGGGCAAAATTCTGCGTGTTAAGAAGATTTAATTCAATAAAATCAAATAGATATATTGATAAAACGGTTGCGCGAGATGTCTGCGCACGGTATTGTTTAGTCGTCGCTGAGACAAAGGCGACTCGGGCTTGGAACCCCGAAAACGTGGGCGGAAAGCTCCCGTCTTAGGGGGTTCCGTAAAATGCTTTGGCGCGTTCTCTATGAGCGGGGTCATGGCAGGGACGGTTTCGACCGTGCCGGTTCCTACGTTCCGGTGTTCCAAGCCTGCCATGTTTCCCCGCTCACCCGATTGGAACCGGGCCTGCGGGGTTTATACCTAACGTAGGAGTCCTCCATGAACGTCATCTCAATTCGTCTCGATCAAACTTCAATCGTTCAACACGTCTTGCTCGGAAGTACGGACCGCACGTTGTACACCGCCATAGAGGCGCTGGAGCTGCAGGCGATCTTGTTCGCCCGGATTGCGCCACTCCTCGCAACGGGCGATAACATCGCGGACCTTGTGCGGTTCGGGTGCGAAGCTACCCACGAGGCGGTTATCGATTGCCGCGAGCACGCTAACGAGGGGGGCGCCCTAGGAATCTTTGATTGCATTGGGCACGTTATCAGCGGGCATCGTGCGGCGAAAAACTTGCTTTCGGCCATCGTGGAGCTTGGTGATGATGAAGTGGGAAAGCTGGCTCAACTCGGCGTCAACCTCGCGACGGCGGTCATGAGTGATCTCGGCTGCGAGTGAGGCTCCGCGTATCTTGATGGCGCTCGCGGAGTACCGCGCGCTCCGCTTGAATAATCGGGGTGGTTTGTCCTCGACTGGCAAGCCGCCAGCCGTCGCCGGAAAGGACCATCGAATGAAGACAGTTTTCTTGTTAATGGCGATGTACGACGCCCAAGTCATTATCCCGATCGAAGTCGTATGCGCCGATTTCTTTGCGCCGCTGACACTGCCGAACCTCATGCGCAAGATTTCGGCCGGCGATATTGCTCTGCCGCTCATCCGTATGGAGCCCGCATCACAAAAGACTGCGAAGGGTGTGCATATCCAGGACTTCGCGAACTTCATCGACGCGCGGCGCGCCGCCGCAGTGAAAGAATGCGAACAGCTTTGCGGAGTTCGGTTGACGTAATCAAGATGCCCAACGAACAGGACATGCAGGACCTTTCCACTAAATGAACAAACCCATGAGGCCGATTTTTTTTGATCTCCAGACTGCGGCAGACATGACATCGCTGTCAACCAGGGGCCTTCAGGCGCTCGTACGAGCGGGAGACATCCCGAAGCCGCGCCCGGGATTCCGCGCCCACCCCGTGCGCTGGCCGCGTTCAGGGAGCCAGGGATGAACGTCGACGACCTCATGCGGAAGGCGTTCGCCCCCGCCCGCGATCCGCGCAGCACCGAATACAAGGCCGGCGTGCGCGCGCTTCTGGCGCTCCGCATCAACGGCGTCAAGTTGGTGCAGCCGTACGAGATGGGCACAGTACAGGCCGATGCGTTCTATGCTGGCATCGACGAAGGTCACCATATCTGGCGCGCGCTGCGGGAGATGGAAAGATGCGCCCGAGCCTCTTCGTAAAACTGGTCGACGTCACCAATGAGGTCGTGCACTGTACGCGCAACCCGATCGAACGCCGCGCCTCGACCAGTCTGCTATTCGACGTGCTGATGGCTCTACTGGCCGACACAGGGCTGACGCTCGGCGACGTTCGCGCGATGGCCCTGCGTGAAGCTCCGGGCGTGCGTGCGGTCCAGATCCACGCATCCGCCGCCGCTTATGAGGCCGTGCGCCGCCTTTCGACTCGCCTGTTGCTGGAAGATGCTGCGTGAGCACGCTCGCCATCGGCGTCGCCGTGGCCGTCCTGATCGTGGTGCGCGCCCGCATCAAGCGCAGAAGGCTCGCCCAGTCGGTCGACGCAGCATTCCGCTACAGGGGGCGCCCGTGATCACGCTCAAGCTGCGCGCCGGCGACGCGAACGACCCGACTGTGCCGGAGTTGCTGAATAGCATGCACCCGGCTTCCGCAAGCATCCGCAGCGATAGCCATGCCCCGCGCCGTGAAGGAGAGAGTTCGGGAGCTTGAGAGCGCCAAAATATCGACAGCGGTGCTACTTCACGCGTTTGCCGACTCCATCGCGCAATACCTGGCGAACACGACAGGAGGCCGGGTGGATATCGCGATGCACAGTCTGATCACTATTTCGAGACTTCCGACTGGAAACTCTTCCCAAAGGGATAAGCTTTGAAACTGCGAGGCACGCTATGATGCGCGTCGATAAAAACAAGATGTTTCGTTTCTAAACCGGGGAAAACGCATGAAAAAACTGATCATCGCCGCAACGCTCGGCGTACTGTTTTCCAGCGCGGCGAGCGCGGACGACGTGAAGCTAATCGAAGATAACGTCGGAATCGCCAAAATCCTGCATTCCATCCCGGCGATCAAGGGCGATCTTGGCAATCGGCTGGCTGGCGCTGGCTTGACCGTGACCGGCATTATGGTGCGCAAGATCTCGCGTGACGACGTGGCTGAAGACCCGCTGCACGTGACGTTGGGCGATTTGGAATACACGATTTACACCACCGGGGAAGCAGAGAATCCTCCCTGCGCGGTCCTCGGGACGCCGGAACTCATCAAGCGAGGCCGTCGCGCTATTCCTGAAACGCGCACCGCTGCATGGCTGCTTACGGGCACGTGCGATTTGCCAGATTGAGCAGGAGCACACCATGAAACGGGCCATTTTCGCCGCCGTACTGGCCCTCGCCGCCGTCGCCGCGCACGCTCAATCCGTCGTTGTCCAGTACGGAAACCTCGTCTACTTGCAGGCCTCGGGCGCGACCGAAGTGCTCACGGAGTCGGGTGCCGACGGGAATCCGGTGATCTCTCCGGACGGGAGCCTGATCGCCTTCACGCGTCTGCACCCTGGAGAGCAGGAGGACTCGGAGGATGCCGGGAGTGGCTTTCTGCGCGACGTGTACGTGATGCGCCTCTCAGACCGCGCGGTGAAGAAGATCGTTTCTGCCGCGCACTCGGAAAAGCCGGAGGGCGAACTCTCTGGAATCAACTCGCTTGCGTTCTCTCGGGACGGATCGAAGCTCTACTTCAACACGTCCGCATGGGCTACGTCAGAAGCGATTCATGCTGTTTCGGTTCAGGGCGGCCGCGAAAGGTTTGTTACCAATGGAAACGGCGTAGCGGTCGTCAGGCGCGGCAAATATGCGGGTTGCCTGGTGACGAAGCAGCATCGGTACATGGCTGGGCACGGCTCATGGAATCCGTACATCCTGCTGACGCCCGAGGGCAAGGAAATCAAAGCACTTGGCGAATTTGGTGACGATGCTCGCGCCGACAGCGCTGCCCTTCGAAACGTCGAGGCTCAGCAATAATTGTCGGCTACGCCGAGATTTTCGACATTCAGGTGTGCGCCGGGCTTTCGCATCCATCCGTGGCGGGTTAAGCGATGAGGGTGCACTGGTCGTCCTCCTGCGTTGCGGGTTTGAAAGTCGCTTTTGACCCTTCTCGGACCTTCGGGGCGTGCAGGTGCTGAAGGTCGCTTCCAACGCAAAGCAGCCGTTGAAGCCTTATGCGCAGTCATCAAGCCCCAAATCGAAGCTGGCACCTAAAGTGCGGAGATGACGATAAAATAGCAGCGTCAAGCAAGCGTGCGAACAGACCAACACTCAAAACTATGAACAAGAATTTTTTTCGTCAGGCGGCCGATATGGCCGATGAGGCCATTACCGCGCTTGCTGAATATGAGACATCTCGAAGTAGCACGGATCCCAAAATTTTCAACATAATCAGGAATATGGGCGTTATTTTCCTAGACGGCGATAAACTAGAATCTTCCGTTAAAGCTGCGATACCTCTAAAGCAGCAGCATGATTTTATTCAGGCAGTCTATACGGCGGTCCGTTTAAATTCGTTGCAGAGCGCGCCGGGAAAAAATGCAGCAACCGAGTCAGCCCTACACTTAATAAAGACAACGTGCCAATCGTTGGCAACGGCACCTGAACCTGAACCTGAGCCCAGCTCGCTCCGTACAGTGTTTTATTCTTGGCAATCACAGCTACCAAACAACACTAACCGTGGATTTATTAAGGATAGTTTAGAGCGCGCCATAAAGGATTTGAATTCATCGCTGCAATTGGAGGGCCGCGTTGGCTTGGATTCTGATACATCTAATACGCCGGGATCTCCCGACGTGATTAATACGATCCTCCAGAAAATTGATTCGACTGACATATTCGTTGCGGATGTTTCATTGATGGCCTGGAATCAGCCAAACTGCAACGTAATGTTCGAGCTTGGATATGCCATGAAGTCTTTGGGGGATAAAAAAATAATAATGCTCTTCAATGAAACTTATGGGGAAACAAAGGATCTTCCTTTCGATCTTGGATTCAAGAGGCAACTTATCTATCGCTGCGCCGAAACGGACGAGAATAAGGCTGATGCACGGCGACTGTTGGCGACGCGACTAAAAAACGCGATTGAACTCGTACTCTCACCGAGCAATGGCAGTTAGTGAGACGTGAAGCCAGGTTGGTCGTCGGCCCAGGTCGCTGGCGCGACGACGAAAGGGCGCTTGGGCTTCGTGAAGTCGGTTTGGGGGCGAAGGTGACGTTCGAATGTCTCTGTCGACGACCGGTCCAACGACTCGAAATGGCTGGACCCGGTCCGGCGTTGAACTGACGGAGTGGACCGCCATTGATCGGTCGCGTCGGGCAGAAGTCGATCCTCTACGGCCCCCAAGCTTTCTCGATAACGGAAAGTCGCGCGCCTCGTGAATAAAGAAGCGGCGGTGGTCGTAGAGTAAAAATACTGAGGGAGTCTCCCAAATATCGCGTGGTCTTGCGAAAGCGTGCCACCGACGCCCTCCACCCGGCTATTCATCGGCCGCTTGCACCGTCCATGGCTATTCCGATTTCCCGATCCACGAGTTGTAGTCCCATGCGTTGTAGTTCCATGGGGCGACTCGCTCAAGATGCGTGATTTTGGGCTTTGGCATCAGGATTGATAAGTCGCCCTCCGGTTTCACGAGTCAGGCCAGCTTGCGTTCAAGCAGGTCTTCGCGCTCCGACGGAATGAACACCCAAGGAGTGACCGGCCAGTCGACTGGTATGCACAGGTCACGGACAAGGGCGAGGCGAAGAGCAGGCCAGTTAGTGCACCAACCTGTCAGACGTTTCGAGAGCGCGTCGAGGGATTTCGAGTACGTGATCTCGCATAGGAAGACCTGCCTCTCGCGCATGTTGATGGCTACCGCATCGCAAAACCAATGCATCCCGCCTTCCGGATTTGAGCCGGGATGTAGCTGTATGCAGCACTCGGTGTTCACGAAAACGGCCCCATCTGCGCGCAAAAAACGGTTACCACGCCCTGATAGTAGTCCACGATTTTCCTATGTTCTTTTCACGAAAATTCAAGGTTTGGGCGGCGGCTGGGTATTCCGGAGCATCGTGACCGATGATTCCGGATGAACGTGACCGGCCATTCCGGTTCATCGTGACCGCCCATTCCGGGCGAACGTGACCGATTTCGGAGGGCTTCCGGAATCACTGGTCACGATGCCGGAATCATCGGTCACGATCACCGGAATACGCAGCGGCCACTCTTACAGTAGGCGCCAAGCTTAATGCTCCGGTATTCGCTGGGCCGCAGCATTACACTCTTTGGGCTAACAATTTAGCATGGCTACCGGAATGGCCGTTCGTGGCCGATCGTCGCTTGATCGCCATCGGCAACTGTGATCGGCTGTATCGTCATCGACTATCCATCGCCGAGCGCCGATCCGCGTGAGTGGTTGAATGCAACATTTTGCCACGCGGAAAGGACGGTGAACGATGGTGAACAGGATGGGGAACGATGGGGAACGCCACGCGGTTCGTGACCCTACGATGGTTCCATCGAATACATGGGGTAAGCATCATGGCAAAAGAGAGCCGCGTCAGTAATGAGGACATTGAGCGGGTGCGCCGAGAGTTTGAGGATTCGGGCCTTACCACGCAACAAGTGGCTGATTTACTTCATGTTTCCAAAACCTATGCCCACAAACTCATTACGACAAAGGGCTGGAAACGCTCCTCTGACGCGCCATTTTCGGAGAAGAACGCCTCTGCGGCTGCTGTCGGATTATTTACAGAAAATGCCCGCATTCCCGAGATCAAGACGCCGTCGCCCGATGGGGAACGCCGTCGCAATGATGCGCCTGCCACGGGATCGGCTCCGCCTTCTGCCCGTGCGCCATCCGCTCCTGCGCCGGGGACGTATCTCATTCCTGAGCCGCCCCTTGGCCTCACGGAATGGGAGTTGAGGGACTGGACCGAGGCTGAGTGCAAGAAGCTGCTGCAGGCGCAAAACGACCGTCACTCGCAAGAGTTGAGGGCGCTGCAGGCTGACTTTGCGGGCGAAATGCGCAAGCCGGGTGATGCGGCTGCTGCGCGGCGGATCAAGTCGCTGACTGAGGCGACGAAAATCCGGCAGGAGATGCAGCAAAAGGCTCTTGAGGGCTGGATTCGTATCAAGCTGCTGCAGTTGCCGGTGCTGGCTGCCGGTCGCGGCTCGGTGCGCATTGTGGTCCACCATATCCCGGGCGTGGCGATTAGCGAGGACAATTCGGACGAGGCTGTCGCGCGCCGGGCCGGTGCTGCTGCGGTCCAGATGCTTGCGATTGCCCGGCGACGGAATGCGGCTGAAGCGGCCGAGGATGTTGTCGCGCGCGAGGTTCGTTAATGTCTAAAGCCCAAGCAGCCCGAGCGCATCAGGCGTTCTACGACATGATCGACCAGCGCGACGCTGCCAAGCGTGCTCGGCGGCCCACGGTACCGGTGGGTGAGCCGGTGACTGTCCTGGTGATCGTGCCGGTGGTGTTGCCTATGTCGGAGATCCACGCGGCTGCCGATCGTTTGATGGACACGCCTGAGTATCAGGCCCATGCACGCATGCTTGATGCGATGCTCGCCGACATGCTCCTAGATCCGCTCCCGGATGTTCCCATCAAAGATTGAGCTTTTGCGTCTCGCCGCGTCAGCATCGGATGCCCGCTGCAATCTCGGGTAGTGCTTCGATTGGTGAGCAAGACAGTTACGCGGGATTTAGCATGGACTGGTTGAAAACGTATGTGCCATGAAACTCCAAGGTTTCTTCTCCACATTCGATGTACATGTGGTTGACATGCCGAACTGCATCGAGGCTCACGCCGAAGATTTGGTCCGCCGTGAACATGCCTGTACGGCGTGCTTTTTGCCAATCGCGTTGCATCTGCATGAAGTGATCGGAGAATTCGATTTCACCATTTGGACCCTCTAGAAAGCAGGCAAAAGCGGCTATCCCCTTTTGCGACGACAGTGCGCCGAACACTTGAGAAGAGACCTGGAAGAACTCCGCTGTTTTGGTCACCCGTGCAAGATGTTTCGCATTGACGTTGGTGAGGCGGCGTAGACGGCTAAAAGGATTGTTTAATCCCTTGAGGAAATCTATTTTTGACAACCCGAAGTCGACAAACGCCCAGTACGTCAGCAGCAGCTCAATCCTCCTCACAACTACGTGGATTTGCTGAAGTTCGTCGTCGTCGAGACCAATTTCGTTCCCGTGGGCGACGTTGTTGCGTACTTTTTTTATGAGTTGAAAGTCCTCATCAGAGATATTGATGATCCTGATAACGTCTACGTCGCTGGCCGCTATCGTCGCCTCGTATTTCTGAGAGAAACTCTGTCCTGGTCGGGACGAAAAAATTCGACTGACTGCGGCGAGTATGCTTGTAACGAGTGCTTTGTTAAGGCTAGGTGCGAGTTGTTCTAACGTCGCCTCCATGATACGCATTTTCCGAGACGGGGGCGCCACGACCGCTCCTTTTCGATGTCCCATGTGGTGACTGACGTAGCTATCGAGCAAAGTGACGTAGCCGAGCGCCTCGTACTCCCAAAAATCGTCGTAGCGTTGCATTCCAGCGAGGCGAGTCCAGCGAATTTTTCGATGCTCTGAGCCGAAGAAATTTTGAAGTATTGTCT
Organism: Caballeronia mineralivorans PML1(12); assembly: GCF_001028175.1. GTDB lineage: Bacteria > Pseudomonadota > Gammaproteobacteria > Burkholderiales > Burkholderiaceae > Caballeronia > Caballeronia mineralivorans. The sequence goes on from NZ_AEJF01000194.1 coordinate 13,638, forward strand.
GCCATTGACCATCAAGGAAGTGCTTTTGGATAAAACAGCTCAGTAGAAACCGATCATTGGAGAGGTCGCGCGGAACGGGCTTGAACGTTGGGAAATACAGTCCACAGAAATCTTGTGAGGTGGTCCGCAGGTACAATTCTAAGATTGAGATTGGATGACCAACAAGGATCGAAAAGAGACACGCAAGTTGCATTGCTTTCCCACGTGCCTCGTCGAAGGTGATAACCCCAGCCGTCGGCTGGATGCAAAAATCAACGTGTTCATGCAATATGTGATCTTCGCCTCGATGATCGAGGGTGCCGACATATTCTGTCGTGAGATTGAACTGGCGCCCCGCATCCACGAAATCTGTGTCTATGTGTTGAGGCAATCTTTCCCATGTCAGGGTGTCGCCGACCGTTCCATTTATGCTGCACCATTGCAAAAACCACTCTGATATATCGCTGTATCGAATATCCACGCGATCAAACTGAAGATCTGGTACTTCGCCCGTGATCAGATAGTCGGCGTAAATGGTGAGCCCGTATGCGACGCAACCGCATAGGGCATAGTGCTTCCCCTTATCGTCTATCGCCCGCACGACCCCAAGGGGATATTTATCTTCTGAATGTGGAATCGGACTGAGCATCGACAACTGAGCGCTTACCTGTTGGCCTCCGCCAAACGTCAGCTTCCCATTACCTAGATCTCCAAGCTCGTCGTGGCGCAGCTCGACCGCATATGTATGCTCTTCGGCAAACGTCATATTTTGACCCCTCGGTTTTGTTGGTTGGGCAATTATCAGCGGCGGATGGGTGGCACGCAATCGTCGAGGTAGCGTCGCGTCGGAGCCGCGTGAAATCGAACGGATAAACCGGTAGAAGATCACTCGATTCCACGCTATCGTGTGGCCCATGAAACCATCCACTACCTCGAACTACGCCGCCTTGGATGCTTGGCTCGCATGGCAAGCCAAGCTCGACGCGATGCCGCAACTATCGCCGGCCGAGAAGCAGCAGGCCACGGCGGTGCTGATCAGGCTGATGAAGTTGCGTGAGATGCGCCGCTCTGACGCTCGATAGCGCTGCGTAGAAGATAGGACGTTTCGGCATACCAGGATTCCGCAAATACAGCGCCGGAGGCACGCATGGCCCGCAAAATTATCGACCGCGAAGCATTGCTCAAGATCATCAACGACCACTTGGAAACCGTACACGTTTGTAGAAATCTCCATGTTTCTAGCCTTGGAGTCGACCTGCACAGAGCGAACGGCGGAAACTGGACGACTAACGGGCTCCGACTTTCTGGAGACGATCATGATCAAGTCGCATGCGGTGAAGCGATCATTGTGTTCATGCGAGACTTACAGGAACGCTACGATATTCGAGTGTAGGCTCGCCGTTCCCGGATGATCGGTACGCCGGGGGCGTTGCGGCAATGGGCCTTTGAGCGCTCTAATGGTCGATGTCGTCGACGACTCGCACCGCCTCAGCAAGCGCGAGGTAGTTAGTCGATGGCGAACCGCTGGTCTGCGCAGAGGCATTTTACTCTTCGTGGCTTGCTGGCAGCGATCGTCGTGCACCACTTGCAAAAATTAGGCGGCTCCCTGCTGTCGGAAGCGCTCGACCTGTTCCTCAATTGCCTGCTGGGGAATGGGGGGAACTATATTTACGGGTATGACGACCTCACAGTCCACGGGCTGCAAATTAGCGATCTGCAATTCTGCGATCCCATTTCCAAGTACATTGTAAAAGTATGTGGAATAGGCGCGGACGTCGGCTTCGTCAGGTCGGTTTTGTGGCGTATGGCAGAGACCGCCTTCCTCCAGTTGCGTGTGCGCTCTGCCGTGACGAAAATCCAATACAAATGGAAGGACTATTGTTAAACGCTCATTGAGAAGCACGACGCGAACTGCACCCGCACCGATCGCCTCGACGCGCATCGTCATTGCCTCTAGACCGGGGATTGGCCCGTCGGGCCAAAGACCAAGGGATACCTGATGGCCGTCAAGCTGATCAACTGTTTCCGGGACTTCCCCGGCCTCTAGCTGCGCTAGTGAGGCAGCCTCCATGAGGCCGCGCCACGGCGCCAGCCTATTTCGGTTGGCGTAGGTTTCGCGGTCGTTCTCTATCTGTAGCTCGCGTCCGACGTAGTAGCGCGCCAGCGCTTCCATGACGCAAAGATCACTCGATATACGTCGCCGGTCGGCTGGTATATCTGGATCTACGATCTCACCGTGTAGACTCGCATGCGCGACGGCACAACGTCCGCTCTCAAACAAGTGATCGCCCACATTCAAGCCACTAGCCCGAAGCTCCGCGATTCGAGCTACTGCTCTGTCGTCGGTCAGATTATCGAGATTGGCGTTGATCCATTGGCCTTTCGTTCTGCCATTGGCAAACTGCGACTCGATAACCTTGTGGAAACTCAGAAACGAATAGTTATCGTGGACATGGCGGAGGCGACTCCCTTCGCGATAAAAGCCAAGTGCCTTGCGAGCGCGTTCATCGCGAACAATCGGCATATGATTGCAATTGAAACTCTTTGCGCTCATGGTGCCGGTACTCGAATAGACGTTACGCGGATCGCCATACAGCATCGGGTGACTGCCGTAGGTATACCCACTCACGTCAACAAAGCCACATTTGTACCAGCCAAGAATTGACGTGAAACGATACACCTTCGCGAGGGCATCATCGACGTTGTCCCTGTCGCACGCGATTGTGATACCCGGGGGAGACGGCTGCTCATTTCGCTTGGAGCCCCGCAGAATAAAGTCGTCACCGTCATATGTCACCCAAACGTCGCTGGGTGGCCACGGAATCGAAGTAGCGACACCGGCCGTCAGCCAGCCGAGGCGACTCCGAAGCTTTTTATCGACTGCGTCACCAACATAATGTGGAACGTAGGGACCCGCCATAGTCACCCTCCATCCTCTGAGATAGCGCCGAGTATAGAGTGATTCTGGGAAGCCAAGCGTTTGTCGCTGACGAATTCGAACGCTTGATACTGATGCAGTTCTTCGCCGAGAAGAGGGCTGCACGCAGACGCTAGATCCGGGCGATGGCGAGTTTGTTGAGGCTGAGCGGCTTTGGCGCCTCGTGCTGCCGCCATACCGGCGATACCGGCAAACCGTCGAGCCCCAGGATCTTCGGAAACGGCCACACAACGGCTGGCCCACTGGGCCGGATGATGGCGACCCGGAGCTTGCATCCACACGAGACACGCTTGCCGTTGCGGACAAAGCGGACCGGCATGATCTTTTCTTGCCCACATTGATGGCAGTAGAACACCCAGCGCGCGCCGTTCTTTCCGTGGTTCAAGTAACGGATGGCGGTGAGCATGTTCCAACGCTTGCCGGTGTGGTCGATGGTGTTGATCATGAGGATGATTTTACCCAGCTTAGCGGCTCGGTCGCGGCGGATGCGTGCCGTGCCGCAATGGCCCGCGCGAAGGTCACCATGGCCCCCGCGTCGCCGTCGATCCCAAGCGTGTTGGCAAGCCGCGCAAGCTGCTCGACCGACAATCCTGCGAATACATCGCCCTGCGGTGCCGCGGGGGGCACGCGGCGCCTCAGATCCGTGCGGACGACACTGCCTCGCTCCGCCTGGCAACCGCAATCTGTCCGGCCGCCGTACCGGATATCTTTCGCGGTGGCGACGATGCTCGATCCGCAATCGCATGTGAACCGCCAACGGGCGCCGCGCGTCCCTCGCTCGACGTAGGCCGTCGCGGTCAACATGCCATAACGCTCGCCGGTGATGTCGAAGTAGCTCTGGCCGCGCAAGCATCCGCACGACTTCACTTTGCCCGTGGTTACCTGGGTGGCTAACAGTGGTTTGAAAGTGCCGCACGAGCACACGAATTCCCACCGCGTTTTGCCATTCTTCGAATCCTCAACCTTGCGGATGGCCGTCAAGCGACCGAATACCTTGCCGGTGATGTCGATAGCGCTGCTTCTGCGCGGTGCCGCCTGCTTTGCCAGCTCCGCCGCTTCTGGCGCAGTCTTGCGCTCTGCGCGCGGCTTGTCGCTTAGGTGCGTGGGGAGTGGGTGGCCGTGCCGCTGGTATCGCGCATACAGGGTGCTGTAGTGGATACCGGTGCGCTCGGCAATCTGTTCAAGTGTTTCGCCATCAAAGAGGAATGCTACAAATGACATGTCCGTACCATATCCGGTTAATTGATATTGATTCCACTATGCCGTAAAGGCCAACGTAAGAAAGGCCCGGTCTGACTCGGCCCAAATGCACGTGCGGATGGTTGACGGGTGATGTGATACTCGTCGATCAATCGACCACGCTTAATCGAGGCGAGCGTCGCGCGAGTAGCTGAACGTCGAGAGGCATCGCGCCCAACGGATGGCGGCCGGATCGTCCGCGGGGACCTCAATGCGGAACTGTCGGCTCTCTGTGCGCAACCAGGCGATGGTCTGCCGGTCGACCAGGCTGTCGGCGTACACGGGGATGGCGAGCGCGCGCAGCATGTCATCGGGGCTATGGTGTGCGCGACCAACGAGGACTCCGACGGGCGAATTCATGGTGATTTCCTTGGTGTACATGGCGATAGAGGTACGTTCAAGTCACGACACAGAGCGTGCGTATGCGTAGGTGCCGACCTGGATGCGATGCCAGCACGTCGTGCTCAGCCACGGGCGATAGGGCGGCGGAGCCTTGAGCGTGCGCAGGTAGGCAGCGAGATCGTGCGCAGGCTGCGCGGGCTCAGGCTTGGCGCCGCAGCCGCATGAGGTCGTGTGGCCGCGCAGGACGGCTTGAGCCGGGGCCTTGAATGTCGTGGCGCATAAGCAGCCGAACAGGACGATGCTCTTTTTGCCCATGTACTGATCGACGGCCAGCGGCATAACAGACCCGTAGAGCTTTCCGGGTTCGAAGCTGAGGCGCTTGAGTAACGGGTGGAATACCCGGCGAAGCTCTGCTGGTGCCTGCGGACGTACTGCGGGCGCAATAGCGGGCGGCGGACGAACTGCCTTGTGTGCATCGGGGAAGGGTGAGTCAGTGGCAAGCATCCTCGTCTCGATCACTGCCAGATCCTCACCACGCTCTGCCGCGATGTCTGTGAGTGCCCGGCCACGCCATGTGAGGGTGCCCACAACCGGCTCGATCGGCTTGGGCGACGCGATGGTGGCCGCGATCTCGGCGACCGGCTCCGCGTCGTCCTGATCGAACGACCGCTCATATGCGAGCGCCTGCTCGGGTGTCATCGGCGGGAGCGGCGCTCTGCGCCCGGCGCTGCGCTTCGTGCTGACGGGTTCGTCATCGAGGTCATCGCCGAACACAGACGACCAGGCGGGGCTGAGTTTGCCGCGCGGCTCACGGTCTTCAGTCTCTGCGGCCTCGCGCGCAGTGGCGATGCGCGGCGGCTTCTTGACCTTCGGTGCCTTGGGCGGCTTCGGTTCGAGCTTGGAGTTCTTCCCGCGTGCCCATTGCTCGGCAGTTCGCGGGAGCATGTCGAGCATGTCTTCGCCGCGCTCGCCGTCGATCCAGATTTGAACTAGGTCGAACTGCCGGCGCTCTGCGTGGCGACGTGCTTCGCTCGGGCCGGTAGATAAGCCGATGTCGACTGTATCGAGTTTTCCGCTCTCCAGGCGAATCACGAGGCTCGTAGGCCTCAGGCATGCCCCCCATTTGCGGGCCGGAGCGCCTTTCGAATTAAGTCCGCCATTGTTGGTTATCTCGCGCTCGCGATTCCAGCAAGACACACAAATGGTCTTGCTGCGGATCAGACGCATCCGGTTGATCAGCCGTTTATTCGTCGTCTCGTCGCGCAGGCAGCGAATACAACCCAAGCCGTTGGCGGCAGCGAACCTCAGGTGGCGGTCGGCGTTCGGATCGTTGAGGACATCCAGCTTGGTTCGCTCGACGTTCTTCTCGTGGACTTTGCAGCCTTGGCAGGAGACGGAGCGCGTGCCCCGGTTCGCATAGTTTGCGGCACACGCTGCCTGCGAAATGTCGGCCGATAGGGTTTTGCAGTGAAAAACGTACAGCGACGGGAATTCCTCGTGCTGGCGAATGACCACGTCGGCCTGAGTCATCATGAAGACCGGTAGACCACTCGCGCGCGTGACGCCCGCAATAACGTCGTTTCCATGCCGCATGGGATGCCCCACCTATCTATCTGCAATAGGTCTATAGGAAGGTCACGACCTCATGGCGAGAAGGGGCTAGATAGTGCGGTATGAAAAGGATTTTCGATGGTTCGGCGATGCCTGCCACGCCTCTTCGAATGCGAAATCGATCGTTCTACTTTGTAGCGGCGAATGTGGGCTCGAAGCCCGCCACTTTCCCCTTGATGTACCGCGTGAATCGGATGGCCCGCTGGTATGAATCGCGAGCACGCCGCCTCATTACCTGCCTGTTGATCCGTATATTTCGGTCCATGGCGAACTGATATGAACCTTCCGACGCACAAAAACTCGTGACGCCATCATTCAAATCAATAGTTCAATTTGAACTGTCCGAATCAACCCGAGCGAATGGGGGTCTCATGTGACAGACCATGTAACCGAAGGGCAGGGGGACGACCTCATTTCAGTTACGGAGGTCGCTGTGCTGCTGGCAGTTGGGCGCACGACGGTGTTCCGCCTCGCCAAAGAGCAGGGGTTCCCTAAAGCGTTCAAGCTAGGGAACAAGATCATTAAGTACAGCCGTATCGAAATGCTGGCGTGGCTCAAGTCGAAAAAGGATAGGTGACCATTTCAGAGACTGACCGCCGCCATGTAATGCGGCATATCGAAACGTAGCAGTGCGAGATTAATGAGAATCCGCATAAGACGATTGAAAACTCAACGACCAGCCTCGCCGATGGCGCTGGCCGAAAAGGAGCTAAGAAAGTGAAGACGAACTCAAATAAGGGTGCCTTTGAACACTTGCAAGCGGAACTCGCGCGGGCCGCGACGGGTGAGCCGATGGAGAAGTCGCAACGCGCAGGCGTGCCGGGGACGCAGGCCACGGAAGCGGGAGAACTCGACCAGGTCGAGCTTATCGCGCAGTTGAAGTCGACCAAGGTCGCTCGCGTCGACATGACGAAGGCACTTGCTCCTGCATTTGATAAGGCGCGTGCGCTGGTCAAGTCGCTGGAAGCGGGGTATGCAACCGATTCGGATGGCATGACTGGCGGCGATGCTCTGCGCAAGCAATCACTCCCCCGCAAAGTCTTCGTGAAGATGGAACCGGCGCCGCTGACTGGTGACCAGATCACGAAGGCCGCATCTGCTGCTCTCTCGGCCGGCGCGATTACCGGCGCTGAAGCGAACCATATCGCCACGCACGTCGCGCTGAACGGCGGCAAGCATTGCGATCCTGACCTGCTGAAGAAGATCGGGAGCCACGTTAAATGAGCGCGCGAAAAGTCCGCATGATTGTGCGCGTGCAACCGAGTGCTCAGGACGCGATGCAGATGGCCTCGAAGGGTATCGCCGCGGGCAAGCTGTCGTCCCACGATGCCCAAACCGTCGAGCGCTGCATCAACGGCAAAAAGGTTATCCCGGCTGACGTTCTCCACCGCGTAAAGCAAGGTGCCAAATGAGCAAACTACCTACCAAACGCGACCAGGAGGCCGCTATGTCGAACGTAGACCTGACGTCGAAAATCGCCGCTGCAAAGCTGGCTCTGAACACGGTTTTGCTCGAAGGCGGTGACACGTCGAAACATCGTGCGTCTCTCCGCGCGCTCGAAGGCGAGCAGCAGAAGCTCGATGCTGCCGTGGTCGCACAGGAAGCCGCACAACGGGTCGCCAAGGAAGCCGCGGCCCGGCTAATCAATGAGGACGCAGCGCGTCTGCTGGAGGCCAGGAATAACCGCATTGCAGCGATTGCAACACGTTTCGCTATTCCGTCTAACGCATAACCATTCGCATCTACTGACTCAAAGGATCAACTATGTCACATGCAATTTTCGCTCTCGCGGCTGCTCGTGCCTCCGTCGTTAGCGCTGCTGAAAATGCCGACGCTGCCCATAAGGCTCAATCGCAGTTGCTCGTTCGCAAGGCCGATGCTGAAGCCGCATCCGCTGCAGCCCTCACAGATTTCCGCGCCGGGAAGATCGACCAGGCGACGGCGTCTTTGCTCAAGGCATCCGCAGACGCGGACGTGCAGGACCTGCAGGCTCTGATCGACGGGAGCGCCACGGTTCTGACCGCGATCAATGACGAACTCGCTCAGGCTCAGGCGAAGGCGGCCCAAGCTGAAACGGCTGCTCGCAACGAGGAGCTTGCTCTCGTGGCGAAAGAGTTGGATGAGCAGATTCAGGCGCTTGAGAAGGTGTTTCTCGATGCCATTCGGGAGCGCGGTCGTATCTACGCGAAGCAGAACCCTAAATCCAGTGGCAGCATTGGCTCCGCATTCAACTTCTATCGCGCCTCCCCTGAGCTTGATGCTTTGGTGCGGCAGAACGCCATCCCCAAGGCAGCCTAACAGCACACGTAAGCCGGCCTAGTGTCGACTCGCTATCCCATAATATAAAGGATTCCTATCATGTATAAAGACTACGTCGGTGAAGCCTCAAAACGCCAACTGCTCCACCTTCGCGACTATCTCCTCAAAGAGACCCTTTCGCACGTGGAACGCCATCAAGAAGAACGCTGTGTCGGCATCGCTCCTACGGCGCTCACCGAAACGCAGATGCTCGAACTGATGGGCTACCGGATGCGTCTTCGCGACATCGAAAAGCATCCACAGTTCCCGCGCTATTCAAGCCTGCCGCCTGTTCCAGCATTCTGTGACATCGGAACTCCGCTCAGTCACGATAGGTTTGAGCGGAGCGTTTACCAGACCGCGTTCAGCAATCTCAGTGATGATGTGAATGCCGAAAGGCAGGCTGCGCGTGGCGTGCAGTCCGCATAAAGCATCGTGCGAGACGCTCGCGCGCGGCTCGTCATACATCCCAGCCATAAAATGGAGTTGCCACTATGAACCAGAAACGAATCCTCTCGAATCCTGGTAAGCCAGGCGGGGCGATCGATACCGTCGTGCTCGACGTGAATATGAACGTCACGTTTGCAGGCGAATACGGGGCCGTGACCCACAACAACAAAACGTCCGTGCTCGTTCCCCGTGGCTCCGGCACGCCGAACGTATCGGTATCCAACTGATGCAAGTCAATCTCCGCAATCCGAACATTCAGGTGCTGCTGCACAAGGTCGTCGACCGTACGACGGCTGCAGGCAGCGCGCCAGTTACGTCGACGAACGCCCCGACGAGCGGCGCGAATCTGTCCGTGACTGCCTCGGGCTCATTGACGTCAAACATTTACGACCTCACGCCGTGGCTTGGCGAGGGCTCGCAGGTCCGCGTGCAGAAGTCCGTTCGCGAGCCTGCGGGCGCGTTCTCGATCTCGTTCGCCGACAAACTCGATAGCGGCCTGAAAGACACGCTATACGCGCTGATCGAGCCGATGGATCTCATCGAGATCCGGTTCGCTGGCGATGCGTGGAAGTACGCTGGCCGCGCACAATTGCCGATCATGATGCGCGGCTTTGTCTCGGATATTGAGCGTAGGCAGTCGATGGGTTCGGATGGCAAGCCACGGCGCACGGTGGAAGTGGTGGGCCACGACTATCAGAAGATCCTGCAGCTTATCCAGATCTTCAATATCCCCACGAGCCCGGACTCGGCAGATCTGATCTCAAGTTTCCCGCTGTTTTCTAAGTACGGTGAAGCGTTCAACGTGCAGAAGTCGACCGCCTTCGTACTCGCTGCATTTAACTCGATCGTCAATCCGTATATCTCGAACATGCAGCAGGCGGTGTCTTCATCCGCCGCTGCGTTGCTTGAGATCGCTACCGATATCCAGGTTCCGGACGCGGTGGTGTCGGTGCAGCTAGGCGCGTTCAACAGCGGGACGGTGCAGCAGCTTCTGGAGGAGTACCTTGACATCGGGCCGTTCAATGAATTCTTTGTCGAGGACCGCGATGCGGGCGCATGGGGGCCTGCTGGACCGTATGCAGTCTATCGTCCCGTGCCTTTCCTCGACGCTACGCAACGATCCCCTCTGCAGCCCGTGGCTGGTTCGGTAACTACTGGCGTGTCTCCTTCGGGGATTTTCGCTCCCACGGCTAACTGCGTGACGATCAAGAGCGACTCTATTGTGTCGATTTCGGCCCGGCGCAACGACGCGAACGTCGCCAACTACTACTGGGTCGATGCGCCGAGGTTCAGCATGAACTATGACGATCCCTCGAAGATGATGGCGAACTTCTCGGCGCTGCAGGATTCGTCGCCTTACTACGTTCAGGACTATGGCAACGTCAATCCGTCGCTATACGGCACTCGCAAGCTCGAAGTGGCAACGCAGCAGGGCGGCGCAAGCGAAACGAACAGCGGGAATGGGACGCCTGCCGGAGATAACCGCTGGAAAAACCAGAACTCATTCCTCGACTGGATCACGAAACGGCGCAATTTGTTGATTCAACTCAACAGGGACAATGTCGTGTTGGAGAGCGGATCAATGCATCTGAAGGGCAACGAGAACATCAAGGCGGGCTCGTATGTCCAGGTCAACTACGGGGCCACGTCGAACAACGCGCTGGGCGGCATTCAGTCGATCCATTATGCCTATTCGGTGACACATGTCTATGAGCCGTTCGGCAACTACTTCACGGAAGTGGAGTACGACCGCGGGACGAACTTTATCGATCGGATCACTCAATCGCAGGGCGGCGTCCCGGCCTATTACGCTGAAAAACTCCAGCCACAATAGTAGGACTGGCTATGCTTTCCTCCCTTGACGATCCAACGAGTCCGCCGATTGCTGGCACGTAATGAGAAAGGCCCCTGTTGTGTTGAAGGGGCCTTTCCTTTGGAGCGGCGTATGCGCTAGTTGATAGCAGCAATCGACTTTGCTGTTCCGCCGTTGGCCTTGTAGTTCACCCATGCTTGATGAATGCTTTCACTGCAACTGACTATCCACTCGGCGTAATGCCGACGCGCTCCCATATCGATCACCCCAGATACTTCCTCAATCTCATGCTGATGCGCCAAGCCTTCCCTTGCATTTTCGATGGTTTGCTTGCATGACGAAATTTGCTTCGCTGCCTGTGCTGCCTTGTATTCCGGCGTGCTTTCAAGCGCGATCTGGGCCTGGCGATCGGCATTCTGCTTTGCAATCGCGGCATCGCGCGCTGCCACCCACGCCTCCTGTTGCTTCTCTCGGGTAGCCGCCTGTTCAGCAAGCATAGTCTGCGTGCGCGCTGCTTGCGCTGGATCGCGGCAAGTCCTAATCGGACCGTTGTAGGTGCAAATCATGCCGCCGCTTGATGTGTTATCGATCATCCATCCATCCTTTCCAAGCGTTACGCCGCCGCAGGCGCTCAGGGATGTTGCGATGACCGCGGCAAGAAGGAAGCGTTTCATGGTGGTCCCCGGTTTCTCAGGCTGTTATGTTTTTGCCACTGGCACACTACTCCACACCGAGAAACATCGCCACTCATTCGCGTATTTTTCGAGGGCGTCGAGAGGACACTACCACTCGTGACGGGAAAATCTAAATTAGGAACAAACGTCGAGCATCGTCCCTCGACCGCTTCATTGGCCCCTCTTCACCGAGGGGCTTTTTTTTGCCAGTCAACCAACAGAGGGGTGCGCCAAGACCTTCGTGAAACGCTGCTGAAAACGATCGTCTGAGAAGAAATCGTGACGCCAAAGTTGATTCATAACTTTGGAGTTCAGTCTCGACCATGCGTCTATTTGACCGTTTCAAGAAGGGGCCGACCGGGCTTTTTGTTCTCGATATCTATCGGGCCGGGAAGCTCATCGAGCACTTTGAGGAAAAGAACCTCATCGTCATCGGCTCTCAGCAAACCCACGCGCTGCTTCTCGGTGGCTCCGTGACCGGCCAAAGCGTTACGCAGTTCGGCATTGGCACAAATGCGACTGCACCTGTGTTCGGCAACACGACGCTGACGGGTCAGTACGCCAACGCTATTACCGGCGTCTCCTATCCGGCGATGAACGAAGTCCAGTTCGCATTCGCGATGGGTTCAGCGGATACGCCCGCATTCGGCATGGCGATCTCGGAGTTCGGTCTCCTGACCACAGTTGGAACTTTATATGCCAGGAAAGCGCGCAGCGCGCCCTTGAACTTCGCCAGCGACATCAGCCTGAGTGGTACCTGGGTGATCTCATTCTAATTAGGAGTAGAAAGTGGCGTATTTGCCCGAAGTAGAAAACTACGACGTTGGCGTATATCAAATTGCAATCAGCGACGGAGTAATTGGCTACAACCCGACCAATCCCAACACTGCCGCCAATCAGGGTATCAGCAACCAAGCTGCGCTCAACCTCGCGAATCGGACGAACTGGCTCTATACGAACCTGAATCTGGTCATCGCGGGCACGACTATCCCGCCGACGGTCGCGCCGCTGAATAGCGCGGGCTTGACGGGTACGCCGACGACGCCGACGCCGCCGCTCGGCGATAACTCGCTCAAGATCTCGAATACCGCTTGGGTGCAGTCCCTCGTGTCCGGTGTCTTGAATCTGAGCGTCGCGGGCGGCACAAACGTGTCCCTGAGTGCGGTGCAGGCCGGTAACGGTACGCTCAACTTCACGGGCGCGCTGACGGCCAACATCGCAGTCATCCTGCCGAACGTGCCGGGTAAGTGGGTCGTGGAAAACAACACGACTGGCGCTTTCACGCTGACGGTGAAGACGGCGGCTGGTACTGGCGTTGCGGTGACGCAGGGCAAGATCAATTCGCTGTTCGGCGATGGTACGAACATCTATCCCGAGCAGAACGACTTTTCCTCGATCCAGCTTACTGGTACGCCGACTACTGTGACGCCGCCCGTTGGCGACAATTCGACCAAAATTGCAACGACGGCATCCTGCTACCAGCTTAAGAATGGTGTTGTGACGGTCAATGTCGCGGGTGGCGCAAACGTGGTGCTGACTGCTGCTCAATACGGCAACGGCATCATCCTGCTTACTGGCGCGCTGACGGCAGCCATTGAGGTCATCGTGCCCGCGCAAGGGGGCACGTACGTTATCTCGAACCAGACGACCGGCGCGTTTGCTCTGACTCTTGGGGTTAGCGGCGGGGGTAGCACGGCAGTCATTCCGCAGGGCCAATCGGTGCTCGCGTACTGCGATGGTACGAACGTTGTGCTCGCGGGCAACAATTTTTCGAACGTGGCGCTTACGGGAACGCCGACGACGCCGACTCCGACTGCATTGGATAGCAGCACCAAGGTCGCGAATACGGCATGGGCGAACGCTATCGGCCCGGTTGTCGGAAGCGTGCGCAATGCCGCTATGTCAGTTACAGCGGCGAGTGCAAGCGCGACGTTCACGGCAGACGAGATCATCGTCGAGACTGCGCTCGGCGGTGCTCCCTTCCGGCTCGCTAGCTTCAACAAGACTATCAACCTCGCCGCGACAGGCGCGGGCGGCATGGATACGGGCGCCGCGCCGGTTAGCGGGTTCGTTGCGCTGTATGCGATCTACAATCCGACTACGCAGACGGCTGCGTTGCTCGCGACGAATGCCGCGGCGCTTCAACCGAACGTCTATGGCGGGGCTAACATGCCCGCTGGCTATACTGCATCCGCGCTTTTGAGCGTCTGGCAAACAAATGCATCTAAGCAGTTTGTTATCGGGTATCAGCAAGACCGAGCAGTGACCATGTCGCAGTACACTGCGCTTTCGACGTCTACCAGCGCGGTCACTTCGCTATCGTTGGGGGCAAACGTGCCGCCCAATGCTCGATCTGTAGATGGGGTTCTTCTCATCAGTAATACTGCTGCGTCGTCAATGATATTGTCGATCGCCGCGCTGTCTGGAATTCCGGGCAGGACACTGCAGATGAACCCCATCGCTGCGGGGCAGACGTTTCAAACCAGCTTTGTAAATGTGGGCTTAGCCACTGCCCAAACCATTTTCTACGCGGCAAGTAGCAGCTCGGGAACCCCGACATTCGGCATTTACATTACAGCGTACTATATCTAAATGACCACGATAAACGTTCAATTTTCGGATGCGACTGAAGCTTCCGTGACTTCGTATTTCGGATGTCCGCAAGATCCGGATTTATACCCGAATCAAGCGGAGATCAGCGCATCGGATGCACGGTGGAAAGCATATTTCGAAGCCCAACTGGCATCGATTCAACAATACCTGCCAGCGCCGGTTACTTCCTGAGAATCCAGATCGGCGCAAAAGCGAAGTATTGATCAAGATACCCTGACTTTGTTGCGTCAGTCGTCGATATCACAGCGACTGTTCCGCAACCTAACCTGGGCGACCTTTACGAAGACGGGGCATTTAGGGCTCCGCCCCCGATCGCCTAACCTTTTAGCTGACGGCCACTCTAGTTTTGAGCCCGGGCCAATGGTGCTTCTTTCGACGTTCTAAGCACGGAAATCGGCAACCTGGCGAAGTATTGCGGTAACACTTCCGGATGGTCATTGAGCGATTTTTCTAGGCTGGAATTGACGTCAACGCCCGGCACGTCTGTGAATACGCGGGCCACTTCTCCCATCGAAGTCGGAAGCCCAAGCGCGAGAGCGACAATCATCGCGGCCGCCGCTAAGCGCGGGCCAGTGACAATCAATTCTCCGGCGAGGATGGCGAGGACAGCCAATCCAGCCATCGACACTCGCATACCAAAATCGTTGTATGCGCCAGCCTTGTAGAGGGGAATCAGCATCAATGATGATAGCGCCACGATGAGCATTGCTCTACCGTCGCGTTTGGCGAACAGCAGGATGATTCCAAGAACAGCAAATTCGACTACTACGAATAGGAAATATGACGGCCAACTGAAACACGGTGCGCCGGCGCTTTCGCTCCATACGCATCTATTCGCTGGCGTGCCGATGAATCCGTGGGGGATTTGTCCGGCCGAATTGGTCAGATAGAGCATCGTCGGAAGAGCGATAAGCACGAGGGCAACTACCGGTCGCCAGTCGAATACGATTTCCTTGATACCGTTGCGCCATGCGAGCACCAACGCGAAAGGCGCGAGGCCGATTGCAGCGAAAGGCGACCATAAGCAGATCGCGGAAAACGCCAACGCAAGATATGGCAGGAGAGTCGGACGCTTGGCTTGCAATAATAATATTGCGGCGCCGAGCCAGACGGCGATCGCGTGCTGCGGGACCCAAAACAGGGACGTCATGTTGGATGCGTATTCAATCCATCCAGCCCACCATTCGATGTGGTAGATCAATCCGACCTGAAAGTGAGTGATGGCGCGGCCAACAATATCGGCGCCGCTGAACAAGATGAACACCAGCGGCATAATGACCGCTGCTCTCTTCGTGGTAATCAAGCTGTTGAGCATCCTGAAAAACAGAAAGATGCCCGCCAATGACCATAACCCGGATGGGCCGCTCTCGCTAGTGAGTGCGGCCGTACATAGAAATCGGCACGGCCTAGAATCGATATGTCACCATCAGCGTGCTCGGGCTGTAAATTCCTTTGCAATATCCTCAACCTGATCCAATCGGGTCACTGCCAAAAAAGCATTGAACAGTACGAAGGAACGGACGCGGATTTGTGACGCCAACCTGAATTTGCCCGCTCCTTCAACGCCGCGCTTCACATAGTCCTTCAGCCCGCCGAGAGCGGATTCTTTTTCGTCCCGCGCAAGGTGGTATTGCGCGACTTCGACCTGTTCAACCGTTAAAGCTCCACGGTCTACTGGTCCATGATCGACGGTTTGCGCCCGAGCAGGGCGTCGCGTAGCCGGCCGATCAGCGGCTCGGCTGATTCGTCGCGCTCGACCGCCTCAAGGAGCTTTAGGGTGTACGAGGCCAAGGCGTCGCGCACGCCGAGGCGAGTCTCGCTTATCCTTGACCCAATACCTGTTTTAGCGCTAATACTCCAATCGCTTTAATCGCCTCGAACGTCAGTTCGATGCCCTTGGTTTTTGCCGTTGACTTGATCGTTTCCCACACTGGCGACGATCGCATGGTGTCTAGGAGATCGTGCCCAGCCATAGTCAATCGTGGGGTCGATCGCCCATAAGATATGTGACCGTCGGCGCCTCTCAATACCCGCAGGCCTTCTACGTATCCGTTGTCAATGAGCATTTCAAGATGGCCGGCGATTCGGCCTTCGGCAGCGTTGTACTCCTTCGTCTGCTGCTCAAACTCCTCCCACGGTTGATCAGCCCACTTTGGCTCTTTAGGGATGTCCGCTAGGACGTCTCGTTCTTCTTCGATGTCGGTAAGCTGCTGCCGCAGAAGGTCCCATTCGCGTTTCATCGTTTTCCTTTTTAGCGGTGGCGTGTGGTTTGCTGTGCTGCCAGGAAGGACCGCAATTCACTGCTCAAGCATCATGTCGATTAGCACTTCTCCGCCGACCAGCGCGTCGCGCTTGAGCGTTAGTCCGCTCTCACGAGGTGGTCCTGGGAGCCCTTAGACTCCCCAAGCAGCGCGTCGCGCAGTTCATCTATCAGCGGTTGAATGAGCGTCGGCTCAAACTTGTCGCCCGGCTCATACGTGTCGAGTACCTTGTCGAAGAACCACATGAAGGCGTCGCGCACCGCAAGCCGCGTCTTGCCGTTGATGACGAGCGCCTTGAGGATGTACTCGCCAAGTTGATCCGGTGCGTTCCACGGGCCGGTCAGGTACTGGTCCGAGGGGATGATCCCGAGGAAAAGGCTGTTCATGCGCCGGCACTCGAAGTCGAGCCGCGCCATGAAATCCTGATGCCCGAGTAGCCCGAGCGTCTCCACCGTGAAGTCGCGGATGAGCCGATCGACCACGACAAAATCGCCAAGCGAAGGTTGTGCGTCGGGTAGTTTGGCCTTGTCCATGTGATCCCCGAGACTCAAAAATATGTTAAATAGATCAATGCCTTGGCCGAGCATTGAGCGTCATTTGTGCTCTGCGTGGGCCTTGCGTGCCCGCGAGGCTGCTCGCCCTTCGAGTTATTTAGTGAACTGGTGGCTTTCGTGCGTGATCTTTCGGAAAGTGCCGTCTGCGTCGAAGCTCAGAACCATGTGATACCCGGGCGCCTGCCATTGCAGCAGTATGCCGCCCGCAACGGCGCTTCGAGCCGACGGCGCTCCCACTGCGGCGATAATTTCATTCGCCGTCTTGCCGGTCATATTGCCGAGATCAATGAACCGCAACGCCAGTGCGCGGCCCCCGCTCAGTGGATCGCGCGGTTTCGCGCGAGCGCGAGAGCGCGATGCTGCTGCCAGCAGGAGAAGAAAAATAAAAATGACGGGTATTGCGGCGAGCATGGGTTTGCGATCCGGATTTTATTGTTTAAATGCCTGGAGCCGTTCCATGGCGCTGCACGATACCGTGTAACCCGTTGGTTTACCACTGGTTTTTGCGGTGCTGCTTACCTGCAACCGAGGTACAGGACGCCCGCGGCATCCGCGCTATCCTTCCCGAGTCTGAAGGCCGAGGTTTAACGCAGCAAAATCAAGCAGTTACGCCTGCTTTCGCTCAGGTCCAGAAGTGCCGAAGCAGCGCCTCCGCGAGGATGATGGTGACGCCGACTGCGTACAGCCTGCGTGTCATGCGGCGCTCGAAAGCGTCAAGTGTTGAATGCATCGCTTGATTCCTCGTTTCGACCGGTCTCGCCGCGTTGGATACACCATACCTCACGGGATCGCCGGTCGTCCACGTTGCCCGCACGTGCAACCTCGTGAACCTGCTTCGTTTGAAGTGCCGTCAAGGGTACAGCCGACTCGGGATCTGTATCTAGCTCCTTGGGGTCCGTGGTACTTGGCCCGTTTGCCTACGTGCAGCGTAGCAAGCTGTGGCCTTGCTGAGCGAGTAGGTATGGGAGACCAACGGGACCGCAGAGGTGCAGGACGCCCACAACGAACAATGCGGACTCCTGCCGTCGCGCTTGGTCTAGGATTTTCGGAATCCAGTTTGTGTTTCGTCGCCAGACCAGTTCAGACATGGTGTGGGGTATCAGTTCGATGCGCTTAGCGAGTAACGCCTCGAAATACGAGTAATCGCGGCTCTTCCACGCATCGAGCATCTGTCGGAATTCGGAGAGTCCTGCGTCACTCTGTGCAACATGGCTGAGAAACGCGATTTGCTCATCCATTGGTGCGCTTGACAATATGTGCATTTGGTCGGCGCGTGATTCAAGCTTGTCTACCTGCTTTGCCTCGCGCTTTGCTTGGCTGCGGAGTTGTTCGTCCACACCGAGATGGCCGTGGTATCCGGCCGCCGCCGCTGCGTGCACCATGAGTTGAAGAGCCACCCAGCCGGGTTTGGTGGTGTGCAGGCATCGTGCATCAAGGCCTAGGCGCGTCACGTGTGCTTGAACGTTGGCTAGGGTGTCGGCAGGAATGCGGTCGTGGGGTGGTGGCGTGCCTGTCGGCAACTGGATAGGGGTCGGGTCTAGGGCCTCGGTGGAGTCGAGTTCGAAGATCACACGAGCAGCGTTAGCGAACGCCGTGTACTCCGCGGGCAGAAGCTGAATAGGGTTCATGTCCGTTGCGTGGATCGACCCTAGGACATAGGTGTTGCTGCCTTGGAGGCGCCACAGCATTTGAACCTCGCGAGTTGAGAACCTTGAGAGCCCATTATCACCGTTCGGTTCGTCATTGTCCGGTCGGCTTCTCGCTAGCATTTATTCCGGAAATTCGGTGCGTTCGGATGCGATGTTGGAGGCGTGCAATAAATCTTGTCGGCGCGCCCGAGTTCAGTGTCGATCTGCCGCAGTAGTTGGTTTAGCAGCTTCATGCGAGCTTCGAGCGGCCGGTTGTTCACGGCAGCGGTGCGACAGCCCTCCGCGATGGTGCGTAGCTCCGAAAGGAAGTAGCGTTGTGACTGTACTTCGAGTATCAGGCGGCGAACGTCGTCTGCCTGGTACAGCCGCCACCATGCGCGAAGCTCCTCGTACTTCGGTGGGTCGAACAGGGGCAGGATCATTTCATGGACATTCAGTACTGTATGGATATACAGTATAAACCGTGTTCGGCGGCGCTATCACCGACCTTCAGGGAGGGGCGTATACGAGCTACAAGATTGGCGACACCAAGATCTTCGAGGCACTTTCGGAGTTTCCGGCTGCGAGCTTCGATTTCAAAGCCGAGACTTACAAGGACTACTCGGTGCCTGTCTTTCGCCGCGGCGCGGATGGCTTCGGCGCCGACGCAGCGACTTTCGGCATGGTGCCGCGCAAGCGCATCCTGCCAGGCGTGAAGATCTTTGACACGATGAACGCGCGGGCCGAGTCCGTCGGCGAGAAACGCATTTTCAGCGGTGCCTGGAAGAAACTGCAGCTTTGCTTGATCCCGTGTGAGAGTTTCTTCGAGCCAGACTACGGCACAGGTAAGCCGGTGCGTAGGACGTGCCTCGCCTTCCTCTTCCATACCAAAGACAGGCTGGCGAGGAAGATGGCAACGTGTGATTCGCGCCGCTGGCGCTGAATTGCCCCTTTGATGTGGCGAACATCGTTGCGCGACCTATCATGCATAGAGCGTCCTTTGATTCATTCACGATAAGGGGGTGCGCTATGGCCGACCACTGGAAGAGGGTTCTCTTTTCTCCACGCGGACGCGCACCTCGGTTGCACTGGTGGGTTTCGCGCCTCCTCTTTCTTCCGTTCATGGGTCCCGAAAGCGTCTATGAAGATCTGTCATTCGGATGGGGACTGGCGTTTTTTTGCTGCGCGCTTGTCTTTGGGTACGTGATAGTGGTCATCGAAATCAAGCGCTGGCACGACATCAATTATTCGGGCTGGTGGTTTTTGATCAACTTTGTGCCCTTGATAGGGTTTCTGGTGGCCCTCTTTCTTTGCGGTGGTCGAGAAGGCGACGCCGGGACGAACCGGTACGGACCGCCTACGACGCCGAACGTAAAAGCGCTGACGCCTGACTAGCCGCCGTGGTTCGCGGCCGAAGAGCGGTAGCCGACCCGACCTGGACCGATGTCCGATAGGCTTCGTAAGCGGTCGCTGCGGTCGCTGCGGTCGCTGCGGTCACGGTGGCCGGAAGGCGGCTACAGGGTCGACAAGTGACTATCGCGACTGGCAGTAGATACTCGGCAGCGCGAGCGCAATGCGCATACGGTAGCGTCGAAACAGAATGGCCTAGGCGCCTCATGCTCCAGTGGGGAACGGGATGTCCTGCGGATGCGTCCATGTCGCCTACGCGCAGAAAAGAGGTAGTGAAAGCAGTAGGTTAGGAGGTCGCGCGAGCCTCGCGAATCCTCAGCACCCTGAGCGGGATCTCTGTGGCGCGCTGCTTCTCGGCCGGTGTCAGGTGCGGCAGCGCGTTGAACTTGGTTTGCCATGCCTGCCATTTTTCGGCGCCCGTGCTCACGCCACCTCCAGTTCGGGAGCGCGGGAAACCTTCGGTGCGCCGTGTTGGCGAGCCTGCCAAAGGTCATACGATGCCTGCTTTGCAATCCAGAGGTCCGCGCGACCACCGCGCTCTACTCCGAGCCATCCTTCGATGCGCAGCGC
Organism: Caballeronia mineralivorans PML1(12); assembly: GCF_001028175.1. Classification (GTDB taxonomy): domain Bacteria; phylum Pseudomonadota; class Gammaproteobacteria; order Burkholderiales; family Burkholderiaceae; genus Caballeronia; species Caballeronia mineralivorans. The sequence continues at coordinate 34,018 of NZ_AEJF01000194.1, forward strand.
CATCTCTGGCGAGATACCGGCGCGGCCGTGCAGCACGCGCGACAGGGTTGCCCGGGTAACGCCAAGCTGTTCGGCGGCTTCAGTGACATTCAGACCGAGCGCCGGGAGAATGTCCTCGCGCAGGGTTTCGCCGGGGTGCGGCGGGTTGTGGATTCGGCTCATTTTGCTTACCTCAGTGATAGTCCTGATAGTCGACCAATACGGCGTCCGTGCCTTCAAATCGGAAGGTGAGACGCCAGTTTCCATTTACTGACACGGCGTAGTGTCCTGCCAGCGCGCCATTAAGGGAATGCAATCGCCAGCCCGGCACGTTCATGTCCTGCGCAGATTGCGCGTCGTCCAGGTGGTCTAGCTGGCGGCGCAACTTGGAGGCGTGGTCCGGACGGATGCCGGCCCGACTACCAGTCTCAAAAAACGCCTGCAGCCCCTTGTGGTCGAATGTTTTTATCATTTCTAGTGTGTCGTGTATGGCTACACTATACATTTGAGCGCATGAAAGGCAAGCAGAATCGCTTAGGATGCAAGGGGAATGCTGGTGCGCCATTTAGAATCCGGCTGGCGGCATCGAACTGAGGCGGCGGTTCAGGTCGCCGTGCAACATCCGGCGCGGAAGCTTACTGGATAAGGCTAGAACGCTGCTGCATCATTGGGGTGTGCATTGTAGGAGAGCTGCAATTCGCCAATATTGATTCCCGGCATGCCGCTTTTAATGACAATCGCGTCGCTCTCGTGTCATTTGAACGGACAGCCGAAGCAACACGGCACCTATGGTGATTTACTCGTCTCGGTCGTCGGGCGAGAGTCGTTCCCAATTACGAGCAACCCAGTCGGCGAGCGCGCCGCATGCGTCGCGCAGTGTCAGGGAAAATGGCTCGCCTACGGCAATCTCGTCCTCGAAAAGTTCAGTGACTTCCAACTCGGTCGTGGTGGTCCCTCTTGGTCATAGTCACGGCAACAATAGGCGAAGGGCGGGCTTCGTACACCTCCTAAACTTGGGAGCCCAGCGACCGTCGACGTGGTGCTAACACGTATGGGAACATTCGAGGTTGTGCTGCAACCTGTGATAGTTGGGAACTGTAATCATCCCCTCGGTACACCGGTAAACGCACTGTCTGCCGGTATTGACCAGTCGATGGCTCGCGGAGCGCCAGCAAAATGTACGTAACTGCTGTCCAGTTCGCATGTTTCTCTTGGTTAGATAATTCGAGCGACTAAAATCAATCAAGCGCATTGCCGGCAATTTCTTTGTAGTTGGCCTTCGTCAGACCACGACGTGCTTCGGCGATATGTTCCGGGAATGGAGGACGAAAGATGCCCGACGCTACTCTTGATGTACTTACAACGCCACACGAACTCGCGAACAGCGTGTCATCAAAAGCGATAGTTTGTGTTCTCGTCTGGAGTGAAGGTCACGATGGGATGGAAAAGATCGCGCTCCTCCGGGATACCAATTCGTCTTGGTCACTACCCAAGGCATACATACAATCAAGTCTGGTGAATGACCGCAAGGCCGTTCTCGAGGCTGTGAAACTCAGTGTCGGGATCGACCTCCAGAAAATTGTTCATAGGTCCAGCGAGCAACTTGAAGTGGGTGATCTAACTCGAGTGTACTGGCACGCCCGTCTCAAGCCGGGTCAAGCATGCACCGTGTCATCAAACAAACTCGATTGGATGTCGCCACAAAAGGCGTTTCGTATGATGAACTCACGAGACGACGAGGAGGCCCTGCTCTTATACATCGCGACCCGACCTCATGTCATTGATGTTAGTAATCGCTATAGGAGCTCCTTCGTGGCTCGCCAATTTGCCTCGCCGAACGGTTTGCGATTGCTTGGGGACTTGCGTCGCGTCTCGACCCGTTTATCGGCCTACCCACAGACTCGCGCGCAAGATCTTAACTATTACGCTACGCAAATCATTCTTGCTAGGGCGTTAATGGCGTTTTACCAAAACGACTATGGTGGAAGCTGGAAGTGCCTTGGTGACGCGCTGCGACGCGAGCTTTTTCTCATGAATAAAGATGACCTAGCATCTCAGTGCAAGATTATCAAGGAGCAGGGTTTGAGGAAGCTCGACGGTTGGAGACTGGATGCGTTTCGCGACATCATGAAACTTAACTCAGAAAAGATCTCCCCCGCGCTACTGAGCCAAGCATCATGGTTAATTGCCGACTCGCAGGAAACCGCTTTTTACAGCATCCAACTCATACAGCGTCAGGTAAATGTCATCGTCACGACGTTGGTGGTTAGCAGCGGACTTTTCTTGCTGAATATGAATGCGTTGGGAGCGTTAAATGTCGGCGCCGTCAATTTCAGCGTGAAGCAACTTACTGGATCCTTTTTACTTGGGGCAATTGGCGCATGTGTCAGTACGCTGATCGCATTAGCCGGCCCTCAGAAGCTGCGCATTCCAGATCGGTTGATGAACTCTGTTATTGCCTTTGCAAGGCCATTCGTCGGCGGGGGTTCAGCCTTAATCAGTTCGTTCTTTCTCATGAGCGGTGTTATTGCGACTGACAGGCTGTCACTACCTTTAATTTATGTTGTCGCATTTGCCTTCGGATTTAGTGAGCGTCTTGTCATAAGTACTGTCTCGCGGCTCGATAAGTGAAGCGTCTGCACGGCAGTTTCTTAATGCTTGACCGGCTAGTCGTTGCGCACTGAGTGGTTAATGTGAGTGGGTTATGCGTGCAACTGCTTGATTTCAAAAGAGTTGCAGCGGCCTGCAAAGCCGTTTAGGCCGGTTCGCATCACGCGCGTAACCGGTGGTGGCCTCATCGTTGTAGATGGTGTCGCTTTCGACCCTGCGCCAGTTATGCGGCACGCAATGAAGCTGGCCCACAACACGCACGTACCTCTGTGGCAAAAATGGCGCTACGGCACTAGGCGAGAGTTGTCCTGGGCAACCGCGGCCGATCGCTCGATCTCTGAGCGTGTCGACTCGCCGCCGTCTAGCCAACGAGATCGTAGCCGAGAGAGCTTCGGGAAGGGTTTCTCGAAAATAGCCGTGAGAGTCTCCATGAGGAGGGTTACGCAGTGGCGTTGATCGAGACTACATTCCACGGCCGACCCGCGGCGCACGCAACGATGAACGCGGCCCATAGTTCTAGTGCTTCCCGACGTTCGGGGATGTCTTCCCGCACGTCGTAAATCCGCTCCATGCCCTTGAGCTTGTGATTGAGTGCGAGTTCCGTGATCTCATTGGGGATTTTCATGTTGCGCATGTGGCCCTTGGCGGTGCTTCGGGTGTCGTGTGGTGTGAAGCGGCGAATGTCCAGCCCTCCGCGGGTGAATGCGCGATCAATCGAAGCCCATAGAGTCGTGTTTCCGACGTGCGTGTCGCCGTGTTTTTTCCGACGAAGAGCAGTGCGAGCAGGGAGTACCCATTCGGAGTCACCGGCGATCGCCTTCAGGCACTCGAACCAATGTCGCACGGTCGGCGTAATCGGCACAAGGAAGCCCGCTCGCGTCTTGACCGATTGATCCGGTACGACCCACGTGTTCCTTTCGAAATCGACATGTTCCCATCGTGCTTTTGCCAACTCGATCGAGCGAACACAAGTGGCGAACAGGATGCGAAGCGCAAGGCCATTCTCGCGTCCGATCGTATCGTCGATTCCGACAAGCAATGTACGCATCTCGTCTTCGGTGAGCATCACGCGGGGCTTCACCGGAGGCCGCGGACCCATAAGCGCCTTGAGTGTGATTCCGACGCAAGGGTTGACATCGATCATGCGCTTGCCGCAGGCGTGCGCGAATAACTGCGTGGTTGTTGTGAGGAGGCGTTTGCAGACTGTCCATGAACGCCCGCTCTTTTCGATCATGTGTACGATATCGGCCGGCGCTACCTTGCGCACCTCAAGCGGACCGAGCTTTGGCCGTACGATATTTACGAGGTCCCACTTTCGATAGTAGATAGTGCCGTCGGCCAACGGTGGCTTCAGCACTTTTTCCTCGAAGTCGTCGGCCAGATCTTTGATCGTCCAGGCAGACACGGCGCGTGCGCGCTCGGTGCGCTTCTCGGTAGCCGGATCCGCGCCGCTGTCGATCGCTGCTCGGTGGGTTCGTGCCAATTTGCGCGCGGCAGCTAGAGCCAGATCGGGATAGTTACCGAGCGTCAGTTCTTTTCGTCGGCCCCCACCGACTCGATACCGCAGGATCCAACTGGCCGTACCGCCCGCCGAAAGCGTAAAGGTTAGGCCATCACCATCGGATATTGCAACGGGTTCGCCTTTCGCGACCCAGCGTCTGATCTGTAGATCCTCAAGCTTGTGCGTTTGCTTTGGCATGGCCGTCCGGGTGGGTAGCTAGAAGCAATCATTATATGCTGGCTACCCACCTAGCTACCCAATCCATGTGAGCGAGGCGGAGACAAATTGAGACATCTGGGGCTTGATGCACAAGGGAAAGCGGATGATTGCCGGGGTGAGAGAGCCATGCTGAAACATGCTGAGACAACAATGAAGATTGCAGGTGGCAATTTTCATGATTTTGCAGCGCCTTTGCTGACAGTGCTTTTCGAGTGATTAGACAAGTATTTTCTCTGCTGGCTGCCCATGCAACTATCCACCTGGCTAGCCAGTCGGCGTGTAGTGACGAAGCCTGCATATGGTCCTCGATGATATCGCGTGCTATCACGTTGGCAAGCACCTTCAAGGCACGACAACGATCGCGCGCGTGAGACCGATCAGCTTCGTGCAAACGTATGATCATGTCGAATTCTCCCAGGTCCGCGGCATGCTAAATATTTACTCATAGGGATAACAATAGAGTGTTGCAGGTAGCTGCAACCGGCGTGTTGACGCCGGATGGCCGGTTTTCCTACTATGATCGGCATCCGGGCATCCGGGCATCCGGGCATCCGGGCATCCGGGCATCGCCGCAATCGACCAATCGGCTAAGGCCGAGACAAGCCCTCTGACTGCCGGTTCTGTCCCGCTACAATCCCTGAAACGCCAAGCAAAAGGACAACCCCATGGACCTGATCATTCGACGCGCGGCGCTCGGTTCTTCACGCGAACTCGTGGACATTGGCATCGAAGGCGGGCGTTTTGCCGCGATCGAACCGCATCTCGCGGCGATCGGTTCTGAGGAAATCGACGCCGCAGGCTCTCTTGTCACCGCGCCGTTCGTCGACGCGCATTTCCACATGGACGCCACGCTGTCCTACGGCCTGCCGCGCGTGAACGCATCGGGAACCCTGCTCGAAGGCATCGCGTTATGGGGTGAGTTGAAGCCCGAGCTGACACAAGAGGCGCTGGTCGACCGGGCAATGCAGTATTGCGACTGGGCCGTCGCGCGTGGCTTGCTCGCGATTCGCTCGCACGTGGATGTCTGTGATCCGCGTCTGCTTGCCGTGGAAGCGCTCCTCGAAGTGAAGCGGCGCGTGAGCCCGTATCTGGACCTGCAACTCGTCGCGTTCCCGCAGGACGGCGTTTTGCGCAGCAAGGGTGCGTTCGACAATTTGAAGCGCGCGATTTCGATGGGCGTCGATGTGGTCGGCGGGATCCCGCATTTCGAACGCACCATGGCCGAAGGCGCCGAGTCCGTGCGGCTTCTATGCGAGTTCGCGGCGGAGAAGGGCGTGCGCGTGGACATGCATTGCGATGAATCCGACGATCCCATGTCGCGCCATATCGAAACGTTGGCGGCAGAAACGCATCGGCTAGGGTTACAGGGGCGCGTCACGGGTTCGCACCTTACGTCGATGCATTCCATGGACAACTACTACGTGAGCAAGCTGATCCCGTTGATACGCGATTCCGGCGTGGCCGCGATCGCGAACCCGCTGATCAACATCACGCTGCAGGGCCGCGCCGATACCTACCCTAAACGCCGGGGCATGACACGTGTGCCGGAGTTGATGGCAGCAGGCATAGACGTCGCATTCGGCCACGATTGCGTGATGGACCCGTGGTACAGCCTGGGCTCGGGCGACATGCTCGAAGTGGCGCACATGGGTTTGCACGTCGCGCAGATGACGGGCATCGACGCAATGCGCGCCGCCTTCGAAGCGGTGACAACCACGCCAGCGAAGATTCTGGGTATCGATGGGTATGGAATTGCCGTCGGCAACAATGCGGATTGCGTGGTGCTGGATGCACGCGATCCTGTCGAAGCAATTCGATTGCGGGCGGCACGTACCGCTGTGCTTCGTCGCGGCAAGGTGATCAGCCGGGCGCCGGCGATGCGGGCGAAACTCAGCCTGCAAGGGCGTCCCGATGAAGTGAATTTCCGCCTGGATCGATAAGACGGGAACCGCAAGGAGAAGGCCGCTCCAACTCACGCTGGAACGGCCTTCTTCGATCATGCAAACAGCATCGACGCTGTCACAGCATCAATGCGCCGCCTCTGGCGACATGCCGTTATGCCGTAATAGCGCATCGATATTCGGTTCGCGGCCGCGGAATGCCTTGAACGAGTCCATCGCGGGCCGGCTGCCGCCCACTTCCAGAATCTCGCGCCGATAGCGAATCCCCGTTGCCGCATCCAGCACCGAACCACCGGCCAGTTTCGCGGCTTCCTCGAATGCCGCATATGCATCCGCTGACAGCACTTCCGCCCACTTGTAGCTGTAATACCCCGCGGCATACCCGCCCGCGAAAATATGCGTGAAGGTATTGGTCCAACGCGAGAAGGGCGCTTGCGGCACGACGTGGAAACGCTCGTTGATCTCGCGCGCGAAGTCGTTGACGTTGATCGAACCCGCCGGATCGTAGTCGCTGTGAAGCTGGATATCGAACATGGAAAGCACGATCTGGCGCAACGTGCCGAGCCCGCTCTGGAAGTTCTTCGCGGCGAGCATCTTGTCGAAGAGTTCGCGAGGCAGGGTGGCGCCGGTGTCCACGTGGCCGGACATGTCGGTGAGGACGTCCCACTCCCAGCAGAAATTCTCCATGAACTGCGACGGCAGTTCGACCGCGTCCCATTCCACGCCGTTGATACCCGATACGCCCAGTTCATCGACGCGCGTGAGCATGTGATGCAAGCCGTGCCCGAATTCGTGGAACAGGGTGATGACTTCGTCGTGCGTAAAGCAGGCGGGTTTTCCACCGACGGGTGCGGAGAAATTGCAGGTCAAATACGCGACGGGCGTCTGCACGCCACCTTCACGGCGTTTGTGCCGCGAGCGGGCATCGTCCATCCACGCACCGCCGCGCTTGCCTTCGCGTGCATACAGATCCAGATAGAACTGCGCGACCAGCGAGCCGTCCTTGTTTTCGACGCGGAAAAAGCGCACGTCCGGATTCCAGACGGCGGCTTCATCGCGACGAATGGACACGCCGAACAACGTCTCCGTGACCTTGAACAAGCCCTTCAGCACGGCTTCTTGCGGGAAATACTGCTTCACTTCGTTTTCCGAGAACGAATAACGCTGCTGGCGCAAGCGCTCGGCGGCGAAGGTCGAATCCCACGGCTGCAATTCCGGCATGCCGAGTTCGGTCGCGGCGAACGCGCGCAACTCCATCCAATCTTTCTCCGCGTGCGGACGCGCGCGCACGGCCAGGTCCTCGAGGAACGCGATCACCTGTGCCGGCGACTCCGCCATCTTCGGCGCCAGCGATACCTCAGCGAAGTTCTGATAACCGAGCGCGTGCGCTTCTTCAGCGCGCAGCTTCAGCTGCTCGACAACATTCGCCGTGTTGTCCCATTCAGGCTTGCCGTTACCGTAGTTCGCGCTCAGCTCGGATGCTCGCGTCACATACGCGCGATACATCGCTTCACGCAGCGGCCGATGTTCGGCGTACTGCATCACAGGGAAATACGAGGGGAAATGCAGCGTGAACTTCCAGCCTTCGCTGCCTTCTTTCTGTGCGGCTTCGCGTGCCGCTTCGATCACGTCTTCCGGCAGCCCTGCAAGCTCGCTTTCCTTCGTGACGATGTACGAAAACGCGTTGGTGGCATCGAGGACGTGATCGGAGAATGCCTTCGATAACGCCGCCTGTTCTTCCTGCACGCGCGCAAAACGGGGTTTTTTATCTTCGGGCAACTCAGCGCCCGACAAACGGAAACCGCGCAGCTCGTTGCTGAGCATTTTCTTCTGTTCGACTGAAAGCGATGCGTGTTCTTCGCTCGCCGCAATCGCCTTGTATTTCTCGTACAGCGCCAGATTCTGCCCGACGCTTGCTGAAAATTCGGTCACGCGGGGCAAATTCTCGGCGTGGGCGGCGCGCAATTCGGGGGTATCGGCGACGGCATTCAGGTGGCCGATCACACCCCACGCACGCGACAGCTGCTCGCTCGCGCGTTCCACGCTTTCCACGATGTCGCGCCAGGTAGCCGGCGTGTCAGGCGCGCTGGCGTGATCGACGGCGGCTTTGGCGTCGGCGAGCAGGACGTCGAGCGCCGGCGTGACGTGTTCCGGTTTGATGTCGCCGAAGCGGGGCAGGTCGGAGAAATCGAGCAGGGGGTTGCCCTGAGCTTGGGTCTGAGCCTGATTCGCTGAATTCGCGGTACTCGATGGTGTCGAACTGGACATGGCTCTCCCGGTCTCGGATAAAAATGAATGCGAAGATGAATGTGAAGCCGCGCCCGACACAGCACGCGATTTCGACGGTTGGGCTTTCACTATTGTGGGGACGCACCCGCCGATTCTCAAATCGATTCTGGCTAAGGCGGCGATTTACGCGATCGGCGTTGCGCTTGCGCGTTTCAGCGCTGCCTTGCCTTTAATCCCGGTCCTGCTGCATCGCACGTTCGGCGGCTTCGATGGTATTCACCAGCAGCATGGTGATGGTCATCGGCCCGACGCCGCCCGGCACGGGAGTGATGAAACCGGCCACTTCCTTCACGCCCGCGAAATCCACATCGCCGCAGAGTTTGCCGTTGTCGTCGCGATTCATGCCCACGTCGATCACCGTTGCACCCGGTTTGACCATGTCGGCAATCAGGATGTTGCGCCGGCCGGTTGCCGCGACGACGACATCCGCGTTGCGCGTCAGCGCAGCCAGATCGCGCGTTTTGCTGTGCGTGATGGTGACCGTGGCGCCGGCTTCGAGCAGCAGCATGGCCATCGGCTTGCCGACGATATTCGAGCGTCCGATCACCACCGCATTCGCGCCTTCCAGCGCAATATTGTGCGCTTCGAACATCTTCATGACGCCATAGGGCGTGCACGGCCGGAACAGCGGTTTGCCGGTCATCAGCGCGCCCGCGTTCTCGACGTTAAAGCCGTCCACGTCCTTGGCCGGAGCGATGGCTTCGATGACCTTGTGGCTGTCGATGTGTTTCGGCAGCGGCAGTTGCACGAGGATTCCGTGCACGTTCGGATCGTTGTTCAGGTCGTCGAGCCGTGTCAGCAATTCGCTTTCAGTCAGCGTGGCGGGAAAGCGGTCGAAGACGGAATGCAGGCCGTTGTCCTGGCAGGCTTTCACTTTGTTGCGAACGTAGACCTCGCTGGCCGGATTGTCGCCGACGAGGATGACTGCGAGGCCGGGTTGCTGGCCACGCGCGGTCAGGGCGGCGGCGCGTGCGGCGACATCGGCGCGAAGAGTCTTGGAGAGGGCGTTGCCGTCGATGATTTGGGCAGTCATAGGAGGTCTGGGCGGGAGAAAGCCCGCTGCTTTTCTTGAGGGCGCAGGGTCGCAGGAGGCCTGTTTGCGCCGGTGGGGCGCGGCTTTGCGGTCGGTCTTGAATTATACCGGACGGGGTGATTGCTGGCGCTTCAGGGCAATTCTGCTGGGGGCAGAATCCAGCGTGTGAAACTCTGGTGCGAACGCAACGAAACCTTGGCCGCTGGCAGAACCCGGCCAAACCCGAGCGCCCGCGAACTGCCCGCTGACTATGCCGGGAGAACCAACCCCCCGGCATGCCAGCGAGAAAAGCTAAAAGGCTTACTGAGCCTGCTGCGCCTGCGGCTTATTGGAAAGCGCAAGCCGGAGCAAATCGGCGACGGTATTCACGGAGAGCTTCTCCATGATGTTCGCGCGATGCGCCTCGACCGTCTTGATACTGATCCCGAGATCATCGGCGATTTGCTTATTGAGGCGCCCGGCGATAATCCGCTCCAGCACCTGGTGTTCCCGCGCTGTCAGCTTACCCAGCCGTTCAGCCGCAGCACGTTGCTGCTGCACGCTCGAACTTTCGGTACGCGCCTTATCCAGCATGCGTTCGACCAACTTTCGCAGCTCGGCTTCATCGAACGGCTTCTCGATGAAATCCATCGCGCCTTTCTTCATGGTCGACACGGCCATCGGCACGTCGCCGTGACCCGTGACGAAGATGATCGGCAGTAGCGAATTCTCCGCGATCAGCCTCTCCTGCAATTCGAGACCACTCATGCCGGACATTCGCACGTCGAGTATCAGGCACGAGATCGCGCCGGAATGGGCGATCGGGAGGTACGCATCGAGGTACGCTTCCGCGCTCGCAAAACACGAGACGCGGTAGCCATTGGCTTCAAGCAGCCAGCGCAAAGAATCACGCACGGCCTCATCGTCGTCGACGACAAACACCGTTTCCTGAGTGGTGACTGTGCTCATAGCTCTCCCGTAACAGTTTGTTGTGTGGGTTGGTGACTGAGAACTTCCGGTCCGCTATTACCCGGACCATCGGCTTCTCCGATTGGCAAACTGCAATGGAATGTGGCGCCCGTCACGTTGCCCGAGGCATCGATATTGTTCACCACCCAAAGACGTCCACGATGCGATTCAATGATCGATCGGCAAATGTTCAACCCCATGCCCATACCGTCGGACTTGGTGCTGTAGAAAGGCTCGAACAGGCGCTCAGCCGTAGCTTCGTCCACGCCCGGTCCCTGATCCACCACGCTCACGCAGACAAAGCCGCCGTCCACGCGCTGCACGATCACGCGGATCACAGGATCGGCGGCGTTCGGCTTGGCGTCGTGCATGGCTTCGGCTGCGTTTTTCAGCAGGTTCACGAGCACTTGTTCGATCAACACCGGATCCACATGGATCACGGGCATGCGCGAGCGGATTTCAGTGAGAATGCGGATCTTGCGTTTGCGCGCTTCGATTTCGGCCAGACCGACCGCATCGGCGACGATATCGGCAACACGCGTGGGTTGGCGTTTCGGTTCGCTGCGCTTCACGAATTCGCGAATGCGCTTGATGATCATGCCCGCGCGCACCGCTTGCTGCGCTGTTTTTTCGAGCACGGGCAAGAGCGCGTCCTGCGTCATGCGGCCGGATTTCACCAGCGCGACGCAACCCGAACAGTAATTATTGATCGCGGCCAAAGGCTGATTCAGTTCGTGCGCCAGCGATGACGCCATTTCGCCCATCGTCATCAAACGGCTCGTGAACTGCAGCTTTTCTTCCTGCTGATCGGCGAGTTCCTGTGCTTGCTTGCGCGTGGTGATGTCGGTCGCGATCTGCATCTGCGCGAGATGGCCGTCCACCCATTGAATGTACTGGCGACGCACTTCGAACCATTTCTGAATGCCTTCTACATACACTTCCTGCGCGTCCGATGTGCTTTCGGTCAATGCAGTAGCGGGGAGGCCGGCGTAGGTATCGACCATATCGATGGAATCGGACGACGCCTGTGCCGTATCGAAACCCGCACCCGCGAGTTCCAGATGACCGTCCGGACGAATGCCGAACAAGTGCCGGTAATAGCGATTCGCGAACAGCAGTTCGGCTTCGTCGGCGGCGAGCACGGACACGGCGGCGTCGAGGCTTTCCAGCACGGTCGTGAACCGTTCATGCGCGGCGGCGAGATCTTCGCGGGCGCGGCGTGGTTCGGTGATATCCGTCATCGACGACATCCAGCCCGTCTGCCGTCCCGAACTGTCGATAAGCGGCGAGACATAAAGCCGCGCGTGGAAGAACGAACCGTCCTTGCGGCGCACGCGCAATTCGAAACCGGACGAGGGCGCTTTGCCGCGCAAGGTCATGTCGAGTTGCCGCTGCATTTCCGGGTAGGCGTCTTTCGGCCAGTATGGAAACGGCGCCACTTTGCCGACGAGATCGCTTTCATCCCAGCCGGTCATCCGGCAAAACGCCGGATTCACGTGGGTGATTCGGCCGTGCATGTCGAGCACGCGCATGCCGATCAGCACAGAATTTTCCATCGCGCGGCGGAAGAACGCTTCGGCGTAGAGCGCTTGTTGCGCCTCGAAGCGTTGCCGCGTGTGTTTCCAGAGACTCCACAAGCTCCACAACACAAAACACGACAAGCCGGCGACGAGCCAGACGAGCGTGTTATTGGTGAAATTCGTGAGTTGCGGATACGAATAAACGCGTACCGATACCCCTTGTCCTGGTGGATCGAGCGGCAGATCGTAGAACATGTCGCGCGGCAGGCGCGGCCGGCTCGAGGTCGTCGCGAGCTCGCGATTGTTCAGATCGGTGATGGAAATCTTGTACTTCGCGGAGAGCTCGCCGGGAATGTCGTGCTTGAGAATGCCTTCGATTGAAAACACCGCCGCTATGGAGCCGAGAAACTCGCGGTCGCGATAAACCGGCGTCTGCAACGTGATGTAGCCGTTGCCAAGGTCGTCGTAGAGAAGCGGGGAGTAGATCTGGCGGCGGGTGGTGCGGGCTTCGTCGAAGGCGGCCTGGACGGCGTCGTCCATTTGCGCGTCGGTGGGTTTGGCCAGCCGGGAGCCCAGCACGGGCAGCGGCGTATTCGGCCAGCGCGGCTTGTGCTGCGCCGTGTACCAGTTCATGTAGAGGATCTCGGGATGCCCCTGCATGATGTCGCCGGTGGAACTCTGGAACGACTGCGGGTCGCCGTGACCGCTCGCAATGTCGCGCGCCAATGCCTGAATCTGTTCCTGCGCACCAGTCATGGAAAGCCGGATTTGCTGCTGCGCCCAAGCGACGTTACGGTAGAGCGTGTCTTCCTGCTGCTGCTGCTCGCGCCGGTTGAGACTCCACAAAATCAGGCTCATCACGACCAGAAAAACCAGGATCGAGATAAGCGGGGTCAGCAAGTACGAGTTTGACCACCACGGTCCGTGGTGCCAGCGGGTCGGCGCCGTGTCGTTAAGTTTCTTCGACGAACGCGCCGAGCGTGCGAAAAGCCGTTCGGTCAACATGCGCGCAATTGTAACGCAGCGCCCGGCTGTTAAATGGCGTAAAAAGACGGGAAAAGGCCTGCTATTGATCGCAAGGACACCAAACGTCTATCAAAAAGTCCTTATCCCACGGTGCATTGCAGCATTTTTCCGCATTATGAGATTGACTCTCATGATTCGAAAAATTGCTTGCACTACCGTTCGGAGCCTCTTTAGAATTGCCGCACGCGCGCTTGTCCCTCATTGTTTTCCGCGATTGTGTCTTGCGGATGGCTTAAAGGCTCGCGTCGTCTGTTCACAGAGCGTTCCTCAAATCAGGAGACGAGCATGTCCGCTGTACCCGACGAAGTGATGAAATATGTCGCCAACGCCAAGGACGACGAAGATCCCCAGGAAACCGCTGAGTGGCTAGAAGCCCTCGACGGCGTGATTTCGGCAGTAGGCCCGGATCGCGCGCATTACCTGATCGAAAAGCAGATCGAATTCGCCCGCGTGCACGGCGAACACCTGCCGTTCTCTGCCAACACCCCGTACATCAACACCATTCCGGTCGCCGCCCAGTCGAAGATTCCCGGCGACCAGGACATCGAGCACAAGATCCGCTCGTACACGCGCTGGAACGCCATCGCCATGGTGCTGCGCGCCGGCAAGGACACGAACGTGGGCGGGCATATTGCTTCGTTCGCGTCGGCGGCCACGTTGTATGACGTCGGTTTCAACCATTTCTGGCACGCACCGTCCCCCGAACACGGCGGTGATCTCGTGTTCGTGCAGGGCCATTCGTCGCCTGGCGTGTACGCACGTGCGTTCCTGCTCGGCCGCCTGAAAGCGAGCCAGCTCGATAACTTCCGCCAGGAAGTGGGCGGCGAAGGCATTTCGTCGTATCCGCATCCGTGGCTGATGCCGGACTTCTGGCAGTTCCCGACCGTGTCCATGGGCCTCGGCCCGATCATGGCGATCTATCAGGCGCGTTTCATGAAGTACTTGGACGCGCGCGGCATCATCAAGGCAGGCAGCCGCAAGGTCTGGGCATTCCTCGGCGACGGCGAAACGGACGAACCGGAATCGCTCGGCGCGATCGGCATGGCCGGCCGTGAACGGCTCGACAACCTCGTCTTCGTGATCAACTGCAACCTGCAGCGTCTTGACGGCCCGGTGCGCGGCAACGGCAAGATCATCCAGGAACTCGAAAGCGAATTCCGCGGCGCCGGCTGGAACGTGATCAAGGTGGTGTGGGGCAGCCGCTGGGACTCGCTGTTCGCCCGCGATAAAACCGGTGCACTGATGCGCCGGATGATGGAAGTCGTCGACGGCGAATATCAGACCTACAAGTCGGAGTCGGGCGCCTACGTGCGCGAGCATTTCTTCAACACGCCGGAACTCAAGGCGATGGTGGCGGAATGGTCCGATGAAGACATCTGGAACCTGAATCGCGGCGGCCATGATCCGCACAAAATTTACGCGGCATACACGGAAGCATCGAAGACGAAGGGTCAGCCGACCGTCATCCTCGCCAAGACCATCAAGGGTTACGGCATGGGCGAAGCCGGTCAGGCGATGAACATCACCCACCAGCAGAAGAAGCTTCATACCGATCAGCTGATGAAATTCCGCGATCAGTTCAAGCTGCCGATCCCCGACGACCAGATCGCCGACGTGCCGTACCTGACGTTCGAAGAAGGTTCGAAGGAACTCGAGTACATGCGCGCTCGCCGCCAGGACCTTGGCGGTTATCTGCCGGCTCGCCGTCAGAAGGCCGAGTCGCTGCCGGTGCCGGATCTGTCGGCGTTTGAACCGGTGCTCAAGGGCACGGGTCCGGGCCGCGAAATCTCCACGACCATGGCGTTCGTGCGGATTCTCAACATCCTGCTGAAGGACAAGGCGCTCGGCAAACGCATCGTGCCGATCGTGCCGGATGAATCGCGTACCTTCGGTATGGAAGGTTTGTTCCGCCAGATCGGCATCTGGAATCAGGACGGCCAGAAGTATGTGCCGGAAGATTCCGATCAGTTGATGTTCTATCGTGAATCGGAAACCGGTCAGATCCTGCAGGAAGGGATTAATGAAGCCGGCGGGATGTGTGACTGGATCGCGGCTGCGACGTCGTATTCGACGCACAACGAGATCATGATCCCGTTCTACATCTTCTACTCCATGTTCGGCTTCCAGCGTATCGGTGACCTCGCATGGGCCGCAGGTGACATGCGTTCGCGGGGCTTCTTGCTGGGCGGCACGGCTGGACGCACGACACTCAACGGTGAAGGCCTGCAGCACGAAGATGGTCATTCGCTGATGTGGGCGGCCTCGGTGCCGAATTGCGTGAGCTACGACCCGACCTTCGGCTACGAACTCGCGGTGATCATGCAGGACGGTTTGCGTCGCATGGTGGCGGAGCAGGAAGACGTGTATTACTACGTCACGGTGATGAACGAGAACTACGAACACCCGGCGATTCCGCAGGGCGATGGCGTAGCTGCCGACATCATCAAGGGCATGTATTCGTTCCGCAAATCGGACGCCGATGCAAAGGCACCGCGCGTTCAGCTGATGGGCGCGGGCACGATCTTCAATGAAGTGATCGCCGCCGCCGATCTGCTGAAAAACGACTGGAACGTGGCCGCCGATCTCTGGAGCGTCCCGAGCTTTACGGAACTGGCACGCGAAGGCATGGATGTCGATCGCTGGAACCTGCTGCATCCGACGGAAGAGCGTCGTGTCTCGCACGTGACCAAGCTGCTGAAGGACGCGAAGGGTCCGGTGATTGCATCGACGGATTATGTGCGCGCACTCGTCGACCAGATTCGCGGTTATGTGCCGAACAAGTTCGTCGTGCTCGGTACGGATGGCTACGGCCGTTCGGACACGCGCGAAAGACTGCGCCATTTCTTCGAAGTTGACCGCTACTGGGTCACCGTCGCGGCGCTCAATGCGCTGGCCGACGAAGGCACGATCGACCGCAAGCTTGTCGCCGACGCGATCAAGAAGTACGCGCTCGACCCCGCCAAACCCAACCCGATGACGGTTTAACGCATCGGCCCCCGAGTGTTGTTGCGCGAAGTCGCCTTGCCTAAAAGCAGGGCGATTTTCGTGTCGCGACCCAGGAGACAATAAACAATGAGTCAAGCGATCGAAGTCAAGGTGCCGGATATCGGCGATTACACGGACATTCCGGTGATCGAAGTGCTGGTGAAAGTTGGGGACACCGTCGAGAAGGAGCAATCGCTCGTCACGCTCGAATCCGACAAGGCGACCATGGACGTGCCGAGTTCGGCAGCCGGTGTCGTGAAGGAAGTGAAGGTCAAGGTAGGCGACAACGTGTCGGAAGGTGCGTTGATCGTTGTGCTGGAAGCGGCTGAATCGGGCGCGGCTGCTGCGCCCAAGGCTGCTGAAGCGCCTGCCCAAGAGAAGGCCGCTGCGCCGGCCGCGTCTTCGGGTGGTGGATCGGTCGAAGTGAAGGTGCCGGATATTGGCGACTTCAAGGACATTCCGGTCATCGAAGTGAACGTGAAGGTTGGCGACAAGGTCGAGAAGGAGCAATCGCTCGTCACGCTCGAATCCGATAAAGCCACCATGGACGTGCCGTCGCCCGCAGCGGGCACGGTCAAGGAACTCAAGGTCAAGGTTGGCGACAACGTGTCGGAAGGGACGTTGATTCTTGTGCTGGAAGGCGGTGCTGGATCGGCTCCTGCTGCTGCGCCGAAGCAGGAAGCTCCGAAGGCTGCAGCGCCTGAGGAGGCTGCGCCGGCGAAATCCGCGCCGGCTCAGAAAGAAGCACCGTCCGCACTCGCACTCGCACCGGCTATTCCTGCTGGCGAAGGAGCGCGTACATCGAGCCACGCGTCGCCGTCCGTGCGCAAGTTTGCGCGCGAACTGGGCGTCGATGTGTCGAAGGTAACGGGTTCGGGTCACAAGAACCGCATCACGCAAGCCGACGTCACCGCGTTTGTGAAGGGCGTGATGACCGGTCAGGGCAAGGCGCCGGCTGCGGCGGCCGCTGCACCGGCCGGTGGCGGCGAGTTGAACCTGCTGCCGTGGCCAAAGGTCGACTTTACGAAGTTCGGTCCGATCGATCCGCGGCCGCTCTCGCGCATCAAGAAGATTTCGGGCGCGAACCTGCATCGCAACTGGGTGATGATTCCGCACGTCACGAACAACGACGAAGCCGATATCACCGACCTCGAAGCCCTGCGCGTGACGCTGAACAAGGAAAACGAAAAGGCCGGCGTGAAGTTCACCATGCTCGCGTTCGTGATCAAGGCGGTGGTTGCCGCGTTGAAGAAATTCCCGACGTTCAATGCGAGCCTCGACGGCGATAACCTCGTCTTCAAGCAGTATTACCACATCGGTTTTGCCGCCGACACGCCGAACGGTTTGATGGTTCCGGTGATCCGCGATGCCGACAAGAAGGGCCTCGTCGACGTCGCCCGCGAAATGGCCGATCTGTCGAAGGCGGCGCGCGAAGGCAAGCTCAAGCCCGACCAGATGCAAGGCGGATGTTTCTCGATTTCGTCGCTGGGTGGCATCGGTGGGACGCATTTCACGCCGATCATCAATGCGCCTGAAGTGGCAATCCTCGGGTTGTCGCGGGGCGCGATGAAGCCGGTATGGGACGGCAAGGCGTTTGTACCTCGCCTGATTCTGCCTTTGTCGCTGTCTTACGATCATCGGGTTATCGATGGCGCCGAGGCCGCGCGGTTCAATGCCTATCTTTCTGCTGTGCTGGCGGATTTCCGTCGCGTGAGTCTTTGAGGTTTTTGCTTGGCGGGCCGCTCTATTGTGGTCCGCTGACCGCCTCGTTGAACTTGCATTGCACTGCATTTTGCTAGTCGCCCCTCTTGCGGGGCGGCACTTACTTTCTTTGAATTGCCAAAGAAAGTAAGCAAAGAAAGGCAAGTCTGCCGACGGCAGAACCAAGGGCTAGGCTTTGCGTCTTTTGGTTCCGCCCGCTTCCTTCTTAGGGGACAACATGAGTCTCACCGAACTTAAAGTACCCGATATCGGCGATTTCAAAGACGTCGATGTCGTCGAAGTCAGCATCAAACCCGGCGACGCCATCGAAAAAGAACAAGGCGTCCTCACGCTCGAATCGGATAAAGCTTCCATCGAAGTGCCGAGCGATCTCGTGGGTACGGTCAAGGAAGTCAAGATCAAAGCTGGCGATAAAGTCTCGCAGGGCACCGTGATCGCATTGGTGGAAACGGCTGATGCCGGCAGCGAAAAGCCTGCGGCTCCTGCTGAAAAGCCCGCCGCGACCAAGGAAGCCGCTGCTTCCAAGCCTGCTGAACAAAAACCCGCAGGCGGCGGATCGCAAGACGTGAAAGTGCCGGATATCGGCGATTTCACTGACATTCCCGTCATCGAGATCCACGTGAAAGTCGGCGATACGGTCGAGAAGGAACAATCGCTCGTCACGCTCGAATCCGATAAGGCGACCATGGATGTACCGTCGCCCGCAGCGGGCACGGTCAAGGAAATCAAGGTCAAGCTCGGTGATAATGTCTCCGAAGGCTCGGTGATTCTCACGCTCGAAGGCCAGGGCAGCGGCATCAGCCAGGTTGAGGAGAAGCCGAAGGCCGCTGCGTCGCAACCCGCCGAAAAGGCGACGGCCGCGCCCGCGCCGAAGGCCGCTTCGTTCTCAGGTGCCGCCGATATCGAATGCGACATGCTGGTGCTCGGCTCAGGCCCCGGCGGCTATTCCGCCGCCTTCCGCGCAGCCGATCTTGGCATGAACACGGTTCTCGTCGAACGTTATGAAACGCTTGGCGGCGTGTGCCTGAACGTTGGCTGCATTCCGTCGAAAGCCTTGCTTCACGCTGCCGCGATCACCGACGCCGCGAAGGATCTCGCGCACCATGGCATTTCCTTCGGTGAACCGACGATCGATCTCGACAAGCTTCGCGACTTCAAGTCGGGCGTCGTCAAGAAGCTGACCGGCGGGCTGGCCGGCATGGCGAAGATGCGCAAGGTTCAGGTGGTGACGGGCGTCGGTAAGTTCGTTGGCCCGAACCACATGGAGATCGAAGGCGAGGGCGGCAAGAAAGTCGTGCAATTCAAGAACGCGATTATCGCGGCGGGTTCGGAGGCCGTGAAGCTGCCGTTCATGCCGGAGGACCCGCGCGTTGTCGACTCGACCGGCGCACTCGAGTTGCGTCAGATTCCCAAGCGCATGCTCGTGGTCGGCGGCGGCATCATCGGGCTGGAAATGGCGACGGTGTATGCGTCATTGGGTGCGGAAATCGATGTCGTCGAAATGCTCGATATCCTGATGGCCGGCGCGGATCGCGACCTCGTGAAGGTGTGGGAGAAGTTCAACGCCAAGCGCTTCGCGAACGTCATGCTCAAGACGAAAACGACCAAGGCGCAAGCGAAGGACGACGGCATCTACGTGAGCTTCGAAGGCGAAAAAGCGCCCGCCGAAGCGCAGCGCTATGACCTCGTGCTCGTGGCTGTCGGACGCAGCCCGAACGGCGGCAAGATTGGTGCGGACAAGGCTGGGGTGGCCGTGTCCGATCGCGGTTTCATCAACGTCGACAAGCAGATGCGTACGAACGTCGAGCATATTTTTGCTATCGGCGATCTGGTCGGCCAGCCGATGCTCGCGCACAAAGCCGTGCATGAAGGCCACGTTGCGGCGGAAGCGGCGCACGGCGAAAAGTCCTACTTCGACGCATTGCAGATCCCGTCGGTGGCCTACACCGATCCCGAAGTGGCGTGGGCCGGCAAGACCGAAGACCAGTGCAAGGCCGAAGGCATCAAGTACGGCAAGGCCACGTTCCCGTGGGCCGCATCGGGCCGGGCGATTGCGAACGGTCGCGACGAAGGTTTCACCAAGCTCATCTTCGACGAAGCAACGCACCGGATCATCGGCGGCGGGATCGTGGGATTGAACGCGGGCGACCTGATCAGCGAAGTGTGTCTCGCGATCGAAATGGGCGCGGACGCGGAGGATATCGGCAAGACGATCCATCCGCACCCGACGCTCGGCGAGTCGATCGGCATGGCGGCCGAACTGTACGAAGGCGTGTGTACGGATTTGCCGCCGCAGCGGAAGAAGTAACGGTTGAGTTGTCGGTAAAAAAAGCGGCGCATTCCGAGAGGAACGCGCCGCTTTTTGCTTTGCCTGCACTATTCAGCGTGCTCAGATCGCGAGCTCCTGGCCGCGATAGCGCGAAAAAAGCCGTTCCAACGTGGGTTGGAACGGCTTTCTCATCCTGCGCGACTGCTACCACAACTACGCCAGGTTCCCCGGCGTTGCCGTGCCAAGCGAATACGCTTAAACAGCCTTCTTGGCGACGCGCGAAGCTTGAGCCGTAGCTTGCGACGCAGCCTTCGTGGCGGCCGTAGCGGCTGCGTTGAAGTTGCTTTCCGCGATCTCGACAGCTTGCTTGCTTGCCTTGTGGATCGTTTCGTACGTGGTGTTGGCGGCGGTGATAGCCGACTTCATCACGGCGACAGCCGTTTCCGAGCCTGCCGGTGCGTTCTTCGCGACGTTTTCGACGAGCGTTTGCACCTTGCGGTTCTGCTCTTCGTACTGCTCTTCAGCGACACGGGCGAATTCAGCTTGCGTCGACGATGCGATTTCATACAGATGACGGCCATACGACAGCGCCTTTTCTGCGACCGGCTGAGCCAGGCTGGCTTGCAGTGCGAGCAGCTCTTGCGCATCTTTCACCGACAACGCGCGCTGCGCGTTTTCCTGGCTTTCGGCCAGCGTCGACTTCACCACTTGCAGGTTCAGCTCGAGCAGCTTTTCCATGCCTTCGAATGCCTTGTTCGTCAGGCCGAAGAGGGTGTCGAACTGAGCTTTATTAGCGGCGGCGAATTGTTCCGGGGTCAAAAGGGTCATATCACGCTCCTGAAAAAGTCGACCCATCATCAGCGCGGGTCGTGGGTTTTGGCGGCGCCCGGAAATCCGGAAACCGTATGAGGCGATCAGCGGTTGGTGCGTCGCAACATGGAACCTATTCTAGGCATATTCCGATAGATGTCAAGCATATTTTTGTGCGACGCAACATTGTACGATCGCTTATTAAACAAAGGTTTACGAGTGAACTTCGGTGTAGTGGAACTACATTTCGAGATAAGCTGCACCAGCTTGGGGCGGAGCACGCAAACGCTTCCGACTTACCGATCCCGGTTCCAGAAAAGTGGAATTTCATTTCGAATGAGAGCTTTTTATAGTGACCGTTTCATGTTGCCGCTGCCGGCTGGCCACCAGTTTCCGATGCAAAAATATTACCTTCTTCGTGAGCGGGGGCACCCATCATTCAACTTGCCGCCGTTGCATACGCCGCCAGACGCAGCGCAACGGTGCCCGGCACGCACTTTTCGGCGAAATTCATTTGAAACGGTTTGAAACTCAGTAAACCAAATGTGTTAACCCGACGTTAACATTCCAGATCGACCGATTTCGTTAAAGTTTGTGTGAACAAAAACTTTCGAAGCCGGTCGAAATGCCGGTCGAGAATCGGCATGTCTTGCCGAAAAGCATCGTTTCCTGTCGCCGCCCACGCCATTAGTGAAATTTTTGTCTTGAGGAAGGGATCAAAACCCCACCCTTAAGTCTTACCAACTATTGCCGATATCACGTGATAGCCAGAGTCGGGCAACAGCGTGTGGCAGTCAAAAACGATTGCGGCATCGGCGATGATTTTTTACGATCGGAACTCCGAACTTGTTCGTTCCCATAAATCGCGGCTTACAAAGCGGTTTAAGTAGTGCGGATAAGTGCTTAATATTGCTAATTTTTCGAAGCTTTACTACACTGGCGACACTCTCTCGCCGGTCCAGAACAGAACACTAATGAAAACCGAAATGTTTTCGTCGCTCAGGGTGATCCACGGCGTTGCGGTCCGCACCGCGCTGTCGGTCGCCGTGTCGGTGGCGCTCGCGACGTCTTTCGCGGTCGCACCGGTCGACGCTTTTGCCAAGACCACAACCTCGAAATCCACCAAGAAACTGGCCAAGGGCGCCGCCGCGGCGCCGCAAGCTAAAACCGTCAAGTCATCGAAAGTGTCGGCGCGCTCAGCCAAGGCGGCCAAGCTTGCTCCCGTCGCCGCTGCGCAAGACGAAGAGGTGCCGCGCGCCGCGCGCCGGCATCGCGTAAGTTACCGGATGGACGCGCACGGCCGCCGTGCTGCAGTGCGTTCGGTGGCTTTCCAGCCGCGCCAGCCGACCGTCGGCCAGGCTTTCGGCCTGCACGAAACGCCCGACAGCCTCGCGCTGCGCTCGAGTGTCGCGTACGTGGTGGACCAGAATACGGCGGAAACGCTATTCGATAAAAACTCGCGTGCCGTCGTGCCCATCGCTTCGATCACCAAGCTGATGACTGCCATGATCGTGCTCGACTCGAAGGCGCCGCTGACCGAAGACATCACCGTCACCGACGAAGATCGCGACTACGAGAAATTCACGGGTTCGCGTCTTTCGGTCGGCTCTGAGCTCAACCGCGAAGACATGCTGCATATCGCGCTGATGGCATCGGAAAATCGCGCGGCCGCGGCGTTGTCGCGTTATTACCCGAATGGGCGTGCTGGCTTTATCGCTGCAATGAACGCCAAAGCGAAGATGCTCGGCATGACCGATACGCACTTCGAGAATTCGACCGGGTTGACGAGCCAGAATGTTTCGAGTGCCCGCGATCTCGTGAAGATGGTGAACGCAGCCTATCAATATCCGCTGATTCGCAAGTTCTCGACCGATCGCAGCTATGACGTGTTTACCGGCAAGCGCAATCTGGCCTACAACAGCACGAATGCGCTGATCCGGAATCCGAGCTGGGAAATCGGCTTGCAGAAGACCGGTTTCATTAACGAAGCAGGCGAATGCATGGTGATGCAGACGACCATTCATGGCCGTCCGGTCGTGATGGTCTTGCTGGATTCGTCGGGCAAGTATTCGCGTTTTGCCGATGCCGGCCGTTTGCGCGGTTTCCTCGAGACCGAAACCGCGGGCGAGCCGCATATCACCAGCGCCGATGCCGGCGGTGGCGGTACCTGAGGATCGTTTGAGTATTCGCGAGTATTAGGATTAAAGAACATTAAAAAAGCCGGCTTGATCGTTTCGATCAAGCCGG
>NZ_AEJF01000195.1 GCF_001028175.1 Caballeronia mineralivorans PML1(12)
CCGCTTGTTGCCCACCGTGACCGCCGCGGTCGCCGCCCCCGTTACCACCACGATCGCCACCACGGTCACCGCCACGACCGCGGTCGCCGTCCCGATCACCCCGGCCACGGTAATAACCGGGGCCATCGTTCCAATAGCGAGGGCCGGGGCCACCGTAATATCCGCCGCCTCCATCAATGATCACGCCCGACTGGACCACTGGTCCGCCATAGCCATAGGCGGGCTCATAGCCCGCGGGGTAGGCGGGATAAGCGGAGTAGTACCCGCCATTCGCGTAAGCAGGCGTGCCGTCCGGGTAGACAGCACAGCCGGCCACCAGGGCGGACGAAGCGAGGATCAAACCTGTAACTGCGAGTTTCATAATGAGCGAGAAGGCGTTCGTTGACTGATTACCGTATCTGACCGTTTCGCGGACCGGATGTCGCAAGAAGTTTGTAAAGTTTTATCTCCGGGGTAACAGAGTGAAAGTGGCAGAAATCACTCATTACCCGAACACAACGCCGACGCGACATGCGCTGTTGACAGGGCTGCAACAATGCTTTGTGCTGCGGCACCTTTATGAGACTGGGGCAAACCCTTAAAATCAAAGTGTCCGGAAGTGGGCCCGTCAGTCCACAGGACCTGAGAAGGGGTTTGAAAATGAAAAAGACAATATCGACCTACTGGCCCGTTGCGATGCTCGTGCCGCTCGTACTTGCCGGCTACTGCCACGCGATCCACCCGGTTTCCGGCGCCGCCGCACCCCATCCGCAAAGTGCCGCCAGCGTCAGCGCCGAGTTCGCGCGTGCGATTTCGCTGGGATTTGTCGACTTCGATAACGGCGCCAATGGTTACAGGCAGGCCAACGGCTCGTCGGCTACAGCCGTTTCGCAGACGTTCTAAAGCGGGCCGTCCGGGCGCGCAAACGCCGTCCTTTGTATAATTCGGGACTGCTTCGCGCGGACTCGTTTGGTCGAGCCGGCGGAACCCAGTCGAGCTGCCAGTCGCGCTCAAGCCAAACGATGTCTGGAACCCGATGAACACTATCGCCGTCTGTTTCGTGTGCCTTGGCAACATCTGCCGTTCGCCGAGCGCCGAAGCGGTGATGCTGCGTCAGGTGAGCCGAGCGAAGCTCGCGCACAAGATCGTGGTCGACTCGGCCGGCACCGGCAATTGGCATATCGGCCAGCCGCCCGACGAGCGTGCCCAGCGTGCGGCCAGGAAACGGGGTTATGACTTGTCTCTGCTGCGCGGGCGGCAGATTGGTGCTGAAGATTTCGCGCGGTTTGATCTGCTCATCGCGATGGACGACGCCAACGCTGTCGCGCTGACCGAAGTGTGTCCGCCGGCATATCGCGACAAGATCCGGCTGTTGATGGAATTCGCGACTCGCGACGACAGCCGCGTGGTGGTCGACCCGTATTTTGGCGGCGACGAAGATTTCGAGCGTGTGCTCGACCAGTGCGAGGATGCTTGCGAAGGCCTGCTGAAGGCGCTTCGCACGCAGTTGGTGGTCTGATGCGCCACGCCCGCCAGCAAGTTTCAATAGGTGCAATGTTCTCAGCAAATTCCTAAGAAAATGCCTGCGGATACTTGACTAAATCCGTAGGCTATTTATACTTGAGCAAACTCATCAAGTATTAGCTGTAGCCCCCGGTAGCTTACAAATTATGAGACTCACCACGAAAGGCCGTTTCGCCGTCACGGCGATGATCGACCTGGCATTGCGCCAGGAGCAGGGCCCGGTGACGTTGGCAGGAATCAGCCAACGCCAGCATATCTCGTTGTCCTATCTCGAACAGTTGTTCGGCAAGTTGCGCCGGCACGAGATTGTCGAGTCGGTGCGCGGTCCGGGCGGTGGATACAATCTTGCTCGCCGTGCCGAGAACGTTACGGTGGCGGACATCATCATTGCGGTGGACGAGCCTATCGACGCCACGCAATGTGGTGGCAAGGGTGCTTGCGAAGGCACCAAGCAGCATGACGGCCACTGCATGACCCACGAACTCTGGTCCACGCTCAATCAGAAGATGGTCGAGTACCTCGACTCCGTCTCGCTGAAAGATCTCGTCGACCAGCAGCGTGCACGCGAAGGATCGCCGGCGGTATTGCGCGATCGCCGTGCCGAATCGGCGGGCGTGGAGCCTGTGCGCGTGGCGCCGAAAGGACCGAATTCCGTTTTCAACCTGGCCGGCTGACGGCTGCCGCGTAGCTGTATAGACGCGGCCGTCTCGCCTTGAACGAGCCAATTGAGTTAAATCCCCGGAGCAACTGATGAACAACGACATTCCCCACCTGCCCATTTACATGGACTACAGCGCTACGACTCCTGTCGATCCGCGCGTGGTGGACAAGATGATTCCGTACTTGCGCGAGCAGTTCGGCAATCCGGCTTCGCGTAGCCACCAATACGGCTGGGACGCGGAGCGGGCGGTCGAGGAAGCGCGTGAGAATGTCGCGAAGCTGGTTAATTGCGACCCGCGCGAAATCATCTGGACGTCGGGTGCAACCGAATCGGACAACCTCGCCATCAAGGGCGCGGCACATTTCTACAAGAGCAAAGGCAAGCACATCATCACGGTGAAGACCGAGCACAAGGCCGTGCTCGATACCTGCCGTGAACTCGAACGCGAAGGTTTTGAAGTCACGTACCTGGATGTGAAGGACGACGGTTTGCTCGACCTGGACAAGCTTCAGGCAGCCATCCGTCCGGACACCATCCTGGTTTCGGTGATGAGCGTGAACAACGAGATCGGTGTGATCCAGGACGTGGCCGCGATCGGCGAGATCACCCGCGCCAAGGGCATCGTGTTTCACGTCGACGCCGCGCAAGCCACCGGCAAGATCGACATCGATCTGGACAAGCTGAAAGTCGATCTGATGTCGTTTTCGGCGCACAAGACTTACGGCCCGAAGGGTATCGGCGCGTTGTTCGTCCGCCGCAAGCCGCGGATTCGTATTGAAGCGCAAATGCACGGCGGCGGTCACGAGCGCGGTATGCGTTCGGGCACGCTGGCCACGCATCAGATTGTTGGCATGGGCGAGGCTTTCCGGATCGCGCGTGAAGAAATGGCCGTCGAAAACGAGCGTGTCCGCATGTTGCGCGACCGCTTGCTCAACGGCTTGAAGGAGATGGAAGAGGTGTATGTGAACGGCGACATGGAAGCCCGTGTGCCGCATAACCTCAACATCAGCTTCAACTTCGTGGAAGGTGAGTCGCTGATCATGGCGGTGAAGGACGTGGCGGTATCGTCGGGTTCGGCATGTACGTCGGCTTCGTTGGAACCGTCTTATGTGCTGCGGGCGCTTGGCCGTAACGACGAACTCGCGCACAGCTCGATCCGCTTTACCGTCGGCCGCTTCACGACCGAACAGGACGTGGATTACGTGATCAACTTGCTGAAGGGCAAGATCCAGAAGTTGCGCGATCTGTCGCCGCTTTGGGAAATGCATAAAGACGGTATCGACATTTCGTCGATCCAGTGGGCCGCGCATTAAGCGCTTGTCTGGCCGCCCGGTGGCGGCTCATTTGCGCTCACGTTTGAACGCACACGCATACGAATTGAAGGAGTTTGAATCATGGCTTATAGCGACAAGGTTCTGGACCACTACGAAAACCCGCGCAATGTCGGTTCGTTCGGCAAGGACGACGACACGGTCGGCACCGGCATGGTCGGCGCGCCGGCATGCGGCGACGTGATGAAGCTGCAAATCCGCGTAGGTGCGGATGGCGTGATCGAAGATGCGAAGTTCAAGACGTATGGCTGCGGTTCGGCTATTGCCTCCAGCTCGCTCGTGACCGAGTGGGTGAAGGGCAAGACACTGGATCAGGCGCTGACGATCAAGAACACGCATATCGCCGAAGAACTGGCGCTGCCGCCGGTGAAGATCCACTGTTCGATCCTGGCTGAAGACGCAATCAAGGCCGCCGTTGCCGACTACAAGCAACGTCATGGCGCAGGCGCGGCAGAAGCTGCTCCGGTTGAAGCGAAGCAACACGCCGCGTAGTAAGTAGGGATCCACAGTATTTGGGAAGGGCGCTTCGGCAGTCTATGGCTCGGGCGCTCTGGTTTTCGATTCAAAGCAAGGTTGCAGCACGCGACCGGAGAAACGATTGACTCCGGACGAGCGGCTGCTGAAGAGAGACTATGGCAATCACGTTGACGGACAAGGCAGCACAACACGTGCAGAAGTATCTGGTTCGACGCGGCAAGGGCGTCGGCCTGCGCCTCGGCGTGCGCACGACCGGCTGCTCGGGCCTGGCTTACAAGCTCGAGTATGTGGACGAACTCGCGCCTGAAGACCAGGTGTTCGAGTCGGCGGGCGTGAAGATCATTGTCGATCCGAAGAGTCTGGCTTACATCGATGGCACCGAACTGGATTTTGCGCGCGAAGGGCTGAACGAAGGCTTCAAGTTCAATAACCCGAACGTGAAAGACGAGTGCGGTTGCGGCGAATCGTTTCGCGTATAGCGTTGCACAAGAACAGAAAAGAGGCGGCGCGTGCCGCCTTTTTCTTTAGCGCCGCTGCTTTTCAAAGTTTCGTGTCTTTCGCTTAATTTCCTGCTCCTGCTCATTGTCTTTCATCGTCACTATGGCAACGCTCAACGACAGTCACTTCGATCTGTTCGACCTTCCGCCGACTTACGCCATCGATGCAAACAAGCTCGACGACGCGTATCGCACGGTGCAGGCGCAGGTTCACCCCGATCGTTTTGCCGCCGCTGGCGACGCGCAAAAACGCATCGCGATGCAGTGGGCCACGCGCGCGAACGAGGCGTATCAGACGCTGCGCGATCCGCTGAAACGGGCGACTTATATGTTGTCGCTGCGCGGTGTGCATGCCGATGCGGAGAACAACACCGCAATGGAGCCGGCTTTTCTGATGCAGCAGATGGAATGGCGCGAGAATATAGAGGACGCGGCGGACGCCAGGAATCTTGGCGCGCTGGAGGCTTTACTCGATGAACTGCGCGATCAGGAACGCATTCGCTTCGAGAAACTGGCGGCGCTGATCGATAGCCACTCGGATCAGCCTGCGAGCGAAGCGGTGCGCCAGTTGATGTTTATCGAACGCGTGGCGAGCGAGATCGGCGTGCAGATCGAGAGGCTCGATTAAGTTCGACCAAGCCCCCACGTTTCAGTCCCAGACAAAACCAGACGACACCAACCCCCAATAGATCAACGATGGCTTTACTGCAAATTTCAGAACCCGGCATGGCTCCGGCGCCGCATCAGCGGCGGGTAGCCGTGGGCATCGATCTCGGTACGACCAATTCGCTGGTGGCCGCCGTGCGCAACAGCGTGGCCGAAGTTTTGCCCGACGAAGACGGCGATTATCTGTTGCCGTCGGTGGTCCGGTATCTGGAGAAGGGCGGCCGGCGTATCGGCCGCGTGGCGAAGGAAGAGGCAGTGCTTGATCCGCGTAACACGATTGTGTCGGTGAAACGCTTCATGGGCCGCGGCAAGAGCGAAGTGGAAGGGGCGGAAAACGCGCCCTACGATTTCGTCGATGCGCCGGGCATGGTGCAGATTCGCACGATCGATGGCATCAAAAGTCCGGTGGAAGTATCGGCGGAAATTCTGGCCACGCTGCGGTATCGCGCGGAAGATACGCTCGCCGATGAACTGGTCGGCGCGGTGATCACGGTTCCCGCTTACTTCGATGAAGCCCAGCGGCAAGCCACGAAAGACGCGGCAAAACTCGCTGGTCTGAACGTGTTGCGCTTGCTGAACGAACCGACCGCCGCGGCGATTGCGTACGGGCTGGACAACGCATCGGAGGGTTTGTACGCCGTGTATGACCTGGGCGGCGGCACCTTTGATCTGTCGATTCTTAAGCTCACGAAGGGTGTGTTCGAAGTGCTCGCGGCAGGCGGCGATTCGGCGCTCGGCGGCGATGATTTCGATGCGGCGCTGTATCGGCACGTATTGGTCAAAGCGAAGGTGACACCGGCCGCGCCGGAAGACGTGCGTTTGCTGCTGGACCGTGTGCGAACGGCGAAAGAAGCGCTGTCGGATGCGCCGGAGGCTGCCATTCAGGTCACGTTGTCGGACGGCCAGCAGATCGATTTTACGATCACCGAAAGCGATTTCGCCACGCTGACCGAGGCGCTGGTCGCCCGCACGCTGACCCCCACGCGCAAAGCCTTGCGCGACGCCAAAGTCTCGCCGTCCGAGATCAAGGGCGTGGTGCTGGTCGGGGGCGCCACGCGCATGCCGGTGGTCCGGCGTGCCGTCGAAACATATTTCGGCCAACCGCCTTTGATCAACCTCGACCCGGATCAGGTCGTGGCGCTCGGCGCGGCAATCCAGGCGGATCTGCTGGCGGGAAATCGGCGCGGAGAGGGCGATGACTGGCTGCTGCTCGATGTCATTCCGCTGTCGCTCGGTGTTGAGACCATGGGCGGCTTGACCGAGAAAATCATCCCGCGCAACTCGACCATTCCGGTCGCGCGCGCACAGGACTTCACCACGTTCAAAGACGGCCAGACGGCGATGGCAATCCACGTCGTGCAAGGCGAGCGCGAGCTTGTCTCCGACTGCCGTTCGCTTGCGC
Source organism: Caballeronia mineralivorans PML1(12) (assembly GCF_001028175.1). Classification (GTDB taxonomy): domain Bacteria; phylum Pseudomonadota; class Gammaproteobacteria; order Burkholderiales; family Burkholderiaceae; genus Caballeronia; species Caballeronia mineralivorans. Next base: position 6,538 of record NZ_AEJF01000195.1, read on the forward strand.
GCTTTGAATTGCGCGGTATTCCTCCTATGGCCGCAGGCGCTGCGCGCATCCGCGTGACGTATCAGGTGGACGCAGATGGCTTGCTGTCCGTGTTCGCGCGTGAACAGTTGTCGGGCGTGGAGGCGTCGGTGGTGGTCAAGCCTTCCTACGGTCTCGCCGATGACGACGTTGCTCGCATGCTGGAAGAAAGCTTCACGACCGCCGAAGTCGATATGCGCGCCCGCGCGCTGCGCGAGGCGCAGGTCGACGCGCAGCGTCTGGTGGAAGCATCGCAGGCGGCGCTTGGCGTGGATGGCGAACTGCTGGATGAAGCGGAGCGCACGAACATCGAAGCGCTGATCGTCAAGCTTGCGGCGGTCACGAACGGCGACAGCGTCGATGCCATCGAAGCGGCGACGAAGGAACTTGCCGCCGCCACCGATGAATTCGCTGCCCGCCGCATGAACAAAAGCATTCGCCGCGCGCTTGCCGGCCGCAGGCTAGACGAAGTCTGATCATTCGCCGAGCCCCTCACGTACAAAGAACGGAAAGAATTCATGCCTCAGATCGTAGTATTACCCCACGTCGAGTTGTGTCCGGATGGCGCGGTGATTGACGCGGATACGTCGAAGAGCATCTGCGACAACTTGCTGGAGCACGGCATCGAGATCGAACATGCGTGCGAAAAATCGTGCGCGTGCACGACGTGTCACGTGATCATTCGTGAGGGTTTCAACGCGCTTGTGCCGTCGGAAGAAGACGAGGACGATTTGCTCGACAAGGCCTGGGGACTTGAGCCGACGTCGCGGTTATCATGTCAGGCGATGGTTCCCGCCGACGAGGATCTGGTAGTCGAGATCCCGCGCTACTCCATCAATCATGCCAAAGAGAATCACTGAACTTAAATCAGCGACCACGAGACAGGAGCGTTTGCCATGAAGTGGACAGACACGCAAGATATCGCGATGGCACTGACCGACACGCATCAGAACGTCGATCCGCAATTCGTGCGATTTACCGATTTGCATCGCTGGGTGACGGAGTTGCCGGGTTTTGACGACGACCCCGAAAGGTCCAACGAAAAGATTCTCGAAGCGATCCAGGCGGCGTGGATTGAAGACGCGGATTATTAAGTCCGGCGCAGCTCAGATAAAGCAAAACGGCGACTCCATCAGGAATCGCCGTTTTGCTTTTATGGCCTGGCTTGAACGAGGACTACGGCTCACCCTGCGACCAGCGTGCCGTTTTCGATACGCACGCGCTGACCCTCGCTAAACGGCGGCGCCTGGTGATACGTGAAGTAACGCGTCTTGCCGTTTTCCATATGCACGCGCACCGAATAATCGGTGGTGCTGCGCATGTGCTTTTCGATGGCATTGCCGCCCAGACCGCCGCCGAGCGCGCCAAGGATCGTCATGCCGGTACGACCGCCCCCACGTCCAAACTGATTGCCGATAAGACCACCCGCTACCGCGCCACCTACCGCGCCGATGCCGGTTCCCTGGCCTTCATGCTTCACAGCCGAAATTGCTTCTACCGTGCCGCAGGTTGAGCAATAGGCGGGTTGCGCAGGTTGCGGCTGCTGTGCGTAGTTGGGTTGTTGCACAGGCGCCTGTTGTGCCACCTGTTGTGCCACCTGAGGCGCTGGTTGTTGCTGCTGGGCTGCTAGAGCCGCCGCGCGCTGTTGTGCTTGCTGTTCGGCGAGTTGATCCTGCTGCGCCTGCTGCTGTTGAGCTGCCGTAGGGGCAACCGGTTGCGCGGGTTGCGTGGCCACTTGTGCAGCCTGGGTCTGGTCGTTCAGCGGCGACGTGCTTGACGCTTTCGGAAACAGACCGGTAACGGCTGCCGTAGCAGCGAGACTCGCGATAATGACCGCACCCGCGGCGGTTGCGACCAGCGGATGAATCTTGCGGTCGCGCGGGGCGCCAGGACTCGGTGAATTGGGTGTGGTCATGTTGTTGTTGCTGTTATCCATTTTTGGACCTCCGTCTCAAGGCAGAGTATGACGTTACTGGATGTGACGTTGCTTTACGGAAGCAGTGTCGGACAAATCGGAGCGTAAGGTTTGTCAATTTGTAACGTTTCCAGGCAGCCATTCAACGCAAGAAGTGCACCGGCAAGGACCAGCACCGCGTTGCCTTGTTTTATAAGGGTTTTCCAGACCGAATAGGCTTCGCCCGGTAGTCCTGCCCGGCGGTTTTTACCAAAAGTTACAATCTGCACGACACGTCACGACGCAAAAAAGGCGCTTTCGCGCCTTTTTTTCAAACTCGCCATCATCGCGTGAAAATCAGTCTTCGCGGCGCAGATGCGGAAACAGGATAACGTCGCGAATGCTCGGGCTATCGGTGAGCAGCATGACCAGCCGATCGATACCGATCCCGCAGCCGCCCGTCGGCGGCATACCGTGTTCGAGCGCGCGAATGTAGTCGGCATCGTAGAACATGGCTTCTTCGTCGCCGGCGTCCTTCTGGTCGACTTGTTTCTGGAAACGCGCGGCCTGGTCTTCCGGATCGTTCAGCTCTGAGAAGCCGTTCGCGATCTCACGTCCCACAATGAACAACTCAAAGCGTTCCGTGATCCCCGGGACCGTATCCGATGCCCGCGCAAGCGGCGACGCTTCCAGCGGATAGTCGACGATGAACGTCGGCTCCCACAATTGAGATTCGGCGGTTTCCTCGAACAGCGCGAGTTGCAATGCGCCCACGCCCGCATTCAGGAACTGCGGCTGCGAGGCGTCGACGCCAAACTTCTTCAACTCCGTGCGCAGGAACGCGGCATCGGCGAGTTGCTCGTTCGTGTATTGCGGCGCGTATTTCTGAATGGCCTCGCAAATCGTCAACCGGTGAAACGGCTTCGACAAATCCAGCTCGCGCCCTTGATATGTGATGTTCGCGCTTCCACGCGCATCGACGGCAGCCTGGCGGATCAGTTCCTCGGTGAAGTCCATGATCCACGTGTAGTCCGTGTACGCGGCGTAGAACTCCATCATCGTGAACTCGGGGTTGTGTCGCGGCGACACCCCTTCGTTACGGAAATTCCGGTTGATCTCGAACACGCGTTCGAAGCCGCCCACCACCAGCCGCTTCAAATACAACTCGGGCGCGATACGCAGGAACATCTGCATGTCGAGCGCGTTGTGATGCGTGACGAACGGCTTCGCTGCGGCGCCGCCGGGAATCGGGTGCAGCATCGGCGTTTCCACTTCCATGAAATCCGCCTTCGCCATGAAGCTGCGGATCGAGGCGAACGCTTTCGTGCGCGCGAGGAACGTCTGGCGCGTTTCCGGCGTCACGATCAGGTCGACATAACGCTGGCGATAGCGCATTTCCTGATCGGCGAGGCCGTGGAATTTATCGGGAAGAGGGCGTAGCGATTTCGTCAGCAGGCGCAGTTCCGTGCATCGCACCGACAGCTCGCCCTTGTTCGTGCGGAACAGGACACCCTTTGACGCGATGATGTCGCCGAGATCCCATTTCTTGAACGCATCGTAGACGTCCTGGCCGACGTCGGCGGGCGTGATGAAGAACTGGATCTGGCCGCTGCCGTCCTGCACCGTCGCAAAACTCGCCTTGCCCATCACGCGTTTCAACATCATCCGGCCCGCGAGCGCGACTTGCAGCGGCTCGGCTTCGAGCGCTTCCTTGTCTTTATCGGCGTAGCCGGATTGCAGCGCGGCGGCCTGGTGGGTTGGACGGAAATCGTTTGGATACGCGTTTCCCTGCTCCCGCAGCGCACGGAGTTTGTCGCGGCGCTCGGCGAGGATCTTGTTTTCTTCCGGTTCGGGCGCGGCGTCCGGCTGAGTCGGTTCGGTCATGATGTGTTTGGCTGTGAGTGCGATGAATGCGGCTTGGTCGTGGGCCCGGTGCTGCGTCTATGCTGTTCGTGTTTCGCGATGTGAACGACAACGGTGAAACACAGGCCACACGGATGGTCGCAAATATTAGCGATGCAATGCTGCAATACGTTGCTAGGGAGCCTGAGCGAAAACGATGCGGCGTGGCTGGCGCGGCGGCGTACCCCTGGGTGTAACGACGCCGCGACCGAAGCCGCGCTGCTCGCTTATACGCCCTGTTTAAGGCTTGCGCCGATGAAATCGTCCAGGTCGCCGTCGAGCACGGCTTTCGTATTGCTGATTTCCACGTTGGTCCGCAGGTCCTTGATACGGCTGTTATCGAGCACGTAGGAGCGGATCTGGTGACCCCAGCCCACATCGGTTTTACTCGATTCGAGCTTGTCCTGTTCGACCTGACGCTTGCGCATTTCGAACTCGTACAGCTTCGCTTTCAGCATCTGCATGGCTTCGGCGCGGTTACGGTGCTGCGAGCGGTCGTTCTGGCACTGCACGACAATGCCGGTCGGCGCGTGCGTCAGGCGCACGGCGGAATCGGTCTTGTTGATGTGCTGGCCGCCCGCGCCGGACGCGCGATACGTGTCGGTGCGAATGTCAGCCGGATTGATATCGATTTCGATGGAATCGTCGACTTCCGGATAGACGAAGATCGACGAGAACGACGTATGGCGTCCACCCGATGAATCGAACGGCGACTTGCGCACGAGGCGGTGAACGCCCGTTTCGGTGCGCAGGAAGCCGTAGGCGTATTCGCCTTCCACCTTGATGGTCGCGCTCTTGATGCCGGCGACGTCGCCGTCGGACTCTTCCAGCACTTCGGTCTTGAAGCCTTTGCGTTCGCAATAGCGCAGGTACTGGCGCATCAGCATTGCTGCCCAGTCACACGCTTCCGTGCCGCCGGCGCCAGCCTGGATATCGATGAAGCAGTTGTTCGGGTCGGCCGGGTTCGAGAACATCCGGCGGAACTCCATGTCTTCGACGCGTTTTTGAAGCGCTGCCGCGTCCGCTTCGCAGGAGACGAGCGTGTCTTCGTCGTTTTCTTCGCGGGCCATGTCGAAGAGATCTTGCGTGTCGCGCAGATCGTTATCGAGGTCCGTGATCGTCGTGACGACGTTGTCCAGCAGCTTTTTCTCGCGGCCCAGGGCCTGGGCGTTTTTCGAGTCGTTCCAGACGTTCGGGTCTTCTAGTACCCGGTTGACTTCGTCGAGGCGCAGGGCCTTGGCGTCGTAGTCAAAGATACCCCCGGAGCTCGCCGGCGCGACGGCGCAGGTCGGCGAGGAGGTTCTCGATTGCGTTTAGACGTTCCGCTTCCATTTCGATCGTTTTCTGGGTTTTTTGGGTAAGAGCGAAATTATAGCTTAGGCGGAAGGCTCGCTGGGCGGGGAAGGCCGCTGGCGCTGGGGGGGTGGCGCTACACGTTACCCCAGCGCATGCTCGACGATCATCTGTACGCGGGCCACGCCGTTCCAGGTATCGGAAACCAGCCGATACGCCACCACCGTGCGGGCTGGAAGCGTTTCCGTATGATTGAACCAGATGGCGTTGAACCGCTGTTGCCCGCGTCGCAATTGCAGCTTCAGGTGCTTATCCTTGACCAGCGCTTGCGACGCAACCTCGAACTCCCCGGAAAACACGGGCGCGGGAAACCCTTGCCCCCAAACGGCGCCATCGATCAGTTCGACAAACTGCGGCGTGAAATAGGCGTCCTCGAGCTCGCCATCGGTCTCGACCACCCGCGACAACGCATCCGAGCTCAACCACTCGCGCCCAACGGCCTCAAACGCCGCGGTAAAGCGCGGAATATCGGCGGTAACGATCGTCATCCCTGCGGCCATCGCGTGACCGCCGAATTTCACGATCATCCCGGGCTCGCGCTTGGAAATCAGGTCGACAGCATCGCGCAGATGAAATCCGGGAATCGAGCGCCCCGATCCCTTCGATAAAACCCCGCTCTCATCGGCATGAGCAAACGTGAACGACGGCCGGTGAAACTTCTCCTTCAACCGCCCCGCGACAATCCCGATCACACCCTGGTGCCAGGCCGGATTAAACAGCGTCAGCGTGGCGCAATCCGCAGCATCGATATTGGCAAGTTCTTCAAGCGCTTGCTCCTGCATCCCGGCCTCGATCTCGCGCCGTTCGCGATTGATCGAATCCAGTTGCTGCGCCAATTCCCACGCGCGGCCGATGTCATCGGTGATCAGGCATTCGATTCCCAACGACATATCCGATAGCCGTCCCGCCGCATTTAGCCGTGGCCCGAGCGCAAACCCCAGATCGAATCCCGATGCGGCACGCGCATCGCGCGCCGCCGCGCGAAACAGCGCCGCGATGCCCGGCTGCATCCGCCCCGCGCGAATCCGCTTCAAGCCCTGCGCGACCAGGATCCGGTTGTTCGGATCGAGCTTCACGACATCGGCGACGGTGCCCAGTGCGACCAGATCGAGCAGGCCGTCCAGACGCGGTTCGGGAGCGGTATCGGTGAAGGCATTGCGACGGCGCAATTCCGCCCGCAACGCCAGCAGCACATAGAAAATCACACCTACGCCCGCCATGCACTTGCTCGGAAATGCGCAACCCGGCTGATTTGGATTCACGATCGCGCGCGCCGGCGGCAAGTCGTCGCCGGGTAAATGGTGATCTGTCACCAGCACGTCGATGCCGAGCGCATTCGCCGCCTCGACGCCGTCCACGCTGGCAATGCCGTTGTCCACGGTGATCAGCAGATCGGGTTTCCCGCTCGCCCGGCTAGCCGCCAGCGCGACAATCTCGGGCGTCAGGCCGTAGCCGTATTCGAAGCGATTCGGCACCAGGTAATCGATCTGCGCGCCGAACATCCGCAAGCCGCGCACCGCGACTGCACAGGCCGTCGCGCCGTCGCAGTCGTAGTCGGCCACAACCAGCATGCGGCGTTTCGCCGCGAGCGCATCGGCGAGAACAACGGCCGCTTCATCGCAACCTTTCAGCCCGGCCGGCGCGTGCAATTTCTTCAGCTCCGTTTCGATCTCGTCCGGCGAACACACGCCACGCGAGGCATAGAGCCGCGCAATGACGGGATGAACGCCATGCCGCACAAGGACGGCGGCATCGGCGGGAGAGGGTGCGCGGGTGACGATTCGGGTCATGCGGACAGGCCGGTGAGCATTCGTTTCATTCGTTTTGTTCGATAACTCATTCAATGAATAAAGCAGCAATCGGACGCCGCCGCCAGAATTTGCGCAACGCGCCGCGCGTGACGCTCAGCGACACGGAGCCGGTGTCGCTGCACAGGACCAGGCGCAACGTGCCGAGTGTGCCGTTTTCGAGCGCGGCGAGGGCGGGCGCGAACCAGTCGCGCTCCAGCGTGCCGAGCGCGTCGTTCCAGCGCGCCCAGTCCTGTTCGATGAACGGCGCGGAGAACGGATCGAGTTCGACGAGCGCACGGCCTTCGCTTTGGGGGTGTCCGGCGCCAAAATCCGCGAACGATGCGGGCGGCGCTTCCGGGACGACATCGGCGGCGAGCGCGAGGCCGCGTGTGGCCGCTGCGTTCGACATCACCCGCGCGAACGGACTCGTCACGCTACGCAGCGCGCCTTGCGCGTGCAGCCAGATGGAATTGATCGCAGGCAGGCCACGCGCTTCACGCGCTTCGTTGAGCGGATGTTCGAACCACGCCATCTGCACTTCGTTCTGCAGCTTCATCCAGGCCCGCGAGCGTTCGCCGGTGCCGGCTTCGTGCGGCAACCAGATTTCGATGTTGCGCCCGCTCGCCCGCAATGGCGACGCGCCCGCCAACGTGCCGAGATTCGGCCCCGCGACGTACCAGCGCGCCGGTTGTGGCGCCTGGATGGTCAATCCGAGGTCTTCTATCAACGGCTTGACGACATCGAAGAGGGTACGGGCTTCGTGATCGTCAATACCCAGCGTCGCCGGATCGATCAGCACCAGATGGTCCCGCGCGATCCGCACATGCACCGGTTCGACGCATGCCCAGATGGTGTCGCCTGGCGTCCCGCCGTCGGCGAGCAACATGTAGGGTGCGAGCGGTGCTTCGTCGGTGGCTCGCCCGGGCGCTTCATTCACCACGCCGAATTGCCGCGCAATCCAGCGTTCGTGCGGCAGCGTGCGCTGGAAATCTTCGCCGATCACGCGCTCATCGAGCGTCGCGCGGGCAAGCAGCCGCTCGAGTGCGGGACGGTCCAGCTTGTGCAGCGCAGTGGCGGCATCCGCAGCCGATGGCAGCGCGAACGGTAAGAGAAGGTGAAGATCGGGGAGCTTGTGCGTGGGCATGATGCTGCGCATTGTATGGCATAGACCTGGTGTTTTCCGGGTGCTTGCCATTTGCCTCGTTGCGATACGTAATGCGCAATCAGTCACGCGTAATCAGTCATGCCATGTGCGCCTGGCGAGTATGAACTGCGACATGGGCGCGGGAAATCGTCCGGATGGCCAGCATGGCGGCTCGCGCCATCGTTCTTCGTTCCGCCACGTCATCCGTGCCAAAGGAGTTGCCAAGAATTGTGTGGCAAACTTCGCGCTTGATCGCACGACCGGTGCGTCCGGCTCGCGCCAGATCGATGCGGTAAAGATTGAGAAAGCGTTGTTATTGGCACCCCTGGATAGACAGGGTCAGGTTATAAAAATGGCGCAAGTCGCAAGGTTCACTTGCGCGTCGATTGCGCGATGTAAAGATCGAAGAACGTTAGAACGCTGAAAAGGAATCGCTTGAAACTTCCCTATGAATGGCAGATCGGCTGGCGCTATACCCGCGCCGGCAAACGCACCACCGGCAACGGTTTCATCTCGTTCATCGCGCTGGTATCGATGGCGGGCATCGCTCTTGGCGTCGCGGCACTGATCGTGGTGCTCTCGGTGATGAACGGATTCCAGAAAGAGGTCCGCGACCGCATGCTGTCCGTGCTTGCGCACGTCGAGATATTCTCGCCGACCGGGTCCATGCCCGACTGGCAACTGACCGCGCAGGAAGCGCGCAAGAATCCGGAAGTGATTGGCGCGGCGCCTTATGTGGATGCCCAGGCGCTCCTGACGCGGCAAGGCGCCGTCAGCGGCGTAGCGTTGCGAGGCGTGGAGCCGTCGCTGGAACCGCAAGTCTCCGATATCGGCAAGGAGATGCGGGGCGGCAAGCTTACCGATCTCGTGCCGGGCAGCTTCGGCATTGTGCTGGGTGCCGATCTGGCGACCAATCTCGGCGTGACCACGGGCGACAAGATCACGCTGGTCGCGCCCGAAGGCACGATCACGCCGGCGGGCATGCTGCCGCGGCTCAAGCAGTTCACGGTGGTCGGCGTGTTCGAGTCAGGACACTACGAATACGATTCTACGCTGGCGCTGATTTCCATTGCCGACGCGCAGGCGCTGTTCCGGCTGCCCGCGCCTTCGGGCGTGCGCTTGAAGCTAAAGGACATGCAGCGTGCGCCGGAAGTCGCACGGCAACTGTCGCGAACGCTCTCCGGCGACCTTTATATCCGCGACTGGACGCAGCAGAACAAGACGTGGTTCTCGGCCGTGCAGATCGAAAAACGCATGATGTTCATTATCCTGACGCTGATTATTGCGGTGGCGGCGTTCAATCTGGTGTCGTCGCTGGTGATGACCGTGACCGATAAACAAGCGGACATCGCCATTCTTCGGACACTGGGCGCGCAGCCCGGCTCGATCATGAAGATTTTCGTGATCCAGGGTGTGACGATCGGTTTCATTGGCACGGCGATCGGGGTGTCGCTGGGGTGTCTTATCGCGTGGAGCATTCCGTGGCTCGTGCCCATGATCGAGCATTTGCTCGGCGTGCAGTTCCTGCCGCCATCGGTGTATTTCATCAGCGAATTGCCGTCCGAGCTCGTCCCCGCCGACGTCGCGCGGATCGGCCTTATCGCATTCGTATTGTCATCGCTCGCGACGCTCTATCCGAGCTGGCGCGGCGCGAAGGTCCGTCCGGCGGAGGCGTTGCGCTATGAGTGATAACAACAACGCCATCGTGCTGGAAGCATCGGCGATTTCGAAGACGTTCGTGCAGGGCGGCTTCAATGTGCAAGTGCTGGACAACGCGGAACTGCAGGTCCGGCGCGGTGAGAAGCTGGCGATCGTCGGCGCGTCGGGCTCGGGTAAAAGCACGTTGCTTCACGTGCTCGGCGGTCTGGATGAACCCAGCGCCGGCAAGGTTTCACTGCTGGGCAAACCGTTCACCGCATTGCGCGAACGCGAACGCAACGAGCTGCGCAATCGCGCGCTGGGTTTCGTGTATCAGTTCCATCATTTGCTGGCTGAATTCAGCGCGCTCGATAACGTCGCCATGCCGCTGCGGATTCGCCGCCTGAGCGAAGCCGATGCACGCGAGCAGGCCATGACGATACTCGAGCGCGTTGGTATCGGCCATCGGGCAAAACATCGGCCGGGCGAGCTGTCGGGCGGCGAGCGTCAGCGCGTGGCGATCGCACGCGCGCTGGTCACGCATCCGGCATGCGTGCTCGCCGATGAGCCGACCGGCAACCTCGACGGCGCCACCGCGGACACCGTGTTCAACTTGATGCTGGAGTTGTCGGAGACGCTGGAAACGAGCTTCGTGATCGTCACGCACGATCCCGATCTTGCCGCGCGCTGCGACCGGATCATGCGCTTGCGCGACGGCGTGCTGTTCGAGGAGCCGGTCGTACCCGTTTAACTGCCGAGGGGGTTTCATGTGGATCGATACCCACTGCCATCTCGATGCATCCGAGTTCGATGCCGACCGCGATGAGGTCGCGGCATCGGCGTTGAAAGAGGGCGTGCAGCGGATTGTGATTCCGGGCGTGGAGCGGCAGAACTTCGACACCGTGCGTGAGCTCGCGCACCGGATTGAAGGGGGGGCGTATGCGCTCGGCATTCATCCTTTGTTCACGCCGCGTGCGCAGGACGACGATCTGCACGTGTTGCGCGAGCAGATTGCCGCGAGCATGGGTGATGCGCGTTTTGTGGGTATCGGCGAGATCGGGCTGGACTATTTCGTACCCGGCCTCGACGATGCGCGTCAGACCTTCTTCTATTACGAGCAGCTCAAGCTCGCGCGTGAGTTCGATTTGCCGGTGATTTGCCACGTGCGCAAATCGCAAGACAAGGTGCTCAAGGGCCTGCGCATGTTTTCAGTCAAGCTCGGTATCGCGCATGCGTTCAACGGCAGTTTTCAGCAGGCCGAAGCGTTTATCGCGCAAGGCATGCGTCTGGGTTTCGGCGGCAACCTGACCTTCGAACGCGCACGCCAGATTCGACGTCTTGCCGCCGAGTTACCGCTGGACGCGATCGTGCTCGAAACCGATGCACCCGATATCGCGCCTTCATGGCTCTATAAGCATCGCAATGCGCCGGATCAGGTGCCAGGCATCGCACGGGTGCTTGCAGAATTGCGCGGCATCGACAAAGAAACGCTTTCTCTAGGCACGACGGCTAACGCGCACGCCGCGTTGCCGCGGCTTGGCCTTATTTCCGCATAATCAATTCCTCGTTTTCATTCGATTGCAGGCATTGAAGGCACCGTTTCTCCCTTCGATGCGTTTGCGCTCGCGTCGGGTTTTTGAGGAGCGGGCGTGCGCAGTATCTTGATCGGCTTTGCGCTGGGAATCGCGTGCTTGCAGCTGCAGGCCGGACCGCTCGCGCCCAAACCGAACGCGACTTCATGCGTGCTGAAAGTGACGAGCGCCGCGGGGAGTTCGGCGCTGCTGACCGCCGACATTGAAGCGGACGTCGAGCGTCAGTTGTTGCAACTCGGGCAACATGACGCCGCCTGGCTTCAGGCCGACGTGCTAGTGGTACCGGCACCACGGTAGCAAGACGTCCTCGACTGAACCTTTCCTCGACCCCGTGAAGCCGCGCGTCGCGGTATTTCAGGTAGGCTACCGCAACCGTTTTAACCATCCGAACCCGACGGTTTTCGAGCGGTATCGACTGCGTGATATCGAGTTGTCTCGCAGCGACGAAGACGGTGCGGCGCGTATGGACGTCGCGGCGGAGGTGTCCATCGAACGTTTCAGGCAGACGCATGCGCGCTACTGGATGGGGCAATGAACGGGACTTGGAACACGAGACATTAAAAAAGAGAGGGCACGGCGCTTGAAAGACATCCTGCATTTTTCGCACGCGAACGGGTTTCCCGCATCGACGTACCGGACGATCTTCGCCGAACTCGCCGACGACTACGAGATTCGCGCGGTGGAGCGTTTCGGTCACGATCCGCGTTTCCCGGTGACGCGCGACTGGCCGCATCTGGTGGATCAACTGCTCGAGGACATCGACGCCAGGCGCCCGGACGACGCGAAAGTGTGGCTCGTTGGGCATTCGCTGGGCGGTTATCTGTCGCTGATGGCGGCGCTCAAGCGGCCGCAATGGGTGAAGGGCGTGGTGATGCTGGATTCGCCGGTGATTGCCGGCTGGCGCAGCAATTTGCTGCGTATATCGCAGTGGACTGGGCTCGACACGCGGCTTTCGCCCGCTGCGGCGACCAAAAACCGCCGCACGCACTGGCCGAGCCGGGAAGACGCGTGGCGTCACTTTCACGCAAAAAGCGCGTTTGCCCGCTGGGATGAGCGGATGCTGTCGGATTACATCGATTTCGCGATTCCGGCGGAGGCGGGCAGCGCGGGTGGCCTGAACAACATGAGCCGCATGAATGAATCCGCGAGCGCAACCAATCGCCCCCGCAAGCTCGCTTTCGATCGCGAGGTCGAATTCCGCATCTACAAGACGTTGCCGCGCACGCTCGGTGCGCGGGTCGCACATGGCGTGCCGGTGCCGATCGGTTTTATCGCAGGAACACATTCGAAGGAAGTGCGGCAGGTCGGGCTGGACATGACGCGGCGTATTGTGGGCGGGCATCTCGAGTGGATCGAGGGCAGTCATTTGTTTCCGATGGAACACCCGGTGGAAACAGCGCGCGCATTGCAGCGCACGCTTAATGGACTGCGAGGACCACGGCAAGAGAACGTTTAAGCCACATCCCCGCCGCCGATAAACCCGCAATCGAAGCGCGCCGTGCGATGTAAATCAGCCCCGTCCGGCTCTGGGTTCCGGGGCACCTTTCGGGTATAATCCGTTTTTCCCGCGAGCACCTAGCGATGACCAAATATGTATTCGTCACCGGCGGCGTAGTGTCTTCCCTCGGCAAGGGTATTGCCGCCGCTTCCCTCGCCGCGATCCTCGAATCGCGCGGTCTGAAAGTCACCCTCCTAAAGCTCGATCCCTACATCAACGTCGACCCCGGCACGATGAGCCCGTTTCAGCACGGGGAAGTGTTCGTGACGGAAGACGGTGCGGAAACGGACCTCGATCTCGGCCACTACGAGCGCTTCATCAGTACGAAGATGCGCAAGGCCAATAACTTCACGACCGGTCAGATCTACGAGTCGGTGATCCGCAAGGAACGCCGCGGCGAGTATCTCGGCAAGACGGTTCAGGTTATTCCGCACATCACCAACGAAATCCAGGCATTCCTGCAACGCGGCGCAGCCGCGGCTACGTGCGGCGAGCCGGATGTGGCTATCGTGGAAATTGGCGGGACGGTGGGTGACATCGAATCGCTGCCGTTCCTCGAAGCCGCGCGCCAGATGAGCCTGCGGCTCGGCCGTAACAGCGCGTGTTTCGTGCATCTGACGCTCGTGCCGTATATTGCGACGGCGGGCGAGCTCAAGACGAAGCCCACGCAACACAGCGTGCAGAAGCTGCGCGAAATCGGTATCTCGCCGCACGTGCTGCTGTGCCGCGCGGATCGCCCGATTCCCGTCGACGAACGCCAGAAGATCTCGCTCTTCTCCAATGTGCCGGAAGACGCGGTCATCTCGGTGTGGGACGTGGACAGCATCTACAAGATTCCGCAGATGCTGCACGACCAGGGTCTCGACAACATCATCTGTGAAGAGCTGAAGCTCTCGGCGAAACCCGCCGACCTCAGCATGTGGGCAGGCCTCGTCCAGAAGCTCGAGAACCCGAAGAACGAAGTCACCATCGGTATGGTCGGCAAGTATGTGGAACTGACCGAGTCGTACAAGTCGTTAATCGAGGCGCTGAAACACGCGTCCATTCATACGTCGACGAAGGTCAATATCGAGTACATCGATTCCGAGCAGATCGAAACGGATGGTGTCGCAGGCCTGAAACATCTCGACGCCGTGCTCGTGCCGGGCGGTTTCGGCGCGCGCGGCACGGAAGGCAAGATGAAGGCGATCCGCTATGCACGCGAATCGAAGACACCGTACCTCGGCATTTGTCTCGGCATGCAACTGGCCGTGATCGAATTCGCTCGCGACGTCGCCGGTCTGACGGATGCCAACAGCACGGAATTCGATTCGTCGACTACCAACCCGGTTGTTGCGCTGATCACCGAGTGGTACGACCGCGCGGGCCGCGTTGAAAAGCGTACGGAAGAGTCGGACCTGGGCGGCACGATGCGCCTCGGTTCACAAAAATGTCCGATCAAGCCGGGCACCATGGCAGCACGCATTTACGGCACGGACGTGAACGAGCGCCATCGGCACCGGTATGAAGTGAACAACCGCTTCGTGCCGCAACTCGAAGCGGGCGGGCTGGTGATCAGCGCGCGTACGCCGAGCGAAGATCTGCCGGAAATGATGGAGCTGCCGGAATCCATGCACCCGTGGTTTGTCGGCGTGCAGTTCCATCCGGAGTTCACGTCGTCGCCGCGCGATGGTCATCCGCTGTTCAAGGAATTCGTCGAAGCGGCGCGCGCCCATCATCTGGCGCTGAAGGCGAACGGTCAGGCTGCTGTAGCGCCTGGAGTCGGGGCCGACGCTACACCCGCGCCGGCCGTTGCGGTTTCCGTCGGAGCGCAGGCATGAAGCTGTGTGATTTCGAGGTCGGTCTCGACCAGCCGTTCTTTCTGATTGCGGGCACGTGCGTGGTCGAATCGGAGCAAATGACAATCGACGTCGCCGGCCGCCTGAAGGAAATCTGCGCGAAAGTGGGCGTGCCGTTCATCTATAAATCGTCGTACGACAAGGCCAATCGCAGTTCTGGCAAGTCGTTCCGCGGTCTTGGCATGGACGAAGGCCTGCGGATTCTTGGCGAAGTGAAGAAGCAACTCGGTTTGCCGGTTCTCACCGACGTCCACTCGGAGCACGAGATCGAAGCGGTTGCATCGGTCGTGGATGTGTTGCAGACGCCCGCGTTCCTGTGCCGCCAGACCGACTTCATCCACGCATGCGCGCGCTCGGGCAAACCGGTCAACATCAAGAAGGGCCAGTTTCTCGCGCCGCACGACATGAAGAACGTCATCGATAAAGCCCGCGACGCCGCCCGCGAAGCCGGCTTGTCTGATGACCGTTTCATGGCCTGCGAACGTGGCGTGTCGTTCGGTTATAACAATCTGGTTTCCGACATGCGCTCGCTCGCGATCATGCGGGAAACCAACGCGCCGGTCGTCTTCGATGCCACGCATTCCGTCCAGTTGCCGGGCGGGCAGGGTACGAGTTCCGGCGGTCAGCGTGAGTTCGTGCCGGTGCTGGCGCGTGCCGCGATCGCCACCGGCGTAGCGGGCGTTTTCATGGAAACGCATCCCGACCCGGCGAACGCGAAGTCCGACGGGCCGAATGCGGTACCGCTGCACAGAATGGAAGCGCTGCTGGAGACACTCGTTGCGCTGGATCGGGCCGTGAAGCGCGGACCGTTCCTCGAGGACGATTTCAGTTAAGGACGCTGCGAGCGCCGCTTGTTTTCAAGCGTGAGCGTTCGCTCAGCATCAACATCCGCAACGCATCGGCCAAGGGGAGTGTCATGACGAAGGGTGCGTCTTCATGAGCGCGAACGTCTCCGGCCCCGAGAAATTTGCCGCTTATCAGCCACTATCAATGCAGGCGATTGAAGCATACGGTGGTAAGTTTCTGGTGCGTGGCGAACAGAGCGAGGCGCTCGAAGGACCAATGTGCCCACCCTCGGTCGTACTCGAATGTGCTAGCTACGAGACGGCCAAAAAATGGTATCACTCCGCACAATACGAAGCGGTGCGCCACGTGCGAGCGGGCGCAGCAGAACTGAACATGATGGTGGTCGTTGGCCTCTGAGGCCGGGCGCTTGCGCGCCGGCAAGATGTTAAACCGACCTGCTGTCTGACCTGATTCATCGTCATTTCTTGAGGAAACCATGAGTGCTATCGTAGATATCATCGGTCGCGAGATTCTCGACTCGCGAGGCAACCCCACCGTCGAATGTGACGTCCTGCTGGAATCAGGCACGATGGGCCGCGCCGCGGTGCCGTCGGGCGCATCGACCGGATCGCGTGAAGCGATCGAATTGCGCGACGGCGAAGCCGGCCGCTACGGCGGCAAGGGCGTGCTGAAGGCAGTCGAACACATCAACACAGAAATCTCCGAAGCCATCATGGGCCTTGATGCATCGGAACAGGCCTTTCTGGACAAAACCCTGCTCGAACTCGACGGCACCGACAACAAGTCGCGCCTCGGCGCCAACGCAATGCTGGCCGTCTCCATGGCAGTCGCGAAGGCCGCAGCCGAAGAAGCCGGCCTGCCGCTGTACCGCTACTTCGGCGGCTCGGGCGCCATGCAGTTGCCCGTTCCCATGATGAACATCGTGAACGGCGGCGCGCACGCGAACAACAGCCTGGATATCCAGGAATTCATGATTGTCCCGGTCAGCCAGCCGACCTTCCGCGAGGCGCTGCGTTGCGGCGCCGAAGTGTTCCACGCGCTGAAGAAGATCCTGAGCGATCGCGGCATGAGCACGGCGGTGGGCGACGAAGGCGGTTTCGCGCCGAACTTCGGCAGCAACGACGAGTGCCTGTCGACCATTGTCCAGGCGATCGAGAAGGCCGGTTATCGCGCGGGCGAAGACGTTCTGCTTGCTCTCGACTGCGCTGCAAGCGAGTTCTACCACGACGGCAAATATCAACTCGCGGGTGAAGGCCTGCAGTTGTCGTCGACGGAATTCACGGATTACCTCGCCACGCTCGCCGATAAATTCCCGATCGTTTCGATCGAAGACGGCATGCACGAAAGCGACTGGGACGGCTGGAAGATTCTCACCGATAAACTCGGCAAGAAGATTCAACTCGTCGGCGACGATCTGTTCGTGACGAACACGCGCATCCTGAAAGAAGGCATCGATAAAGGCATCGCCAATTCGATCCTGATCAAGATCAACCAGATCGGTACGCTGACGGAAACCTTCGCGGCAATCGAAATGGCGAAGCGCGCGGGTTACACTGCCGTGATTTCGCATCGTTCGGGCGAAACGGAAGATTCGACGATTGCGGATATCGCGGTCGGTCTGAACGCTGGTCAAATCAAGACGGGTTCGTTGTCGCGTAGCGACCGGATCTCGAAGTACAACCAGTTGCTGCGTATTGAAGAAGATCTCGGCGATATCGCGAGTTATCCGGGTAAGTCGGCGTTCTACAATCTGCGCTAAAGCTTCGGCCGGAATGGACGTTGGTCTGGACGGCCGCCGATTTATTCAGTCCGCCGCCTCGTGTTCCAATGAATGCGAGGCAGCGCCAAATTCAGTTGAAGTGTTAGCGTTTTTCTCGCCTCTTAAATGCGGATTGTCACCTTTGTTCTGATCCTGCTGCTGGCGATGATCCAGTATCCGCTGTGGTGGGGACACGGTGGCTGGTTGCGCGTCCACGAACTGCAGCAGCAACTGGTCAACCAGACGAAGAAAAATGTCGACCTGAAGCTGCGGAACGAACGTGTGCAGGGCGAAGTGGCGGACTTGCAGAACGGCACTGCGGCTGTTGAAGAACGGGCGCGTTACGAGATGGGCATGATGAAGGACAGCGAGGTATTCGTGCAGTTCGTCTCGCCGAACTCTCCGGCTCCGGCTAATTCGATGAACGCGCAATCGGCGGTGTCCACGCGGGGGCAAGTGTCTGCAGCGCCGTTGCGCGTGGTGCCAAATCCAGTGTCGCGTTCGAAGGAAGAGCGGCGCGCGTTCGAACGGCAAGCGACCCAGGACAAACTCGACGCGGCCAAGAAGAAGCAGGGCGGCTAGAGTCAGGGGGCAGTTCCACAATCGCAGCAGATCAAAGCATTTAAAAAGCCGTTTTCAACGTGAGTTGAAAACGGCTTT
>NZ_AEJF01000196.1 GCF_001028175.1 Caballeronia mineralivorans PML1(12)
CAACGTGAGTTGAAAACGGCTTTTTGTCTTGGCGCTACGACCAGTTGGCTTGGCTGAACAATGCGTGGCCGGGACGCTACCAATAATATCCCGGGTATCCGTAGCCGAAGCCCGTGCCCCATCGGTTGCCCCAGCCACCGCTCGAGTATCCACCGTACACCGTGACCGGCGCGCGATAGTACTGCCAGTACGCCTGCGCGGCGGCATCGGCGGCCATTGCCTGCTGCTGTTCGGCCAGCACTTGCCGGTCGATCTGGTTGTAACGCTCCTGCTCGTCCTTCGACAGCGGCTGCGGTGCCTGATTTTGCGGGGCCGGCAAACGGCTATAAATTGGCGATGGTCCCGGCGGGTCCATCATGCAACCGCCGAGCGCAAGCAGCGTCGCGCCGGATAACGCGATAACCAGTTTCTTCGATACACATCCCAAGGGTTTCATTTCGACCTCCAGCGGGCCGGACACTAAGCGGACACGGATCATGCCACGCCGCAGCACGTCAAACATCCATCCTGCGACGTCTTGTTACAGAGGCAGCGACGACACGGACTTAATGCCGTTGATCCGGCGCCGGGCTCACACCTTGTGAGATTTCCCCAGCGACAAAAAGTTGCGCCACATCCACCGGATCGAACTCGTAGCGCTGGTTACAGAACTCGCAGTGCACTTCCACGCTGCCGCGTTCTTCAACCACGCTGTCCACTTCGCCACGGCCGAGCATCTTGAGCATGCCGCCCACTTTCTCGCGCGAACACGTGCATTCGAAACGCGCTTGCGCCGGCTCGAAATGCTGCACGTTCTCCTGCCAGAAGAGCCGCTTGAACACCGTTTCCGGCTCTTCCTTCAGCAACTCCTCGTTCGACAGCGTACCGCCGAGATGGCACACGCGCTGCCACGTATCGGCATCGTGTTCACCCGGATGCGGGACGATGCCGCCATCGCCGGGAAGTTTTTGCAGCAGCATGCCCACGGCGCGCTCGGTGTTCGCCGCGAGCCACATGCGCGTGTCGAGTTGCTCGGAGTGATGCATGTAGTGTTCCAGCACCTCCGCCATCGACGCCAGCGGCCCGTGCTCGCCGCTCAGCGGCACGATGCCCTGGTACGCCTGCTGCCCTGGCTTCTTGTCGCGCGGATCGAGCGTGATCACGCACCGGCCCTGGCCGTTGCGGTTGAGCAGGTCGGGGAGGGTCATGTCGTCGGTGATCGGCACGGGTGCCTCGCTCGCGCCCTCTATGGACTCAGCCAGCTTCGCGGTCGCCCGCAGCGACAAGTCCGAATTGCATTGCACGACGAGCATGGTCACCGGGCCGTCGCCGTAGATCTGCATGATGAGCGTGCCGTCGAACTTGAGATTCGCCGACAGCAGCGCACACGCGGCCATCATTTCACCGAGCACATTGCGCACGGGCGTGGGGTACGAGCGGCGCGTGAGCACTTCCTGCCACGTGTCGCGCAACGAGACAATCTCGCCGCGCACCGGCGCCGCGTTGAACATGAATTTTTGCAGCTGGTCGTTCACCACGCTTGAGTCCTTTCATCGACGGCGTAACGCGTGTCAACCGGCGTTCAGCCGATACGCACGAGTTGCGCCTTGTAAAATTCGCGGCGTTCCGCGTAACCACGCGTACCCGCCTGCATCTGGGCAATATCTGCTTCCGTGAGCTCGCGCACGGCTTTCGCGGGCGCGCCGAGAATCAGGGTATTGTCAGGGAAGGTTTTACCTTCGGTCACCACGGCACCCGCGCCAACCAGGCAATTGCGGCCGATTACCGCACCATTCAAGACCACGGCCTGAATTCCGATGAGCGCGCCTTCCTTGATCGTGCAGCCGTGCAGCATGGCCTGATGGCCGATAGTCACGTTGGCTTCAATGGTCAGCGGATACCCAGGGTCGGTATGCAGCACAGCGCCTTCCTGGATGTTGCTGCCGCGGCCAAGCACGATGGGTTCGTTGTCGCCGCGCAGGGCAGCGCCGAACCAGACGCTCGAGTTTTCTTCGAGCGTCACACGGCCGATGATGGTCGCGGTATCCGCGACGAAGACGCTTTCGTGGATGGTCGGGGCGGCATCGCCGAGCTTGTAGATTGCCACTGTGTCTCCTGTGAGCGCTTGACGTGAGCCATGACGCGCGGATTGGCCCGCGGGCGTGGCCGGTACAATCGATTGAAATTGCAGTCTCGGGTGATTTCAGGCGGGTTGTGTCGATGCTATAGACTGCGGCCCCGGCGTGCCTCAAGCCAAAAATCGCCCGCGGAAAGTGCTATTTTAGCCGGTTGCGGAAAAGCGACGTGCGCCCCGGGTTTCATGGACCTGATTTAGCGGTTTCATACCGGCTCGCGCGGGCCGTGGCGCAACCTGCGGCGTCGCCCTTATCCCTTGCCGTTCATAAGCACCCTGGAATCATGTCCGAACAGCTCGATTATTCAGCGTCCACCAGCGTCCGGCCGACCGCGCTTGCGCTGCTCCGGGAGCGCGATCCCGCGACCAAGGCAAGCGCCGCCCAGCATTTCTACGAGCGTTTGCTGGCGGGTGACACCACGCTGGACACTATCGCCGATATCCCCGATCCGCTCGATCTGCCCGGCCGCCCGGTGGCGCCGGAGCTCGTGGCGCCGTCGTCGCTCAAGCGCCGCAGCATGCAGTCGGACGCGGGGCGAGCGGTGTTGCTGCACGCGCTCGCGCATATCGAGTTCAATGCGATCAATCTGGCGCTCGATGCCGTCTGGCGTTTCCCCTCGATGCCCGAGGCGTTTTATCGCGACTGGTTCAAGGTCGCGGCCGAGGAAGCGCGCCACTTTTCGTTGCTGAGCGCGCGTCTGGCGGAATTCGGCCATCAGTATGGCGATTTTCCCGCTCACGATGGCTTGTGGGAGATGGCCGAGCGCACCCGCGGCGACGTGCTGGCCCGCATGGCGCTTGTGCCGCGTACGCTGGAGGCGCGTGGCCTGGACGCCTCGCCGCCCATTCGCCGGCGCCTCGCGCAAGCGGGCGACCACGCATCGGCGGCGATTCTCGACGTGATTCTGCGCGATGAAATCGGCCACGTGCTGATCGGCAACCATTGGTTCCGGCACCTGTGCAGCGAAGCCGCCGCCGATCCGCACACCACCTACGCGCAGCTCGCCGGGCAATATCACGCGCCAAAATTACGCGGCCCGTTCAATTTCGAAGCACGCCGCGACGCCGGTTTCGATGAAGCCGAATTGCGCGCTCTAGCGGGCCTTGACGACATCGACTCCATTGAAACTGCCCCGATTACTGCACCGATTCCCCGATGACTTCTCTTAAACTCCCCGTTTCCGAATTCGTCACCACACGCGGCACGCGACTGCACGTCCGCCGCTGGGGATCGCCTGACGCACCTATGCTCTTCATGCTGCATGGCTGGATGGATATTTCCGCGTCGTTCCAATTCGTCGTCGATGCCCTCGCGGGTGACTGGCAGGTGATCGCACCTGACGCTCGCGGTTTCGGGCTTTCTGACTGGCCCGTGGCGGAGGGTAAGAGCGGCCACTACTGGTTCCAGGACTATCTCGCCGATCTCGACGCGCTGCTCGACCACTACGCGCCCGCTTCTCTACGTGGGGAGCCGGTGAACCTGGTCGGTCACAGCATGGGCGCGAACGTCGTTTGCCTGTACGCGGGCGTGCGGCCGGAGCGGGTGCGGCGCGTGGTCGATCTGGAGGGGTTCGGTATGGCGCCGGCTAAAGCGGAGCGTTCACCCGCGCGGATCGCACAATGGCTGGACGATTTGCGCGCACCGCCTTCGCTCAGCACGTATGCCACGCTCGACGATGTCGCCCAACGGCTGATACGCACGAATTCGCGTCTGCCGATGGCGAAAGCGCGTTTTCTGGCGCAACACTGGGCGAAGCTCGACGATACCGGCCGTTACCATCTGTTAGCCGATCCTGCGCACAAAATGCGTGGGCCATTGCTGTATCGGCTGGATGAGGTGATGGCCGTCTGGGCGAAGGTGCAGGCGAAGGTCCTGCACGTTGAAGCGCTGGCTTCACCGACCCTCGCGATGATTGCCGCTAGCGTTCCCATCGATGAATTCAAGCAGCGCTTCAAGGCGTTCGCGGACTGGCGCGAAGAGATCGTCGAGCACGCCGGCCACATGCTGCATCACGATCAGCCGGAGCGGGTAGCGGCGCTGATCGAGGCGTTTTGCGCGTAGGGTTGGTGGCCCGAAATTATGTGATCGACCGATCGGTAGGTGACAGAATCGCATTGACGCGTTGCAGTAGAATGGCGGATAACCCCTAGAGCCAAACGATGAACGCCGATCTGCATTGCCACTCAACCGTTTCCGACGGCCAACTCGCTCCCGCCGAGGTCGCCGCGCGTGCTCACGCGGGCGGTGTGGCGCTGTGGGCGCTCACCGACCACGATCAGCTTGGCGGTCAGCGCGAGGCGCGTGCAGCGGCAGAAGCGCTCGGCATGGGCTATCTCAGCGGGGTGGAGATTTCGGTCACGTGGGCGGGGCGGACGGTGCATATCGTCGGGCTGAACGTGGATGTGGACAACCAGGAATTGATCGATGGCCTGGCGCAGACGCGCAGCGGCCGCCAGGCTCGCGGTGAAGCAATAGGCGAGGCGCTTGCCGCGGTCGGCATCCCGGACACATACGAAGGCGCGCTTCAGTATGTGAACGATCCGGCCATGATCTCGCGCACGCATTTCGCACGCTATCTGGTGGACAAGGGCTACGCGGAATCCACCTCGGATGTGTTCTCGAAATATCTCGGCGACGGCAAGCCGGGTTATGTTGGCCACCGCTGGTCCAAACTCGCCGACTCCATGAAATGGATCAAGGCGGCGGGCGGCGAGGCGGTGATCGCGCATCCTGGCCGCTACGATTTCTCGCCGGTCGAATTCACCGCTTTCTTCGATGAATTCATCCAGCTCGGCGGTCGCGCCATTGAAGTGGTGACTGGAAGCCACACGCCGGACCAGTATCGCGAATATGCGGAAGTAGCGCGTCGATATGGTTTCTACGCGTCGCGTGGTTCGGATTTCCATGCGGCGGGCGAGGGGCGTATCGACCTTGGCCAGTTGCCGCCGCTTCCCGCCGATCTCAAGCCCGTGTGGGAGTGTCTGCTTTAAACAGCGGGTATGGCATGGCCCCCCGCTCATCGTTGAGCAGCGTTGGAAGGCGCGAAAAACCGCGCACGATCCTTGCGTTCATCCACTTCTGTTTGTCGCGCAACTCCACGCATTTGCGGGTATTCTCGCGTGTTCGCATTGGCACCGCCCGGCGCCTTTCATCTGGTATCCAGCTTGAAACCACGGGCGTAATGCGCGGTGCGCTTGGTGCGCGTGGCGCGTAAAAACGTAAATCGCTAAACGCATTGGCGCCGGTGTGCAGGCAAATCCGGACAACCCACTTACGTCATCTGGTCATGTCTCAATTTTTTCGAATTCATCCGGACAATCCGCAGCCGCGACTGATCAACCAGGCGGTGCAGATCATCAACGATGGCGGGATTGTCGCGTTGCCAACCGATTCGAGCTACGCGCTCGCCTGCCATCTCGACGACAAGGATGCCGTTGAACGCATCCGCCGGATTCGCGGACTCGACGAGAAGCAACTGCTCTCGCTGCTGGTACGCGATTTATCGGAATTGGCGAATTTCGCGATTGTCGATAATCGAAACTATCGTCTGATTAAATCGGTGACGCCCGGACCTTACGTGTTTGTCCTGCAGGCGACGAAGGAAGTGCCGCGGCGCCTCTCACACCCGTCGCGCAAGACGATCGGCCTGCGCGTGCCGAATCACGCGATCACGCTGGCGTTACTCGAAGCGCTGGGCCAGCCGCTGCTTGGCTCGACGCTGATCCTGCCGCCCGACACCCATCCGCTCAACGACGCCGAAGAGATTCGCGAGCGGCTGGAAAAGCAAATCGATCTGGTTATCGACGCCGGCGCGTGCGCCATGGAACCCTCCACCGTGATCGACCTGACCGGCGAAGAGCCCGTATTGGTGCGCCCCGGCCGAGGCAGCTTGGAACCGTTCGGCCTCACCGCCGAGAATCCGCAATGACGCAGCGCACTTACGTACGCTCACGTACGATTACACATTGAGGCGATGACATCGCGCTCAGGGAAATAGCCCAAGCGCAACGTCATTCGCCTCGACGCTCGCAAACCCACGGCCCTTGGGCGAACGCAAACCGTCCGCCACCGAGTGGCGCCACAACTGCTTGATACAATAGCGAGCTATGGATTCCTCCCTGATACAAACTATCGCGGTCTACGCGCTCCCCGTGATCTTCGCGATCACGCTGCACGAGGCCGCGCACGGCTACGCAGCCCGCCTGCTGGGCGACAACACGGCTTACGTACTCGGCCGCGTGTCGGTCAACCCGATGCGCCACATCGACCCGATCGGCACCCTCGCCATCCCGCTGATCCTGTATTTCGTCACGAGCGGCGCGTTCATGTTCGGCTACGCGAAACCCGTCCCGGTTGCATTCGGCAATCTGCGCAATCCGCGCTGGGGCAGCTTGTGGGTCGCAGCCGCCGGACCGGCGAGCAATTTCGTGCAGGCGCTCATCTGGGGCATCTTCGCCGTGCTGCTGGCGTCGTTCAGCGTCAACGAACCGTTTTTTACGCGCATGGCCGCAGCCGGTGTCGGCGTGAACCTGGTGCTCGGCGTGCTCAACCTGTTTCCCTTGCCGCCGCTCGACGGCGGACGCGTGCTGATGGCGCTGCTGCCTGTACGCGCTTCGATCATGCTGTCGCGGCTCGAACCCTACGGTTTTTTCATCGTGATGGCGCTTGTCATGACCGGTACCCTGACGCGTTTCTGGCTCGGGCCGCTGGTGAGCGCCGGGTATGTCGCGGTGTCGGCCGTCCTGAATCCCCTTGCCTCGCTTTTACAATAAATCCATGTTCCCTGACCGTATCTTCTCCGGCATGCGGCCGACCGGCTCGCTGCATCTAGGCCACTATCACGGCGTGCTCAAGAACTGGGTGCGGCTGCAGTCCGAGTACCCGTGCTTTTTCGCGGTCGTCGACTGGCACGCGCTGACGACCCATTACGAAACGCCCGAAGTCATCGAGAAGAACGTGTGGGAAGTGCTGATCGACTGGCTCGCGTCCGGTATCGATCCGGCGCAAGCCACGCTCTTTATCCAGAGCCGGGTGCCCGAACATGCCGAACTCGCGCTGCTGCTCGGCATGGGCACGCCGCTTGGCTGGCTCGAACGCGTGCCGACCTACAAAGAGCAGATCGAGAAGCTAAAGGAAAAGGACCTGACCACATACGGCTTCCTCGGTTATCCGGTGCTGATGGCGGCCGACATCCTGCTGTATCGCGCGTCGCTCGTGCCGGTCGGCGAGGACCAGGTGCCGCACGTCGAGATGACGCGCGAGATCGCACGGCGTTTCAATTACCTGTATGGGCGTGAAGCGGATTTCGAGGAGAAGGCGCTGGACGCCGCGAAGAAACTCGGCGGCAAACGCGCGAAGCTCTATCACGAACTGCGCGTCGCGTATCAGCAGGAAGGCGACGACGAAGCGCTCGAAAAGGCGCGTGCGATGCTGCAAGAATCGCAGAGCCTGTCCATGAACGATCGCGAACGGTTGTTCGGCTATCTGGAAGGCGCGCGCAAGATCATTCTGGTCGAGCCGCAGGCGCTGCTGACCGAAGCGTCGCGGATGCCTGGACTCGATGGCGCCAAGATGTCGAAGTCGTACGGCAACACCATCGGCTTGCGCGAAGATGCCGAGACAATCACGAAGAAAGTGCGCACCATGCCGACCGATCCGGCGCGGGTTCGCCGCACCGATCCCGGCGATCCGGACAAATGCCCGGTGTGGCAACTGCATCAGGTCTACACCGACGAAACCACGCACAAGTGGGTGCAGACGAACTGCCGCAGCGCGGGAATCGGCTGCCTTGAATGCAAGCAACCGGTGATCGAAGGCATCTTGCGCGAGCAGCAACCGATGCTGGAACGTGCGCAGAAATACATGGACGATCCGTCGCTGTTGCGCGCGATCGTCGCCGACGGCTGCGACAAGGCGCGCAAGTTCGCGGTGGAGACCATGCGCGACGTTCGCGACGCAATGGGCCTTTCCTACAACTGATGACGGCGATGTCCGCTGCGCCCACGCCACCCACCGCCGCCAGTGCGTGGATCGAGCAATGGTCGCATCTGGTGGAGCAGGGTGGCGCGGTGCTTGATGTTGCGTCGGGCAACGGCCGCCACGCCCGTTATTTTGCGTTGCGCGGGCATTCGGTGCTGGCGCTGGATCGCGATGAAACCGTCTTGGCGAGTCTCGCTGCTGTGCAGCATGTCAGCACGCGTTGCGCCGATCTGGAAAACGCAGGCTGGCCGCTGCGCGAAGACGAAAAATTCGCCGCCGTAGTGGTGACGAACTACCTTCACCGGCCCTTGTTTCCTTACTTATTCGATGCCCTCGCGCCCGGTGGCGTGCTGCTCTATGAGACCTTCGCGGTGGGCAACGAACGGTTCGGCAAGCCGTCGAATCCGGCTTTCCTGCTCAACCCAGGCGAGTTGCTCGAGGCCGTGCACGGACGGTTGCGGGTCATCGCTTATCAGGATGGTTTTATCAACGCGCCGCGTGCATCCTGCGTGCAGCGCATCTGCGCCGCCGCCCCGGCGCGGCCCACCCCAACGGGTCTTACGGAACGTAACAATGGGTCAGATCCCGATCGTTACGTACTGCAGGGCTAATCCGCTACAATCGCGGTTTACCGATCAATTTCATAGCGTTTCATGACAAACGGAACACACGGCGGCGTCCAGATCCGCGGCAGCATTCCTGCCATCGTCACCCCGATGCACGAGGACGGTAGTCTCGATCTGCCGGCGTTTCGAAAACTGATCGACTGGCATGTGGCAGAGGGCTCGAACGGCCTCGTCGTGGTGGGCACCAGCGGCGAATCGGCCACGCTCTCAGTAGATGAACACATCCTGATGGTGAAAACCGCTGTCGAGCACACGGCCAAGCGCTTTCCGATCATCGCCGGCGCGGGCGGCAACTCCACGTCCGAAGCGGTCGAGCTGGCAAAAGCGGCCAAGGAAGTCGGCGCAGACGCCACGCTGCAAGTGGTTCCTTATTACAACAAGCCGACGCAAGAAGGCATGTACCAGCACTTCCGCAAGATCGCGGAATCCGTCGACCTGCCCGTCATCCTGTATAACGTTCCGGGCCGGACCGTCGCCGACATGAACCATGACACCGTGCTGCGCCTCGCTGAGGTGCCGGGTATCGTGGGCGTGAAGGAAGCGACGGGCAACATCGACCGTGCGGCCAACCTGATCAAGTACGCGCCGGCGCATTTCGCGATCTATAGCGGCGACGATCCGACCGCCATCGCGTTAATGCTTCTCGGCGGCCACGGCAATATCTCGGTGACTGCGAACGTCGCGCCGCGCGCGATGAGCGAACTCTGCCGCGCGGCGCTCGCTGGCGACGCGATCACTGCGCGCAAGATTCACCTGGGCTTGCTGTCGCTGCACAAGCAGATGTTCTGCGAGTCGAATCCGATCCCCGCGAAATGGGCGCTTGCTGCGCTCGGGCGCATGGAAAGCGGGATTCGCCTGCCGCTGACGCCGCTCGACGAGCGCTATCACGGCGTCGTGCGCGACGCGTTACGCGAAACAGGACTTCTGGCCTGACGGCCGGCGGCGGGGCGCATCTGAAAACGTGCGTGCCACCGTAATGCAGTGGTTTCGGCCGTAATACCATTCGGCCAGCCAGCGAGTGTCATCAACCCGTCGTTCATCGACCCGTTCCCGGCTTAGCTTCCAGGCAACGCGCATTCAGCATCACGAAGGACCTCATGAAACGTTCCGCCTTATTCAATCACGCTCGCACCCTGAGCGTGCTGTCGCTTGGAATCGGCACGCTGATCTCGCTTGCCGGTTGTGATACGTTGAACGACTGGCTCGCGCCGGATCGGGTCAATTACAAGGGTGCTGAAACGGCGCCTACGCTGACCGTGCCATCGGATTTGAGCACCGCCGATATCAGTCAGCGCTACGCCGCACCGCCCAAGCTGAATTCTCTCGGCGGCGCTGCACCGCGTTCGCTTACGCCCGCGGGCAATGCAACCGTCGGTTTGCCGACGCCGCAAGACCCGTTCGGCATGCACGTGGAGCGCGACGGCGATCGCCGCTGGCTAGTGGTCGATGGCCGCTCGCCCGACCAGCTCTGGCCGCAGTTGCAGGAGTTCTGGCAAGAGAACGGTTTCACGCTCAAGACCGATGCCGCAGCGACCGGCATCATGACCACCGACTGGGCTGAAAATCGCGCGAACATTCCGGACGACTGGTTCAGGAAGAGCATCGGCAAGCTGATCGACTTTGCGTATTCATCGGGTACGCGCGATCAGTTCCGTACGCTGGTCGAGCGCGGTTCGAACGCTTCCACCGACATCTCCATCACCCACGCCGCGATGGAAGAAATGCTAACGGGTCAGGACAAGACCTCGTCGAAATGGGTCGAGCGGCCGCGTAATCCGGCGCTCGAGGCCGCGTTCCTCGCGAAGCTGATGGAGAAGTTCGGCCTGACCGACGCGCAAGCGAAGCAATTGTTGACCGATGCCCGTCCGGCGACCGCGACGGCCACGGTCGACCAGTCGGGTGGCTCGTCCACGCTCGATCTTTCCGAGCCGTTCGACAGCGCCTGGTTGCGCGTGGGACTCGCACTCGACCGGACCAACTTCACGGTCGACAACCAGGATCGCGCGAAGGGTTTGTATTACGTGCGTTTCTCGGACTCGATGCAGGAGTTGAAGAAGGAAGGTCTGCTCGGCAAGCTCTTTGCCGGCGGCACGCCGAAGCCTACACGCGAGTTCATGGTGAACGTGCGTCCGAAGGCTGACACGGTGACGCAGATCGCCGTAGTCGACGCCAATGGTCAGGTCGATACATCGACCGACGCGCAACGAATCGTCGCGTTGCTGCACGCGCAGTTGAACTAGGCTTCACGCATGCGTTTTGCCAGTCTCGGCAGCGGCAGCGAAGGCAATGCGTTGCTCGTCGAGTCGGTAAGCGGCACGACGACCACCCGCGTGCTGCTGGACTGCGGTTTCTCTGCGAAAGAAGTCGAGCGGCGCCTGGCGCGGCTCGGCGTTCGCGCAGACGAGATCGACGCCATTCTTATCACCCACGAGCACACGGATCACATAGGTGGCGCGCTGACATTGGCGCGCAAATGGTCGATTCCGTTGCACATGAGCTGGGGTACCGCACGCGCAGTGGGTGCCGACGAAGCCCCGGTCGATCTGCATGTGCTCTGGGGCGACGAGAGCGTAGTAGTAGGGGATCTGGAAGTGCTCCCTTATACCGTGCCTCACGACGCGCGCGAACCGCTCCAATACGTGTTCTCTGACGGCGCAAGCCGTTTGGGCGTCCTGACGGATGTAGGTGTTGCGACAACTCACATCACGAATGTGCTGAGCGGTTGCGATGCTTTGGTGCTCGAATCAAATCACGATGTCGGGATGCTCGCGTCAAGCCGCTATCCGGCTTCGCTCAAGGCGCGCATTGGTGGCATGCATGGACATCTTAACAACGACGCTGCGGCAGGGATTCTTGCAGCGCTTGACCGATCGAAGCTGCGCCATCTGGTGGCCGCGCATCTGAGTCAGCAGAACAACCTGCCCGAGCTCGCCCAAGCGGCGCTTGCTGCCGTCCTGGGCGGCACCGCGGCCGATGTCATGGTCGCGACCCAAGCCGATGGTTTCGGCTGGTTGTCCTTATGAAATCGGGCAGCGTTTCGTTTTGAGCTTCGCATAACGCATATACAACGTGTATTGATACAACGGAAACAACAGACGTAAAAAAACCGGCCCGAGGGCCGGTTTTTTCATAAGCCTCCCAGAATAACATCTCTGCGAGGCTTACTGCGGAGGCTTCGTTTTCAGCTAAAGAGCTGGAACCGGGCCCCTGACTATGTGCTTACTGGCTTGCGCCCGAAGCGGCAGTAGCTGCCGAAGCAGCTGCGTCCACTGCCGATGCGGCAGCAGCCGTTGCGTCGCTTGCAGCGGCCACAGCGGACGATGCTGCAGCGCTCACGTCGCTTGCAGCAGCCGCCACAGCGTCCGAAGCAGCAGCAGCCGGTGCCGAAGCAGCCGAGGTATCGCTAGCAGCGCCCGGAGCAGCCGTATCGCTAGACTTGTTGCATGCAGCAAGAGCAACAGCAGCCAACAGGGATGCTACGAGGAGAGATTTCTTCATGATCACGTCCTTTTATGGTTAAAGGTAAGCAACAGCGCAAAGTACCGGTAATGTGTGCTCCAACACCGACCCGGGCCGTTGTGGACTCACATTATGTATGGTTGTGAGACTTCCTACGGCTTGGGCGGAAATTATATGCACTTTCGTATCGACCGTCGATAAATGCGGGGCCAATACGTTGTCTTTCTCATACATTTCAACCCACGGAACAGCAAGACAGTCCAAACACTAGGCGTTTGCGTCGACTTGTATCCAGCCCGCACAATACCACTCGTGCAGTAGCACTGTCATTGACGAATCGCCTGAGAGTGTTACAAAGCGTTTCCCCTCCAAATACCGTTTGTCGGCGAGTTCAAGCAGCCATTTTTTGGCCTTTCCCGACAATAAATCCTGTTCGCCATTCAGAAAATAAGCGTGTTTGTCATAAAGCAGCACGGTCTTTTTATCGAGCTTCAAACCTGATTGTTTCACGCGTTCGATAAACCTGCTCTCATTCAAAGGGCGTCGCGGCGGATCGAATACGACATTCGGCTTCGGTTCGCTCAGGTACGTTCCGAGAAACGACGCGACGTCCTTCTCATTCCATGCAATGTTCGCAAGGATCGAGCCAACCCGCTCGATCAGCAGCGGTGGCAATAACGCCGGGTGGCTGACCGCCGGCTGGTCCGGATCGCGGTAGCGTTGGACACTCTTCGCGGCGGCGTCACGGGCGTCGTCCAGACGCTCTGCAAGGTGATACAGGAACTGGCCTGACAGTTCGCTTGCAGAGGGTGCCCGGAAACCGATAGAGGCGGTCATGCACTCGCCTTCAGCCACGCCTTCGTGAGCGATGTGAGGCGGCAAATAAAGCATGTCGCCCGGTTCCAGCACCCATTCCTCGTCCGCTTCGAAGTGCTGTAAAACTTTCAACGGCAGCCCCTCTTTTAGCGAGAGATCGCGTTGTGCGCCAAAGCGCCAGCGCCGCTTGCCGTGGACCTGCAGCAGGAAGACATCGTAGGAATCGAAGTGCGCGCCCACGCCGCCGCCGTCGGTGGCGTACGAAATCATGAGGTCGTCCAGGCGGGCATCGGGGATGAAACGGAAACGGTCCAGCAGCGCCCGGGCGCGGTCGTCGTGCAGGTTCGCCCCTTGCACAAGTAATGTCCAGTCACGCTTTTTTACGGATGGCAATTCATCGGGCGCAAAAGGGCCGTGCTCCATTGCCCAGGACTTGCGAAAATGCGTGATCAGGCGCGATTCGACGTCTTCGCTATCGGCGAGTTCGAACAGCTCGTCGCGCGACAATGGCGCCTGGATGCCAGGAATGGCCTGACGGATCAGCAGCGGCTTTTTCTGCCAGTACCGGCGCATGAATTGCGCAGGCGCGAGGTTGCCGAGCAGGGTTGCAGGTTCGTCGGGAAGCGGCACCGCGAAAGGACTTGAGGGAACGTTAGGGGACCGCGCTGGCATCGTATAATTGAGGCTTGTATCTTGGAGAATCCAATGAAAATCGCAAAAGACACCGTCGTATCAGTCGCCTATAAGCTGTCTGACGCTCATGGCAATCTGATCGAGGAAAGCGACGAGCCGATGGTCTATCTGCACGGCGGCTATGATGGCACGTTCCCCAAGATCGAGGAAGCACTCGACGGTCAGGAAGCCGGCTATCAGACCCAGTTGCAGCTCGAACCACAAGATGCGTTCGGCGAGTACGATCCCGATCTCGTGAAAGTCGAGGCACGCGGCCGTTTTCCGGAACCGCTCGAGGTCGGCATGCAGTTCGAAGGCACGCCCGAAGACGGTGAAGACGAACTCGATTCGCTGATCTACACGGTCACCGACGTAGCGGAAGATAAAGTCGTGCTCGACGGCAATCATCCGCTCGCGGGCATGGCGCTGCGCTTCGCGCTGAACGTGCAGGAAGTCCGCGAAGCCACCGAGGACGAGAAGGAACATCAGCACGCCCATGGCCTCGACGGGCTGGAAGTCCTCGACGAGGACGACGAAGAGCCGGGCAAGGACGCGGGTCCGACCTTGCATTGAGGTTGGTGCAGGCGTTACGCAAGCACTATGAAACAAGGCGCAGGAAGGTTGCTGCGCCTTTGTTTTATTGAGCGTGACGATGACGCGTGAACGGGTTTATTGGCCTGTGCCTGTGCCCGATGCGCCGCTCGCCGGATTCGATGGCAAAGGCAGAATTGGCGGCAGATTCGCAGGCGAGTTCGAGTTCAGTATGGGCGGCACTGAAGACGCGGCATTCGACGCGGGTGTAGCGGTGCCCGGTTGAGACGCCGGGAGTTGTTGTGTCGGTTGTGCTGGCGTTACCGGCAGCATCTGCTGGAAAAAAGATGAGGGCCCTGAAGTGTCGTCTTCAATGCCGGGGATCGACGAAGAAGGCGCCAACGAAGACGCGGGCACGGCCGGTGCCGACGCCGGTCCAGGCGTAGCCGGCCGCACGATCACGTCACGCACGCGAACCCGAAACGGCGGCCGCCATGCAATGTCGGACTCTACTTCCAGCCACTGCGATTGCGGTTTCTTCAGGCCCATCGCGATGCGTGTCAGATTGGCCACGACCGTGCCCTTGTCGTTGCGCAACGGCTGGTCGATGCGAAATCCCCGGGGAATCGGCGTATCCGACTGGTGAATCACGATCACAGGTCCGCGAAACAATTCGGCGGCTTTGACGAGACTGCGCTTGAGTTCGAGAAAACCATCGCGCGACGTTTCGCCGCGAGAAAAGCGCAGCCATGCGAAACGATCGCGACGCTCGTAACGCGCGAAGTCGGGGTCGCCCTGAAGGATCACCACCACTGCGCGCATGTCCGAGCGTCGCGCGGTTTCGACTGCGTGTTCCAGCCAGAATGCATTGGCGATGGAGCGGTCCTCGAACTCGCCGTTGCGTCCGCCCGCGCTCAGATAGTGATTGTTCGGCGCGGGCGCGTTCAAGCCAATGAACGCAACCCCGTTTGACTGCCATCGGACGTTTTCGCGGAACGGGCGAAAGCGCGCGACATCGCTTTCGCGAATGACGTTCATGGGCGTCTGGCCGAGCGAATTCGAGTCACCGAAGAACAACTGGCGGACGAAGTCCAACCGCTCGACCGGATCGTAACTGCCCGCTTGGGCGAGACCGCAAGACGCCCAGTCGTTGCCGCCGGGCAGCAGGACGACGGGTTTGCGCGAGGTATCGAAGATCTGCTCGCGCGTGTTATAGAGCGAATCCCGGCACGGCTCCGTTTCGCCTTTGAGGTTGCCATCGTAGACGATGAACGACGTGTTCCGTTCGCGTCCGATGGCGTCGAGCATCTGCTGAAGCGATGTTTCGCCGGCGGGTTTGTCGAGCACATTCGAAGCGATTGCGAATGTCAGTGACGGCGCTTCGGCTCGCGCATGCTGCCATCCGCCGAGCAGCAAGAGGGCGCCTAAACAGACAAAAGCGCAGACAAAAGCGAAACGGCCGCGCACCATGCGGCGCGCGCGCGGCCAGTCAGCGTCAGAGTCCGCCTTAACGCGACGCATCCGGAGCGTTCGACGCCAGCTCATGTAGTTCGTAGAGCAGATCGAGCGCGTCGCGTGGGCGCAATTCGTTCGGATCGATTGCACGCAGCCGGTCGAGTGCGGGATGCGGTTGCGCTTCGGCCGGTTCATCGCGCTCGTGAGCGTCAGCAATCTCAACGACCGGTGCCGCGAACAGGTCGAATTGTGGTGACGGCTGGCCGATCGACTGCTGCTCCAGATGTGCCAGATGTTTCCTTGCGGCCTTGATGACTGCCGGCGGAACGCCTGCCAGTTGTGCCACCTGCAAGCCGTAGCTCTGGTTCGCAGGGCCTTCGTTCACCGCGTGCAGGAACACGATGCCGTGATCGTGCTCGACCGCCGACAAATGCACGTTCGCGGCCTGGACGAATTCGGCCGGCAACTGCGTCAGCTCGAAATAATGCGTCGCGAACAACGTGTGGCAGCCGTTATGCGACAGCAGATGCCGGGCAATTGCCCACGCGAGCGCGAGGCCGTCGAAGGTGGACGTGCCGCGGCCGATCTCGTCCATCAGCACGAGACTCGACGGGGTTGCGTCGTTGAGAATGGCCGCCGCTTCCGTCATCTCGACCATGAACGTGGAGCGGCCGCCGGCGAGATCGTCGGCGGCGCCGATGCGCGTAAAGATCCGGTCGATCGGACCAAAACGTGCGCGTTTCGCGGGCACGTAACTGCCCACATAAGCCAGCAACGCGATCAACGCGGTCTGCCGCATGAACGTCGACTTACCGCCCATGTTCGGTCCGGTGATGAGCAACAACTTGCGCTCGGTATTCAGGCAACAGTCGTTGGCGATGAACTGCTCGACCTGCGCTTCCACTACCGGATGCCGCCCCTGCTCGATATCGATGCCTGCGTCGCCCGCGAATTCCGGTGCGATCCAGTCGAGCGCGAGCGCCCGTTCCGCGAACGCACCGAGCAGGTCGAGTTCAGCGAGAGCCGCCGCCACGCGCTGGCAATCGCCGATGTGCGGCAGCAGCGTTTGCAGCAGCGCGTCGTAGAGCATGCGCTCGCGGGCGAGCGCCCGGTCCTGCGCCGACAGGGCCTTGTCCTCGAAGGTTTTCAACTCCGGCGTGATGTAACGCTCGGCGTTTTTCAGCGTCTGGCGACGGCGGTAATCGTCGGGAACCTTGTCCGTCTGGCCGCGCGTGACCTCGATATAAAAACCATGCACCTTGTTGTACTCGACCCGCAGATTCGCGATGCCCGTTCGCGTGCGCTCACGCGTTTCCAGGTCGATCAGGAACTGGTCGCAGTTCTCGGAGATGTCGCGAAGCTCGTCGAGATCGGTGTCATAACCACGCGCGATCACGCCGCCATCACGAATCAGCGCCGCGGGTTCGGGCGCGATTGCGCGGGTCAGCAACGTGAGGCATTCGGGCGGCGGCTCGAGCGAGATATCGATACGTTCAAGCGATGCCGAGTTCATCGTCACGGCGGCGAGCCGTTCGCGCAGCTGGGGTAATGCAGCGAAGGTGTCGCGCAAGCTGGAGAGATCGCGTGGCCGCGCCGACAGCAGCGCAAGCCGCCCCGTAATCCGTTCGATGTCCGAAATCTGCCGTAACGCGGCACGCAAGCCGTCAAGACTCGCGCTTGCGGGGGCGTCGAGCAACGCGCCGATAGCACGCTGCCGGCTTTGCGCGATAGTGAAGTCGCGTGGCGGATGATGCAGCCAGTGACGCAGCAAGCGACTGCCCATGGTCGTGCAGCACGTGTCCAGCAGCGAGCACAACGTGGGCGATTCCGTACCGCGTAAGGTCTCCGTCAGTTCGAGATTGCGCCGCGTGGCCGGGTCGAGGCCTATGTACTCGGACTCGTACTCCACCTTCAGGCTGCGCACGTGCCGCAGTTGCTGGCCCTGGGTCGCGGCCGCATACAGCAGCAGCGCGCCCGCGGCCCCGCACGCGCAGGTCAGCGAATGCGCACCGAAGCCGTCGAGGCCCGCGACATCGAGTTGCTCACACAGCCGTTGCGTACCCGAATCGATGTCGAAATGCCACGCAGGCGCGCGGGTTGTCGCCCCTATATTTGGCACTTCGAACGGCGCATTGGTCGCAGAAATCGAGTCGGCAATCAGCGTTTCAGCCGGGCGAATTCGCTCGAGCGCCGCGCTCAACTGATCGGGCGCTACTTCGGCAAGACGCAACGCGCCGCTCGCCAGATTCAACCATGCCAGGCCGACGCTCGTGACCACGCCGCGACGATTGTGCGCCGGGCAGAGAGCGAGCAGGTAGACGTCGTTTTTATCGGAGAGAAGCGCTGCGTCGGTCAGCGTACCGGGTGTGACTACTCGCACGACCTTGCGCTCGACCGGTCCCTTCGATGTCGCCGGATCGCCGATCTGCTCGCAAATAGCGACCGATTCCCCGAGCTTCACCAGCTTCGCCAGGTATTGCTCGCACGAATGATGGGGGATACCGGCCATCTTGATCGGATTGCCGCCCGACGCCCCGCGTTGCGTGAGCGTCAGGTCGAGCAGGCGAGAGGCTTTGACGGCGTCGTCGAAGAACAGCTCGTAGAAGTCGCCCATTCGATAAAACACGAGCGTGCCGGGGTGCTCCTGTTTGATGCGCAGGTACTGCTGCATCATGGGGGTGTGATGCGACAGATCGACAGCGGCGCCGGGTTCCTGCGCGGCGGGGCTCAAGTCATGAGCGGTAGACGAAACGGAGATATGCGTACCCATCTTGCGTGCGTGAATTTGGGAAAGTCCTAAGGGCACGAGTGTACCGCGTCGGCTCGCCGCGGGAACGCTGGTCGAACGCCTAACGCGGGGCGGGGCGCATCAGCGAAGGCTCACCAAAGTCTCAAAAAAGCAAAACGCCGGCACGTGCCGGCGTTTTGCTCTACCTCGAACATGACGCAAGACCAATCAGGATCGTCCCGCCAGGAACCCCACCAGCAGCGCGAGCCCCGCTACCGCGCCGAGCGTGTGCCACGGCTTGTCGTGTACGAATTCGTCGGCGTAACCGGCGGCGTCGTTCAGTCGTCCGGCAATTGCCGAGGACGAACCGTCGAACTGCGCACGTGCCGTTTTCAGCTTGGTTTGCAAGTCCTTGCGCAGCTTGTCGACGTCGATGTCCTTCGCATCGCGGATCGAACTGTCCAGGTCATCGAGCAGGCTGCGCAACTGCGTGCTGGCGGTATCGACCGCGTCGCTTGCGCCCTCTACCGCACGGTGGCCCATTTTGGCAGCGCCATTGATGTTGCTATCGAGTGTGGAACGTGTGAATAGACCCATTTGCAGCTCCTTTGACGTGTCGTTTGTTTCCGAATCGCGCGCTCTCGGAAGAGCGCGCCTCGCTTGCCGGCGGAACAAAAGTTGAAGCAGATTTCATTCCCGCAATCTGATCCCGATCACTCTTCGACCAGTCCGCGCAGGTCCACCGTCTGCTCATTGCGAGCGTGGCGCCGCATGGCGAGTCCCATCAGCAGGCAGATAAGCACGCCGAACACCACAATAATCCACTCCACCGGCAGTCTCGTCGTCAGTAAAAGCGCATAAGCACCGAGCATCGACAAAACGGCGAGGTTCTGGTTGAAATTCTGTACCGCAATCGAGGCCCCGGCGGACAGCAGCGTCGCGCCGCGATGCTGCAGGATCGCGTTCATCGGCACGATGAAAAAGCCCGACAGCGCACCCAGCAAAATCATCAGCGGATACGCGCCCAGGATGTAGAGCGGCGCGAACAGCGGGCCGATCTGCACACCGGAACCCACCGGAAACAGGTCCTTGTTGTAGAACGCCATGCAGATAGCCACTGCGCCCGTCACCAGGCCCACCGGCAGCACTTTGAGCGAGCTGCGCAACGGCACCCACGCAGCCGCCGCACCCGCGCCGATCGCAATCCCCAGCCCCGTCACGCCCTGTAACACCGCCGCCTTCGACAGTGACAAACCCAGATTCGCATCGGCCCATTTGAGCACCAGCAGTTGCAGCGTGACCGCCGCGCCCCACAACAACGTAGTGACCCACAGCGCGATCTGCGCGAGCTTGTCGCCCCATAACACCTTGAATGCATGGGTGAAATCGCCTACCAGCTTCGACGGCTTCTTGAGCCGGTTCGGGTACCGCGCGCCCGTGTCCGGGATGCCGATGTTGATCACCGCGGCTGCCGCATAGACGACCATCACCGCGAACATGGCGGCGTCCGCAGCCGAGCGGATCAGCACCAGATGTGCGCCGCTGATGAAGTGCTGAACATACTGGCTGACCAGCGCGCCGCCGATCACCGTGCCGAGAATGGTCGAACCGACCGTGGCCGATTCGAGCCACGCGTTGGCCGGGATGAGCTTGTCGGCCGGCAATAGCTCGGTGAGGATGCCGTATTTGGCCGGCGAATACGCCGCGGCGCCGAGTCCGACCACGCCGTACGCGATCATCGGATGCACGCCGAGGATCATCAGCGCACAGCCGCCGGCTTTCAGCGCATTCGAGACGAACATCACGTGGCGTTTCTGGATGGAATCCGCGAACGCACCGACGAAGGGCGCGAGCAGCACGTACGACACCGTGAAGAAAATCTGCAACAGCGGCGTGACCCACGACGCGGAATGCATCACCGAAAGCATGGCGATGGCGGCGATCAGCAGCGCGTTGTCGGCGAGCGACGAAACGAACTGCGCGGCGATGATCGTATAGAAGCCTTTTTTCATTAGACGGACGGGAAGGGCGGCAAAGAGAATGAGGAATGCCGCGGACGGCGAACGGAACACTTTAGCGGAGCCGGCGGCCGCACGCACAAATGCAGGCCGAACGTTAGCCTTTCGGACGCTTTTCGATTTTCAGACACTTACACGCGAAGCGGCCGGAAGCCACCGCGACCAGGCGCATGGACCGTGTGCCCAAATAAGAAAAGCGGCCGAAGCCGCTTTTCTTACTTCGCAACCGTTACGCGTTACGCGTTTTGGCGGGTGGTTGTAAAGGGATCGAGTATCTTGATCATCTGCGCGTAGACCTTCGGATTGCCCGCGACGATCTCGCTCTTGTGCAGGAAGTCCGATTCGCCCGTGTAGTTACCGACCAGTCCGCCTGCTTCGGTGATCAGCAAGCTGCCCGCGGCCACGTCCCACGCGCTGATGCCTTGCTCGAAGAACCCGTCGAGCCGGCCTGCCGCCACGTTCGCCAGATCCAGCGCGGCCGCGCCCGGGCGGCGCAAGCCGGCGCAAGCTTCAGTCATTTGCGCGAAGAGTTTGCAATACGCGTCGATACCCTGGCCGTCGCGGAATGGGAAACCCGTGCCGATGAGCGCATCGCCGAGCCGGTCCAGTTTCGCCACGCGAATGCGCCGCTCGTTCAAGTAAGCGCCGCTGCCGCGCGAGGCGGTGAACAGGTCGTTGCGGGTGGGGTCGTAGACAACGGCTTGCGTGATGATGCCCTTGTGGGCCAGCGCGATGGAGACGCAGTAGTACTGGAAGCCGTGGATGAAGTTGGTCGTGCCGTCGAGCGGATCGATGATCCACTGGAACTCCGAGTCCTTGTCCTGAACGCCCGATTCCTCAGCGAGGATGGAGTGCTTCGGATAGGCGGTGGTCAGCGTTTCGATAATCGCTGCCTCGGAGGCCTTGTCGACTTCCGTCACGAAGTCGTTGTGCTGTTTCTTGCTGACCTGGATACGGTCCAGATCCAGCGACGCGCGGTTAATGATCTGTCCGGCGCGGCGAGCGGCCTTGACAGCGATATTGAGCATCGGATGCATGAAAATAGTCCTTTTGGCCGGTGGCTGCGCTCCACGCAAGCGCGTGAAGTCTCAGCCCCGAACGGAAAACGGCCCAAACCGGCGGGCAAAAACGACGTGTGTCGACGGCAACGAATTGAAGAAGAGCGGGGCGCGTGCTTTCTTTGAACCTGCAATAGCGGCTAAAAATAGTGGCTAAATACAGCGACTTGCAACAGTTGGCACACGCGAACGGCGTATTTTACCCGAGTCGGCCGGTGGCGCGTCATGCGTGAGCAGGTTATGTCGCCGGATAGGCCGCGCGGCGATACCATGACGTCTCTTTCAACCTTCTGGCAAGCGTTTTCCCTTGGACCTGAACCCCTCCTCAAACCCTTCAGACGATGTTTTCGCCTCGACCCGCTTCGTGCTGGTCGAGCCGAGCCATCCCGGTAACGTTGGCGCAGCCGCGCGCGCGCTCAAGACGATGGGATTTTCCCGGCTGATCGTGGTCGCGCCAAAGATCGCATTTGTCACGCGCGAGCCTGAAGCGATCGCCATGGCAAGCGGCGCCGACGACGTGCTCGCCTCGGCACAAGTCGTGGAAACGCTCGCCGATGCCCTGAACGGCGTGCATTGGTCGATCGCGCTGACGGCGCGTTCGCGGGAATACGGCCCGCCGCAGATGGCGCCGCGTGCCGCGGCGGAAAAGGCCTGCGAGTTCACGGGGCAGGGACAGGGCAGCAGTCCGGGCGCCATTGCGCTGGTGTTCGGCAACGAGCGCGTGGGGTTATCGAATGCGGACGTGGAGCGCTGCAGCGCACTCGCGCACATTCCGGCCAACCCCGCCTATAGCTCGCTGAATTTGGCGCAGGCGGTTCAGGTTCTGGCCTACGAACTGCGGCTCGCGCTGCTTGGCCGAGCGGACGCGACTCCTGTGGCGGGCCTGGTAAGCGCGTCCAGCGACGAAATAGAAGGGATGTACACGCATCTGGAACAGGCACTGGTCGCGCTCGATTTCCTCGATCCCGCCAATCCGAAGAAACTGATGTCGCGGTTGCGGCGGCTTTTTTCGCGCTCGGGGCTGGAGCACGAGGAGGTGAATATCCTGCGCGGCATTGCCAAGCATGTTCTTCTAAAGATCAAGCGCTAGGTAGGCTACAGGCAAGTCAGAACGAGAGAAATCAGCGGTTTTTCTCTCCCAGCCGCCACGATGGCGATGCCTTCTCAGTCGCCCCCGGCCATCGCCAGCACCAACCCGCTGACCGCTTTGCCAGCGGGGGCATCGCAGCGAATTTTTTCGGCTCGTCCTACAATCTGCGGAAATCGAACTATCGATTCCCGAATTCGTGCTGAACCGCGCGTTCGAGAATTGCACCCCGAGTCCCCCACTGAGCCACCGCCATGTTCAACCGACTCCGCGAAGACATCGCCGCCATCCGTGAGCGCGATCCAGCCGCCCGCAGCGCTTGGGAAGTCGTGACGTGTTATCCGGGCTTTCATGCCGTTGTCCTGCACCGGATCGCGCATGGGTGCTGGGGATCGGGCTGGCGCTGGCTCGGACGGTTTGTCTCGCAGTTCGCGCGCTTCATGACCGGCATCGAGATTCACCCCGGCGCGACGCTCGGGCGGCGTGTATTCATCGATCACGGCATGGGCGTGGTGGTCGGTGAAACGGCGGAAATTGGCGATGACTGCACGATCTATCAGGGCGTGACGCTTGGCGGCACGTCGCTCACGCGTGGCGCCAAGCGGCATCCGACGCTCGAGCGCGGCGTGATCGTTGGTGCGGGTGCGAAAGTGCTCGGCGGGTTTACGGTCGGCGCGGAAGCGAAGATCGGTTCAAACGCGGTGGTGGTGAAGCCCGTTCCAGCGGGCGGAACGGCGGTGGGCAATCCCGCGCGCGTGGTGATGCCGGCGGCCGTCAAGCCGGCGCAGAAAGAGCGTGGCGTGCCTGAGCGCTCGGCTTTTTGCGCGTACGGCATCACGCCGAACGCCGATGATCCGGTGTCGCTCGCGATCCACGGCCTGATCGATCATGCGTCGACGCAAACCCATCGCGTGGATGAGATCGTCGCGGCGCTTGAAAAGCTGGGTACCCGTATTGATGCGATCAGCGGCGTCGACAATGCCGCGTTTATCGATCTGAAGCGTCTCTCGGACGCGATGAAAGGCGAAGCCGCGCGGCGCTGAACCTGCGTTGAGCCTAGGGGCGGGTTTTCAAAACCGTCCGCTTGAGTTCACTCCAGCGGCAACGCCCGAATGCCTTCGGCGTCCACGCGCAGATATCCGCCGCGTGGCTCGCCATGATCCAGTTCCCAATCCGGCATGACCCAGCGGACGCCATCCGTTTCGCGATGACGCGCGGGTAGATGCGTATGCCCGTGGATCATCATGTGCGTGCC
This sequence comes from Caballeronia mineralivorans PML1(12), assembly GCF_001028175.1. Lineage (GTDB taxonomy): Bacteria > Pseudomonadota > Gammaproteobacteria > Burkholderiales > Burkholderiaceae > Caballeronia > Caballeronia mineralivorans. Next base: position 23,799 of record NZ_AEJF01000196.1, read on the forward strand.
GGTGCTCGCAAACAACTTGGCTACCGCTTCGCGCGTCACATCATATTTCGCCTGCGCCGGACGCATTCTTCCGTCTTCGCTGGTCGATCGCATGCGTTCTGCAATCGATAATCTTACCTTCAGCGGCAAGCTCAAGAACATCTGTTGCGCCAGGCCATTGCGTGCGAACCGGCGAAAGCGCTGATAGGCGGGGTCGGCGGTGCAGAGCGAATCGCCATGCGCGATCGCGATGCGCGTACCGAACGCCGTGATAACAAATGGATCGGGTAACGGCAATGCGCCGGCGGCTCGCATGAAACGCTTGCCGAGCAGAAAATCGCGGTTGCCGTGCATCACGTACAACGCGATACCTCGTTCGGATAACGTATGCATCAGCGCTGTCATGCGCCTCGCGAACGCAGCGCGCGGCCCGGGCACCGATGCCTCCAGCACATCGTCGCCGACCCAGAATTCGAACAGGTCGCCGAGGATGAACACCGAGTCGGCGTCGTTCGCCGTCACTTCGATGAAATGCTCGAACGCCGCCACCGTATGCGGAATGGCGTCGCTCAAATGGAGATCGGAAATGAAAAACAGCGGGCGCGCTGTAGTGGTCACGCCCGCTGTTTCTGCTGAATCGATCACGCTGTGCGTCGAGTCGATCATTCCCCGGCGACGACAGCCTTTTCGATCACGACGTCATCCACCGGCACGTCCTGATGAAAGCCCTTCGAGCCCGTCTTGACCTTGCGGATCTTGTCGACGATATCGAGGCCTTCCACGACCTTACCGAATACTGCGTAGCCCCAGCCTTGCGGCGACGGCGACGAGTGGTTCAGAAACTCGTTGTCACCGACGTTGATGAAGAACTGCGCGGTGGCCGAATGCGGGTCGTTGGTACGCGCCATAGCGACGGAACCGTGTTCGTTCTTCAGGCCGTTGTTCGCTTCGTTGTCGATGGGCGCGTCCGTCGGCTTTTGCTTCATGCCGGGTTCGAAACCGCCGCCCTGGATCATGAAGCCGTCGATCACGCGATGGAACACGGTGTTGTCGTAATGACCTTTCTTCACGTAGTTCAGGAAGTTTTCGACCGACTTGGGCGCCTTCTCGGCGTTCAGTTCGATCTTGATGATGCCGTGATTCGTGTGCAGTTCGACCATGATGAGTTCCTTTCCCTTTCAAGAGTAGATGGGGCTATACGCGACGCGCACGGCGTATGCCTGCTTCATGCCTGCTCGCCACCAAGGCGAGCGGCTACGACTTGTTCCCCGACTTGCTTTCCGACTGCTTCCCGGCTTATTCGCCAGCTTACTTCGCGACCACGCTGGCCGACTGGATCACGACATTCGTTTGCGGCACATCGGCCATCGGGCCGCGCGTGGTAGTCGGGGTGCCTTCGATCTTCTTCACTACGTCCATGCCCGAGACGACCTTGCCGAACACGGCATAACCGTTGCCGTCGCCGTTGGGGTAATCGAGGCCGGTGTTATCGACGGTGTTGATGAAGAACTGCGAGGTGGCCGAATTCGGATCGCTCGTGCGCGCCATCGCGAGCGTGCCGGTCGTGTTCTTCAGCCCGTTCTTGCTTTCAAGCGGAATGGGCGCGAGCGTGGGTTTTTCGACGAAGCTGGTCGTGTAACCGCCGCCCTGAATCATGAAGCCCGGAATCACGCGATGAAAAATCGTGCCGTTGTATTGGCCGGACTTCACGTAGTCGAGAAAGTTGGCGACACTTTTCGGCGCCTTCTCAGGATACAACTCGACCTTGATGTCGCCTTGCGAAGTCTTGAGCAACACGGTCGGGTGAGCCGCGGTCTGCGACGACTGGGCAAAGGCGGGCGCCTGGGCGATAAGTGCAGCGCTGCCGAGCGCCAACAACAAACTTTTCATGAGCAATCGATCCTCTGGTTGGAGCAGCTACGTGTGAAGACTCGCCGAACGTTCAAACATCAAACTGTTTGAACGTTCGATCCTGCCGGGTCACGGATTCGTCGGCGCGAAGTAAGGTGTGGTCGAGAGCGGCACGCTCGGTCCGGAGAACGGCGAGTAGAGCGGCGACGACATGTCCGTCGTGTCCGACGTGGTCCCCGAGCTCGTGCCTGAGCTCTGCGTCGACCAGTCATTAGAGGTTGCACTCGACGAAGATGCGGCCACAGCCGCCGAAGCGGCCGATACATGCGAAGCACCCGACGCAGCCGCGGCCGCTGCTGCTGCCGCTTCCGGACGACGTCGCGGCGGCGGCGACACGATCTTCTGGATATCGCCCACGCGTTGCGCCGTCAACGGACTCTTCGATCCGAGCGACTGAGCCCGCTTATACGATTCGCTTGCAAGCCGCAGATACAAATCGCCGAGATTTTCGAACGCCAGCGCGTAACTCGGATTCGCCTTCGTCGCCGTTTCGAGTGCTACGCGTGCTTCGTCGTAGCGGCCTTTCTTGGCGTAGAGCGCAGCGAGATTGTTATACGGTTCGGGCAGTTCCGGGTAAGCCTGGGTGAGCTCGGTGAACGCGGCAATGGCTTCGTCGTCCCGGTTCAAACGCGCGAGTACGGTCGCACGCTTGAACTTGGCCTGCACGTCGCGCGGGTTCGTCTTGAGGCGTGCATCGAGTTGCGCCAGCGCGTTCGGCCACTCCTTCTGCGCGATGGCCTGGTCGATGGCGGGTGTGTCGTCCGCGGTGGCGGTGGAGACTTGTGCCGTCGCCGGCGTAACCGGCAAAAAGCTTGCGCCAAGTCCGAATGTGACGGTTGCAAGGGCGGTCGCCGCGAGCTTGGCAACGCTAGATGCGCGGCCGCTGGAAGGTTTCATAGGCTCTAGTCTGGATGTTATACTCCGGCCCATTCTAACAAAACGTCTGCAACGTTCCGCTGAACGTCCAGACAGTCTTTACGCCACTCGCGGCCGCCTCCGTTTTGATCGCAACGCGACCGTCATGTTTCTTGCGACGGCGTGCACGGTTCCCAGCGCTTCGAGTTCGAAGCCGGGCCGGGTCAGACATGTTGAACGTGCTGAAATATGTCACCCGCAGATGTTCGCGTCGATGTCGCTTTTCGTCGCTGTTTCTCGTTACCATTCTCGCTGTTGCTGTCGTCTCATGGCTAGCTGTAGCATGGACCACAGTAGTGCACAAAGCACCTTTGTCGTCGGCAGCCAGGAATGAATGCGAACGAATGCGAACATGAAGCACGCCGTCACAACATCGGCCAGCAATCGAAACACACGGATGTCCCGGCCCACGCACCATCGTTTATGAACTCATTGCGCATCTACAACACGCTCGCGCGTGACAAGCAAGCTTTTGTGCCGCTCCGTGCCGGAGAAGTGCGCATGTATGTCTGTGGAATGACGGTGTACGACTATTGTCATGTGGGCCATGCCCGCGTGCTGGTCGTATTCGACGTCGTCCAGCGCTGGCTCAGGACACTCGGCTATCGCGTGACTTATGTGCGCAACATCACAGACATCGACGACAAAATCATTCGCCGCGCGGTCGAAAACGGTGAACCGATCAAGGCCCTGACGCAGCGGTTTATCGACGCGCTGCACGAGGATTCGGATGCGCTCGGCGTAGCCCGTCCTGATCTCGAACCGCGCGCGACCGACTTCGTTCCCCAGATGCTCGGCATGATCCAGACGCTTGAGCAAAATGGTTACGCGTATCAGGCGAAAGACGGCGATGTTAACTATGCGGTACGCAAGTTCGCGGGCTACGGCAAGCTGTCGGGCAAGTCGATCGAAGACTTGCGCGCGGGCGAACGCGTGGCGGCAAACGACGCCAAGCAAGATCCGCTCGACTTCGTATTGTGGAAACGGGCGAAGGAAGGCGAGCCGCCGGACACAGGTTGGGACTCGGCTTGGGGACGCGGCCGGCCGGGTTGGCATATCGAGTGTTCGGCCATGGGCTGCACCTTGCTAGGCGATCGATTCGACATTCACGGCGGCGGTCAGGACCTGCAGTTTCCGCACCATGAGAATGAAATTGCGCAGAGCGAGGCGGCAACCGGCGTTCAGTTCGTGAACTACTGGATGCATAACGGCTTTGTGCAGATCGACAGCGAAAAGATGTCGAAGTCGCTGGGCAACTTCTTTACCATCCGCGAAGTCCTCGAAAAATTCGATGCGGAAGTTGTGCGCTTTTTTATTGCAAGGGCACACTATCGTTCGCCGCTCAATTACAGCGACGTTCATATAGACGACGCACGTGGGGCGCTTACGCGTTTGTATACAGCGTTGAAAGATGTGACGCCGGATGCTGGGCCGCTCGACTGGAACGAAGCGCATGCGCAACGTTTTCGCGCGGCCATGAACGACGACTTCAACACGCCGGTCGCGATCGCCGTGTTGTTCGAATTGGCAAGCGAAGTGAATCGCTCGCAGGACGCAGTGCTTGCGCGTCAATTGAAGGAACTGGCCGCCGTGCTCGGATTGTTACAGCGCGAGCCGCGTGCGTTTCTTCAGGACACACCGCGCAGCAGTCGTGATAGTGGTGGCAAAGAAGGTACAGAAAGCCTCACGCCTGCCGATATAGAAACGAAGATCGCCGCTCGCGTTGCTGCGAAGCAGGCAAAGAACTATGCCGAAGCAGACCGGATTCGCGCCGAATTGCTCGAAGCCGGGATTGCACTTGAAGACAAACCGGGTGGGTTGACCGAATGGCGTCGCAGCTAAGCGCCTCTCGTTCCCTTTGATCGACTCGCCAGGTAGGAGGCATGATGGCAACGGCCAGGAAGGCGCCGGCTAAACGAGCCGCGTCCGGAAGTATCGCAGTGCCAGCGAGCAAGGTCGCTCGGCGCGCGCAAGTGAAAACGTCGAAGGTATCGACGCCCGAGGCCAAGCTCGCCAACGGCGCTGGTCACGACGGAGAACGCAAGACTGCATCGAAGAAACGAGCGGTCAATGGCGTGGCGCATGACGGCGTTGTTAAATCGAACGGCGCCGTTCGTGCACACAAGAAGGTGCGGGCAGCAGCGCCGAAAGTGTCGCAGAAGAAGGTGAGCGGCGATGCTAACGGTGCGCTCGATGTCAAAGCCGTCGCGACGGATGCCGACGCCGACACTGCGCAGGGGCTCGCGCGCGATCCGCAAAATGACGGTGAGATTGTCCGCAAGTCGCGTGCGATCGCCGCCGAGAAGACTGTGCCAGTGCAGACACCCGGGCTGTCGGCGGAAGCTGCGCGTCCCGAGTATTGGGACAAGGCTTGCGCCGACCTCGTCAAGCGTGACCGTATCCTCAAGAAACTGATCCCGAAGTTCGGTCCGGTGCATCTGATCAATCGCGATGATCCGTTCACCACGCTCGCACGTTCGGTGGTCGGCCAGCAGATTTCCGTTTCGGCTGCGCAGGCTATATGGAAGCGTGTGGAGGGCGCGTGCCCGACACTCGCGCCACAGCAGTTCATCAAGGTGGGCCCGGCGAAGTTGCAGTCATGCGGGTTATCGAAACGGAAGTCCGAATACATTCTGGATGTCGCGCAGCATTTCGTATCGGGTGCGCTGCACGTGGATAGCTGGACATCGATGGAAGATGAAGCGGTGATCGCGGAGTTGACGCAGATTCGCGGCATCGGCCGCTGGACGGCGGAGATGTTCCTGATCTTCAACCTGTCGCGTCCGGACGTCCTGCCACTCGATGACCTCGGCCTGATCCAGGCCATCAGCGTCAACTATTTCAGCGGCGAACCCGTGACGCGCAGCGAAGCGCGCGAAGTCGCGGCCAACTGGGAACCGTGGCGCACCGTCGCGACCTGGTACATGTGGCGCAGCCTTTACCCCGTTCCCGCCGATCACTAAAATGCGCGGTCGCAGTTACTGCACTATCGATATCTTATAATTGATAGTTGCGACCCGAAATTTAGTGAGGCTGGCGCGGTTAGAATACGCGCTGCCCGATGCTCTAGGATTCGAACATATGAAGACCACGTTTCTGGATTTCGAACAGCCGATCGCTGAACTCGAAGCGAAGATCGAAGAATTGCGCTTCGTTCAGGACGATTCCGCTGTCGATATTTCGGAAGAAATCGAGCGGCTGTCGAAGAAGAGCCAGCAACTTACCAAAGATCTCTATGCAAACCTGACCCCTTGGCAGGTTTCGCAGATCGCGCGCCATCCGCAGCGCCCGTACACGCTCGACTACGTGAACGAGCTTTTCACCGACTTCCACGAACTCCACGGCGACCGCTCTTATGCGGATGACTTGGCTATTGTCGGCGGTCTGGCACGGTTTAACGGCCAGCCTTGCATGGTGATCGGCCAGCAGAAGGGCCGCGACACGAAGGAGCGCGCAGCGCGCAATTTCGGCATGCCGCGTCCGGAGGGGTATCGGAAGGCTGAGCGGCTGATGCGTCTCGCTGAAAAATTCGGTTTGCCGATTTTCACGTTTATCGATACCCCCGGCGCGTATCCCGGTATTGGTGCAGAAGAGCGTGGGCAATCGGAAGCAATCGGTCGTAATCTGTATGTGATGGCCGAACTGAAGACGCCGATTGTGGCAACGATCATCGGCGAGGGCGGTTCCGGCGGCGCGCTGGCGATTGCCGTTGCCGACAGCGTACTGATGCTGCAATTCGCAACGTACTCGGTGATTTCGCCCGAGGGCTGTGCGTCCATCTTGTGGAAGAGCGCCGCGAAGGCACCGGAAGCGGCCGAAGCGCTGGGATTGACGGCTCATCGGCTGAAGGCGTTGGGACTGATCGACAAGATCGTCAACGAGCCGCTCGGCGGTGCGCATCGCGATCCGAAGGGCATGGCTGCGTTGTTGCGCCGTGCATTAGCAGATACCTTGCGCCAGTTCCACGGCATGAACGCGCTCGACGTTCGCGCGCGCCGCTTCGACAAGCTGATGGCGTACGGCAAGTTCAAGGAAAACCTGCCGGGTGCGTGAAGCTTGAGCCCGGCGCTCACGATTCCCTTCCTGCAGTTTCTCCTGACGGCCTGCCTTGATGGCAACTGCCTTGATGGCAAGCTAACCAGCCGATTCCCGTGACATTCGACACTGACACTCCCGCCAGCCGCCTCGTGATCGATGCGGTGCGCGCGGCGTTTGCCGATGTCCCGGCTTCAACCGGTAACCCCATCGCCGTTGCGCTCAGCGGTGGTCTCGACTCGACCGCGCTGCTCGACGCCGCGGTCCGATGCGCGGGACCATCGCGTGTGATCGCGTTGCACATTCATCATGGTTTGAGCCCGAACGCGGACGCCTGGGCCGCGCATTGCCATGCGTTCGCACAAACGCTCGGTGTGCGGTTTGCGTCGCGGCAGGTCGATGTGGTGCGCGAAGGCGGCGAGAGTCTGGAAGCTGCAGCACGTGATGCGCGTTATCGCGCGCTCGATGGGCTGTGCGAAGAGCAGGGCGCACGCGCGCTCTGGCTTGCGCATCACGCTGACGATCAGGCCGAAACCGTGTTGCTGCAATTGCTGCGCGGGGCGGGTGTGGCCGGGCTCGCCGCGATGGCGCCGCAACGCGCCGACGGTGCATCGATTTCACGCGTGCGGCCGTTTCTGCACTTGCTGCGCGCCCAGCTCGAGCATTACGCCCACGAGCGTGACCTGCGCTGGATCGACGACGAATCCAACGCCGATACCCGTTATGCCCGCAACGCGCTGCGTCACGACGTACTGCCGGCGCTCGCTGTGCATTTCCCCGGTTTTCGCGATGCCCTCGCGCGGACCGCGTCGCATGCGGCATCGGCGCAAAGGTTGCTCGACGAACTCGCGCGTATCGATATGGCCTCGGCTGAGGGCGACGATGAGGGTGCGCTGAGGTTATCGGCGGTACTCGCTTTCGACGACGAACGCGCGATCAACCTGTTGCGTTACTGGATGCGTTCGCTCGGGCTTCAGGCGGCATCGGCGGCGCGTATTGGCGAAGTGCTCCGGCAATTGCGCGATGCCGCCGTTTCCCGCGATGGTCACGCCCTGCGCATTGATCACGCGGGGTTTTGCTTACGGGCGTATCGCGATGCGATCTTCTGGGAAAAGGGCGACAGCGCGAACCCCGCCGATCTCGACGATGGCGCGAATCCCGCGCGCATGGCGAGCGTGCTGAACTGGAACGGCGAGAGTGTCTGGCGCCTGCCGCATTGGCGCGGGACGTTTGTATTCGAGCCGGTTGCGCAAGACGACGCGGACGCGATTTCCGAAGCCACGCTGCGCGCCGCGCCGCTTTGCGCGCGTTCGCGCGCGGGCGGCGAGCGCTTGCGTTTATCGGCGGACGGACCGGGCCGGACCCTGAAAAACCTGTTTCAGGAGCGCGGCGTGCCGGGCTGGAAACGCGACGTGCCGCTGGTGTTTCTCGGCGAGACCTTGCTGTTCGTGCCGGCGATTGGTGTCAATCGAGGATGTCCGCAAGCGAGCGGCGAGGGCGGATATCGGCGCATCGTGTGGCAACCGGATCTGGTGATTGCCTGAGAGCGTATCTGGCTGTTCCAGGACCGCATACACCGTACGCACAGTACTCTGCCCCCGATTTTTCACCGTTGCGGGGACGGGCATGAATTCCGGTCAACTTTTCTTCGCAACGCCTGCCCGCGGACCGCAAACCGGGCCGAATCGCCCGTTGCGGCTTGTGTTTTAACCCTCGATCGGGTACGTTTACCGGTTTCCCGCAACGCTTTTCAAGCAGCTTTTCCGTCCAGAAGACGCGTTTTTAGCCGCCAGAATTGCATTTTGCGCGCGAGCCAACCTTGCGCGCGCGGCCACCGCGCTTCGTCGTCACGCTTAAGTCGTCGATCGCACCGATCCAGAGTTTGCTTGTGTTTTCGTCAAGCCGGCTTCTGATGCATTACGTGAACCACGTGCAGTACGCGGCGCATCACACGGCGCGCCAGCGCGGCAATTCCTCCTGTTCAAAACGACAATGGCACTCATCGTACATAAATACGGCGGCACTTCGATGGGCTCGGTCGAGCGCATCAAGAACGTCGCCAAGCGCGTCGCGAAATGGCACAAGGCCGGCCACAAGATGGTCGTCGTTCCGTCGGCCATGTCCGGCGAAACGAACCGCCTGCTCGGCCTCGCGCGCGAAATCACCGCACACCCCGACCCGCGCGAACTCGACATGATCGCCTCCACGGGCGAACAAGTCAGCGTCGGCCTGCTCGCGATTGCATTGCAAGCCGAAGGGCTCGAAGCGGTCAGCTACGCCGGCTGGCAAGTGCCGATCAAGACGGACAGCGCGTTCACGAAAGCACGCATCAACGACATCGACGGCACGCGCGTGCTGGCCGATCTCGACGCGGGCAAGGTCGTGGTGGTCACGGGCTTCCAGGGTGTTGACCCGGACGGGCATATCGCCACGCTCGGACGCGGCGGTTCGGACACGTCGGCGGTTGCGATTGCGGCGGCGTTGAAAGCCGACGAATGCCTGATCTATACGGACGTGGACGGTGTCTACACCACCGATCCACGGGTGGTGGAAGAAGCGCGTCGGCTGGATCGCGTGACGTTTGAAGAAATGCTGGAAATGGCGAGCCTCGGATCGAAGGTGCTGCAGATCCGTTCGGTGGAATTCGCCGGCAAATATCAGGTCAAGACGCGCGTGTTGTCGAGCCTGACGGACCCGCTGATTCCGCTCGAAACCGAAATGCGCTCGGGCACCCTGATTACTTTTGAAGAAGACGAGACCATGGAAAAAGCTGTTATCTCGGGCATCGCATTTCAGCGCGACGAAGCGCGTATTGCCGTGATGGGCGTGCCCGACAAGCCGGGTATTGCGTACCAGATCCTCGGGCCGGTGGCGGATGCGAACATTGACATCGACATGATCATCCAGAACACGAGCGTGGACGGCAAGACCGACTTCACGTTCACGGTCGGCCGCGGCGATTACGCGCACGCCATGGAGATCCTGACGAACCAGGTGAAGGACCACGTCAAGGCCGAGCAGGTGCGCGGCGATCCGAAGGTGTCGAAGGTGTCCGTGGTCGGCGTGGGCATGCGTTCGCATGTGGGGATCGCGAGCACGATGTTCCGTACGCTGGCGGAAGAGGGCATCAACATCCAGATGATTTCGACCTCGGAAATCAAGATCTCGGTGCTAATCGACGAAAAGTACACCGAGCTCGCCGTGCGCGCGCTGCATAAGGTGTTCGAACTGGATCGCGGGTAAAGGAAGGCGTGTAGCGGCGTGGGTGCGTGACAGCTCGGGGTGCGGTTTTTTCCTGTATTCGAAATAAGCTGCGGGGCGCTGTTCGATGACTGCGCAATGCACTTCACGAGATGAAAAATTTTGTCTCATGAAATTGACCCACGGCGGCTAACCCGCTATCATCTTGGCTTCGTCGCGTTGCCTCCCGCGCGACAAAAAGTGCAGGAGACGTGGCCGAGAGGTTGAAGGTACTCCCCTGCTAAGGGAGCATCTGGGCTAAAACCTGGATCGAGGGTTCGAATCCCTCCGTCTCCGCCAGAAGGATGCAGACCCCCGTAAGTCTCAGGACTTACGGGGGTTTTGTTTTTTCGACCTACAAATCAACCATCAAAATTGTGCTGGCTTTTACAAGCCGTTAGCGGTACCTGCCGGAATCATACCGGCCGATGCTCGTCGAACTCGACGCAAATGAATCGCGCCTAGAATAGCTCGCACACATCGGGCATGTCGCAATGGCAACCTGTCTAGGCCGATGGTGATCATCGTGACCGCCTTCGCTTTACGCTCCAATGTTGAGATAACCAACCGTGATGCTCATTTCGAAGCATGCTGAACCGGTCGATTGCATTGATGTTCGAGACGTATCCGCAGTCCTTTGTCGAGCTGTGTTAGCTGTTCACGTAGCGATCTAACCCGTCCTTCACTGATACCGCGCATCGTGATTCGCTGATCGAGCACGGCGCCGATGCGAGCGATCGTCCAGCCATCAACCGCGTCCTGAACGTCTTTGATGCAACTCAACACCGAGGTAACCGCGTCCAGATCCAGAGTCGATGAGATGTGTAGGATATGGGTCAACTCCAACCCGGGTAGCCATTCTTCAAGGCTGTCTTCAAAGCGAGGACCAGAAGAACGGGAGAACGCGTGCTGCATGGCTGCTCCGGAAAAAGATAATCGAACCGGCGCACATCATGCCGCCCCGCTTTGTGACCTCCAAAGGCTTGGTGATCAAACAGTCCAGTCGAGGATGACCTTGCCGCTTTCACCTGACAGCATGGTGGCGAACGCCCGCTGATAATCGCCGACGGGAAAACGGTGTGTGAGGATCGGCGATAGATCGAGCCCGCTTTGCAGCATCGCGACCATCTTGTACCAGGTCTCGAACATCTCGCGCCCGTAGATGCCCTTGATCTCCAAGCCTTTGAAAATCACCTGCGTCCAGTCGATGGCCGTCTGCGACGGCGGGATGCCGAGCAGCGCAATCTTGCCGCCGTGATTCATCGCTTCGAGCATGCTCGTGAACGCGCTCGGCACGCCGGACATCTCGAGGCCCACGTCGAAGCCTTCGGTCATGTGCAGATCGGCCATCACGTCGCGCAACGATTCACGCGACACGTTCACAGCGCGCGTCGCGCCCATTTTGCGCGCGAGTTCCAGGCGATAGTCATTGACATCGGTAATCACGACATTGCGCGCGCCGACGTGTTTTGCAATCGCCACCGCCATGATGCCGATCGGCCCGGCGCCCGTGATCAGCACGTCCTCGCCGACCAGATCGAACGACAGCGCCGTGTGCGTTGCGTTGCCAAAGGGATCGAAGATCGCGGCTAGATCGTCGGAAATCTCGGCGGGAATCTTGAACGCGTTGAACGCGGGGATCACCAGGAACTCGGCGAACGCGCCTTCGCGATTCACGCCTACGCCGACCGTGTTGCGGCACAGGTGGCGACGTCCGGCGCGACAGTTGCGACAGAAGCCGCACGTGATATGTCCTTCGCCCGACACGCGGTCGCCGATCGCAAAGCCTCGCACCTCCTGCCCCATGCCGACGATCTCGCCGACGTATTCGTGCCCGACATGCATGGGCACGGGAATCGTTTTTTGCGCCCACTCGTCCCATTTCCAGATGTGGATGTCGGTGCCGCAGATTGCCGTGCGCGTGATACGGATCATCACGTCGTTATGGCCGATTTCAGGCTTGTCCACTTCAGTCAGCGTCAGGCCCGGTGCGCGTTCGAGTTTTGCCAGTGCTTTCACGTTCGTCCTCTCTCAGATGATGCCAAGCGACCGGCCGACGCGCGCGAATGCATCGACGGCGAGGTCGATCTGTGCGGGCGTGTGCGCGGCGCTCATTTGCGTGCGGATGCGCGCGCGTCCCTTCGGTACGACGGGAAACGAGAAGCCGATCACGTAGACGCCTTCTCTCAACAGCGCATCGGCCATGCGCGAGGCCAGTTGAGCGTCGCCGAGCATGACCGGGATGATCGGGTGTTCGCCCGGAACGAGCGTGAAACCGAGTGCGCTCATGGCCGCGCGAAAACGCGCGCCGTTTCCCCTGACGCGTTGCCGCAGGGCCGCGCCTTCAGCGCTTCCCAGCAACTCGAGCACCTTGAGTGTCGCCGCGGCGATGCTCGGCGCGAGCGTGTTCGAAAACAGATACGGGCGCGAACGCTGCCGCAGCAGGTCGATCACCTCCCGCCGCGCCGCGACATAGCCACCCGATGCACCGCCCAGCGCCTTGCCGAGCGTGCCGGTAATGATGTCCACGCGCGAGAGCACACCGCAATGCTCAGGCGTGCCGCGGCCATGCTCGCCGACAAAACCGACCGCATGCGAATCGTCGACCATCACGAGCGCGCCGTAGCGGTCGGCCAGATCGCAGATGCCGGCGAGATTGGCGATGATGCCGTCCATCGAAAATACGCCGTCGGTTGCGATCAGCTTGAAGCGCGCGCCGGCGGCGTCCGCTTCGCGCAACCGCGCTTCGAGATCGGCCAAGTCGTTATTCTTGTAGCGGTATCGTTTCGCCTTGGACAAACGCACGCCGTCGATAATGCTCGCGTGATTCAGTTCGTCGCTTATGATCGCGTCGGACTCATCGAGCAGGGTTTCGAACAGGCCGCCGTTGGCGTCGAAACAGCTGGAGTACAGGATGCAGTCGTCGGTTTGCAGGAACGCTGCCATTGCCTGTTCCAGTTCCTTGTGAACCGTCTGCGTGCCGCAGATGAAGCGCACCGACGCCATGCCGAAGCCGTCACGGTCGAGACCTTGTTTGGCTGCGTCGATCAGGCGCGCGTCGTCGGCGAGGCCGAGGTAGTTGTTCGCGCAGAAGTTCAGCACGTTCGTGCCGTCCGCGAGGCGCACGTCAGCCGATTGCGGACTCGCAATAACCCGCTCGGACTTGTAGAAGCCATCGGCGCGAATCTGCTCGAGCGTGCCGCGCAGATGAGTGAGATAACGGTCTCGCATGAAACGGGCTCCTGAAAGGGGTGGCACCGGTCGCCTGTTATAGTGGCTCGACAAATTTCACCGGAAAATATCGGTATATCGAACTACAATCCGGTATATCGAACAACTTTAAACGATAGGGCAGCAAATGGCAAGTTCCGGAACCCGGCGCGCGGTAAAGAGCGCCACGGCTGTACCCCTCCCGGCGCCAGCGGCGCCGCCACGTGTGGGCGAGCAGATTGCGCGGTTGCGCGGCGAGCGCGGCATGACGCTCGACGATTTATCGCGCGCGGCGGGCGTGTCCAAATCGATGCTCTCAGAGATCGAACGCGATAAGGCGAATCCGACCATCGCGGTCGCGTGGCGGCTGACCAATGCCCTCGGAGTCAGTCTCGACTATCTGTTTGCACAGCAGAAAGCACCGGAAGCGATTGCCGTATCTGGCCCGCACGATATCCCGACGCTCAGTGGTCACGACGCGAAATATCAGTTGCGCGTCTGGGGGCCGATCGAGCTGGCCGGAAAATTCGAATGGTATGAGTTGTTGTTGCAGTCGGGCGGGGCGCTCGTGTCGAACGCGCACGAACCGGGAACGCGCGAGCACCTGACCGTGCTTCAGGGCGCAATCGAGATCGAGGCGGCGGGCGCGACGAGGCGACTGAAGGCAGCCGACACGGCGCGCTACGTGGCCGACGAACCGCACGCCATTCGCAATGTTGGAAGGACCGAAGCCAAGGCCCTGCTAGTGGTCATTCACGGATGAACCGAGCGCTCGGCACCGGAATCGGCCCGCTCGGAGAAGCCGACAGATCCTAAATTGTCAATCATTGGGATTCCTTTGCATCATCGAAACGATTGTGGATGATGACGGCTCGATTTTATTCCGGATGGAACATTAAGGTGCCAACTCATGTCCAGTATCGCGCGTTGCTCGATCATCAGGCTGTTCGAATTCGCGCGGTTTCACGTACATTGCAGCCGCTACCTCGCAGATACCGCTAGGTGGGCAGTTCGCCCACCAATACGTCAGCTAGCGCTCGCTAAGTTCTCACCTTAAAGCGCAACGATCACCCGCAACTTAGACATTCCTTGTCTAGGCGTAACGAGCCGCTTCTGCACAGTCCTGTTGAAGGTAAAGTTGACCCTGTGACGACGCCCCGCGCTGCGGCGTGCGCCGCTGAGTGCATAAGCAGGCAGGAATGAGTAGCCAGCCCCAGATCTGTTTCGCGTCATTCGCAGCTGTAGGCCAGCGAGCGCCCGAGTATCCGGGCCATGCGCCCGGATACTCGAACCCTGGAAGTGCAAGCTTGCAATGGTCAGCCGATCGTCAGGTTGCGGCTGTTGGTACCGATTCTCTGGCCTATTGTGACACCTGATACAAAACAGATATCTGACTTCACTCTTGAGGCAGCCCCGGTATTCACCTACGGACTGCTCAACATTTCCCGTGAGATCTGCGACGCCATTAACCGAACTTCGTGCAGGTAGGCATCGACTAACGCGGGATTTCGAGACGACTGCATACGACATAACTGGAAATAAAAATTAACTTCTGGCTCGAAAGGACGGATGACGACGCGATCTCGCATGCCAGATGCAAATAGCGGATGTATCAGCGCCACACCGAGGCCCGCTGCGACAAATTCGCAAACCGACGGTGCCGTTGATGTCTCTAGCACAGTATAAAGATGCTGCGAGTATTTTTCGAAGGTCGATTCTATTAAGCGGCGAGCATGAACGTCGGATGAGAAGGTCACAAAGGGAACGGCGTCTAGGTCGTGCGGGCGGATAAGGGTTTTCTTGCAAAGAGGGTGTGTCGGCGGCAAAACACAGACCAAAGGCTGCTCCATAAGCGGCTCACGTTCGACGTATGGGTTATCGATCATGCCATTGACAAGTCCCACGTCAAGCTGGCGCGTGACCATTCGATCGGCTAGGATCGGTGAGCTTAGCGATACGATCGATACCTGAACGTTCGGAAATTTTTTCAGGAAATTCATGGTGACGCTCGTTAAAAAAAAACCTGACAACGCCGGCAATACTCCCACGGAAAGATGCCGCTCTTCGTCTCGGCGGATCGAATCGACGGCCTGTTCCACTTGCCGCAAACCAGCAAAAACGCGATCGACTTCGGCATAAAGACGAACGCCGTGGCGGGTCGGTACCAATTTGCCGCGTACGCGCTCAAATAGTGTGAGGCCAGTATCCTCTTCGAGATGAGCTACCAGCTTGCTGGCCGCCGGTTGCGTAACGAAGAGAATTTCTGCGGCACGACTGACGGAACCTTGTTCGAAGACCGCTTTAAAGGCCTCCACCTGACGTAAGTTGAGCTGGCGCTTCATGGCATAACCTTATGGAATAGCATTGATCGGAATACTAATTGGACGCCAGAAATATGCAAGGATAAATTCAGGCCACTTTCTTCTCTGGGCAATTTCAACGTTCCGATCGACCAACTTTTTCATGGCATGGTTTGACTAAGCGAATGCGTCATATCGCTCGGCGTTGGGACGGTCGCGCCCTCTGCGATTTAAAGCGTGTGATGCGCGGCGCTAGCAGTGCCGATTTTATGAATTGAAATACCGAGTCAACGGCGTAAAGACCGGTGGCCACTGACAACACTTAAGGCGAGTGCTGTTGCGGCGTGCTCCACCGAACGGTCGCCTTCGATTTTGGCGGAAAGATCAGGAAGATGAAGGTCAGATTATATTATTAGTATAACTAATAAAAAGTATAAATCCCAATTCACTCAACCAAATTCAGCAAACCAGTTGAATAATCCGAACTTGGAGGCTACTAATGAAGAAGTCGATAATGGCCGTTGCCGCACTAAGCATGTTTACAGGTATAGCACACGCACAAAGTAGCGTGACGTTATACGGGATTGTGGACGAAGGTCTCACCTATAATTCAAACGCTGGTGGGTCTCGGTTGTATAACTTAGTGAGCGGTGGTCTTCAAAATAGCCGATGGGGCTTGCGAGGCACGGAAGACCTCGG
The DNA here is from genome assembly GCF_001028175.1 of Caballeronia mineralivorans PML1(12). Lineage (GTDB taxonomy): Bacteria > Pseudomonadota > Gammaproteobacteria > Burkholderiales > Burkholderiaceae > Caballeronia > Caballeronia mineralivorans. Next base: position 40,088 of record NZ_AEJF01000196.1, read on the forward strand.
CGGCGGTGTGACGGCAAGCTTCAGGTTGGAAAATGGCTTTAATTTGTCCAATGGCGCATTGAGCCAAGCCAACAGTGGGAGCACACAAGGGTTGATGTTTGGCCGTCAAGCGTGGGTTGGACTGGGTAATAGGTTTGGTACCTTAACCATTGGGCGTCAATACGACTCCGTGGTCGACTACCTCGGTCCGCTGGAAGTTGGTGACCAGTGGGGCGGCTCCGTCACTGCTCACCCGGGTGACGTAGACAACTTCAACAACACGGGTCGCGTTAACAACTCCATCAAATTTGCGAGCACAAGTTACCAGGGGTTCTCATTCAGTGGACTCTATAGTCTTGGCGGAATCGCAGGAAACTTCTCAAGCAATCAAATTTGGTCACTGGGCGGCGGCTATGCAAAGGGTCCCCTGACGGCGGCCGTCGGGTACCTGAACGTGCGTAGTCCAAATCTAAGTTTATACGGTAATAACGGCGCAAGTACACCTGCGACAGCCGCTGGCAACTTCTTTACGTCACCCGTGAGCAGTGGATTCGCTTCTGCTCACACAATGCAGGTTATTGGTGCAGGCGGTGCTTATACTTTTGGTATCGCTACAATTGGAGCGACCTATTCAAATACTAAGTTCCTGTCGCTGGGTAACGTGAGCTCAGGTCCGAACACACTAAAGTATTCTGGGTCGGCCACCTTCAACGACGTCGAGGTGAACGCAAAATTCCAGGTCACTCCAGCACTTGTTCTCGGAGCTGCCATGAACTATATGAAGGGAGATGCTGTCTCGAGTTCTTCGACCTTGAACAACGGCGCCAAATATTTGCAGGGTTCCGTAGGAGCGGACTACTTCCTTTCGCAGCGTACAGACCTTTATTTTATTGGGACCTACCAAAAGGCGTCAGGGACGAAATCCACCGGTGGTGACGCCGTAGCCGCGATCACCGGTCTGACGCCGTCGACTAGCAATCGTCAGGGTCTGCTTCGAGTCGGTATTCGCCATAAGTTTTAACGAACAACTTAGGCGCGGGCGAGCAGAGCACTATACCTTGCTCGCGCACCGACGACGGGTATCATTCGCGACGATTGGGGCAATAGCTGAGCAGAGTATCTGCGCGTTGTCGAGGAACTATCCGATACGTAGACGTCGCGTTATTCCAAATGCCGCCGGAAGTAAATGAATAGTAAAAAAGCTAGCCGCTCTCGCATAACCTTTGGGAATAGCATCGGCCTAAATAGCAATTTGACGCTTGTAACCGCGGCGACTAGATTCAGTACTTCTTTATCGAGCATGGGCACCTTAATGTTTCGCAGATTGAATGATCCCGACCACTACACACCGACGTTGACTTTGAGCGTCGATGGTTGCGCGGTTCAAGCAGAGTCGGGCGACACGGTTGCCTCTGTTTTGCTGCGACTCGCACCCCCGCTATCGCGCACTACGCCTGTAAAAGGCAGCCCACGCGCCCCTTATTGTCTTATGGGCGTATGTTTCGATTGTTTAGCGTTAGTCGACAATGTAGCGTCCACACAAACATGTCTCGTACAAGTCCGTGAGGGAATGCGAGTGGAGCGCCAACACGGCCGACGTACAGTGACAAACGTTGTTACGGGCGAAGGTCAAAATGTGACTCTCGAGAAAGCATTGCACAGCATCACTATGGGACCATCTGATGAGCCGAAGCTTTGATCTGCTTGTGATAGGTTCTGGTCCTGCCGGTATGACCGCCGCGATTGAGGCACGCAGATTTGGACTGAGTGTCCTTGTCGTTGATGATCAAGCCGCGCCCGGCGGGCAAATCTGGCGAGCAGTAGAAACCAGGGCTGAAACTTCCGTCGGCGAGCTTTTAGGCAAAGAGTATAAGGTCGGCACGTCGCTGACGAAGTCGTTTCGGGCCAGCGGTGCTATCTATGAGCCGAGCACACAAGTGTGGCAAATTGAGCCCGAATGGGAAATTTTTATGAGCCGCGCGCAGCGGGCGGAACGAGTACAAGCAACCAGCGTGCTCTTGGCGACGGGCGCACAAGAGCGCCCCGCGCCGTTCCCCGGATGGACGCTGCCTGGTGTGCTGACAGTAGGCGCGGCCCAGATCCTCTTGAAAACGTCACGGCACATTCCGGATAGGCCGGTCTGGGTAGCGGGCAGTGGGCCGCTACCAATGCTGTACATGATTCAGTTGCTGCGTGGACAAGGGCGCATTGCCGGGTGGCTGGACACAACGCCGGCAGGTGGCTGGCGTAGAGCTTTGCCACACGCTGCACGAGCGCGTGCCGGATGGAAAGACATCGTAAAGGGGTTGCAATGGATGCGCCAATTGAAGCGCGCCGACTTTCCTATCATTCGCGGAGTTACGCATCTGCGGGCGGAAGGAAAAAATCGCCTCGAGCGCGTCGAGTATCGCACCGCCGACGGACGGGTTCAGCAAGTCGACGCCGAGCTGCTGCTGATACACGAAGGCGTGATTCCATCAATTCATATGACCCAGGCGCTTGGCTGTGAGCACATCTGGCGTGATGAACAGGTTTGTCTCGCACCGGTAGTCGACGACTGGGGCCAGACGAGTCAGCCCGGTATCTTTTCCGCGGGTGATGGTGCAGGCGTTGGCGGTGCGCGCGCCGCGTGTGTACGTGGCGAGCTCGCGGCGTTGGGCATCGCCGTGCGCATCGGAAAAATTTCTGTTGACGAGGCTCAACATATCGCCGCGCCATTGCGTCGACGTCTTGCGGTGGAACTATCGACACGTCCACTCCTTGATGCGTTGTATCCGCCCAGGGAGGAGATATTCGCACCCTCCGACGAGACAGTGATCTGCCGCTGCGAAGAACTGACTGCTGGTCAAATTCGTGAGGCCGCAGCGATCGGCACGCCCGACCCTAACCAGATCAAATCGTTGACCCGCGCGGGCATGGGTCCCTGTCAGGGCCGACAGTGTGCGTATACCGTTGCTCATATACTTGCCGCGGCTCAAAAGAAACAGGTCAAGCAAATCGGGTTTTTCGCGATTCGACCCCCACTGAAACCGCTGACGCTTGGGGAACTGGCGTCGTTGGACATTGCGAGTGAATCGACATGAATGCGACCGTCTTTGACGTTGCTGTTATTGGTGGTGGCCTTCATGGACTCTCAATTGCGTTAAATTTGAGCCGCGCCGGTATGCGCGTCGTTGTTCTTGAGCGGGCATGGGTTGGGCGGCACGCTTCCGGCGCGACTGCGGCCGGAGTACGCACGTTAAATCGAGATCTAGGCGAACTGGACCTTGCATTGGAATCCATGGACATGTGGCACAACATGGCCGCGATCGTTGGAGACGACTGTGGATTCAATGCGCATGGCCAGATCTGTGTTGCGGACGACATAAGCAATTTCGGCAAACTCCAAGACCGTGTTTCCATGTTGCGTGCCCTCGGTTATACGCATGAAGAAATCATCGACCCACGGGAACTCCGCCAGCTTGTGCCGATGATGAGTGCTCAATGCTTGGGTGCATCCATCGCGCGAAACAACGGTGCCGCCGATCCTCATCGAACCATCGCGGCCTTTAGACGTAGTGCGCAAGCAGCTGGCGCTGTGATTCGGGAGGGTTTCGGTGTTCAAAGGATCGAACGTCATGGCCAAGACTGGTCCCTTGAAACAGGCATAGTCGGGGTTCCTCCCGTAGTGGCACCGATCGTCGTGAACGCCGCTGGGGCTTGGTCGGGACGCATCGCGGCGATGGTGGGAGATATCATCCCGTTAAAGACCAGAGCTTCCATGATGATGGTCACGGAACGACTGGCTCCTATGCTAAAGCCAGTGGTCTCCCATATGGGGCGTTCCTTATCTTTCAAGCAGTCAGATCAAGGCACTTTGGTTATCGGTGGAGGATTGCAAGGACTTTCCAACCTCGATCTCGAAACGTCGACGGTCCGCTTGGGAACATTGGCGAAGGGAGCACGAGCAGCGACTGACCTCTTCTCGTGCGTAAGTGATATCCGTATCGTGCGGACGTGGGCGGGTCTCGAAGCCCAAACGGATGACAAGCTACCGGTGATAGGCGCCGCCATCAACGCATCGGGAGTATTCCATGCCTTCGGCTATTCAGGCCATGGTTTTGAGTTGGTGCCCGTGGTGGGCGCGGCGATCACGGATCTTATTGTGCATGGTTCGACCCGTCGGGCTATCAGCAATTTGACGCCCGGTCGCCTCATTGTTTCCTAGAACAACATAGGCTGGGCATTCACTGCTTGGCCCTACCATGTCAGTTCGAAGTAAAGCCCCCCCTAGACGATCCGCTCATCTGACGAATGTTAGGAAACAGCGGATTTTTCCGCCAGTTGAAATCTAGTGTTCCAAACTCAGTCGATATCGCTTGGGTGTGAAGTCACCGGAACAACGGTTGGGAGGGGGGCATATTGGACGAGCCAGTGGGTCACATCTGTGTTGTGACAGGCACAAATTCGCAATGCGTAAGCCGAAATCCCTCGGATGGCTGATCACCTGCAAACACGTCGACCGCGAAATAATCGTCCATGCGTGGGATGGTACCTGCGCTGAGCTTTCGAAGCCACGTGGAAATTAGGGCTGGTCACGACCTGTCGTGATCGCTCGACCCGAAAGAAGCACGGCGGCATGGGACGATCCTGCGCTGAGTGAAATGCCGCACGATGGAGTTGGTCAGTCGCAGGGATGGACTGTCGATAACTAGCTGGACACTCGCGGCGAGTCGACCCGAGGCACGTGAAGATCCGGCAACTAGTCCCTTCTTTAACATCCAGTTGATCGAGAGGAGGAGCAGTGGATTTCGGGCTCGGTAGCACGCGCGATTTCATTGCCCGAAGCGCTTTGTCGCGAATATGATCAGGAGCGAAGCGCTGCTTCCAAGAACCAATGCGCTGGACGGCTATGTCGCTTCCTCAACTCTCGTTAAATACGATCGCAATTGGCTTTCCCCTTCCGATTCGGCTGGTGGACCGCGAAACCCAACGCGGTGCGTCGTTGGATGTGTTAGCAACGGACGCTACTTTGGGATGGGAAGTCCCTTCATTCGTATACCTGATGAGGACGGGGCGAGCTTGCCTTTACTCATTCAAATAGGGTTATTTCAGTAAGCTTTCCACCATCCCGGCATGGTCACGGACACTCCACGAGCAGCGCCACGAAGCGCCCCATATTCCACACGGGCTTGGGGCCTCGAATTGACGCGGCGCTCGACGTAGCATGTCATAACCTTCTGGCATAGGGTCGGTTGCAATAGGAACTGGACGACATAAAATTGCAAGGATAAATTCTTAAACCAGAAACTCTAAGAGCCGTCTGATGCGGAATATATTTTCTGCATAAGGTCTGTTTTTCTGTTTCGTATTAGCGATTGTCGTGGTGTCAACAAATGCCATATTTAGATGTCGGTATGAAGATCGCGATATCCGATCGGTGATCCATCAAATCACAACGGGTAAAGTGTGAAAGTCTCACTGCTATCGTACTTTGCCTTTGTTAGTTTGGGATAAATTATCGCTTCAGAATGCACGATGAAGTGCGCTGTAAAGATGGCCCAAGCGGAGGATACAACTTTGCAAAAATTATTGCTGAATCACAAACATTCCGACATCCCTATCCAATCTGTAGGTGTGGTGCTGCCGGGGCTCAAGGTCAAGCTGATAGAGTTTGCCCCGAAGCCCGAGTTAGCGCGGACAATCGGTCTACGACTGGCCGCACGCCCGGCATGACCGAGGCGTGTGTGGGTTGCTTGTCGGCCATAGAGGCGGACTAAATCGCTTGCGTTACCCCACCGCCGTGATGGTCGATGGCACCGGAGCCGAGCGCGGAATCGATGACGCTCAAGCGCATCGCGCAATACGGACAAATAGGTAAGCATAATTGAAATCGTCTGGAATCACGGAGAGTGTCCAATTCGAATTTTTGTGCCCTGGACCATAAAACCATTGATGCTGAAATTTAAAAAGACCTCCGACGCTTATGGCGCAAGGTTGCAAATCAAATTTGCGTGAACATTGAACAGGAAACGGTTATGTATCGGATAGGTGTGGACGTTGGCGGTAGCTTCACGGATTTCGTTATGGTGAATTCATCTGCGGAGAAATTCTATTACTTTAAAGTGCCGAGCACGCCCGCGGACCCTTCCGTCGCAATAGCGAACGGCGTTCGAGAAATGCTGACGAATTTTGATGTAGCCCCAACCGATGTTGAGTTCTTTGGCCATGGTACGACGGTCGCTACAAACATGATTATCGAGCGTCGGGGAGCGACCGCTGCGCTCGTGACAACAGCGGGTTTTCGCGATGTTCTAGCTATCGGCCGCCAGACTAGACCCAACCTTTTCGATTACTCTGTCTCCCGTCCGCCGGCATTGATTGAACGCTCATTGCGTTTGGAAATCGACGAGCGAATGAGTTCCGAGGGTTCAGTCCTTAACCCGCTCAAAGATGCGGACCTTGAGATTGTTGCGCAGCAACTATTGGCGCTTGGGGTTGAGTCAGTCGCAATCTGTTTTCTGCATTCGTACCGGAACAATGAGCACGAAGTTCGCGCGAGAGATGTGCTCCAAGCTTTACTCCCTAATGTCTATATAAGCATCTCGTCGGAAGTGCTTCCGGAATTTCGCGAATATGAACGTACGTCGACGACGGCTTTGAATGCATACGTCGGTCCTCGGATGAAAGCCTATCTCGACCGCCTTCGCGACCGAGTCCGGGACGTAGGGATCACTCCAGAGCCTCTCACAGTCCACTCGAACGGCGGATTGCTGTCACTACCTACCGTCGAACGTCTCCCTGTTTTGACGTGTCTCTCCGGCCCGGCCGCAGGTGTGTCAGGGGCCGTGGCGATTGGCGCAGCCGCGGGAGTGAAAAACATAATTACATTCGACGTAGGCGGAACGAGTACTGACGTTTCGCTAATCAATGATGGAAGTCCGTATTTCACCTCGAATAGATTGATTGCGGACTACCCCGCGAGGTTGCCAATGGTGGATATCCACGTCATTGGGGCCGGCGGTGGAAGCATCGCTGAGGTTGACAGTGCAGGAGGTCTCAAAGTCGGCCCGCGTAGTGCGGGTGCGAAGCCAGGTCCTGTCGCGTACGGCTTAGGCGGCGTTGACCCGACACTTACCGATGCAAATATTTGCTTGCGCCGGCTTAATCCGATTGCCCTTTTGGATGGAAGGATGCCCATCGACCGAGAGCGATCTTGGGCTGCCATTGATGCCAAGATCGCGCAGCCGCTAGGTATCACCGTCGAAGCGGCAGCACATGGCATGCTGCAAGTGGCAACCGCAAACATGAGCCGTGCAATCCGAGCGATCTCCGCAGAGCACGGTGTCGATGCGGCCGGATTCACGTTAATGGCTTTCGGCGGCGCGGGACCGTTACACGCGGCGGACGTAGCCGAGGAATGCGGCATAAACAATATTCTAATCCCCCAAGAACCAGGAACTATGTGCGCGCGTGGAGTTCTCGTTTCTGATATCAGCAGAGACTTCGTTGTTACACAGCTAGCACGGGTGGATGCAGATAATTGGACGGGCTTAAGGACGTCGGCCGAAAAAATGATCGCTGCCGGTCAAAGATGGCTGGATGCGGAGAAAGTCGAAGAAGCTAGTCGCAGATTTGTTATTTCCTTTGACGCACGCTACGCTGGGCAAAATCACGATATTCCGATCGTCTGTGACGCGACCGGCTCTGAGTCTATGGACCAGTTTCTCGTCAAGTTCCATCAGACTCATGAAAGGCAGTACGGCTATGCCATTAAGGATCAAATTGTTCAGATCGTAAATATTCGGGTTAAAGCCGTTGGCCTGATTTTACGTAACCAACTCTCGGCCTCTACCGAGCAGAGATCGGGGAGGAATGCCCTGAAAGAAGGACGTGAAGTCTACTTTGGCGTGCAAGATGGTTGGCTGGATACACCGGTGTATCGACGCAACGAGCTTTCGATTGATAGTCGGCTAGAGGGGCCGGCTATCATCGAAGAAATGAGTTCGACCACCGTCGTCTTGCCGCGTCAAACCTGCACGGTAGATGAGATAGGGAATCTGTGCATAGCACGGCTAACGTAAGCGAAGGCTAGGCTACGGCTCTATTCTTTGGCAATCGACTGAAAGAAACTTAAGGATGATGGCAATGGTTGAAAACCGCGACAGCATAGCTACAGATCGAGACAGTGTCGGAAAGAACTTTGATGCAATTGCTATGGAAGTCTTTAGCAATCGCCTGTTGGCCATAACTGAAGATATGGCAATCAACATGATGAGATCTTCCTTCTCTTCACAAATTAAAGAACGTCACGACTTCTCTGTTGGCTTGTTTGACGGGAACGGTAGACTCGTGGCGCAAGGTACGCATATTCCGGTCCACTTAGGATCTCTCATGGGAGCAATGCAAGCTCTCTTGGCAGCGTTTCCAAAGGAGAGCATCGAGGAGGGCGACGCGTTTATCTGTAATGATCCTTATCTCGCAGGTGGAACGCATCTACCGGATATTTCGATCGTGAGTCCCGTGTTTGTCGATGGCGAGCTTGCAATGTTCACGGCTTGCATCGGCCACCACGCGGACATTGGAGGACCTACCCCTGGCTCGACATCCGCCACTTCGAAAAATATCTTCGAGGAAGGTCTCCGAATCCCCATTGTTAAAATAGCGTCGAGAGGTAAGCCTGACCGCCATCTTCTCGCTATGATTGCAGCGAATTCGCGGCTGCCTGAGGAGCGAAATTTTGATTTGCAGGTACAAATCGCTACTAATGAAAGAGGGGCGGCGGCAGTTCGTTCCCTTGCTTCACGCATGAAGCTTGAGGAGATGCGTCTCGCTATCGAAGCATTGTTGAAATACACGCGGCTGAGGCTCGAACAACGGTTAACACAACTGACACCAGGCGCCTATTCGTTCACGACCTGGCTGGACGACGACGGATTTGGCGGAGATTCTGTTCCCATCGTGGCAAACGTAACCATTAGGGACAACCGGTTGTTCGTCGACATGACTGGTAGCGGGCCGCAGGCTAGAGGGGGATTGAACGTTCCAAGGAGCGCGTTAAATGCGACCGTCTACTATTGCGTCAAAGCCCTTGTAGACCACGGATTAAGTGTAAATAGTGGTTTATTCGAACCCGTTACGATCACCGCTCCAGAGGGGACGATCACAAACCCAAGGGCGCCCGCTGCCTGCAGTGCGCGCACCGTCACATGTCAGAAAATAGCAGGAGCGATTTTCGGCGCATTCCGCGGGATCTTGACAACTGATCGCGTAATGGCGTCCAGCTACGACGTCTTGCCAGCGATTTCCTTTTCCGGCTATCGCTCGGATGGCAGCTACTACGTCTTCGGAGAAACAGTGGGAGGTGGCTCCGGCGGCCGGGCCGAATCCGACGGCATGGATGGAGTACATGTGCATATCACGAACTCACTGAATATGCCGTCCGAGGCGCTGGAGAACGAGTTTCCACTCTTTGTCGAAGCTTACACGTTGGTACCGGATTCAGGAGGAGCAGGGTTTCATCGAGGGGGCCTAGGAATATGTCGTCAAGTTCGTGCCCTTAAATCCGATACAGTGTTCTCTGGTCGTTCCGATAATCATAAGCGAGGGGCCGCCGGAGTACTCGGCGGTCTTGATGGTGGGTGCGGTCGTCTCATCAAGAATTTCGATCGTGACACATCGGAGAATTTAAATTCGAGGGTGGCGGGAGTGACGCTAGTCGCGGGCGAGACGATTCGCATCGAAACGCCAGGCGGCGCAGGTTATGGACCACCAGGAGAACGCGATCCTCGGCTGATAGCGAAAGACGTCCGAGACGGCATCTTAAGCTTAGAGCGGGCACGAGAAGATTATGGGTTAGAGCTGGTGGCTACAGCGTTAACGATCTGAAATCACAGGCGGACTCGAATCTGAGAGGTTGACGTCTGGAAACCAATCAGGGAGTGTTAGGAGCGTATTGTCTGTCAGCAGTCTCGTGGCAGTCGATATGCCTTAACGTCCCGTATTCCCTATTGGCGCCTGCGTAGCACTTCTTGGAATGCGCGTAATCCCATATCGCAAATGGTTCGAGCTAAATAGTGGGTAGCTGCAAGCGCGAAAGATCGGTAGCGACTCAGTTTAAGAATACGCGATACGGACCGATGTACCAAGCGATACCTCAGAGCAGGAAGATCGCTCGTCATGCCGTTGATGGCGGCACATGGTTCACGAGTACATATTCAGCTGCTACATACCGGATACGCGATAACGCCCTCCTTATGTTGAGTTAGCGCGTTCAGGAAGGCGAAAATGTATATACGAAATTCCAAAATGCTAAAAAATGGAGCGTTATGCGAGTCAGTATTTTAGGAGCGGGTGCAATCGCGTATGGCACTGCGGCGTATCTGGCGCAGGCGGGGCATGACCCCATGCTTTGGTCGCCGTCCGGCAAGCGAACGAGAGAGTTGGCCGCTGGTCAGCCGCTCACTGCCATAGGCGCGATCAGCGGGAGTTTCGCGCTTCGCGTTGCATCTTCTTGCGCCGAAGCCATCGGCGATGCAGACGTCGTCATGTTTGCGCTGCCAGGCTATGGTCACAAGTTTGCGCTTGAGGCTGCGGCACCCCATGTACGGGAGGGACAGCCCATCATTATCAGCTCTCATATGTCCTTCGGCGCGCTCTATTTGTCGAAACTTCTTGCCGCACGCGGTATTCGAGCACCCATAATCGCTTGGAGCACAACGCTTTTGACGGGAAGGCAGTTGAGTTCGACGGAGGTAAAAGTGGGCACAGTGCGGCAGAAAGTCGATATGGCGACGCTTCCGGAGGGCGCTATCGATGAGGGACACTCTCTTTGCCTCCAAATTTTTGGCGACCGCTTCGGGAAACGCGATGGACTCCTAGCGATCGCGCTGAGTAACCTGAATCCTCAGAATCATCTTGGCATCGCACTGTTGAATCTCACGCGTATGGAGCATGGCGAGGAATGGAGCCAAAGCGGGAATATTACGCCTACCGTGGGTCGACTGATTGAGGCGTTGGACCTAGAGCGCCTTGCTATTGCGAAGACCTTCGATTTGCCGGTAAAGACGGTTCAGGAGCACTTCTCACTGTCGTACCGCATACCCCCCAGTGGCGTGTCCGAAATGAGTCAAGAAATGCATCGCCGAGGCTTGGGTGGCTCCGGGCCGAAGACAGTGGATAGCCGCTACGTTCTCGAAGATGTTCCATTCGGATTGCTGCCCACTATTCTTCTCAGTCAACTGACCGGTAGCAAAGCCATCTTGCATGAGTCTGGCATAGCGATATTTTCCGCCGCGTATGGGTGCGATTTCGCACAGAAAAACGATATTCTGCCCGAACTCGGCCTGCAGTATATGTCTGTCGCGGAATTGCAGCGTCTCACGCGTGTCGGGTACGAAAGTATTTGATGCCCGTACGATCAGTGATCGCTCGATTGCGAATCGGCTGCGTGCGCAAGCAACCATCGACAGGCTGACACGCCGCAGTGCAGGATATTCGACGCTCCTCGTCACGAGACAGGATCAGCCTTTGTTAGGCTCAGCGACGCCATCGCAAGTGAGAACGATCAGTGATAGGGAACAACGGCATCCTGCACAACCGGTTGCGCTCCACGTCAAGACAGGAGAGTAGGTCGACTTCCCGTTCTAGCATCGCATGAGGTCAATTTACGTCGAGACCCGAAGCGGCGCACGATCTCTTTTCGCCGGCACATCCATAACTCTATGGAATAGCCCCTCGTAGATTCGGACTTTGACACGGCACTTTTGCATACCTAGACTCGGCTCCGGTTGATGAAAATGCTTAATCATTTTTCGACCGCAGTCGATGGTCGGTTGCCTATCGAATGATCAAGCGGCGTTTGGTGTTGTCACGGTTAGGTATCGTGGCCTAAAGAAGAGCACCGCTCAGCGGGCATATTTGTTCGCGCTGTCGAATGCTTGGACGGCTTGTCGCAGGCACTATACGCTTAGACGACAGTGTCCAAGAACAGCGGCAGCTGATCATTAGATGAAGGTGAGAATTCGATCTACAGATCATCGCATGCCCAGACTGAACAATTGCTCGAGGCTGGTGATTTCCAATGCGGCAACCCTTTGTCCACAAAAACGTTTCTCATACCTCCTTTAGTAGCTTTTAAAATCCCTAGCGGCACTTCCATACAATAAGGATAACCCATGAGCGGCTTTAGCCTGAATACGAAATTATGGCTGGCGCTTGCGGTAACGTGGCTTGGCCTGCTGGTACTCGGTGGCTGGGCGGCAATCGAATTGCGCGGCACCATGCTGGCCGATCGCAAACTAGTGATTCAGAATATCGTTGAAGCTGCGTACGGCATCGTCGACGAATATGCAAGCCTGGTCGACAGTAAAGCCATTACGCTCGATGATGCCCAGCATCAGGCGATGGTGCGGTTGTCGGCTATGCGTTATGGAAAAAACGGCTTTATGGTCATCACCTCGGCCAAGCCGGTCGTATTAATGCATCCGACGGTGCCTAATTTGCGCAACAAGGATGTCAGCGACTTTAAAGATCCCACCGGTAAGCTCCTATTCGTCGAAATGGTCAAGGTTGCCCAAGCTCAGGGGCAAGGTTACGTCGACTATATGGCTACAGTGCCTGGAAGCGATAGCTCGGTACCGAAGATCACCTTTGTCAAACGCTTTGGGCCATGGGACTGGTATTTGATCTCGGGCCTATATGTGAATGACATCAACACGGCCTTCGAAGCAAACCTGGTGAAGTACCTACTTGCGATCCTGGTGATCGGCGGGGCGATAACTGTCGCGATGGTTACGATCATCCGCAACGTCAAGTGTAGCCTCGGCGGAGAACCCACGTATGCCACGAGTATTGCGCAGAAAATTGCGGCGGGCGAACTGACCACAGTCATCTCCTTGGCGAGTAACGACAATAGCAGCATGTTATTTGCGATGAGCAATATGCAGGAGAGGCTTACCAGGACCATCAAGCGCATTCATAGCGGCACCGAAACGATATCCCTCGCAACCCAGGAAATTGCAGCTAGCAATCAAGACTTATCGGTACGTACCGAACAGCAAGCCGCGTCACTGGCTGAAACCGCGGCCAGCATGGAGCAATTCACGGCTGCAGTAAAACAAAATGTTGAGAGTGCGCAGCAAGCCAACCAGATGGGAGCTAGCGCGTCGAAGATTGCCGTAGAAGGTGGTGATGTAGTGTGTCAGGTGGTCAATACCATGGAAAGCATCACGACGAGTTCGAAGAAAATCGTCGATATTATTTCGGTCATCGAAGGCATTGCCTTCCAAACGAATATCCTGGCGCTCAATGCAGCCGTAGAGGCTGCACGTGCTGGCGAACAGGGACGCGGGTTTGCGGTGGTGGCCGGTGAGGTGCGCAGCCTGGCGAGTCGTAGCGCCGATGCCGCCAAGGAAATTAAGGCATTGATCGAGAAGTCGGTCAGCCAGGTTGACGCGGGATCTGTGCTGGTTCAGCGTGCGGGAACCACGATGGTCTCGGTGGTCTCGGCCGTGCGGCGCGTCACCGATATTATTGGTGAAATCGCAACGGCGTCAGAGGAGCAAAGCAAGGGAATAGAGCAGGTCAATATCGCGATCTACCAAATAGACCAGACGACTCAGCAAAACGCCGCGATGGTTGAAGAGGCGGCGGCCGCCGCCCATTTACTCGACGAACAGGCCCGCGAGTTGCGCGACGCGGTCAACGTCTTTCATGTTCCAAATACGGCTTAACTGGCAGACTGCTAGGGGCGATAGTACAGGCGTATACGGGCTGGTGCGATCAATGCTGCGCGTTGGCCGCGTCATCGTCCGCCCATGACATATAGGGGCGGTTCGTACCGGGCGCTCGTCCCCAAACTGTGATAGGTTCGACACGATAACAAGCGTAGAAAATTGGCGCTGGGTGCTGGTAGCACAATGGTTACGCTCTTAGCTGCTCCGGCCTGGGATGGCGTAGCAGCACAGTCGATTTTTTTTGAAATGCCTTAAAGGGTGACATTCAAGGTGTCAGTGAGCGTCTCCGCCCTCTTCGAGATCGGCATCGGTCCGTCATGCTCGCATGAAGTAGGGCCCATGCGAGCATGGTTTACCTTTTGTTTCTGCCTTGAACAGAAGCAACTCGTTTGAGTGTGTCGACCGCATCCACGCCGAGTAGCGAGGTTCCCTCGGTGCGACCGGCAAGGGGTTGTTCCCGATCTGAAATGTGATTCAGGCTTGCGTTGATCTTGGATGCCGAACAGAAGGCGGTTGGCCAGGGTCACTGGGTGTAAAGCGGTGCGCCAAGCATCTTCATGAGAAGTTGATAGTGCGCTCGGTTAGCGACCAGATTAACCACGTGCCGCGATGGACTGGTTGAACCTATCCGCGCTTGCTAGCGACGAGGAGAATGCGCTGCGGAGACCGTGTAGTTAAGGCTCCGACGAACGGACAGCAGGAATAATCCCGTCGTTCTTCACTACTGCGTTCGATTTATCTCGGGCCCAATAGACAGGGAATCATGGAGTTCCTTTTGACGGTTGCCGCAATTGGGATTCTACCGAGGCGAAATGTGCCCATATCGGGGCCGAAGTGGGGTGCCAGGGCGTGGTGGGCCCGGCCTGTTCTATGGCCGGTGCGGCGATGTTTTCGGTCATGGGTGGACTCTCGCGCAAAACGAGAACGCTGCCGAAATTGGGATGGAATACAACCTTGAACTGATTTGTGGTCCGTTAGGTGAGATCGTGCAGATACCCTGTATCGAGCGCAGCGCGATGGGTTCTGACGGCAGTAAATGCCGTTCGCATAACACCTCATAGCGCCGCTATCCACTACGTCTCCGTCGATTGAGTCATCCGAGTCATCATGCAGAGAGGGGCGGACACGAAGACCAAATATAAGGAGACGTCCCGAGGCGGTTTGGCGGTCGCTAACATCGATATGGTGACGACTAGACCAGCGCGGGCCAAGCTTACCTTACCTTCAAACATTCTTGGTATGTTGACTGGTAGCTCCCACCCGGTGGGTGTCTCACTCTACGAATCTGCAGGCGGCAACCCGCGAGGCAACGATCAGTGCATGACACTCCTGCAAACCGGTAGGCGCATGCCCGCGGCGCAACAGCCAGAAGGGAAAGACCATAACCCAACGGCATAGCGTCCCTCTAAATTGGACTTTGACACGGTTTTTTTGCGTGTTCAGACTCGATTTAGAGACCGCGGCTGCGTATAGATCGGTATCACTGCGTCGGTGCATTGAGGGCAGAGTTTGTGCAGCGGCAACGGGATACCGGATTCGGTTGGCGTTGGGAAGAAGTGTTCGACGACGGCGATCAGATCCATGAGTCATCTGCAAATCGACGATTGCTGCAATTCGGCCGTTCCTCTCATATAAAAGACTGGAGACGTTAAAAATGAATTGCACAAAAATTAGCATAGAAGCGCTAAAGAACGAAAATTTGATGGCGGTGTACGAAGAGGTTCGGATTGCGGCTATGGGCGGGGCGGGGCGGCACGTGCGCGTCGCAGATTGGGTATCGCCAACTAGATCACCGTGCTCGATGCAGCAGGCATGATGTTTTCTGCGCGATCCGACGTTTATCTGGCTGGCGTACCGTCGCCTGTTGCGATCTGTCACGTTGCGAGACGCGCTCTTTTGATGAGAGACAACGCCAGCGCCGACAGAGGATGCGGGGATCGAGGACGACCGAGACATCCGGCATGACTTCGGTGAAAGAGTTCGCTTTAAGAGACGCGGAGGCGATGGTTACGGTCATCCACGCGAGCATAAGATGGAATCTCCGCGGCAAGAGTTAATCGACGACGATGTGTCGCGCTATCCTTGCGTGGCGACTGCGGCGTTGGAGAGAAAGCGACGCCGGCGTGAGCCTAACAGTTAATTCAATTTCTGGATAAGATATGAGCACTACTATTAGTTTTTGGCCATTGCTCGGAGTCGCCACAGTTGCATTGGGCTTTATATGCCGCTTCAACCCGATGCTGATCGTTTCTGTTGCGGCGATCGTGACTGGAATCGCCGCGAAGATGCCGTTCCACGAAATTCTGGCACAAGTGGGTAGCGATTTCGTAAAGGCTCGCAATCTGCCGCTGATTACACTGCTGCCGCTGCCGGTGATCGGCCTTCTGGAGCGGCATGGTCTACGAGAGTTTGTCCAGCGAGCGATAGCTAAGGTACGCACAGCGACGGCTGGACGCCTGTTAATTGTCTACTTATTCGTGCGAGAGTTGTCAGCGGCTATCGGGCTGATGAGCCTTGGCGGCCACGCGCAGATGGTCCGACCACTGATTGCTCCGATGGCGGAAGGCGTCGCTGAGAGCCATTACGGCAAACTCGGAAGTCGCCAGGTCTACCGCCTGCGAGCGTTTGCTGCGTCGACCGATAATATCGGCCAGTTTTTCGGCGAAGACGTTTTCGTTGCTTTCGGCGGGATACTGTTCATGCAGAACGTTCTACATAACATGGGTATAGACGTCGATCCAACGCGCATCGCGTTCGCCGGCATACCAACTGCGGTGTGCGTGTTTGTCATTCATTCGTTCCGTCTGTACCGGCTTGACGGCTGGCTCGACCGTGAGCAAAGGACCGCCGCGGTCGAGGATGTTTCAGCCTCAGCAGGCGAGGAGTGTCGCCCGTGATCCTCTCAGTTCAATACCTATATTGGCTGGCTGGTAGCCTTCTCTTAGCCAGCGCCTTCGTGATCGTGCGCGACGGGAGGCACCCGCGACGGTTATTCGCCGCTATATTCTGGTCGGATCTGGGCCTGTTGTTTATTGCAGGTGACAGAATGCCACCTACAGTGGTTGGTGCGCAGGTGCTGGCGCTGAGTGCGATTGCCGCGTGCGGCGGTCTGCGCAGATCGTCTCCGCGGCGCCTCCCGGCCTCAGTGCGTGAGGCAAGCGCGCTTCGCCTAGGTTGGAAGCTGTTGATCCCAGCATTGGCGATACCGTTCTGTACTTTGGTAGGGACGATGGCGTTGGGGTACACGAAAATCGGGATAGCGTTCCTGCATGATGCTGCTAACACCAACCTTATTTCATTTGGAATCGGTTGTATCGTTGCGTTAGGTCTGGCGTGCTGGCTAACGCGAGACACAGTAGTACAGGCGGTGCGCCAGTCGCGTGAATTGACCGATGCTGTAGGCTGGACACTCGTCCTGCCTCAGATGCTGTCCATGCTGGGAGCGATGTTTCAGCACACTGGCGTAGGGAATGCAAGCGCCTACCTCGCTAGCCACTATATTGCAACTGACGTACGCTGGGTGGCCGTAGCGGTCTATTGTGCAGGAATGGCGGTGTTCTCGATGATCATGGGCGGTAGCGCAGCAGCGTTTCCGCTGATGGTGGCTGGAATTGGCGTGCCAGTGTTGGTTGGCACTTTCCATGGCAACGTGGCGGAAATCGCGGCGCTAGGAACGTTCAGCGGGTACGCGGGCGTGCTCATGACTCCGATGGCGGCCCACTTCAACCTGATTCCCGCTGCATTACTGGAATTGCCAGACAAGTATGGTGTAATTCGCGCCCAAGCGCCGACCGCGATTTGCGTTTTGGTGGTGAACGCAGTATTGCTATATTTCTTGATGTGAGGATTGCGAACCGAAAATTGTCATGATTTTTGTGGAATGACCAGTTGGCGGTCCGAGGTATAGATATTTGCCCATGAGTCTGCCTTATGAGTTTTGATAGACACCAGCTCGAAACATTTTCCGTGGTGGTCGAGACTCGACATTTCGGTCGAGCGGCTCGCGTGTTGAACGTAACTCGTGGCGCTGTATCGCAGCGGATCATCGCGCTGGAGGAAGCTTTCGGAACCCCACTACTGGTACGTGACGGTGCTACGCCGACACCTGCTGGGGAAACGGTGCTTCGGCATATCCAGGCGCTCAAGCTGCTTGAGGCGGACACGCTTCAGCGAATCAAACCAGACCAGACGGAGCGACGCGGACAAGGATTTCGATCGCGGTCAACGCAGATTCATTAGCGACTTGGTTCGAACCGATTGCCTGCATGAGTCGAGAGGCTCACGTT
>NZ_AEJF01000197.1 GCF_001028175.1 Caballeronia mineralivorans PML1(12)
ACCGTGTCTGATCGAATTGCTCAAAGTGTTGTCAAGCTCATGATCGAGCCGACACTCGATCCGGTGTTTCATCCAGATTCTTATGGATACCGGCCGGGCAAGTCGGCTAAACAGGCGATTGCTGTGACGCGCAAGCGTTGCTGGCAGTATGACTGGGTTGTTGAGTTTGACATCAAGGCGGCGTTTGATCAGATCGATCATGCGTTGTTGATGAAGGCGGTGCGAAGCCACATCAGGGAGGACTGGATCCTGTTGTACATCGAGCGGTGGCTGACTGCGCCGTTCGAAATCGCGGACGGAACGAAACTGTCCCGGACGCGAGGTGTTCCACAGGGTGGTGTGGTCAGTCCAATCTTGATGAATCTGTTCATGCATTACGGGTTCGATAGCTGGATGAAGCGGACGTATCCACAATGTCCCTTCGCGCGCTACGCCGACGATGCGGTGGTTCACTGCCGCACCCAGGCGCAGGCTGAAGCGGTGATGCGCTCTATTGCATTACGGCTGGAGGAATGTGGGCTGACGATGCATCCGGAGAAGTCGAAAATCGTGTACTGCAAGGACAGCAAGCGCACCGGTGCCTTTCCGAACGTGCAATTTACGTTTCTGGGTTTCACGTTCGGGCCCAGGGGGGCGCGCAGTCGACACAACCGGCTATTTACCGGCTTCCTGCCGGCGGTGAGTGGCGACGCGCTCAAACGGATGAGGCAAGTGGTGCGGGGCTGGCGGATTCACCGCCGGACGCCGGCGACGCTTGCGGACATCGCGCAGTTATGCAACCCGACGATACAAGGGTGGTGGAACTACTATGGGGCGTTCTATAGGTCGGAGATGCGAAAGCTCTTCCACTATATAGACCAGAAGCTTGCACAGTGGGCCAGACGCAAATACAAGACACTACGGCGGCGAAAGCAGCGTAGTGTGCGATGGCTCGGCAAGATGATGGACCTCGCTCCGCGGTTGTTCGTTCACTGGCGTATCGCTCGGCGCGAGGTTGGGTAACGGGAGCCGGATGAGGTGCGAGCCTCACGTCCGGTTCTGCGAGAGCCTCGGGGTGAAACTCCCCGGGGCTACTCACCACTAGGCGCTTCATCTGGCCACTGATCGCCGCATGCGTGACGTTCAGTTCCTCGGCCGCCTTTGAAAGGCTCGAATAGCGGGCGGCGGCCTCAAATGCCTGAAGTGTGTTCAGAGGCGGCAAGATCATGAGAGCGAGCATCCGGGCTGTCTATGAGATGTCGCCGGAGGGTAGCTGAATCAGACTGCCTGCGCAAGCTGCTGCGTCATCCAAGAGAAAATCGCGGAGCGTCGCTTCAACACATTCGGCAACATCGAGTAGTCGCGCATCGCATCCCCTTCCTGCCATTAGCATCAGTGCCCCGGGAGGCCCGCTCATCTGCAGCTTGGGTAATGAAACAGCACAGCCGTCCAAGACGTTGACGATCAGGGTGTGGCGAAGTACCTGGAGATTAATCCGCTGAAAGATATCACCATCTAACAGTGTATCGAGCGCGGACGGGTTGATTGGCACGGTCGGCAGCTCTACGTTTGGTGGCGCGTTGGATTCATTATATGCCCCAATGGGGATATTAAAGAGCAACCGTCGATCTGAGCAGTGATTTCTCTTACGCGCCCTTTCCAGGCTTGCTCTGACCGTCCCAATGCAGGATCTCCCTCACATACGCCTTACCCATTTCTGGCATGGCTCGAAAGTCGGTCGACTCCTCTGGTAGAAGCCATTTGTCTAGCGTTCGAGGGGGCACACTCAGGCGCGCAGCGAACTCTGCGCGCGTCATGCCAAGTGTTTCCATGGCGTCGCGCAAGAGATCCTGTTGCGTAGGCGACGCGGGTTGAGTCCGGGGTGCCATTTTCGTTTCCAGTGACGGTCCAAGAGAGGTGCTGGCTGGGCGAGGAGGCCGTGCCGCGGCTAGCTGCTGCGCTCGATGAAGAGTGTCGCGAGAAAGAGCGCTAGGCTGATGACGACTCCTCGAGTCATCTGGATCAACGAGGAAGTCAGCCTTTCCACACGCGGCTCTTTGAACCGCAGAAGTGTCCGAACTGCTGAATTCCAGCAAAGAAGGCACCACAGGATCGCGACGATACAGAACGCCGTCACCACTGCTGACGTAGTCGATATTACCTGTACCCAATAGACGTAAAGCTGTGATCCGAGGCCGGCGGCGAGCAGGTCAGCCGCCACTCAGGGACGCTCTCTCGTTCGTGCCATGGATACCGATCCCGCGACGCGCGGCGCCGCCCTCGAGTTACGGTTCAATGTCCGGCGCGGGCGGCACTATCGCCTGATGGTGTGCCTTGCGCAATCCGAGCACGGTCAGGTACGTCTCTAGCGAGCGCTGCACGGCCTCGCCGACAAGCTGTGTGATGTCGCCGTAGTCTTCGCGCACGCATGCCTTGTCCAGGGCGTCGTAGTAGGCCAGCCGGTCCTCCTTTCTGATGACAGCAGGGGGGTAGCCGTCCTTCATCAACTCGAAGTTCAATAGAAGCCTGCCAGTTCTGCCGTTCCCGTCGACGAAAGGATGGATCTTCACGAACCGCGTGTGCAGTTCGGCCGCACGCACAACCGGATGCAATGCGCCGGCGTGCTTGTACCATTCCAAGAGCGTGTGCATTTCTGCGGGAACATGCAAGAAATCCGGCGGAGTCGTACTTGCGCCGGCAATCGCGACGTTCTCGTGTCGGTACCGGCCAGCCTCATTGTCGTCAATGCCCTTCAGCACGAGCCGATGAATGTTTCGGATCTGCCATTCCGACAATACCTCTTTCTTCGCGACGACGTCTTCAAGATAGAGAATGGCGTCGCGATGGTTCGTCGCCTCGAAATGCTCGCGTATCGATTTTCCGCCGACAGTGATACCCTCGAGAACCACCTTCGTTTCGCGCAGTGTGAGGGTGTTGCCCTCAATCGCGTTCGAGTGATATATCCACTCGAGTCGCAGTTTCTCGCCCAAGGACGCGACGGTGTAGTGAGGCAACGGACGCGCAGCATCGAGCGCCGCCTTTTCGTCGTCGATCACTTGCAGCAGCTGGCTGGTTTGATTGCCCATCAACGTACCTTAATATTGTTCCGGTTGCGCCGGCGCTCAATCGGATTTGTGCTATAGATCTGGGTGTCCACGATAACATCCGGTCAGCGCAAAAAGCGCTGTAAACTCGTGCTGGCTGTCTTCGCAGACATACTCTTGGTGGACTGAGTGCTGCCAATGGCGCACGCACCCATCGTCACGTTGACCGACTCACAGGCAGGGCACAGCGTTTCAGTACGAGCTAGGACGTGATTTCTCCACTCTGAACCCAGCATAGTGCCCTCCATCTCATTTTCCCCGTCGGATAGCTCGCACAGGATAAGCTAAGGTTAGCGAAGAAATTGCTCACGCAGGCATCATTGGCTTTGCCGAGGGTGACAGTTTGCCTCGAAGTACGAACATCGCTATTCCTGATTTCGATACCTGATGAAGGAGATTGTATATCCCCAATGGGGCGTGTCAAGGCGCTTCAGCATCGCGCTTGCTGCTATTGACGTCGAGGATCGAAGGGTTGCCGGGTGCCCCGTTTGGTTCGAGATAACTTCCTCGATCTTTGCAAGACGCGTGTCCGTTGGAGCAACCTTGAACAGTACGAAAATGTCGGCGCAAGGACTCGTATGTTCACCTGTCCGGTCCGTCTGTAGTGCTTGTCAGCCACTCAGGCATCGGCGTCCTGACGTGATAGTACGTCGGCACGTCGCCACGCCACAGCTTTTCGTCTACCTCCACGTCTCGTTCATTGCGAGTCATGTGCTTGTCTGTGCCGCGTGGGCGCTGCGTTCCAATGGAAGCCAGAGTGTGAAGCGTGTGCCTCTCGCCTCCGAGTGCCAGGTAGCTCTACCGTCGAGAGCCCGGGCACGGCGCATCTGATTGTGCAGGCCGCGTCCCGAGGTTGTGCACAGGACCGTTTCAACATCGAAGCCCTGACCGTTGTCTTCGATGATGACCTCTACGCCCGCCGTCTCCACTGCGGTACTCATCCGGATCACGCTCGCATGGGTGTGATGCAGTATGTTGGCAATGCTTTCCTGCACGATGCGCAGAATGTGCAACGCGCTGCTGGGATCGAGCCAGAATAGCGTGGGCAGCTCCCGCACCTCCCATAACAGCGTGATGCCGGTTCCCTCCAGCCGGGGTTCCAGCCGGAAGCGCAGTGTGGCCAGCAACAGCAGCAGGTCGGCTTCGACGGGCTCCATCGAATCGATCGTCAGCTTCAGATCGTCGAGACAAGCCTTGAGGATTTGCGAAACCTTGACGTCGCTTACGTCACCCGTTTCCACCAAGCGGATTGCGCTGATCAGCGACGAACCTAGCCCGTCGTGCATGTCCTGCATCAAACGCCGGCGTTCATCGCTGATGGTTTGCCGATGCTCCGCTTCGCGCAGCCGCTGGTGACTGAGTTCGAGTTCGGCTTCGCGTTCTTTCAGGCGCTGCGCAAGGTTCGCATTCATCCGCTCGAACTCGCTGATGGCATTGACGTAGCGCCGGTACATCAGGAGGCCGAACATGCCGAACGTAACGGCATTTGTATAGGCGCCCAGAAACCAGCCCTCGATATTGATGACGTTGTTGTACAACATCCAGTCGGGCACGCCCAGCAGTGCGCAGATGCCCACGCCGACGGCCACCAGTCGTGCTTCGCGGGACCGGCGCCATGCGCTGAGCACGCCCACCAGGCCGACCGTGGCCGCCATCACCAGGGCGGCCGCGTAAATGAGCGGAATGATGACGGGAGTACTCGGGAGCACCGGCAATACCGCGACGACAGGCAGCGTCAGCACGGTGATCAGCAGGATGACGCCGCTCAGGGTCCAGGTCAGTCCCCTGAGCGGCCGGCCATGCATCTGGCAAAGGTAAAAATGCACGACCAGGATCAGCCAGAACAGCGAGTTGATCGTGAGCCACGCAAACCAGTCGCTGGTGATCGGCAGGTTGACGTAATAGTGCAGGTGCCCGACAAAAGAGGTGGCGGCGAGATTGAAAAAGAGCAGATAGCCGGTTTCGCGGCGGCGGCTGAACCACACGAATAACGCGAAGATGCCTACGGCCAGGAACGACGCGCTGAGCGTGGCCGGCAGTTCGCGCTGCAGCCACTGGCGCATGTAGTAGCGGCTCCGCAACGCATCGGCGGACCCTAACCACAGCGAGGACAACGCCACCGGGTTCTCTGGTGTATGTTCGATACGGATGAGAATCTCGTTAAGCGGCGCGTCGCCGACGCCGTGATCGAGCGCGACCCACAGCGGCGTGAACAGGCTGTTCCACAGCGGGCCCTGTTGTTGCGCACGCTGCACCAGCCGGCCATCGACATACATCGCGATCGTGCCGTCAGTCTTGATACGGCTGACATACAGCGCCAACCGCCCGGAGGGGATGCGCACTCCTGACGCGGACAGTCTGATCCACGTGGTGCGGATGTCAGGGGCGGTAGGGGTGGATCGCGGAGTGTTTGCGGGCAACTGGGCGGGAAGCGTCACGTAATGCCGCGAGCCGGGCAACGTGCGGCTTTCAAACGCCGTTGGCGGGGGGCTGAAGTCCGGTGCATCGGTACTTTGCCATTCAGCCTGTGTGAAATGGACTGCTCCCCCTGTTGATTTGGCCCCGCCCGTACCCGTGTACCAGACACCTACGGCGATTAGCAAGGTTACGGAAAAAACGAGTATCGCATTGGCAGGGAAACGCGCAGGACGGTGGATCACGCTATTCCCTTTGCGGCAACGTTCCGTCGTGTTTTGTAAGCGACGCAGCACATACCCAACGCTCCCTAGTCGTTCAATAGTCCCAGCGTTCTGGCTTCATAGATCGCCTCCGCCTTGGAGGTGACCTTGAGTTTGCTGTAGATGCGCCGCACGAAGGTCCGCACGGTGAAATGGGACAACTCCATCAGTTTCGCGATTTCCTGTGTCGTGAAGCCCCTGGTGATCAGATTCAGTACCTCTTTTTCTCGGGCTGACAGCAGCGGCGAAGAAACCGGAGCAGGCTCCTTGCTAGGGGGCTAAGGGGAGTGCCTTGCCGGAAGCGCGCCAGGATCTGCCGGGCAATAATCGGGCTGATCGGACTGCCGCCGCTTGCGAGGCTGCGGATTTCCTCGATGATCCTAGCGGCTGAACTGTCCTTCAACAGATAGCCGGCTGCGCCGGCTTCGATCGAACGCATCACGTGCGTTTCGTCGCCGAAATTGGTGCTGACCATGATGCTGCAGGCGGTCCATTGCCGGGCCGCCGCGTGAATTACGTCAATACCCGAGCCGTCGGGCAACCCCAGGTCGACCAGCAGCACGTCCGCCGGTGGACCATCCAGCAGCGCGAGTCCCCCGGCACGGGAACCCGCGACACCCGTCAACCGCATGTCCGGCGCCCCCTCCACAGCCTTGCTCAACGCATCGACGAAGCCAGCGTCGTCCTCGACGATGGCGACGTGGATGGAGAAAGGTTCTGGGCTGATGGAGGTCGGATCCATAAGGACAAAATTCTACCAGCGTTCGAGGAGGCGCTTGATGTAGCGCATTTGTGCGACAGATGAGATCGGCCCGGATCCATATACTCGGCGCCATTCTGAAAAAATGATGTACGGGGAAAAAATGGACCACACGCATTGCACGGGGAAAACGACTGCCGATTCGATCGCGCGTGGCTTCCGACGGTCATAACGAATTCTGAAAATCCCGGATAGCCGATCGTGCGCAAGCCCGCATATCGGCCGCAGCCGACGACAAGGCGGCTGACGGCGCCTGGCCTCGCGCTGACGCCTGTATCCACGAAAGCCCAGATGGTCATTTCCAGAGCGCAAATCGCTACGGACTCGCTGATGGATCAGCGGTAAAGGAATTTTTGAACTGTCTCATCCGTTTTTTCAAGCAATTCGAGGTCTTGACGCGAAGCATTCGTGAATCACCGAAGGTGCAATCCAGGGCCTGAGAGAGGAAAGACCGTTGTGATCACGGGGACGGGAGCGGGCGTTGGCATCGGCGCCGCGGCGGCTCCGGTGTCCGGCAATTACCCGCGTCCGTGGTAGTCCGCGATTGCAGCAGCGGTGAAGAGGTCGATAAGTAATGCAAATTATATGAGAGGCCCACGGCCGCGCGGGGTCGTATCAAGCGGACGTGTGCGAGATCGTCGAAGTCGACTGATTCGTGCCGGAGGTGCGTGCGGCCTTCAGCCAGATCGATGTTCTGATGAACAACGCCGGTGGTTGTGTGAGGCACTCGTCGATTGTGGATGCGAGTGACGATGACACCGGCGCCGTGTTCGCCTCAACGCCTGCCCGGTTAGCTCAGCAGCGTTTGATGGCGATGTTCGCTTTAACTAACCGGTTTGACTTTCATGGCTACTTCTTCCCAACCTCTCAGGCATCTGTTTTCCGTTGGCAATCCGTTGACGCTGGAACTTCGCTCGCTCCTGGATACGCGCGGCTGGACAGTCAAAACTCTGGAACTGGATCGTGAACCTGGGAATTTCTCATCGAAGCCCAGTGGTGGATTGCTTGATTTCTCGACGCGAGACGTGCTGGCCAATCTTCGTCTGGCTGAAACATGGCTATCGATAAAGACAGTGGGCTGGCTGGCGCTCTTGTTGCCTGAGCAGCTTGAAGATCCGACTATCAGACGGCTCGTCCGCGATTTCTGCTTTGACTATGTCACGATCCCGGCGCCGGGCGAGCGCATTCTGAATGCGCTGGGCCACGCTTACGGGATGGCGGCGCTGCGTGACAGCGCCGCACGCGAGGCCGGCAACGGCAAGGGCGATGGCGACGCGGAGGGCGAAATGATCGGCTCGTGCGATGCGATGCTTGCGCTCTTCCGTGCGATCCGCAAGGTGGCAGCGACCGACGCGCCGGTGTTTATCTCAGGCGAATCGGGAACGGGCAAGGAACTGACAGCGGCGGCCATTCATGCGCGTTCGGTGCGGCATGACCAGCCGTTTGTTGCGATCAATTGCGGGGCGATTCCCCCGCATCTTTTGCAGTCCGAGTTGTTCGGGTACGAACGCGGTGCCTTCACCGGAGCAAACCAGCGCAAGATCGGCCGCGTGGAAGCGGCCAATGGCGGGACGCTGTTCCTCGATGAAATCGGCGACTTGCCGCTGGAGAGCCAGGCAAGCCTTTTGCGTTTCCTGCAGGAGCGCAAGATCGAGCGCCTGGGCGGCCATGAGTCCATACCCGTGGATGTGCGCATCGTCTCGGCGACCCACGTCAACATGCAGACGGCGATGGCCGAAGGCCGGTTTCGTGCTGACCTGTATCACCGTCTGTGCGTACTGCAAATCGATGAACCACCGCTGCGTGAACGTGGCAAGGATATCGAATTGTTGGCGAGAGAAATGCTTGATCGCTTCGAAAAGGACGCAAACCGGCGTCTGCGCGGGTTTGCACCCGATGCGATCGCCGCAATTCATAACTATTGCTGGCCTGGCAACGTGCGTGAGCTGATCAACCGCGTGCGGCGGGCGATCGTGATGGCCGAAGGGAGGCTGATCGGTGCGCGCGATCTGGAACTTGGCGAGTTTGCGGAATGCATCCCAATGTCGCTTGCGCAGGCGCGGGAAGTGGGAGAAAGGAAGGCGATCGAAATGACGTTGTTAAGGAATCGCGGGCGCGTGGGCGAAGCTGCGCGGGAACTTGGCGTGTCCCGCGTCACCTTGTACCGGATCTTGTCTGCCTACAGCATGCGACATGCAGAGGGGAAGCGCCCCGGGTTTTCCGGAGACGCTAGATTCCTTCTGTGAGCAGCAAATTGTCAAGGCCTCTCACGAACTGACTCACGAAGGCTTTGTCCCGTTGTCGGGATGGACGCGTAAAATCGTCTGATGAGGAATCCAAAATCGCTGTATCACGGTCGTCGGTTTCCCGCGCCGGTCATCAACTGCGCTGTTCGGTGGTATTTCTGTAAGCGCGAATTTAAGCGCACACATAGCGAGGCCGCGATGGCGTGACCGAGATCACTGCAATATCCGTGGACGGACTAGTCGGAGCGCGGCTTATGCACCACGTGCTTTTGCGGCGTTACAAGCGGAAATCCGGATAACCGTTAGCGACCTCGGCAAAATGACCAATCAGGGCCTCAGCAGCAGCCGTAATCTGTCGATACGACCATTTGTGGCCGACAGGCCGAGGCAGCATTCGCCGAGCGTCCAGCAACTCGCTCCCGATCCGGGCATTCTTGGCACGCGCCGCAGACACAAGCTGTTCGCTGTATACGGTGGAACGCGGGTGAGCCTGAATAGGTAGGGACGAGAATCTGGGGTCAAGCTTTGCTGATATTTATGTCAAGCAATCCTGAGCAAACTTACCCAAGGTAAGACTCCTGAGGTTCGGCCGCCAAACGCGCCGTCCGCGCTTGCCGAAGGCATTTTTTCCGGCTATTACTTTAGCCAAAGTTGGCGCAATTCCATGGGCCGCTTCCACACTTGAAGAAGCAGTCACAACAGGTTTCACTCTCAACGCGACTATGAACCTCCCAGACTCATCGCCAAACCTTACACTCGGTTTCGCCGGATCTTTTGCGTCGGCGCTCGCGCCCGTCATCGAAGTAGTGGGCACGCCCCGCTTTCTGCGCGCGCTGAATACCTTCATTACCGGTTTCGCCGATTGCGACACCTTGCACCTGCAACGCTTCCGTGTGGATGCCAAAGCGCCTCAAGGATGCCGCGTCGACTGGATCGGCAGCTACTGCAGCTACGGCGACAGCGACCTGCAAGCGGTCATGGCCCGGTATTGTCACGTTGCCGGAAATGCAGCGACAATTGCAGGTATGAAACGAACCGACTTGCAGCAAAACGCACCTGCCAACGACGCTATCTCCGATTCGGGATACCGGTTCCCGCCCGACGTGATTAGCTACGCGGTGTGGCTGTACTACCGTTTTCCGCTGAGTCTGCGCATGGTCGAGGAGTTGCTGGCGGCTCGCGGCATTGAACTCACTTACGAGACTGTGCGACGCTGGTCAGTAAAGTTCGGCCTGGGCATTGCCCGACGCATACGCTCTACTGCGCTAGCCCGAGGCGATAAGTGGCACCTCGACGAAGGAGTGTCACGAACACAAGCGAAAGCTTGTGGTGCTGTACTGAAGATGGGAGTTGGCCTCCCGGAGTCGGCTTGCAGGAGCAGGCTCCAAACCGCCCGGTGCTGCTGCGTTCAAAAGGCGTGGTGGTGTTGTGCCATGAACGTGTTTGCATTCTTTGAGACACGATGCTGTACCTGAGATGGAGGAAGGCCCTCCGAAGCCGGCGTGCAGGCGCAGGTTTCAAACAGCCGTAAGCTGCTTCAGTCGGAAACGCTGCGGTGGTGAACGTTACGGTTAAAAGGCGTGATCAAACACGTCATGTATGGGTTAGAGAGACGAACGCAAGTGAACCACCGATGACGCATCGAAACGCCTTTACAGATGACATCAAAACCGGGGGCACACTACTCTCCCGGGATCAGCGTGGCGGCAACCTGCTTACTGGCTACGTGGTGTCCGGTGTATAGGTGGCGTGACTCTAATTCAGGCTCAGATACGGAACTTGGGAACTCTTCAAGTGATGCCAAGGGAAAACCTTATAAGTGGGATCCACGAAGGGGGAAAGTACCGATGCACATGCAGGGGGCGGATCATCCAGTAGTAGTGTTGAAGTTCTTGTAATGAGAATGGAGCGAAGGGGATGACTCAGTTCAGAGAAGGTTATCGCCAACCGGGAAACCGGGATGAGCATCTACCTTCCGCGTCGATCTGTCATCGCGAGGTGGCGGGAGAATGGCTGGGACGAGCCGTGTAAATCGAGAGGTTTACGCA
>NZ_AEJF01000198.1 GCF_001028175.1 Caballeronia mineralivorans PML1(12)
GGCTATCCGCGATCGCGTGGTCCAGGGTGCGCTCAAGCTCATACTGGAGCCGATCTTCGAGGCAGATTTCCAGCCGGGGTCGTATGGCTATCGTCCCAAGCGTACTGCGCATGAAGCGGTGCAACGGGTGGCGACGGCAATCGTCCAGTGGAAGACCCGGATCATAGATCTGGATTTGCGCGCCTACTTTGACACCGTTCGGCATCATCTGCTGCTCGAAAAGGTAGTACGTCGGGTCAATGATCGGGACGTCATGCATCTGCTGAAGCTGATGCTGACGGCGTCGGGCAAACAAGGCGTTCCGCAAGGCGGGGTGATTTCACCGTTGCTCAGTAACATCTATCTCACTGAGGTAGACCGTATGCTGGAGCGGGCGAAAGAAGCCACGCGCAACGGGAAGTACACCTACGTCGAGTATGCCCGATTCGCTGACGATCTGGTGGTGCTGATCGATGCCCATCCGCGCCGTGCGTGGCTGCTGAGGGCGGTGACCACGCGACTTCGGGAAGAGTTTGCCAAACTGCAGGTCGAGGTCAATGAGGAGAAGAGCCGCACTGTGGATCTGGGATGCAAGGAGAGCTTCGGCTTTCTGGGGTTTGACTTCCGTCAACTCCGCAGCTTCAGGACACGGACGTGGCGAGCGCACTACACGCCGAAGCTGAAGAAGCGTACGGCGCTGCTGCGTAAGCTCAAGGAGATATTCCGGCGATACCAGTCGCAGCCGGTAGATCGGGTGGTGCAACTGATCAACCCGGTACTGCGGGGCTGGGTGCAATACTTCGCTGTGGGGGACTCCAACGAGTGCTTCAACTTCATCAAGGACTGGGTGGAAAAGAAGATCCGGCGTCACATGGGGCGATCCCGGAACCGAAGGGGCTTCGGCTGGAAGCGGTGGAGTAGGCGTTGGCTGTATGAGGAACTGGGGCTGTTCAACGGCTACCGGGTCCGCCGTGCTGTCACACCGAAAGCGCGCCCGGCATGATAGGTCCCATAAACCTTGGCATGAAGCGAACAGGAGAGCGT
>NZ_AEJF01000199.1 GCF_001028175.1 Caballeronia mineralivorans PML1(12)
TCGCATCAAATGTGATCGAGCACATTTTATGCAGGAAATCGGCCCGCTGCGTTCGACGTGGCGGGAGCTGGAAACGTGACTATGGCAGCCGGACTGAGGTCTACCGCGAAAGCGGTGGGGAAACCACCGGAGCCTACCGTGTGCGCGCCAGTTCTCGATATAGGTAGTCTGTCCTGCTTTCCGTGATACTGGTCACAGCTGACAGGTAGCTGCCAGCGAAGGCGGAACATGCACCCGTGGGCTACTCAACCTCGCATGCCATGAGGCAGGAATAAACGTGTTCGTTCCGAAGACGGTGACATCGAGCGCAACGGCTCATGGCCGCTTCGGCAAGGATGACTTCATTTACAACGCGCAGATGAACGAATATCGGTGCCCAGCAGGCGAGCGGCTCATCTGGCGATTCTCTACCGTTGAGCGCGGCCTGAAGATCAGTAAGTATTGGAGTTCGAATTGCCAGCAATATCCGCTAAAAGGGGATTGCACACCGGGTCCTCAACGCCGGGTGACACGCTGGGAACACGAAGCTGTTCTTGATGAGATGCAGGCGCGGCTTGATCACGCACCTGAGATGATGCGCATCCGGCGGCAGACTGTCGAGCACCCGTTCGGCACGATCAAGGCATGGATGGGCGCGACTCATTTCCTGACACGGACCATCGAGCGGGTGAGCACGGAGATGAGCTTGCACGTGCTGGTGTACAACATGAAGCGAGTGATCAAGCTACTCGGTTCAGAAGCGGTTATGAAGGCGATGCGGGCGTGACGCCCTGACCGGGTTGTTGAGCTTCTGCGATATATTCGGCTGTGATTTGACGTTTGTGTTCCCGCACGTCACCCAGCCGCGACCTGCGCCGAGACAGGTTTCGTCAATTCGCAGTGGCTGCGCGTTTTGACACAATCTGGGCCGCTCGCTGCCTTTCGCTCGAGGTGTCCGACCCACGACGCTATGCGCAGCTAAAGACTGCAGGTAAGGACTGCACGAGTGCATCAACGGTGAGCGCGAATACACAGGCCATTTCCGAATCGAGTAATCAACGCAGCAAATCTCCCCCAAAGGATCACGCTTAAATAAAATACCTTGGGGTTACGACCCTCCACCCGTTGTACCTATAGCTAAGGAATGCAGCGATCTAGGTGCTCAAATTGAAGTCGTGTTTGACGGGATCGATTGCGATATTGTCAAACCCAATCCAGGGGCGACATTCGACCTCGGGACGGAGGGTGCCAGTCTCTGCGCGAAAGACGAGGTGATCACATTCGTCAATCGGAATCTGGAACCCCACCGCGGATTTCACGTCTTCATGCGAGCGCTTCCTGAGATACAGCGCCTGCGTCCGAATGCTCACGTCGTGATTGTCGGTGGCGACGGCGCTTCCTACAGTCGACCCTCAACGAACGGAACCTATCGGCAACACTATTCTAAGGAGATCGACGGCCGCGTGAACTGGGATCGCATTCACTTCGTCGGGCGTATTCCGTATGCGCGTTACCTGAGTCTCCTGCAGGTGTCGACCGTACATGTGTACCTGTCCTATCCCTTTGTGCTGTCCTGGTCACTGATGGAAGCGTTGGCGGCGTCTTGTTTGGTCATCGCGTCAAGAACTCCGGCGATCGAAGAAGTGATCGAAGACGGCTACAACGGCTTGCTCGTCGACTTCTTCGACCATGCTCATCTAGCGCTTCAAATCGACGCGGCGTGCAAGAGCCCTTCAAGTTTCAGTGCGATCAGGGATCGCGCTCGCCGGCGTATCGTTGACGACTATGACTTACACAATGTCTGTCTTCCACAGCTAAAGGAATTGCTGCTGCGGTCACGCACCGACGGTTAAGCGCAGCCAGCGATCGGATACAGACCCTCGAGAAGCTACCCTGTGGTGGTCGCGAGTGTCGGCGATTGATTCGCTCTCACTCGCGTCGGCGAGTCGGCGCTGAGCGGGTAGGCGGTCTGTGGCCGACGTCGACGCCTGTGCGTTATATGACCGTTTATAATTTTATTTCGCTGGAGCCAAGTCATTGAATTTTCCGCGCTTGTTGGAATAACCGAGCGGTCGGCACCGAAGTTGACGTTTTTATTGTTGCAACGTTGACACTATCAATGCGGTCTACGATTCTGTA
Source organism: Caballeronia mineralivorans PML1(12) (assembly GCF_001028175.1). Classification (GTDB taxonomy): domain Bacteria; phylum Pseudomonadota; class Gammaproteobacteria; order Burkholderiales; family Burkholderiaceae; genus Caballeronia; species Caballeronia mineralivorans. The sequence goes on from NZ_AEJF01000199.1 coordinate 2,119, forward strand.
ACGCTGACTTTGCCGAGCTCTCGCGAACCGATGCTCGAGCAGCTCTTTTTCTTGCCGTCGGTCGGAAACGATTCTCTTGTGCGCCACTTCGGATTCGATAGGGAAAAGCTTGAAAAAGCTCTCAGCCCCAAGAACGTCGCCAGCATGTTGTTCACGGCCGAAGCTCTTCGACAATTCATCCAGCCTGATGTTCGAGCGAAATTGTCCTAGGCCGTTAGAGCAGTTCGCATCTACATACCGCTCGCAACGTTGACTCTCCCGGCTCTTTCAATCCGCACCCGTATGTCGATGTAGAGATCCTTGGGGGCGCGGTCGTCGGGATTATCCTCGGGCCCGAGATGGAAATCCTCGCGGTGGTCCGCTGCGCCCGGGTTACGCCAAACAGCTTCGCAATCGCGTGGAGCAAGGCGGTCTTGCCAGCGCCGTTTGAGCCGATGACGGTCGTGGTCTCGGGTGCGAGTGCAGCGGTGGTGGGAGCGGGGCCGAAGGATCGGAAGCCGGAGAGGGGGACGCTTTCGATGAGCAAGATGTATTACTCGCGTGGGGGAAGGCCCAAAGGGGCGGGCAGCGGATCAGTGCCTTCATTAAGGATGGCGAGGTAGCGGCGATAGCCGAACACGCGTCCGCGTCGACGACCCGTTACCTCCTCAACCACGCCGAGCCGTTCGAGGTCGGCGAGCGCAGCGTTGATCGTAGGCGCAGTGAGACCAGTGCGCTCGACCAGCACATTGGCGGTGAGGAATGGATTCTGCTGCAGCAGTTCGTGGACGCGCAGGGCCGACCCGGCGCGCTCGCTCTCGACCGTGATGCGGTCACGATCTTCCTTGAACAACCCGACGATCCGAGTTGCGGCATCAAAGGCTTGGTTTGCCGTCTCGGCGACGCCATCGAGGAAAAACTCGAGCCAGGGCTCCCAGGCGCCGCGCTCGCGCACCTCTTGGAGGAGCCGGTAGTAATCTCCTCGGTGTGTCTTGAGGTAGAGGCTCAGGTAGAGAAGCGGTGAGCGTAGCACCTCATGTACATTGAGGAACAGGGTTACGAGGAGCCGGCCGATGCGTCCATTGCCGTCAAGAAACGGATGAATGGTCTCGAATTGCACATGAAGAAGACCAGCCTTGATGAGCGCCGGCAAGCGCGAGCGGTCTTCGTGCATGAACGTCTCAAGTGCATCGAGGCAGGTGCCGAGCTCGTTCACGGGAGGTGGCACATACAATGCGTTTCCCGGCCGCGTCCCGCCGATCCAGTTTTGCGACCTCCGGAACTCGCCGGGGCTTTTAGTGCCGCCTCGTCCGCTTTGCAGCAAACGGGCATGCATCTCACGAATCAACCGCAGTGAGAGTGGTAATGTCTGGAGTCGGTCCAACCCGTACATCATCGCGTCGACGTAGTTCGACACTTCGCGGATATCGTCGATCGGTTGGCCAGCCTGCGCCTCGGTTTCGAAGCGAAGAAGATCTGTCAAAGTTGACTGGGTACCTTCAATCTGGGACGAGAGAACTGCCTCCTTGCGCACGTACATATAGAGGAAGAGTTCCTGGCGTGGGAGAAGCATGGTGATGCCGTCCAACCGCCCAAGTGCCCGCTCGGCGAGGCTCAGCCGGTTGAGCAGACTCAAGATATCGATAGGTGGTTCGGGGGGCAGGGGTGGCGGTACAAAGGCGCGTACGATTTCACCGCCAGCGGCGGTCTCCACGAAGTGCCCAAGACGGGTATTTGTTACGTTTTCGTCGGCCATAGATAAATTATGGCTGTCGGCTCTTATTTAAACAAGTTGCCTTTGGCTTAAATAGCGTCGGAGCTTATGTAAGCGGCCTTAAACAACGCGCGGCTTTCATCAACGCCGAGTCGTAGTACGCTTTCGCGGCGAGCGCAGCTTCAGTCTGCACGGAAGGGTTGACGATTGGGCGCTATGACGCGCAGTGAGGATTCCATCGGCGATCGCCGGAGCAAATGCAACACCGCAACCCAAGCAATGAACCAACCGTCCATGGTATGGGCTTAAGGGCCGTCGTATTCCGTCTTACTCCGTTGAACCTTTGGGCCAATTTTTCAGTTACGTATGATGTTCCGCGCACCGCCGCCATATGTCCCTGCTGAACCAGTAACGGCTTTCACGCTTCGACCGGAAGCGGAGCGGAAATACTGGCATCATTCGTCGAGTTCACCTCTTTATCGCCGCTGCTGATGAAGTCGACCCGTGCCTGCATCATTGGCCGGCGCAGATTGATCAGGTCTGTACGGTGGTACGCAGCCTCGGTGTCGTTTTCGATAGCATGTGCAAGCGCCCGCTCAGCCAGGTCACGCGCGTAACCATGCTCGCTGGCCCAGTCACGGAATGAGGAGCGAAAACCGTGTGCGGTTGCAACGCGCCCCGGCGTATCGCTCACTGCTTTGGCACGGCGCAGAAGGGCTGTCAACGTCATGTCGCTAAGCATCTTGTCCCGCGGCGAGGGAAAAACCAGGGTGGGGTGCCTGCGGTGCTCGTACTGGTGCTTGACGATCGCAGCGGCGCGCTCAGACAGGGGCACGCGGTGCGGTTTGTCCATCTTCATCCGCTGAGCAGAGATCGTCCACAGCTTCCAGTCTGGTGAGAATTCGGACCAGCAGGTCTCCCGTACCTCGCCACTGCGCGCGGCGGTGAGAATGGCGAATTCCAGTGCGGCCTTGGTGCAGTCTCCGACCTCGCGGTCTACGAGATGGGTTGCCACGAACCGTGGTACGAGTAACCAGGGCATCGCGGGCTGATGATCCTTCTTTGGTTTCTGTTTCGGCAAAAGGCGATGGACCACGGAGGCCGGATTTCCCTTGACATGGCCTTGTGCCCACGCCCACTCAAAGACGACATGCATCCGTTGCTTGGTTCGCCGGGCGGTTTCTGCTTTCTTAAGCCAGATCTTGCGTAACGCGTCGGCACAGTCCTTCGGGCTTATATCGGTGAGCGGTTTGGGACCTAGTGTGGGGAATGCATACGTTACGAGGGTCGAGATCCATTGATCTGCGTGTTTAGCGTTTTTCCAGCCAGGTTTCAGGTCACCATGGACCTCACGGGCAGCTTTCTCGAAGGTCAGCGGCGATTGTTCTCGCTCGGTGGCGACCACCACTTGCTGCACGCGTTGGCGTTCATCGATCGGATCGACGCCGGACCCGACCAATTTTCGGGCGATGCGGGCCTTCTCGCGGGGTTCGGCGATCGACACGCCGTCTTCGTTCCCGGTATAGCTTCCGAGGCCCATATCGCGACGCTTTTTAGTGAGCGGACTGACGTATCGGAAGGTCCATCTCCCGCGTCCGTTTGCAGTCGGTACGATCAGCAGACCCGGTGTTGCCGCGTCGAAACGCGGTTTATCGTCCTTGCGCAGGGCATTCAGACTTATCGTTGTAAGGTTCTTTGGCTTGGCTGTCGTCATTTTCCACCCATCACGCCACCCATCATGGCAAGTCGGATTCACAAGGAACAACAGGGAACATTATAGACAGAAGAATGAGGTAACTACATGATTTTACGTGCGTAAATAGAAACTCCGCGGAACACTACGGAAGTCACTTTGGCGGACTCCGTCTCCGCCAGAAGGATGCAGACCCCCGTAAGTCTCAGGACTTACGGGGGTTTTGTTTTTTCGAGGCGCGAAATGAATGATGCGTGACGAGTGAAGTACCGCCAATAATAGGTACGAGCGACAGCGTGCGCGCCACATGATGAAGTCTCAGTAGTTGGCAGACCGGTTCAGGATGCTTCGTTAGGCTGAGCAACGAAGCAGGAGTGTGCCGCTAAACGTTGAATGGTCGATCGCATCAACTGCACCCCGACTCACCGACTCACCGACTCACCGACTCACCGCCTCAACGCCTTAACGCCGCCGCAGTCGTTTCATCCGCTGGAAAAAACAATTCGATCGCCAACTCGGACAACGTGATATCGATCGGCGTACCAAACATCAATGTCGTGCTGATGAACGACAATTGCCCGGCGGCCGTGCTCAGCACGAACGGAATGGCGATAGAAGTTTCCACCGCATCATCCCGACCCGATCCGCCCGGATAACGCTTCAACTCGTCGCGCAACGCGATCAATTGCGGATCGGCCGTGAGACTGATTTGACGCTCGAGCCGCTCCAGCAAATGCCCGCGCCATTGCCCGAGATTAATGATCTTCCGTGCTAACCCCAGCGGATGCAAACTCAAGCGCAGCACATTCACCGGCGGTTCGAGCAAGGACGGATCAGCATCGGCAATCAGCGCGGCCACAGCACCATTTGCCGACACCAGATTCCAATGCCGGTCGATAGCCAGCGCCGGATAAGGCTCTTGCCCCTTCAAAACCTGCTCGACGGCCGCACGCGCGGGTTGCATCGATTGATCGTCGAGTGAGCGTTCCCGGAACACCGGTGCGAACCCGGCCGCCGTCAACAACTGGTTGCGCTCGCGCAGCGGCACATCCAGATACTCGGCGAGCCTGAGCACCATCGCGCGGCTCGGCGCGGCGCGACCCGTTTCGATAAAACTCAGATGCCGGCTCGAAATCTCCGCTTCGCCGGCCAGATAAAGCTGGCTCATGCGCCGTCGTTCGCGCCAGTGCTTGATCAGTGGGCCGATAGGAGCCGCCGCCGCAGTCAGTGTGTTCATGGTTCTACCTTATCAAACCGGCGCACGCGGCTCCATTACCTCCCGGGTAATCGACCCACGTCATGCTTGTCCCGATGATTGATTCCAGGCCGCGCTAATCCAGTCCGGCCATCGCCTCGAAGACTCTCGAAGGAGAAAATCATGACTGAGCATGACGTTCTGGTGAGTCGCTATATCGACACATGGAACGAGACGAATCCGTCTCGCCGCAACGCTCTGGCCGGGCAGGTTTTGCTCGAAGGCGCCCGCTACACCGACCCGATGATGAGCAGCACAGGCCCAAAGGAATTCGCCGAGATGATTGGCGCGTTTCAGGCGCAGATGCCAGGGTTGACGTTCGAGCGTGTCGGCGGGATCGATGCGACGGGCGCGATGGTGCGCTTCAGTTGGCGTCTGATCGACGCCCGCGGGCGGCAGTTTGCGAGTGGTACGGACATCGGCGAATTTTCCGCCGATGGACGGTTCGCCGGCATTACCGGTTTTCTCGACAGCACGCTGATGGGCCAGCCATGGTCCGTCGAGAAGTACGCCGCTTTCTGGGCCGCGCAGGATTTTGGCAAGCCGAGCGATGAACTGGCGGCGGATATTGAAGGATATTGGCCGGGATTGCAGGCGCCTTTGAAGGGCGTGGAAGCCTACGTTCGTCCGCTGCATGAACTGCTGCGCCACGTTCCGGATTTCAGGCTGGAAGTGGCCGACTACGCGAGTCGCGGCGATACAGTCTTCATTCGCTGGATTGCAACGGGTACGCACGGCGATATGCCGCTGCGCTTCGAAGGGGTGGACTGCGTTCGTCACAGCAATGGCCAGGTTTATGAGAACCGGATCTACTGCGATCATCCGCTGATTCAGGCGTTGAACCAGTAGCAGAATTGGCAGCCCGACGGGCTGCCAATTCAATTTCTCTACGGTCGAGCGGGGTGCCCCGCGCCGAAAATGCGATGTCTTCTCATTGCATCACGAGCAAACCATCGAACTCAGAGCTCGTCGTCATCCAGCTCGTCGGCTCCGTGCGAGTCCGTTTGCCCCGTTTCGCCGCGTACCGCCCGCCGCTTTCGCTGCACATGGTACGCGGTAAGCACCGCATGCACGACCATGTCCAGCGCCGGTTTCGCATTGCCTTGCTTGTCCGTCCAGGTCTTCGGCGTAAGTGCGCCGGCAAGCGAGACGCTGTCGCCGTCATCGAGCGCCTGAAGCGCTTCCTTGACGGTGTCGTCGAAGGCGATCACGTTCACGAACAGGCTCTCGCCATCGCCGGCCGCGGCACGAACCCGGCATGTCACGAAGTGCGTGCCGTGCTGACCCGTGCGCACTTGCGCCGTGCCATAGAGACGCCCGGAAACCAGGCCATCGATCATGGTGTGCCCCTTCAAAATTCACCGATTGTCTCATCGCGAGCAGGCGTTTCGCTGCTGAATGCTTTGGATGGTGCTTTAAAAAGCGCCTGAGTGCGGGTTCGGGCTGAATCGAGTGTTCAACCGGTTTGGAACTCGATCGGCCTTGATGCGCATTGCGCGCTCGCTGTCCCGTCTACTTCCGCTTCGCCTCTTCGAGACACGCCGCCAGCTTCTCGAAATACTCGAGCGCCTTGCGCGTGGGTACGACGGTCTTGGTCCTCAGATCCGTACTCGATTCGTCCACTGAGACGAGTCCTTCCCGCCTCAAGCGCGCGAGTTTGCGATGCACCGTCGCCGGCGCACCCGCAACCGATAACGCCATTGTCTCGGTCACAGTCAGCGTACGCCCGGCGTGCCAGGCTGCTGTCAGCGCTTCGAGCAGACGTTCTTCCGCGGCATCGAGTTTCGGAACGGACGGCAATGCCTGCACGGCCTGAGCGAGGTTCAGGAAGCGAAAATAGGTATCGACGAGGTGTTTTTTTGCCATGGCGGCGGACTCGAGATGCATCGGTGAATCATAGCATCGGCCACTAAACCACCCTCAATACCACCTTCAAAACATCTTATCATTTTGATAATTAAATGTTACGATTCAGGAAAGAGGGCGCTTACCGACGTAATGAAGTAACGCGCAACTAGACCTGAGAGCCACAAAAAAAAGCACGTTGCCCTGCGGGGGATGCTGGGCAACGTAGCCAATTGAACGATCATGATGGATTTAAACAAGCATCGCGAAGCGGCGACGGCGGGGCGCTTTAGCGCGCAATATGCCGACGGCGAAATCGCGCATCTGCGGCATATGATTCGCTGCGTGAATCGGGACGGCGCCATGAATGCCGATTACTGGCGTGCCCGCATGGAGCGACTGCAATTCGATGCCGATCTGCTCCCGCAACAACGCGATTGCGTGAAGGCCTTGATGCGCGAACTGGAAGCCATGTCCACGCAGCTTCATGAATGCCTTGACGTGGCTTGACCGCCGCCTGCGACAGAACCGCTAACGTCGTGACACGGCGATTCAGCGTCAACGTGAGGCCCGATGCATCGACGCATGCATTCGCGTGACAAACCACAAGCCCAGCTTCAGCGTGTAGATGATCATGAGGGTCCCGCTCAGATCGCCAATGAACATCACGAGAAAACGCTCACCGATGTTTTCGGTGTCTCCGCTCAATGCAATCCAGGCCTGTTGCATGGCGGGGCCGGCAAGCGAATAGAGCAGGATCAGGACTAACAGACGCCCGGCTGTGAGATTCGAGAGTGACGTGCTGAGTCCAAGTTTGCGCGTGGCGAAGAGATACACGAGATACGGCGCGAGCGCAGAGATAATGCCGCCGAAAGTCGCGCGAACCGGGTCGTTCGGAAAGTAGTAGAAGAAACAACTGATCCACGACGCTATTAGTATGCCGATTGCGCCGAGCGCGCCGAATAACAGCGTGCATAAAAGGCGTATGCCGGCTGGCAGGTAGATCCAGTTGACACCGCGGACGAACTCCGAATGCCGGAAGATCCATTCGTTCGCGACCAGCGTGAGCAGGAATACAAAAGTGGTGCCGCAGACCACGGCGAGGTGATGGCGGATGTTCATGGACAAATCAGAAGGCAAACTCGATTGCGCGCGGAGCAAAGATCGCGAACCTTAATCGGGCCGCAGCAGGTGATGAACGATAAATGCTGTTGGGGTGAATTCTATCAGCGCGCATCGAATCCATTCGTGCCGGTACGCTGAGCGGCCTAGTGCCTCTCGACGCAAGAGGACGCTCAGCGAAAGAAATCTTGTGTCACATCATGTTGGCAGCCGTAATTCGGGGTTACTGGCTCGAAACATTTCGGCCGGGTCATTCCGCTAAGATTTACCTCAACAAAACCTAATCCGTTGAGGTGCACTTCAAATGAACAACAAACTAAAGACTTCCATTTTTGCTGGCGCGATCGCCATCGGGGCGCTCGGAATGTCCGGTGCGGCAATGGCTCAAGTGCGTCTTGGTATCAATATCGGCGTGCCCGCGCCCGTCTACGTTGTCCCGCAACCGGTCTATGCACCGCCGCCTCCGCCGGTCATCTACGCACCGCCGCCGGTGTATGCGGCGCCGGTTGTGGTGATTGGCTGGCACGGCGATCGTTATTGGGACGGCCGACGCTATTGGAATCGTAACGACTGGTACCGCTATCACGGTGGCCCGCGATACGGCGACCATCGCGGCTGGCATTAAGGACCAGACGCTATAAACCACACGTCGAGAACTCAGCACAAAGTCCATCCGGCGCAAGCCGGATGGACTTTGTTTTTCCCGCGTCAGCAACAACCGCTCCGCGCCAAGCCGTCCGATCCGCCATTGCCCACGATGTAACAAAAAGTAAGCTTTCAGCAGACAATACCTTTGCGCGGAAGAACGGCTTACAAAGTTGAAGTGCCGGATTGAACGCGATCCGCTATATTCGCTTCCACCTGAACAATGATGGCAAGAGGCGCGCCTTACATGAACAAGATCAAAAGCATCCGGATTCTGACTGGCATCGCTGGTCTGTGCCTCGTCACGATGTCCGGTTTTGCCCACGCCGGCGGCGTGAGCGTGGGGATCAACATCGGCATTCCCGCGCCGGTCTATGTGGCGCCGCAGCCTTACTATGCCCCACCGCCGCCCGTCATCTATCAGCCGGCGCCGGTGTACGCGCCGCCGCCGGTGGTGATCGGCTGGTATGGCAACCGGTACTACGATGGCCGCCGCTATTGGAGTCGTGACGAGTGGTATCGGCGCCATGGCGGGCGTCCGAACTATGGGCCGTCGTATGGTCATGGCGGTCCGGGATACGGACATGGTGACCGCGGCAACCGCGGTGACCACGGCGGAAATCGCGGCCGTAACGATAACCGCCAATAAACAGCCAGGCATTTAAAAGGTCGTCCCGCGCAAGCGGGACGACCTTTTTGGCTTCATCGACGGCTGAAGGACTGCCTTCGTCCGGATGCTATTCCGCCGCCTGAGCGGCCATTCCGCCGACGACTGCATTAAAGCCGCTATCGACGTGGATGATCTCGGCGCTCACGCCGCCTGCCAGATCTGACAACAGGAACGCGGCCACATTGCCGACCTGGTCGATGGTCACATTGCGCCGCAACGGCGCGTTGTTCTCGACGAACTCCAGAATCTTGCCGAAGCCCTTGATGCCGCTGGCCGCCAGCGTCTTGATCGGACCTGCCGATATGCCATTCACGCGCACCCCCTTTTCTCCCAGCGACGCCGCCAGATAACGCACGCTGGCTTCGAGCGATGCCTTCGCCAGGCCCATCGTGTTGTAGTTCGGAATCGCGCGCTCGGCGCCCAGGTAGCTGAGCGTGAGCAGCGAGGCATCGGCGGACAGCATCGATCGCGCGGCTTTGGCGAGCGCCGGGAAGCTGTACGCGGAAATATCGTGGGCGATGCGGAAGTTCTCGCGTGTCATGCCATCGAGGAAATTCCCCGCGATCGCTTCGCGCGGCGCAAAGCCGATGGAATGCACGAGACCGTCGAGCGTGTCCCAGCGTTCTTTCAGCGAGACGAACAGGGCGTCGATCTGGGCGTCGTCGCCCACATCGCACGGGAACACGAGGTCGCTGCCGAATTCGGTCGCGAACTCGGTGATGCGGTCCTTGAAGCGATCACCCACATAGGTGAATGCGAGTTCGGCGCCTTCGCGCTTGCAAGCTGCCGCAATACCGTAGGCGATCGAGCGGTTCGACAGCAAGCCCGTCAGCAGAATTCGTTTTCCAGCGAGAAATCCCATGAATGCTCCTTAAGAAGTCGATATTGCACATGCCCGGACTGAGCGCGCGCAAGCCGTGCGCACGTCGTTACAATGCCCGGGACAGTGGTTTTAGTAGAATTCTCTCACATCGCTTAAGGTGGGCCATGCCTGGCGGCCCTTCAACGGTCCTTGGGCGGCAAGCTGTTTTTCCAATCATCGTTTCACTGGTACACATAAAGGCACTCATGGCGACTGGCTCCCGACGGGTCCTCGGTCTTCTGTTTGGCAGCTTGCTGATCGGTTTCGGCGGGCTCGCGGTACCGAAAGCGGCGCTGGCCGTGTACGCCATCGCGCAGTACGGCGAGCCGAAATATCCAGCTAGTTTCAAACACTTCGACTACGTGAATCCCGACGCGCCACGCGGCGGCACGCTTGTTCTGGCGAACCCGAACCGCCTCACGAGCTTCGATAAATTCAACCCGTTCACCCTGCGCGGCAACCCCGCGCCCGGGCTCGGGTACATATTCGAGAGTTTGACAACGGGCAGCCTCGACGAGGTATCGACGGCTTACGGTCTTCTCGCCGACGACATCAACATTGCGCCCGACGGTCTCTCCGCTACGTTCCACATCAACGCGAAGGCACGTTTTTCGAACGGTGATCCGGTCCTGGCCGAAGACGTCAAATACTCGTTCGAGACGCTGAAAAGCCCGCAGGCCGCGCCGCAATACTCGGTGTATTTCGGCCAGATATCGCGTGCGGTGATTCTCGATCCGTTGACCATTCGCTTCGACTTCAAAGAGCGCACGCGGGAGATGCCGTTCATCGCGGGCGGGATTCCTGTGTTTTCGCACAAGTGGGGCATGAAGCCCGACGGCAGTCACGTTCCCTTCGATCAACTCGCGTTCCAAAAGCCGATAGGCAGCGGGCCGTATCTCATCGAACAGTATGACAACGGCCGCACGATTACCTACAAGCGCGACCCGGCGTATTGGGGCAACGCGCAGCCGGTGCGTGTAGGCACGTACAACTTCGAGCGCATTACATACAAGCTTTATTCGGACGGCGTTGCGCGGCTCGAGGCGTTCAAGGCCGGCGAGTACGACGCGCTGGTCGAATATATTGCGCGTAACTGGGTGCGTCGCGACATCGGCAAACGCTTCGACAATGGCGAGTTGATCAAGCGCGAGTTCCGTAATCACAACGGCACGGGTATGCAGGGTTTCTTCATCAACCTGCGACGGCCGATTTTCCAAGACGTGCGCGTGCGTCAGGCGCTCGATCTTGCGTTCGACTTCCAGTGGCTGAACCGGCAATTGTTTTTCGGCCAGTACACGCGCATAGACAGCTTCTTCGCGAACACGGATCTGCAAGCAACGGGCAAGCCAAGCGCGGGCGAACTTGCGATCCTCTCGCCATTTCGCGCGCAACTCGACCCTGCTGTGTTCGGCGACATGGTGAAGCAGCCGGACACCGATCCGCCCGCTTCATTGCGCGCGAACCTGATCAGGGCGCGCAAGCTGCTGGCCGATGCGGGCTGGACGTATCGGGACGGCGCTTTGCGTAACGCGAAGGACCAGCCGTTCGTATTCGAGATTCTCGATGACTCGGGCGGCGGGGCGTCGATGGAACCGGTCGTCGCCACGCTCCAGCGCAACTTGCAGAAGCTCGGGATTGTCGCGAACTTCCGGACGGTCGACTTTGCGTTGATCCAGAAGCGCTTAGATGCCTACGACTTCGATATGACCAGCCTGCGCATGCCCGACGTGCAGATTCCGGGCACGGAACAGGAGACGCGTTTTGGCAGCAAGTCTGCGGATCAGCAGGGCTCGGATAACTATAGCGGTGTAAAGTCGCCGGCCATCGATTCGATCGTGCATTCGCTGATCGGTGCCCAGACGCGCGAACAACTGCTCGATGCCACCCACGCGCTCGACCGGGTTCTGATGCACGGCTACTATGTGATCCCGCATTGGTACACGGCTTCGCACCGGGTGGCGTATCGCAACACGCTCGCGTATCCGGCGACCTTGCCGTTGTACTACACCGCCGAAGACTGGATCACATCGACGTGGTGGTTCAAGCCGGACGCGTCTATGTCGTCTGCTGCAGCCGAGAAGTAAATCCACGCATTTAATCACTCAAGCGGACCGCGCCCATGTGGAGCTACATCCTCAAACGAATCTTGCTGATGATCCCGACCTTGCTCGGCGTCCTCACGCTGACGTTCGCCGTGATCCAGTTCGTGCCCGGCGGACCGGTTGAACAGGCCGTCCATGAATTGCGGCGCGGTGAGCAAAGCACGAGCTTCGGCATGCGCATGCATACCGGCGTGGACGCGCAGCAAGTCGCGCAACTTCGCGCGCTGTATGGCTTCGATAAACCGCCGCTCGAGCGCTACTGGCTGATGCTCGGCCGCTTCGCCCGTTTCGATCTAGGCGATAGCTATTTCCGCCATCAAAGCGTGTGGTCGCTGATTGTGTCGAAGCTGCCGGTGTCGATCAGCATTGGCTTGTGGACGTTCTTTATTACGTACCTGATTTCGGTGCCGCTCGGGATCGCGAAGGCGGTGCGTAACGGTTCCACCTTCGATGTCACGACAAGTTTGCTCGTGCTCGTCGGCTTCGCTATCCCCGGCTTTGTGCTCGGCGTTTTGCTGCTCGTATTGTTCGGCGGAGGTTCCTTCTGGCAACTGTTTCCGCTGCGCAATCTCACCTCCGATAATTGGGCGACCTTGAGTCTCGGCGGGAAGATTGCGGACTACTTGTGGCACATCACGTTGCCCATCATTGCGTCGGTGGTGGGCAGCTTCGCGGTCATCACCATGCTGACCAAGAACGCGTTCCTCGATGAAATCCGCAAGCAATATGTGCTGACGGCGAGGGCGAAGGGGTTATCGGAGAGGAGCGTGCTTTGGAAGCACATCTTCCGCAACGCGTTGTTGCCGCTGATCGTGGGTTTTCCGGGCGCGTTCATCGGGGCGTTCTTTACAGGCAGTTTGCTGATAGAAACGCTTTTTTCACTCGATGGCCTCGGCCTGCTTTCCTACGAGTCTGTCGTGCGGCGCGATTATCCGGTCGTGCTCGGCACGCTGTATCTCTTCACGCTGATTGGCCTTGCCACCAAGCTGATCTCCGACCTTTGCTACGTCTGGGTCGATCCGCGCATTCAATTCGAACAACTGGAGCGTTGAGTTGAACCGTTCCCTGCTCCGTCCGCCTCAAGACAGCGACGCCCAGCCGCTCAGCGTTCCTGCTTCCATCACGCCAGGCCAACGCGTCTGGCAACGTTTTAAACGCAACCGGCTTGGTTACTGGAGCCTCGTGATTTTCGTGATTGTGTTCGCGATCAGTCTCGCGGGGCCGCTGTGGTCGAATGACAAACCGCTGGTCGTGCGCTATGAAGGTCATCTTTATTTCCCGCTGGTAAAGACGTACGCGGAGACCACGTTCGGGGGCGATTTTCCGACGCCCGCGGATTATCTCGATCCGTATATTCGCGACCGTTTCAGTCAGGGCAGTAACTTCGCCGTTTATCCGCCGAACCACTACTATTACGACACGCTCAACTACTTTTCGAAGGCTTCGAATCCGGCGCCGCCATCGCGTGAAAACTGGCTCGGCACCGACGACCGTGGTCGCGATGTGTTCGCGCGACTGCTCTATGGTTTTCGCGTGTCAGTCATCTTTGCGCTGGTTTTAACGGCGATAGGCACGGTGCTGGGTCTGCTGGCCGGCGCGGTGCAGGGCTACTTCGGCGGGCGTACGGACCTGACCGGGCAGCGTCTGATCGAGATATGGAGTGCGTTGCCGGAGTTGTATCTGCTGATCATCTTCGCGTCCATTTTCGAGCCGAGCTTGCTGCTGCTCGTTATCTTGCTCTCGTTGTTCGGCTGGATCGGTTTATCGGATTACGTGCGCGCCGAGTTCCTGCGCAACCGCACCCAAGACTATGTGCGGGCGGCGCGGGCGATGGGTTTATCGAATGCCCAGATCATCTGGCGACATATCCTGCCGAACAGTCTCACGCCCGTCATTACCTTCCTGCCGTTCCGCATGAGCGGAGCGATCCTTGCGCTGACGAGCCTCGATTTTCTCGGCCTCGGCGTGCCGCCGCCTACGCCTTCGCTGGGTGAATTGCTCGCGCAAGGCAAGGCGAATCTCGACGCGTGGTGGATCTCGCTGTCCACCTTCGGCGTGCTGGTCGCGACCTTGTTGCTGCTGACATTCATGGGCGACGCGCTGCGCAACGCGCTCGACACCCGGATGTCCGATGCCATCAAAGCCGGAGGTGGCAAATGAGCGCGCCGTTGCTGGAAATCGCGGATCTGCGGGTACGTTTCGGCGACACCATGGCGGTCGACGGCGTGAACCTCACGATAGAGGCTGGCGAGCGCGTGGCGCTGGTCGGCGAATCGGGATCGGGCAAGAGCGTGACGGCGTTATCGATCCTGCGGCTTTTACGCGATGCCGACCTGACCGGCTCGATCCGCTTCGACGGCCAGGAATTGCTTCCGAAGAACGAATCGGAAATGCGCAAACTCCGTGGCTCCGACATCGCGATGATCTTCCAGGAGCCGATGACCGCGCTGAACCCGCTGTACACCATCGGCGACCAGATTATCGAGACGATTGTGCTGCACGACGGCGTGTCCGCTCGCGATGCCCGTCGCCGGGCGATCGACTTGCTCGCGCGCACAGGTATTACGGAGCCGGAAAAGCGCATCGACCGATACGCGCATCAGCTATCGGGAGGACAACGCCAGCGCGCGATGATCGCGATGGCGTTGGCGTGCCGGCCGCGCCTCCTTCTCGCCGATGAACCCACGACCGCGCTCGACGTGACGATCCGCGCGCAGATCGTGGAATTGCTGCTGGAACTGCAACGCGACGAAGCCGCCTCGCGCGGCATGGCCGTTCTGCTGATCACGCACGATCTCAACCTCGTGCGTAAATTCGCGCAGCGTGTGGCGGTGATGGAACAGGGCGTGCTGGTTGAAAGCGGTACCGTGCAAGACATATTCGCGTCGCCGCAACATCCTTATACGGTGCGTTTGCTTGCGAGCAAGCCGCAGCGCACGGTGTTGCCGGTGCTGCCGCTGTCACCCGTGTTGCTCGACGCGCAGGAAGTATCCGTGGCATTCGCCACGAAAACGCCCGGTGTGGGCGGCTGGTTCCGGCACGGCGCGTTCAAGGCAGTGGATCGCGTATCGGTGAGCGTGCGGCAGGGTGAAACGCTCGGCATTGTCGGCGAGTCGGGGTCCGGAAAATCCACGCTCGCGATGGCGTTGCTCGGACTGCAGCGCACGTCGCACGGCAAGGTGGAGTTCCAGGGGCGCCTGCTTGGCGATTATCGCGGCCGCGAAAAAACCGTTCTGCGATCGAATATGCAGGTGGTGTTTCAGGACCCGTACAGCTCACTCTCGCCACGTCAGACGATTGAGCGAATAGTCGGCGAGGGGCTTGCGCTGCATCGTCCGGAACTCGATGCCGCGGCGCGCCACGCCAAGGTGGTGGCGGTTCTGCGCGAAGTCGGGATGGACAGGACGGCGTTGAACCGATATCCGCACGAGTTCTCCGGCGGGCAGCGCCAACGCATCGCGATTGCCCGCGCGCTGGTGCTCGAACCGCGCATCCTGATCCTCGACGAACCCACGAGTGCACTCGATGTGTCGATTCAGCATCAAGTTTTACAGCTTCTTGCCGATATACAACGGAAGTACAACTTGGGTTACGTGTTCATCAGCCATGACCTGGAGGTCATCGGCGCGATGGCGCACCGGGTTGTGGTGATGCAGAACGGAACTGTCGTGGAAACCGGTGATGTGGAGAATATTTTTGCCATGCCATCCCACGAATACACAAGAAAGCTACTGAAAGCCGCGATCGCGGCCTAATTTTCACCAATTAGGTGCGTATCTCAATTGAATTTTTCTATGCCTTTTGACATGTAAATAATATCTGGCTAGTATCAAGCCAACTTTTCCGCATGATCCTGATTTTTCAGTCTTTTTCACCAAAAACTACCGACCGATGCAGCAATTAACTTTGACTCAGACATGCGCGCGAGCAGCAGCCAGCATGTTGATCGGCCTGATGATGACAGCAACTTCCGGTGCGTTCGCCGACGAAGTCAACAGTTCAAGCCAAAATGCCAGCAATGGCATGTTTTCGTCGTCGAAAGCAGCTAACGACGTTTATCCCGTTGCCGACTCTGGCAATGTGACAAGCAACTCATCCAGCGGCACGCGTTCATTTCTTTCCGGCATGGCGAGCAAGGCGGGCGACGTGGTCGTCGGCGCGCTCAATATGATCGGCGTGCGTTATCGCTGGGGTGGCAATACACCTGATTCCGGTCTCGACTGCAGTGGTTTTGTGCGCTACGTGTTCCAGGACACGCTGGGCATGACGCTGCCGCGGCGCGCGGAAGAAATGAGTCGGGTGGGCGAGAAAGTTCGCGTGAGCGAGCTGAAACCGGGTGATCTCGTGTTTTTCAACACGATGCGTCGTTCGTTCTCGCATGTCGGGATTTATATCGGCGACAACAAGTTTGTTCATTCTCCGTCCACGGGCAGCACGATCCGTGTGGACGACATGGACGACAGCTATTGGGAAAAGCGGTATACGGGCGCTCGGCGTGTTGAAGCGACCTTCCCGATTGACGGTGTCGATCTGCGTCAGCGCGTCAGCGCCACGATCGGTAACAACGGCAATTAAGTCGTTGGTATCGATCTGAGCGGTTGCTGCTGACAGGTCAGCAGTACAAAAGCCTGCCTTCCGAAAGAAGGCAGGCTTTTGTCGTTGGCCGCTTCAAGTTCGCAAGACAACGATTCCACGCCTGGAAACCTTCCTAAGACCGGAACAGATTCGGACCTTTCCGAGTGATTGGGACGCTGCGCATCGCAACACGTTTTCGCCCGCAGCGCCGATGCCTCTCAGGTACAAACTTTGACACTCAGATTGCTGCTTTCAGTCAAGCTTTACCCCGTACAATCGCCAACCTTTGCCGGGTAGCACCGAGCGCCTCGCCGCGACACGAACCCGGTCAAAACAAAGTCTGAAAAAAACAGCTAAACGTTGAAACAGGCTGGTGCAAATCCTTGGCACGTTGAAAAAGGTGAAGTGCGCTTACGATCGGGATAGTCAGATATCTCATCGTCCTCTCGCATTGGATCAAGTGGTTATATGAATAAGTTAATTATTTCGGAATGCAAAATAAAAATCGCAAATCGAATCAGGTGGTCTCGAGCAGCCAGTACCTGACGCAGAGCGATCTACGCGCGATGTCGACCTATCTGCTCGGCGATGCGCCTTTGCCGCCCACGCCCGTGCGACCCGGTCCCGTCGACGCCGCGCAATTGGCTGCAGGCAGGACAAGTTATGTCGCTGTGCGCGCGGGGTGTCATGGACGTGAGGGGGAAGGCAAGCCGCACGTGGCGGTATCGATGCAAGGGAACTCGACACTGCGCCAGGCCGATCCGCACCACCTGATCGTCGCGATGTTCGATGGTGTCGACGCGGCCGAGTTTGCCGGAACGGAGAGCATGCAGGCGATGCCGGGATTCGCCGCCACGCTCAGCGACGACGAACTCGCACACCTCGCCAATTACCTGCGCGCGGGCTGGGGTGGCCAGCCGGGTGATGTAACGGCGGCCAACGTCAAGGCGTTGCGCTAGGCCGCGCGGTTTTCAAGGACAAGCGCCACCGCGTCTTCAAACGGTAGCGCCTTTCGCCGCCATTTGCCGCTGCAACTCCGGCCAGATTTTCGCGACCGCTTCCTCGCCGGCGAGGATCGCCGCGTTGCGCTGGCCGAAGTCGCTGCCGCTCATGGCGGCCAAGTTCGGGCGGATGACGAAGTCGGCGTATTTATCGAGTTCGTAAGCCTTGATGGTCTGGCCCATGATCGTGAAGGTTTGCATCAGGACGTCGAACGAGCTTTGCGTCAATGCCGTCTCGGGGCGCGCCGAAATATCCACCGCGATCACAAAATCCGCGCCCATCTTGCGTGCGAACGCCGCGGGCACCGGGCTTACCAGACCGCCATCCACGTATTCATGGCCGCCGATCTTCACCGGCTCGAAGATGGACGGCACGCTGCATGATGCGCGCACGGCAATGCCCGTATTGCCGCGCTGAAACAGAATCGGCTGGCCGGTTTTCAGATCCGTCGCGACAATACCGAGCGGCTTCGCCATCTTCTCGATCGGCCGGTTATCGAGTGTCTTGTTCAGGAAATTCTGCAGCGCGACGCCTTGCAGGAAACCGCGCGTGCGGAATGGCATGGCCCAGTCGCTGATAGACGCTTCGTCCATGGTCAGAGCGAGCTTGTTGATGGCGATACCGCTCATCCCCGACGCCGACAACGCCGCGATCACCGATCCCGCGCTCGTGCCGCTCAACAGGTCCACCTTCAGGTTGCGCGCTTCGAGCGCCTTGATCACGCCGACGTGTGCAAACCCCCGCGCCGCGCCGCCGCCCAACGCCAGGCCGATGCGAACGGGGCGCTGGGGGATGTTTTCCGTGGGCGTGGGCGGCGCTGGTGGCGTGACGGCGGTCGTAGAGGTGCTCGTCGTGGTGCAGGCGGTGAGCACCGCCGATGCGCAGCCAAGAGAAAACGCGCGCCGCGAAATGCGAGGAGTGCTAGGTGCGCGAGGCAGCGATGAAGGCGAGGGCGGCGATGATTTCAAGAAGTTCTCCTGCGAGGCAGCGGGGACCGGCGTGGAGAGTTGTTCAAGCCACTCGGTTAAGCCATCCAGTAACGGCGCACATGATAAAACATGACGACCCCCGAAAGCAGGGCAAAAGCGCCCGGCGGGTATAATTCCTACTCGTTTTGACCGCTTGCAGCGTTTGTCGAAAAGACGCGCGCAAGCCGGTCCCCGATGTATCGCCTGCCTGGCTCCTCCCGTGCCGGCACGCGCATTTGAGCTATCGAGCACACCGCACATGACCCAAGTCCGTACCCGTTTCGCTCCGAGCCCAACAGGCTTCATCCACCTCGGCAACATTCGCTCCGCGCTTTATCCGTGGGCGTTCGCGCGCAAGATGAAGGGCGTTTTCGTGTTGCGCATCGAGGA
Source organism: Caballeronia mineralivorans PML1(12) (assembly GCF_001028175.1). Taxonomy (GTDB): domain Bacteria; phylum Pseudomonadota; class Gammaproteobacteria; order Burkholderiales; family Burkholderiaceae; genus Caballeronia; species Caballeronia mineralivorans. The sequence goes on from NZ_AEJF01000199.1 coordinate 20,941, forward strand.
CACCGACCTGGAGCGCTCGACCGACGCGTCCGTCGACGCCATCCTCGAAGGCATGGAATGGCTCGGCCTCGACTACGACGAAGGTCCGATCTATCAAATGCAGCGCATGGACCGCTATCGTGAAGTGCTGAAGCAGATGCTCGACCAAGGCCTGGCCTACCACTGCTATATGTCGACGGAAGAACTCGACGCATTGCGTGAACGCCAGCGCGCGGCCAACGAAAAGCCGCGCTACGACGGCACGTGGCGCCCGGAAGAGGGTAAGGTGCTGCCGCCCATTCCCGAAGGCGTCTCGCCCGTGATTCGCTTTCGCAATCCCATCGGCGGTGTGGTGAGCTGGGATGACGCGGTGAAGGGCACGATCGAAATCTCGAACGACGAACTCGACGACCTCGTGATCGCGCGCCCGGACGGCACGCCGACGTATAACTTCTGCGTGGTTGTCGACGATCTCGACATGAAGATCACCCACGTGATTCGCGGCGACGACCACGTGAACAACACGCCGCGCCAGATCAACATCCTGCGTGCGCTGGGCGGCGAGGTTCCGGTGTACGCTCACTTGCCGACCGTGCTCAACGAGCAGGGCGAGAAGATGAGCAAGCGCCACGGCGCCATGAGCGTGATGGGTTATCGCGACAGCGGTTATTTGCCGGAAGCGGTCCTGAACTATCTGGCGCGGCTCGGCTGGTCGCATGGCGACGCGGAAATCTTCTCCCGCGAACAATTTGTCGAATGGTTCGACCTGGACCATCTGGGCAAGTCGCCGGCGCAATACGATCCGGACCGCCTGAACTGGTTGAACGCGCATTACATCAAGGAAGCTGACAACGCCCGGCTCGAGACGCTCACAAAGCCCTTTCTGGCCGAACTGGGTATCGACGCCGCCATGATCGAGCAGGGGCCGCCGCTCGAGCTCGTGATTGGATTGCTGAAGGACCGTGCATCGACGGTAAAAGAGATCGCCGACAACGCCGCCATGTTCTATCAGGAACCCGTGATCGATCCCGCTGCGCTCGCGCAACATGTCACCGAAGCCGTGCGTCCCGCGCTCGCTGACTTGCGGCTGGCACTGAGCGAAGTGGAATGGAGCAAGGAAGCGATCTCGGCTGCGTTCAAGGCCACGTTGACGAGCCACAAGCTCAAGATGCCGCACCTCGCCATGCCGGTGCGCCTCTTGGTGGCGGGTACTACGCACACGCCTTCTATCGACGCGGTGCTGATGTTGTTCGGACGCGAAACGGTGCTGGCGCGGCTCGAGAAAGGCATCGCCTGAACGGGTGCGAGCGGACGGCAGGAACGTGGCGTACGACATCGGCAGCAACGGTGTCCGATTTGCGCCCCAAGTTCGCACCCCAAGGACGAACTATTTTCAGACGCTGGGCTAAAAGGTATTTACAACTTCAAAAGTGCCCTTTAGAATCTCGTTTCTGTTCTGCAAGGGGGTATAGCTCAGCTGGGAGAGCGCTTGCATGGCATGCAAGAGGTCAGCGGTTCGATCCCGCTTACCTCCACCACTTAGTGGGCCGCAGACAGCCAAAGAAGTCCGAAAAGCCTTGAGAAATCAAGGCTTTATCTTTTCTGCGATCGACGGAATTCCGGCCTGCTCCGGTAGGTTCCGCGATTTGCACGTACCCAAACTCGTACCCTAGACTGAATCGCGTTGATTTTCTGTTTTGGGGTACATCGTGGGACAGCTGACTGAATTGCAGATCCGGTCTGCCCGGCACCGTGACCGGGAATATTTCCTGGCTCTGGTGCAAATAGCTGGTGAGATCGAGACGTCTCCAATAAATGAGGATTTCCTATTTATTGAACACGCCATGACCAGCCTGTGGGTATACCAAACTGATTCCAGCACTTGACGAACTCCGGCGTAAAGCGCTTTACCCAACGCATGATCGTGGTGTGTGCCAGCGACAATCCCCGCTCGGCCATCATTTCGACCAGATCGCGCAGACTTAGCTTGTAGCGAAGGTACCAACGCACACACGGAACAATGATCTCCCGATCAAAATGCCGACCTTCGACACCCCCTCCAGAACTTTCCCCTTGCTCATCACCACCGGCCACCAGATTGATTGGATCGCTACTTTAACCAATCCAACGAGCTTATTTGCACCAGAACCGATGCTCGCGCGTTTCTTGCGCGATGGGGAGACCTGGACGCAGGCGATGGAGCGCTATCTTCCGCAGATTCCCGTTCGCCGCCTCGGTCAGCCGCAGGAGATCGCGGACACCATCGCCTGGATCGCAGCGGACGCGCCCGGTTTCATGACCGCGCAGGTGATCGCAGTAGACGGCGGACGGTCGCTCTGAGAGCGGTCTCATGCATCCTGAGGCACCGAGGGCGCCTCAGGATGCATTCAGCAATCCGCGATCACCGCGGCAGCCACTCGCCGCCGATCAGGAAGGGGAGAACGGTCATGAGGGAATCCTTTTGTCTCGTTCGTTATGGTAGTTAGTGGTCGCTTCGTCGTAAGCCTGAGCGGTACGCGCCAAGCCGCGATGACTTCGTTGCGTCCATGGTAGTCACCCGGCCCCGCGCGGACAAATGACAAAAGCGTCGCGTCAGGCGAACAAATTGTTGGGCTAAGCCTGCCAGACGTCCGAGGCGGAAGAATTGATGAGTAAAGTTGATCTCATCTTTCACTCCATCCACACACGCTTGGCAGTTGCGTCCGTGACCGGGCGCTTGCCCGGTACGAAGTTCACTACTGCTGCGATCACAGTAACGGCGAGTCCGAGCGTACACACGCCGTGCCATCCATGCGCTGCCCACACGAGCGTCGCTAGCCGGGACAGTCCCGCCCCGCCCGTAAAAAGCCCGAGGATATAGAGCGTTGTGACGCGGCTGCGAATCTCCGGCGCCAGGCGATAGATGATCGTTTGATTCGATACGTGTGACGCGGTGATTCCCAGGTCGAGTAAGAGGACGCCGACGATCAGTCCGGCGAGACTACCGCCCAGGAACGCGAATATGACCCAGGACAGCAACGCGATACTCGTTCCGAGCTTCACCGCAAACTCCGGCCCGCGTCGATCGGCGAGCTTGCCGAACAGAGGAGCGCCAAGCGCTCCGGCCAACCCGACTACACCGAACAGACCCGCCACGTAACTTGGCAGATGAAACTGCGGCGTCTCCAGATAGAACGCGAGGCTCGTCCAGAACGCGTTGAACGCGCCGAATAGCAGTCCTTGCGTCAGCGCTGCGAGGCGAAGCTTAGGCTCTTGCAGGAAGACGGTAACGAGCGAGCGAAGCAACTGGCCATAGCCGAGCCGAAGCGTCGGCCTGCTGGCGGGGACGTGACTCGCGAACAGGACGGCAACGATCAGCATGGCTGCGAGTGCGATCCAGTAGACCGCATTCCATGCGAGGTAGTACCCGGCATAACCGCTGACGGTTCGCGCCAGCAGAATGCCCGCGAAGAAGCCGCGGGCGAGGAAACCGGTAACATGCCCCCGGCTTTCGGGCGGCGACAGCTTCGCGGCGAACGGTGGCAACAAGTATGGCGCGATGGTGGTCAGTCCCATCAGGGTGCTGGACCAATAGAGCATGTTGGCGGTGCGCGAACTCGCCACTAGTGCGAGCGTCACAACATGCGCGCCGACCAGCAGGAGAATGAGTTTTCGATTGTCGACGATATCACCAAGCGGCATGAAGATCAGGACGCCCGCACCGATGCCGATCTGAGTCAGCATCGGCACGAGTCCGATTGCAGCGTCGGAAACGTGGAACGCGCGCCCGATGGCGGGCAGCAAGGGCTGCGCGTAATAAGCACTGCCTATTGAGATGCCGCACATGAGCGCAAGCAGAATGAGCGTCGCTTTCGCGAGGGGGCGCGTCGAGACATGGGAGCGAGTCATCGGGGTCTGCCAGGAAGGCCGGATATTGGCAGTACGGCGCGCATCATTGACACGAAGCGCGGCCGCACTGGACTAGTCTGCGAAATTGGTGCTGACGGTCAGCGCTTCCCAGCGATCAATCTCTTCGCTCAGACTTTCGAGTTTGTGGCGCACGAATCCCAACGCATCGGTCCCAAGCAGAAGATGGACTGGCGGCGTTTCCGTATCAGCGATCTGAACGATGGCGTCCGCAGCCCTCCTGGGGTCGCCCGCCTGCTTTCCACTGCGCTCGGCCCGCGCTTTGCGCAAAGGTCCGAACAGCGGCTCATAGTCCGCGATCGCGGCGTCGCTGCGTTTCATTGACCGTCCTGCCCAATCGGTGCGGAATGCGCCCGGCTCGACGGCCGTGACCTTGATACCAAACGCGGCCACTTCTTTCGCGAGGGTCTCGCTGATTCCTTCGAGCGCGAACTTGCTGCCGTGATAGGCTCCGAGTCCCGGGAAAGTGACGATACCGCCCATCGACGTGATATTGATGATGTGACCATGACGGCGCTCACGCATGAAGGGCAGCACTGCCTTCGTCATGGCAACCGCGCCGAACACGTTGACGTCGAACTGCGCACGAAAGTCGGCCATGGAGGTTTCTTCAATGGTTCCTTCGTGCCCATAACCCGCATTGTTGACAAGAACATCAACCGCGCCGACGTCGCGCTCGATGGCAGATACGACTCGCGTGACGTCGTCATCGCAAGTCACGTCGAGCAGGACACCGAGGGCACGTTCGGGATCGAGCTTTCCGAACTCGGCACGGGCCGCGCTCGTTCGCACGGTGCCGACAACGCGATCGCCACTCGACACGACTTTTTCTGCCAGAGCACGGCCGAATCCGCTGCTCACTCCACTGATCAACCAGGTACGCACGATGGTGCTCCTCAATGTAACCGGTGCGAACGGTAGTGTTCGCACCATGAGGAGGAGTCTGGCCGACGGACGGCATTCGGGCTAATTCGAAATACTTGAGGTTTCGATAACTGCCGCTAATCGACCGCTTTCCAGGTTCCGGTCATTTTCATTCGGCTACGTTCTTAACGGTACGGGCTTGTACGCGACGTGCTTCCTCGACCGCCAGTTCAATAAAATCCAGAATCAGTGCGTTGCGCTCGTCCGGTCGGGTAAACATTTTGACCGTCAGTGCATCGAATCCATCGATCGGGCGCCAGGTAAGCGACTGCGGGATCGCTGCGAACACGTACGTAGCGCCGAGCATGACGCCAAGACCTTGCTCGACAAGGGTCATGCCCACTTGCGATTGCATGGTTTCGTACACGATGTTCGGCCTGAAGCCCGCCCGGCTGCAGTGAGCGATGACCGAGTCGTAGAGCGGAACGTTCACCCCCCTGGCGGGGACAATCAAACGTTCGGCGGCGAGATCGTCCAACTGCAGACGGCCGAGGCCGGCGAGCCGATGCTCGCGACGCATCAATAGGGCCCAGCCCGATTCGAGCAAGGGTTGCGCGCGTACCGGAGCAATGCCCGGCATCGGCTCGATCGGCACACCGAAGCCGACGTCGATCTGATTGAGTGCCAGCGCCGCGACCTGTTGCACTGCGTTCATCTCGTGCCGGGCGATCGTCACATCGGGATACAGCGCCTGTAGCCGGATCAGCGCGGGCGGAACGAAGGGAAGGTTGGTGTATTCGACCAGTCCGACAGACAGCTTGAATTCACCGTGTTCGCCGGCTTTCCTGGCGGCTTTCAAAGCACTCTCGATTTGCTCGAAAACTTTTTCAATGCCGTCGCGCAAGGCTTCGCCCGAAGGAGTCAACGCCACGCCCCGCCGGTTGCGATCGAACAACTGCACGCCCACGAGTTCTTCGAGCTTCGCGACCTGCTGGCTGAGCGCCGGCTGTGTGACGAATGCGAGTTCGGCAGCCCGGCCGAAGTGCAACTCCTTGGCCAGAATCGAGAAATAGCGTAGCTGGCGCAGCTCAATTGCTCTCATAAGGGACTCTTATCGAAGGTTCAATGCGAACTAATTGGCCCACATCATCAGGCATGCCGATACTGAGCGACAGGAAGCACCTCATGCAACTCGGCATCGGGTGCAGTATCCGTTTCCATCGACCATATTATGCAGGGAGCCATTCGATCATGACATCCACCGCTTCAGCTTCAGCGGCATATCCTCCTCCTTATGATGGCCTTGATATGCAGGTTATTGGAGGTAGCCGGCGAGCCGGGCGTGGCGCGGGCGTCACCCGTGTGACCGATCCTTACACGGGCGAATTGCTGAACGAAATTGCGAATGCAAGTGTGGCTGATGTCGACGCTGCATTCAAGGCCGCGCACGCCGCGCAGGTTGAGTGGGGGACCCGTCCCCCAGGCGAGCGGGCTGGTCTGCTGCTTCGTGCCGCGACTATTCTCGAGGCGCGCAAAGAAGAGATCGTCGACTGGCTTATCCGCGAGTCCGGTAGCACTCGGATCAAGGCGAACCTCGAGTGGCAAGCTGTCCATTCCATGATGACCCAGTTCTCCGCGTTCCCGTATCAGGCAAAGGGCGAAATCTTGCCCTCGGATGTGCCGGATAAGGAACATCGTATCTATCGTCGTCCACTCGGCGTGGTCAGCGTCATTAGTCCCTGGAATTGGCCGCTGCATCTGACCAACCGCTCGATTGCGCCTGCGCTGGCGCTCGGCAACGCGGTGGTTGTGAAGCCGGCTGCGGAGACGCCAGTGACCGGAGGCTTGTTGCTTGCGCGGGTCTTCGAGGAAGCGGGCTTGCCTCCCGGCGTGCTTAACGTAGCGGTGGGCGATGCGAGCGAGATTGGAGATGCGTTTGTGACCCATCCACTTTCTCCATTTATTTCCTTTACGGGTTCGACGCCCGTTGGCCGCCGCATTGGTTCGTTGGCAATGACCGGTCCGACGCTCAAGCGCGTGGCGCTTGAGCTGGGCGGCAATGCGCCGCTGATCGTGTTGGCCGATGCCGATCTCGAACAGGCCATTAGCGCCGCCGTCGTGGGCAAGTTCCTGCACCAGGGTCAGGTATGCGTCAGCACGAACCGGATCATCGTTCACTCGGCGATACATGACGACTTTGTCGCGGGATATATCGAACGGGTCAAGGCGCTTAAGGCCGGCAATCCGGCCGACGCCGATACGGTCATCGGTCCGGTCATCAGCCGCAAGCGGCTCGACGCGCTGACGCGCATGATAGACGCTGCTATTGACGCGGGTGCGCATCGTGCGCTGGGTGGCCAAGCGTCGGGCCTTGTGTTGCCGCCTCACATTTTCACGAAGGTGCAAGTAGAGTCGTCGCTCGCGCGCGAGGAAATCTTTGGTCCGATTGCGCCAATCGTTTGTGTCGAAGACGATGAAGCGGCGATCCGGGCGGCAAATGCCACGGAGTTTGGCTTGTCCAGCGCGCTCTTCACACGCGACGTGGAACGCGGCGTGCGCGTCGCTCACCGAATCAATGCCGGGATGACCCATGTCAACGACATGAGCACCAACGATTATCCCAATACGCCGTTTGGCGGAGAGAAGAACTCGGGCCTTGGGCGTTTTGGCGGACAGTGGGTGATTGACGAAATGACGCGCACCCATTGGGTGTCGGTGCAGCATGCGCCACGTGCCTATCCGTTTTGAGGCGAGGACGCCCTTAACATCGGTTCATGAACTTCGCTGGTCCACTGCTCGGCAGTGGATCAGCGCATAGGAGAACCGCATGCCCGAGGACATTTCGGGGCTCTGTTCTGGCCAGTTCCGTATCGGTGGTAATAGGGAGGTCAACCGGCTCGGCTTTGGTGCCATGCGGATCGTCGGCAAATTTGTGGGGGGACCGCCGGCCCACCGGCCCACCCGCGCTCGGTGCGCGAGACGCTCGCGCGTCTGCCCCCTATTGGCGGGAATCTTTTCGAAACCGCCGACAGCTATGTTAACCCTGCGCGAGGCGTTGACGCAGCGGCGAATATTCAGCCGCCAGTCCCGTCAAAAAAACGAAGGAGGTGGTCAACAACGGCCCGTGGGCATTCTTCAGGCATGTAGTGACCGACGTGGTCGATCACGCCGCCGTGAACATTGCTTGCGACCTGCTGCATGGTTTTGAACAGGATTTCACCCACTCCCGCTTCTGCACCAAGAGCCAAGACAGGAACATCGAGCGGCTTTTCGGCTCGCGCCCGGTTCCTTGCGAGCCCCTCTACGCTGAATGCAGCCCGGTAAAATGCGAGCGCTGAACGCAACGCTCCCGGGGCTTCGTTTACGCGCACATATTCGTCCAGATCAGACGGTCCGATTGTCCACGTATTCACTGACTTCGCTTTGAACAACCACGTCAGGAAGGCTCGCTCGCGTCCCTGGATCAGGATTTCCGGCAAGTCGTCAAGCCGATTGAACGCGAAGTGCCAGGACCTCACGTTCGCCTCTGCCGAGGGGATGCCTGGCGCAGCGGGCGGAGTGATACCGGGAAGCGCCGCGTCGAGCACCGCCAGCCGCTTCACGTCCGTCGGCCAGTCTGACGCGTATGCGTAACTAATCCAAGTGCCGACGTCGTGACCTACTACATCTATCGGTCCCATCTCATTCAGCCCCAGCGTGCGCACGAAGTCGTGCACGTCTGCCGCGACCGACGTCATGTCGTATCCCGACGATGGGTGATCAGAATCGCCCATACCGCGCGGGTCTAACGCAATGACCCTACGGCCGGCAGCGACCAGTAACGGCATGATGTATCGCCAGGCATACCAGCTTTGCGGCCATCCCGGAATAAGCAGCACGGGGGCGCCGGAGCCTCCCTCTACATAGTGCAGGCGGACGCCTTTGACGGCCGCAGAGCCATCGCGGAAGATTTCCCGGAAGGACGCCGCTTCGAATCGTGCCGGAGTAAGCGCATCAGCGCTTGTGGTGCGCAGATATTCATTCATCGTTGATTCCTTCTTCAGAGCAGGAAGTAATTTGGATATGATCATATCCAAATTTGTCAAAAAATTAGGTAATGAGTTTCATCGCGCTGACGGCGAGCGTACGGGTCTTTGCGGCGGAGCGTCCGATCTTTCCCATCACACGCATACCTTGGGTAATGCACACAAGTAAAGGTGCGATGGATTTGGGCTCTACATCCGCGGGTATTGATCCATCCAGCCGTCCTTCTTGAATCAGATGCTCGAAGCGCTGTTCATATCGCCCGAGCGTTTGCGCTACTCGCGCGGCAATCTCCGGATCAACGCCCGCCAATTCAACGGCACTTCCGACGACGAGACAGCCTTGGCGCCCCTCGACTCCGTGGGAGAACTCGGCGTAGTGCGAAAGTATCGCCTGGATTTTGTCGCGTCCGGTGAGCATTGAGGCAAGCCGCTTTCCCAGCTTTTCCTGACGTACTGCCACGTATCGATCAAATGCACCCATGAAAATCGCGCGCTTGTCCGGAAACGCTTTGTAAAGGCTGCCCGCGGTCACCTGCATAGCGTGAGCGAGATCACTGATAGAAGTGCCGTTGTAGCCTTGGACGCTGAATATTTTGATCGCTCGATCTAACGCCTGTTCGAGATCAAATTCTCGGGGGCGGCCTGGGCCTCGTTCGGTACGATGCTGACGGGTTTCAGATTTCATGGTGTGCATTATAGGAAATGATCATTTCCAAATCAAGGGGTCAATTTCGTTTGATTCCGGATGCGGTGGTGGATCATGCACCGGTCGGGAATCGCTACAGTCGCTGCCGGACACGGAAACGTTGTGATCTGGCTGCGGTCACAGTACCTCCTGCGACGAAATTCGCCATCCCCATCGTCGACTAATCTTGCAGCGTGCCTTGAAATGCCCCGTCGGTCTCGTCATATAAGTCAGCAGGCGTACCCCGGTGGCAATACGTCTCGCCGTCGTGCGCCAGGCTGACTCTGGCGCGTGGTGCGCCCGAGTAGCCGCGGACCGAGGCACTTACCAAGCCGCTTGATCCGGGTCGTGACCGTTGTCTGCGGGATGTTCAGATCGTCGATGTCTGCGAGAAACTACTCTGCATCGGAGATGCACAAATGCCTGTACTTCTTGAAATAGGCCCATGCCGTGCCGCTCGGTGGGGTTAACAATTAAAGCAAATGGAATGGTGATGTAAAGATTTGGCGAATTATATTTTCGGGTAGATAGTTGATAATCACGCCTGTGCCCCAACGCCCCATGATCCCATGAGGGAGGCCACGACTGCCGTTGAAAATTCCGCTGTTGGGCTCGTGACTGGAGCTCCCTAATGTATCGACGCGACCGTTGCGCGACGCTCGAAGTCTGATGGGCCCGATACCATCGATCAGTTTGTCGAGATCAAGCATCTGACGCGGACGAAGGACTAGCTGACCGCTACTTGCGGTAACCGATCTCGAAGACGAATCTAGTCAATCTAAATGGGGATTGGGATCGAAGTGTCGGGGGTTAAGCCTTGACACTGCGATTCAAGCAATTTTTCTCCGCTGTCTGCCCGTTTGCGGTGCAACATCAGTTTGGCCCGGCAATGGTCGAAGCGGTGATCGCCTTGAGGCGGCAGGCTGAGCGGGTCGGTAGTGTAGGAAACATCGGACGGTGATAAATCCATGAAGATTTTGATTCTAGGTGCGACAGGTGTTGTCGGAAAAGCCGTACTCCAGAGAGCTTTAGGGGATACTCGTATCGGACAAGTCATTGCGCCGACGCGCCGTAGCCATTCCTGTCATCCCAAACTCAGTAATCCTGTCGCGCCTGACCTCAGTTCGTTACTGTCGGAAGCTGCCGATTGGGCGGTGGATGCGGTTATATGCGCGATGGGAACGACTATCAGAAAAGCTGGCTCCAAGGAGGCTTTTCGCTATGTCGACTATGTATTGCCGATCGCTTTCGCGAAACAAGCCTATCGGAAAGGAGCGGAGGCGTTCGCGCTGGTGTCCTCGCCTGGTGCTTCGTTATCCATACCATTGTTCTATTGCCGTACCAAAGGTGAGGTTGAGCGGGACATAAAAAGTATCGGATTTAAATCCGTCACGATTGTACGTCCGGGCATGATTGGCGGTGATCGGGAAGAGTTCCGGATCGCGGAGCGCATCGTGCTGCCAATCGCAACTTTTCTTCGCCCATTGCTACCGCGAGGGTTTCGTGTCAACCCTGCCTCCAATATTGCTGAGGCTCTTGTCGATGCGGTCATAACCCGGAAACCTGGTCCGCACATGGTTACCTCAAGGGATCTCGTGTGAAGGGCGCACATCAGAATCCTATATGGGCCACATGTCCGCGATAGAACTCATTTACGGCGTAGTACGTTGGGTCCTCCGCTCGGGCATGTCGTCAAGATGGCGCCGCCGCTAGCCGACCGGCGCACCGGCGCCCCTCGAAATGTCACGTTTCAAGGTCGCCGCTGTTTGTCCCGGTATTGTGGGCGCCCTGGCAACCTCGGTCCTCAAAGTGGCGATGTCGATAACGAATGCAACTGCAATCTCATTCATCATCGACATCCTTTCCCGGGCAGACTTCGTCCCTGCACCGACGGTGCAGCAACCACGCTGCCAAGGATGTGATCGCCGATGCCTCACTAAAGTGTCCATGGCGGCTGTGGATTGAACGCGGCGACAAGAAAGTCGATCATGACCCGGACCTTCGCCGGGGGTGCTCGATCTGGCGAGCGAACCAGGTGTATGCCGCCCAGATCTGCAGTGCTGGCGTCGAGTGCGACCCTCTCCAGTTCGCCTCGCCGGATTGCGTCGGCAACGATGAACTCGGGTTCGTAGAGGACCCCGAGACCGGCGACGGCAACTGCGACGAGGGCGTCGCCGTTATTGGCCAGCATGGTTCCCTTTACGGCAACGCGCTTGTCGCCTTCCTTGCCGAACCGCCATTCTTCGGGTCGTGAGATGTTGGAAAAGCAGACGCTCAGGCAATTGTGATCTCGCAAATCGGACCAGAGCCGGGGACGTCCGTGCTGTTCCCAGTAGCCGGGAGCCGCACAGACGATCATGGCGCTTTCGGTCAGCTTGCGGGAGACAAGACGGCTGTCCTTT
>NZ_AEJF01000200.1 GCF_001028175.1 Caballeronia mineralivorans PML1(12)
TTAGTCAGGGGATTATCGTTCATTAGGTGAAGCTGTACATTCCACGCTTGGATATTGCTCGCGTGTACGGAAGGAATCGACGATGAAACCATCAGCATCCCGGAGGGCTGCAAAAACCCGAACGATGTCCCGACGGGAGTTTGTCATTGCAGCTTCGATAGGTGGGCTGACGACGGCACTTCTGAGTCCACTATCCAGTGCCGCTCTGCCCGGAGTACCAGGAGTGCGGTCCCGGTGGCATCGGGCAAAGGCGCTGGACGCTGTCATCCTTGACGCGGTGAGCAGAGGGCATATCGTGGGCGCGGCGGTCATTGCCTCGCAAGACGGTGAAATTGTCTATCAGGGCGCAGCGGGTTTCGCCGACAGGGAAGCCCGGCGCTCGATGAAAGAAGACGAAGTCTGCAGGTTGGCGTCAATGACGAAGCCGATCGTTTGCGTCACAGCGTTGGCGCTCGTTGATCGCGGTCAGCTTCGCCTGGAAGATCCTGTGACACGCTGGCTTCCGAGTTTTCGCCCGAAGCTCTCTGACGGCCGTGAACCGGTCATCACGGTGCGCCATTTGCTCACGCATACGGCGGGTCTGAGCTACGGATTCCTTGAGGTTCAGGATGGCCCCTACCATCGGCTGGGTATCTCTGATGGTCTGGATAGGTCGGGCTTGACGCTCGAGGAGAACCTTCAGCGGATTGCCTCAGCGCCCCTGCTGTTCGAGCCGGGCACCGGTTGGCACTATTCCGTCGCCATCGATGTGCTTGGCGCCGTAATCGAGCGCGTGACCGGCATGACGTTGCCCGTGGCAGTCCGAAGCATCGTAACGGAGCCTCTGGGGATGTCCAGCGTCAACTTCGTATCAGCAGGCACTGTATTGGCAACGCCTTACGGCGATGCCTCTCCTCAGCCCGATCGCATGACGGAACCCTATTCACTCAGGTTCGGGCAAAGCGCGATTGTCTATTCACCCGCTCGTGCTTCCGAAGCGACGGCGTTTCCCTCGGGCGGCGTCGGCATGATCGGAAACGCCAGGGATTATCTGCGGTTCGCTGAAGCAATCCGCACCGGCGGCGCAGGCATCATTCGCCCGGAAACGGCGGCCGCGATGACGACCAATGCCATCGGTGAGTTGCCCGTCGGCGCGGCCGGTCCGGGATTCGGCTGGGGTCTCGGCGTGGCGGTTCTCAAGGATCCGCTTGCAGCGAAGTCCCCGATTAACGCGGGCGCCTGGAATTGGTCCGGTGTATATGGCACGAACTTTTGGGTGGACCCGGCCGCTGGCATTTCCGTCGTTGCGTTGACGAATACCGCCGTCGCCGGAATGACGGGTGATTTCCCAGTGGCGCTGCGCCGCGCGGTCTACGCCGGATGACGCATCTGTATCGCTGAGTTGCATGCCCATTGCATCATAGCGCCCGCAACAATGAGAGTCGATGAGATTGGGCTGTTGGTTCAAACAGTCTGCCGAGAAATTTTCAAGAAAAAAGAAAATCTACCGGATAGGAGAGCGCTGGAAGAGGGTCAAGGGTGGTCAGCGACTGGTGCACAACTGGTATCGCAGGCAGGATAGAGGTGAGTTTGACGCACGGGTGGCGTGCGAACAATTTTGGGATAAACAGGCAAAAAAGAACGCTCCGTGATCGCTTGCGGAGCCTTCGTCATGCCGAAGGTGATGGGGCTTGTCGTCCCGATGTATAGGGCGAGTGTCGCGTGTTATCGGGCCTCCTGTCAGCCGTTCCGGTCCTCGCCATCAAGATCGTGCCGGTGTAGCAGCAAGTGGTCCGTAATGCCAGTGTCGGTGCATTCCTCGCTCGTGTTGTCCTTATCCGGGAAGGACGCTATGAAGTCAAGGCTCCCGCCTATGAGCAAAATCGGATTGCATTTTGAGGGTCACGACTGCAGCAAACATGCTCCGGATCTCGTTCGATTTCGTTGTCTGCTCCCAGAAAGAAGAGAGGAGCCCGACGTCCACACTATGTGACTTTGCTCAATCTAACTTCCAATGCCGCCGCAACAAGCTTCGTTGTTCGGCCGAAGTGTTCAACGAGTAGCGAGGATGCAAGTTCAACGTCATGCGATAGCACGGCATGCACAATCGCGTCGTGTTCATTCGCTAAATTGCGGTCGTGAGCGTGTGGCGCGGTAGCCGACAGATGTCGGTATCGTGCGGTTTGATCACGAAGCAACATCGCAAAGTGGGTCAGGCGCTCGGACTGACAGCCAGCGATGAGTACTGTATGAAATCGGTTGTGCGCTACCTCCCATTCGGGATTTAGCCTATTGGATTCCTGCGGTTCGTAGACCGAAAGCCGTTGCAATTGATGATGTGCGGAAAGCACATTGCCTTCCCATTGTGTATCACGTCGGCGAATTGCCCGGACGATCGCAAGGCGTTCAATGTCTTGTCGAGTTTCCGTTATGTCGACGAGCTCCTCGAGCGATATGTCCGCAACGCGAAATCCCTTTTGATCCACTGCGACAACGAACCCGGTTGCGCACAAGCGCGAAAGGGCCTCGCGCAAAGGAATTGCCCCGGCGCCATAACGCTCGCCGAGCTCTTTCACTCGAAGCTTGCTCCCCGGGAGCAATGAGCCGGTAATTATGTCGCGCCGAACTAAGTCCTCAAGGGTGGCCGCCATCGTGCGGGATGAAAGCAGGTGGGCCGCATTGGTCGGGGTCAGCATTTCTCAGATATCAAAATATGAATCTTGATTTTATATATTTATTTGGAATATTACTAGCGGCACCTGTTTGTCTGAGGCGACAAGCTGGCCGCCACCTCGACACGGCGACTTTCGGCGACGAAAAGACGACATTTTTCAAGCCTTGCGGCCACGGGAAACAATCCCGAGCGTCAGTCAGCGGTCGCGGAGGGCGGTTATCACGGAGTTAACTCGCAGGTGTTTCTGACACACGGACCAGACGGTTTGCTGTCTCCTGCAAATGGCGACTTATCTTTTCAGTGGCTGCTTGAATGTCCCGGTTGAGCACGGCGTCGACCAGTCCCTTATGTTCGGCTAGCACGTCGCGGGCACCGCCGGGCACACGCACGGAAAGGTACCGGTAGCGCTCGCTCTGTTGATACAGCATCCGATGTAACCGCAACAACCATTGGTTAGGGCAAGCTGCCACGAGCGCATGGTGAAACTGGGAGTGACTGAGGACCCATTGGGCATTCAGGTGTTCCGGGGCATCGCGATCGCGTTCGGGTACGCGGGAGAGGTGATGAAGGGCCGAAACGATGCCGCCTTCCCAAGCCAGGTCCCCATGACGGATAGCCTCAGCTATGCATAGTTTCTCCACCTCAATGCGCGCCTGAACAAGATCGCGAAGATCGTTTTGGGAAACCGGGCTCACGCGGTAGCCGCGCGCCGGCTCTGACACGACCCACGACTCCGCCTCCAGCATCGCCAAGGCTTCGCGAACCGCTCCAGGGCTAACCTTCTGTTCCTCGGCCACCGAGGCGATGTTTATCTTGGCGCCCGGTTCACAAATGCCCTCGATGATCGCGCTGCGCAATTGCTCGAACACAAGTCGCGTCTGTCCGGACGTCTTTGGGCTATCGACCATACAACTACTCTCCTTTGAAAGACCTCAGACTCGTAAACCCTAGTGGACGCTCATTGGTGCAAAACATATAGTATCAAACATAATATATTTTTTATTGATTTGAAGATTAAGTCGTAAAAATATCACAATTTTCAGGTTCTGCGAATCCACCGCATTGACAAGTGACTCTACAAAACGGCGTATAGGTTGGCCCTGCTGACGGAGGAAACATGGAAACACCAAATATCGAGCTGATCGCCTCTTACTGGACGCTCGCGGGCAATGTACGACCCGGCGGAGTAACGGAAGTCAGTCCCCACAGCCTGAAGGATCGTGCCGAAGCAGCGGCGATGGCAGGTTGGAAGGGATTGGGGATTGTGCATGCCGATGTTTTGGCATCTATCGATCGCTATGGTGTTCCTACGATTCGCAGCATCCTGAACGACAACGGACTGATCCACAACGAAGTAGAGGTTTTGACGAAGTGGCATCGCGACGGCGACAAGCTGAACGATTCCAACCGCATGCGCGATGAGTTGCTCGAGTTCGGCGGAGAGATCGGTGCGCGCAACCTCAAGGTCACCGCTGGGTTGTTCGAGGAAGGACCGCCAGACATGGCAAAGTTTCGTGACCGGTTTGCCGATATGTGCGCGCGGGCCGCGCCGTACGGGATTAACGTTGTGGTTGAGTTCCTGCCATTCTCGAGTTTCAACACGATCGATCTGGCCATCGAGTTGGTGAGCGGCAGCGGACCGAATGGCGGTATTTGCATGGATATATGGCATGTGGCGCGAGGGGATCAACATGGCCACGTCAAATCGATTCCTATCGAGCTGCTCAAAGCGGTAGAGCTCAATGACGCAGATGCGGTCGTCGTCGGCACCTTGCTGAACGATTCGACCAACCACCGCAGGCTGTGCGGGGAGGGCGACATTGACGTGCGGGGCTTCGCTCGCGAAGTGATCGAACTTGGATACGATGGGCCATGGGGCGTCGAAATAATTTCCGAGGAACTGCGCAACATGCCGCTACGGCAAGCGGCCGAGCGAGTTTTCCAAACGACGATGGGGCAGTTTCAAGGCGTACCGATTTCCGGCCGACCCAGCCTCGAGCGACAGGCTTAAGTCCCTTCCCTTTCATGCTGGCAAGTTATTAGCACGCTGATAACAAAGTCCAAATGATCAGGAATACGAAGCGCCACTAACGAAAGAGCAATTATTTATCGACTTTACCCATCCTGGAGACATAGAAATGAACTTCACCCTGCCGGATTTAGTGGTAGTGACCGGAACTGCAAACGGGCTCGGTAAGGCATTGGCAGCAAAGCTTGTCCAATCGTCTGTTTCAGTAATCGGTATCGACCTGGCAGACGCGGCAAAAGATATGAGCGACTTGCCTGGATACACGCACGTAAGCGGTGGTGTTGATGCAGCGCAGACTTGGGAAGTTGTCACGAAAATAATTGCGTCGAAAAAGCCCAAGCTGATTGGTCTTGCCCACTGTGCAGCGATGCTTGTGCAGGGGACCGTGGAGGAGGTGTCCTCAGAATCATGGCGCCGCATCCTGGACGTGAACATAGTGGGTGCCGCGAAAGCCATGTCCGCGCTTGCGCCGCTTATGACCGAGTGCGGCAAGGGCTCAATAGTCCTGGTAGGAAGCGTCACCGGTTTCCTGGGCGAGGAAGCGATGTTTGCCTACGGCGCTACGAAAGGGGCGGTGCTTCAAATGGTTCGGGGGGGCGCCCTTGACTTCGGTCGCAGGCAAATTCGAGTGAACGCGGTATCGCCGGGCCCGATGGCGACAGAAATGTTCTATGCGCACATGAAGGCCGCTCCTGATCCCGCCGCCTGGTTGAAGCGGCGCGAAGACCGTCAGCCTTCGGGGTCTGTTCTTGAGCCGGAGCAGGTCGCGAACGCGATTATCTATTTCTTGTCTGCGGAAAGTGAGGGGATTACCGGTGCGAATCTTCCGGTTGACGGCGGGCTTACTGCCGGGTTCGAGTTCCGCAATATCAACATGGAAGGCGCTAACAAGCATCATGGAGGTTGATGCGAATTAGTCGGCTCATCCGCGGAAACTTCTCTCAAATATTTTTAAGAAAAGAGTCTTGGAGACAGTCAAATGTTCACAAAACGCCTATGGATGCTGATGGTCGCCACGACTTTCACCAGTTCTAACGTGATGGCGGCCGACGCGAAAACGATTGCGATGCTCATGCCTAATACAGCGGACGTACGTTTCGATAAAATCGATGGTCCGCAGTTTCAAAAGGAAGTGAAAAGACTTTGCCCGAGTTGCAATGTCATCATTAGCAATGCTCAGGGTGATGCAAGCCGTCAGCAGTCACAAGCTGAAGCAGCAATGACGCAGGGAGCTGACGTTTTGGTGATTGACCCGTTCGACGGCGGTGCGATGCGTAATGTCGTGGTCACCGCCAGACAGAAAAACATCCCTGTGATTTCGTATGATTCACTGATCGCCGACGCTCCAATTTCTTACTATGTCTCGTTCGACGCGAAGCAAGTCGGCGAACAACTGGCGCAGAGTCTCGTGGATCGGATGAAACAAATTGGCACGTCCTCCAAGTGCGTCGTGTCGATTCGTGGGGACGTGTCTGATCACAACGAAGAGGCCTTCTGGGCAGGTTCGCTCCCTGTATTCAAAAAGGCTGGATCCAAACTTTGCTTCGATTCGACAACGCCGGGCTGGTCCTCATCAAAAGCCCAAGCGGCCATGGATCAAGCCATTACCAAGATCGGTGTAAAGGAGATTGGTGGGGTCTATAGCATGGCCGACGGACTCTCCGCTGGCATAGTCGCCTCGTTCGTCAACACCGGGGTGAAAGACTTTCCGCCGATAACTGGCCAGAACGGCGACGTCGCGGCGCTGCAGCAAATCCTCGCCGGACGGATGTATATGACGGTTTGGAAAAACAGCATCACATTGGCCCAGACCGCAGCCAACATGGCCGTAGCGGTGGTTCAAGGAAAGACGCCTGAGACGACATCCTCGATCGAAAACGGTGGAGATAAAGTTCCTGCAATTCTCATCAAGACAGTCGTAGTCACTAAGGAAAACCTCAAGGATACGATCGTTGCGGCCAAGTACGTCGATGTCGCGGCGTTATGCAAAGGCGACTATGTCAAAGACTGCCAGGCTGCTGGGATATCTCAGTAACACCTTTCGATATACGAATGAGGTAACGCTATGAACGTCCAGACGCCGGGCACAACCAATGGCACCGCAGCCGTCCCAAATGCACCTCGCAAGGTCGAGGCTTTGCAAGTGAGTCCATTGCTCGAATTGCGATCGGTCAGCAAAAGCTTCGGGGCCGTGAATGCATTGCGCAATGTGTCTCTCTCGCTTTACCCCGGACGTGTGACCGCACTTGTGGGCGACAACGGGGCAGGCAAGTCGACGCTTGTGAAGACCTTGACGGGCGTTCATTCGCCAGACTCGGGGGAAATTCTCTTCGACGGCAAGGCGGTTCGCTTTTCTTCCCCGAAGGAGGCCGCAGAAGCGGGAATTGCGACGGTGTTCCAAGACCTTGCGGTTTGCGGCAACTTGTCTGTGGCAGAAAACCTGTTTCTCGGGCGCGAGCTAACCACAGACAGTTGGAACCCCTTGCGTGCACTGCGCCGTACCCGAGTGGCCGAAATGGAGCGAAAGTCCCGTGAACTGCTTGCGTCATTGAACGCGAAGGTTCCGTCGCTTCGAAATGCGGTCGAAACGCTCTCAGGCGGGCAACGACAAAGCGTTGCAATTGCGCGAGCGTTGCTAGGCGAACCTCGCGTCGTCATTCTCGATGAGCCCACTGCAGCTCTTTCGGTGGGACAAACCGCCGAGGTGCTTGCAATGATTGAACGGCTTCGCGATGCGGGAATGGCGATCCTTGTCATCAGTCACAACCTGGCTGATGTGTTTCGGGTAGCGGATGACATTGCGGTTCTGAGGCTTGGAGCGAATTCAAAGCTGTTCGAAGCCAAGACTTGCTCTCAAGAACAGGTTATTGCCGCCATCACTGGTGCGCAGTGGGCAAACTGATCACGCCGCAAACGGAGAAGTTTATGAAAACCAACTTAAATCACCAGGACGGAGCGTCTGCGATCAACGGCGTGAAGAGCAACATGTCGATTGCTCAGCTTCGTACGAAGCTCCAGGCCTTGGGTTCCAGTTCGGCGCTCGGCGGAATGCTTCCGGTACTGATCAGTATCGTCGTATTAAGCATCGTTTTTCAATCGCTGAACGGCAAGTTCCTAACGGCGACCAACCTTACGAATCTGATGTTGCAAGTGTCGGGTACCGGCACCATTGCAGTCGGCGTGGTGCTGGTGCTGTTGCTGGGCGAGATCGATCTTTCTGTCGGCGCGTTGAGCGGGACGGCTGGAGCCCTGCTCGGTGTCTTGTACGTGAACAACGAATTGAACGCAGTGCTCGCGATTGTTCTCGTTGTCGTGGCGGCGCTGGCGTGGGGCGCAGCTCAAGGGCTGATCGTGACGTTTTTCAGGCTCCCAGCCTTCGTCGTCACCTTGGCTGCGCTGCTTGCGCTACAGGGCGTTCAAAACCTGTTGTTAGGCCCGACGATTACCATCAACTTTCCGTATTCTGGCGGCGTTGCAAAGTTGACGTCGACCTTTCTCTCCCCTCTGCAAAGTTGGGTGGTCGCTGGCGCAATCGTGGCCTGCATCGTTGTTACGCAATTACTGCGGGCGCGCGAGCATGCCGAAGCGGGAAGCGCCGATTTCCGGCGAGCAATCCTGAGGATCGTGATCACCAGCGCGGCGACGATTGCTGCAGTAGCAGTTTTGAATAGTGATCGCGGAGTTCCCCTCGTGATGCTTCTGTTCATCGGTATCGTTGTATCGACTGACTGGGTTATCCGTCGGACAGTCTATGGTCGGCACGTGATGGCCGTGGGCGGGGATATCGAAGCTGCACGCCGGTCTGGTGTGGCGGTCCAGCGTATTCGGATCAGCGTATTCGCCTTGGGTGCGGGATTGGCGGCCTTCGGTGGGATCCTTTCGGCGTCAAGGCTGATAGCGGCCACCGGATCCGCCGGCGGTGGGGACGTGCTGATCAATGCGATCGCGGCTGCCGTGATTGGCGGTACCAGCCTTTTCGGGGGCCGCGGCACGGTCTACTCAGCTTTGCTTGGGATTCTGGTTATCGGCGGGATCTCGAACGGCATGGACCTGCTTAATCTTTCACCGGGCGTCAAATTCGTGGTCACGGGTGCCGTGCTGATGCTGGCAGTCATCACTGACGCGTTGGCTAAGCGTGGTCGCACGGCCAGGTAACAACGAAGACCGGTGCGCTAGGTGCTGTTGGCGTTAGAACATAGCCGCAACGCAATCCATGAGTCGATGATTTCAAGTCCGTGAGCGGACGTGGATGAACCTGAAGGAAGCTTTCCCCGTTTCGATGAGTGTGAAAGGCCAGGTACCGGCAACGGCCCGTGCAGCGGCCGAAGTTAAATTGCTATGTTCCACGTTGCAGTGGTGGGACAAACAAAGGAGAGCAAAAATGCGATTTGTACAGTTCAAAAAAGAAGGGGCTCAATGGCTCGGTCTGCGTGTGGATGCCGACCGTGTACGGGTGTTGGGCCAACACTCGCTTGATGAGCTGATCGCGACGGGCGAGGATCTATCCGAATTTGTCGAGAGTTTGCCGCCGGAAGAGTATGCGTCCCTTTCTGAACTGCAGTTTCTGCCGCCGGTGAGCCGGCCTGGCAAGATCATTTGCGTAGGACTGAACTACACTGACCACACTCGCGAGAGTAACTACGAGCAACCTGCTTATCCGACGTTGTTCCTTCGGGTGACGACAAGCCTGATTGCTCACAATGAGCCGATCGTTCGCCCTACGGTCTCCGACTGTCTCGACTACGAAGGGGAGTTGGCTGTGGTACTGAGCGGAGGAGGCCGCCATATCGCAAAGGCTGACGCACTGAGCTTCATCGCCGGTTATGCGCTCTTCAATGACGGCTCCGTTCGCGACTATCAATTTAAATCCCCGCAATGGACAGTGGGGAAAAACTTTGACGGTACCGGTGCGTTTGGCCCCGAATTCGTGACGCCGGACGAAGTTCCGGCGGGAGCAAAAGGGCTTCTTCTTGAAACGCGCCTGAATGGGGAAGTCGTGCAGTCAGCTTCTGTCAGCGACATGGTGTTCGATATCGAAACGCTCATCTCCACCATTAGCGAGGCGATGACACTTGAAGCGGGTGATGTAATCGTGACCGGTACCCCTTCCGGAATTGGTTGGGCTCGTGAACCGAAGCTTCTTATGAAGCCGGGTGACGTCTGCGAGGTGAGTGTTGAAGGATTCATGACATTGCGCAATCCTATCGCCCAGGAGTCTTCGAATCCGTCGTCGAAGTGAACTAAGCGTCAGTTTGGCGGCCCGGAGAGCGCGCTAAGAAGGACCGTCCGCCGCTTTACAGGGGAGGGAACATGCAAGAACAACTTGGAGCACCGACGCGTGTCAGCTCGGTCCACTCGATCGATCATTTTGCGCTTAATGTGCCGTCAATCGAAAGCGCGAGGCATTTTTTCACTGCGTTTGGCCTTGATGTTCGGTTGATCGAGCGAGCCGAGAAAGCTGAGTTGGAACTGCGCGCGCTCGACGGACATCGCTGGGCGCGAATCCTGCCATCGAATGAAAAGTCGTTGGCGTACCTCAGCTTCAGTTGCTACGAAGGTGATCTCGAAGCGATCGAGGATCAAATCCGTAGTGCCGGGGGCAGGCTCATGACGGATGTTCCTGCCGCAATAGGGCCTGAATGCTGCAGTCCGGGTGGGCTATGGTTCGCGGATCTAGATGGGAACATGATTCACGTGGGCGTAGGCCGGAAGACAACTCCATCTGCGAAAGGCGCGAACGTTAGCCCGGCCATTCCAGCCGACGTTCGTGGAGCCTACCCGCGGTCGGAGGCAAAACTTGTTCGCCCGCGCCGAATGAGCCATGTGCTGCTATTCACTCCTGACGTACCTCGTGCGGTTGCCTTTTATCAGCAGGCGCTTGGTCTAGGTCTGAGCGACAAGTCAATCGACATCATCGCCTTCATGCACGCCGTTCACGGTTCTGATCATCACTTGCTGGCATTTGCCAAAAGTACCGCGAAGGGTTGGCATCATGTTGCGTGGGACGTAAAGGACATCAACGACATTGGTGTCGGCGCCAATCAAATGGTTGCAGCCGGCTACGCCAAAGGCTGGGGTACGGGACGGCATGTTCTGGGTTCCAACTATTTCCATTACGTCATGGATCCGTGGGGATCGTTCTCCGAATATTCCGCAGACATCGATTTTATTTCTGCAGGAAAACCATGGATGACAGGAGATTTTCCTCCCGAGGACTCGCTCTACCTATGGGGTCCGGATGTGCCTCCCTTCTTTATACATAACACTGAGGCCTGACGCGGCTCATAAGGCCAACGCGAGGGATAAGGAACGGTGATGGTTAAGTACATGTTCTAGTGGACTGCCATGAGCGCTCAAGCGCCTTTTATTGCGCCAGGTGTCAGGGCATTGCGAGTCAAACAAAATGTGGAGATAGAATCATGAGCAAAACGGGTACAGGGGAACAGGACATTGTTGGTTTCGGTTGCTTGGGAATAACCCATCCTCACACGTCAGGGCGAGTGAAAGCTTTGCAGCGGAGGACAGACGTGAAAATTTTCGGGGCGGCGGATGACAGCGCTTTACTTAGTCCCTTCGCGGCAGAGTTCGGCCTCGAACGGCGGACCAGGGAAGCCATCCTTTCCGACGACCGAATTCATGCCGTTCTGGTTCATTCCAAGAGTGAAAAGATGGCGGACCTCACCATTGAGGCATTAGAGGCGGGCAAAGCCGTACTTGTGGAAAAGCCGGCCGGGCGTAGCGCCGCAGACGCGCGGAGAATAGTCGACGCGGTACAACGAACGAACGGATTGGTGCAGGTCGGATATTGTTGGCACTTTTCTCCGTCTGTCGAAGCGATGCAATCTGCCATCGAGAAAGGCAGACTAGGAAAGATCCTTCAGGTACGTGCGCATGCCGGTTGCTCTCATAACGAAGCAGCTACTAGTCACTTGAATGATCCTGAGGACATAGGCGGCGCCGTTTTCGTCATTGGCTGTCACATGATCGAACGTATCCTGAATCACTTTGGATTACCTAAGTCGGTAAATGCCCGAATCACCAAGTTTCCCGGATTTCGCGGAACTGAATCTCGTGAAGATGCGGCCGGTGCGATCCTGAACTACGACGACAAGGTAATTAGCATCGACTTCATGTCGTGGGACGTGTTGCCATGGGCGGAAAGCTGGGATCTGACGGCATATGGTACGGAAGGAATCATGAGCTCGCGCGTGCTGCCGGCCTCTTACAAGGTGTACGACAGCGGCCGGGCCGGCATGCCGGAGGGTTGGACAGAATGGCGGGAGACAAGCTTTCCGGAAGGATGGGCCGCAAGAAAGACAGAATATTCACCCGAACTCGCTGAGATTGATAACACTGTTTATTTCGATCGCGAAGCGGCTTCGTTCTTGAATTCCTTCCGAAACGGCACGCCGTCCGCCATTCCGGCAACGCAGGCATTGAACATCAATCTGGTTATTGAAGCCTTGTACGCTTCATCGGAATCAGCGGGTGCAGAAGTCCACTTGAAGGTTTAAGAACTCCTGACAGCGACCTGAGAGCCTGCCAGGCTGGGCGGGGTGCCTTACTCCGACGCGGTCCGGGTTGTGAGAACCACTGCGTTGAAAATGGTCGCGGCGAAGGCGCATAGTCCGTCGTTGTTGATGCTCTTTGACTGGAGTATGTCCGAACAGGCGAGTTTCAATGCCGGTCTCAGATCCCGGGCACGGGGCCAGCCGCTGTGAGAGCGCGAATCACGTCTTCTTGACACCTTGCGTTAGGAGATTCCCGTGAAAGCGAAAGAGTTCGATGACTGTCGGGATCTGTCTCCCGGTGATCGTGCAACGTTAGTTGAGGGGCTAACCGCTCTGCTTAGAGATCGGTCCGCGGCGTACACAATTGCAGCCGGTGTGGCTGCTGCTCGTGGACGCGAAGCGCCCGACGTCGGGGACTTCGGGATTTCTGACATCCTCCGCCTCAAGCGAATGTTTGAGCCCGTCGAACGCGAGGTGTCGACCCTTCCAGACAAGGCCTAACGAGAAATCGGCACCTCGTTGATCCAAGGGAAAGAGTTGAGAGCTCACGAATATTTGATGTCTTCGGCTGGAGAATGGGCCGAACAACGGTAGACCTGCCTTCAGATTCAAGCTCCGGGTTTTCTTACATCAAACTGCTTTGCAGTCCAAATTTGCGTGATCCTCAAACTGCGTTGCGTAGGCGGTGGCTTGTAGCTGCCAATGGCGTTAACGTTTGATGGATTTGATGCGCGGGATGGCTGCTGACACCGCCGCGCGACTACTCAATTGCACAGGAGACGGAAGGTGTTGAGGGTAGTTGTGCTGTGAGCAGGCCGAATCGGGAAGGCATGCCGATTCGTACAAGGTGCGCTTGAACGGTTCTCGAATGCCCTTGAGGCAAAGAGCCCAATGCTGGCTATGCCACGTGACGGGATAAGTGCTCTACGGATTGCGGATTGTGCCCTTGAATCCGCTGATACCAGACGGAGCGTGATGTGTGAATTGTCTGTTTCGCGGTCGGCTTTGGTCGCATGCGACGCAAACAGCGGAGGACGGATGGATCTTTTTCTGAGCTTGCTTGGGATTTTTGCCGGGGCGATGCTCCCTTTGCAAGCAGCGATCAACGCTCGGTTGGCTACCGCAGTTGGATCGCCAATTTGGGCGGCAGCAATCTCTGGAGCCGTGCTTACACTAGCCTTGATTGCAGCGGCACTCATCGGGTTGCGCACTGGGCCACGTCTAGTGGGCAATGAACTACCCTGGTGGGCATGGACGGGTGGGTTTTGCGGTGCGGTCGTGCTGTCTGCCACTACTGCCATCGCTCCGCGTCTAGGCGCCAGCACAATGATCGCGCTTGTAATGGCAGGCCAGATCCTCTGCTCGATTTTGCTCGACCAGTTCGGCTTACTTGGCTTGTCCGTACACGAAACAAGTCCTAAGAGGATGGCCGCTTCAATATTACTGATGGCCGGTGCTGCGTTGATGCGTTAGCAACCAGCTCTGCTGACCGCGATCCAATCAGGGCCATGGACAGGGTCAACAACCGAGCCGAAAACAGATCCCATCAAGCATCCTGGTCGTCGGCAGGCTGACCTCTAAAATCAGTGTGCCGAGGTTTGCTCGCAGGAGAGTGTCATGTGTCGATGCAACGACCTGAAACCTGACATCGCCATTGACACGCAAAGTCATATCAATATCAGCGCACTGTGCACTTGATAACGCCCGCACCAAAACGGTGACCGTGATACAGCGCCCTATCAAAGCACAGAGGGTCCCTTGCTACCCGTACGCATGGCCACGGCCATAGGCCGACCATTGCCCGGTGCGACTTTGTCAGCACGGGGCTCAAGGCTTTCAAAGCGCCCTTACTAAAGCCGGTTTCTCCACTGTTGGTCTGAGGACACGCGGTCCGATGGCAATCCGGATGAAGCATCGCCAAGTTACTGATCGCATCCTTACCGCTAGCGATCGCGGGACTTTCATCTTGCCGTCTCGCACCTGTCACAGGGCTCCGAAGCGAGTGGATGACATAGGGCCATCCTATGGATTGCATGGGAAAACAATATTTTTACCTTTAATTTGACTTGTTAGATTAGCTCCCGTCCGCAGGGTGTTCAAGGCGCGACAGACGGGATGTCGGCCTCACCCATCAGTATCGTTCCGGCATGCCTGCCCACTATCCAGGAGTCACCTCATGGCAAGTCTTGCCAGTTGCGCAGATGACGTCCGTAGCACACTTCCCCGGCCAGTGCCGGTGAAAATGCGTACCGAGGGACTGTCGAAGCACTACGGCACTGCACTCGCGCTCCATCCTATTGATCTCGAAGTGCATAGCGGTGAGCTGCTTACACTGCTCGGTCCATCTGGCTCCGGCAAGACGACCTTGCTTCAGATCATCTGCGGTCTCGTCGAGCCGACCGCCGGCAAGCTCTTCATCGATGCGATCGACCGTACCCACGCGCTCGCTCATCAGCGCGACATCGGCGTGGTGTTTCAGAATTACGCGCTGTTCCCGCATCTGAATGTGTTCGAAAACATCGCGTTTCCGCTGCAGATGCGGCGCGTCGATGGTCCCTCGATCCGCGCCAAGGTTATGCACGCGCTTGAGATGGTTGGCCTCGAGACGTTCTCTGGGCGCTTCCCGCGCGAGCTATCGGGAGGGCAGCAGCAACGCGTTGCGCTGGCGCGCTGCCTCGTGTATCAGCCGTCGCTGCTGTTGATGGATGAATCGCTGTCCGCGCTCGATCGCAAGCTGCGGGAAAGCATGCAGATCGAGATCAAGCGCATCCATCGCGAAACCGGTTCGACGATTATCTTCGTTACGCATGATCAGGAAGAGGCGCTCGCGCTTTCCGATCGCGTCTGCCTGATGAACACCGGTCGGATCGAGCAGATCGGCACGCCCGAGGACATCTACGAACGTCCGCGCACTACCTTCGTGGCGGACTTCATCGGCATCTCAAACAAGCTGCGCGGACGCATTACACCCGAGTCCCGGCTCGCGACCCCCGATGGCGCGATTCCTCTGCCCGCCGGTTGCGCAGTGCGTGCCGGTGTGACGGAGGCGACGATCATCGTGCGCCCCGAACATGTTCGTATTGCTACCGAGGGCGGCTACCTGGGCGGCCACGTCGTCGAGCGAATCTACGGCGGCTCGGAGACACGCTTGCTCGTACGTCTTGCGAGCGGCGCCGTCATGACCGTCCGGCAGCCGGCGGGCAGCCCGAGCCGGGAGGTCGGTGCGATCGTGTCGCTGCACTGGCTCGAATCCGATTCCCGTCTGCTCGATAGCTAGGCGCCGTACCTCGCTGTTCCTACTTTGTCCCGGCAGCCTTCTCGTTGCCGCTACCGCCCGAATTTCCTCACCTTCTCCTGGAGATCGTATTGAGCACGACAAAAAATGAAAGCCGGCGACGATTCCTCAAAACGACAGGGGCCACCGGCCTCGCGCTGGGCGCGCCCACCATCTGGATTCCCCGTGCAATGGCCGCGGATACACTGACCATCGCCGACAACGGCGGCGCACTCGGCCCCGCGATGCGCATGGCGTTCTACGACCCATTCGAAAAGGAAACCGGCATTCGTATCGTCAATGTGGCGCACGAATCCGATCCGGTCACACAGTTCAAGTTGACGGTCGACTCGGATTCGCACATCTGGGACCTCGCGATGGTGACGCCCGACAACGTGCTGCGTCTTACCGATGCCAAGAACTATCTCGCACCGCTCGACATCGGGCCAGGCGACGCGAAGGGTATTTTGCCCGGCATGCTGACTTCGAACTGGTTCGGCTTCTCGGTGTACGGCGTCGTGATGGCATACCGTACCGACAAGTACGCGAAGGCCGTTCCGACTGGCTGGCGCGACTTCTGGGACACGTCGAAATTTCCGGGGCGGCGCGGACTCTACCGCTCGCCGAGCGGCACGCTTGAAAACGCACTGCTTGCCGACGGCGTCGCGCCGAAGGACATCTATCCCATCAACATCGACCGAGCGATGAAGTCGCTTGACAAGATCCGTTCGTCGGTTTCGGTGTGGTGGGCCAACGGTGCGCAGAACACGCAGTTGCTGCAAAGTGGTGAAGTCGACATGGCTGACACGTGGAATGCTCGTGCGCTCGCCGCGATTTCATCGGGTGCGCCCGTGAAGATCGTCTGGGAGGGCACCTACAGCGTCGACGGCTGGTCCATTCCGGTCGGCACGCCGCGTCTGAAGCAGGCACAGCAGTTCGTGCGCTTTTGCATGCGCCCGGACCGCCAGGCCGTCTACGCGAGCATTGTCGCGAACGGCCCCAGCAACAGCGATGCCTTGAAGCTGATCGATCCGAAGCGTGCCGAACTGCTGACGACGTATCCGAAAAATCTCGAACGGCTGATCCGCCGCGACTCGGCCTGGTGGGGCAAGAACTTCGATTCGGCCAACGAGCGCTACCAGGAATGGCTGCTCCAGTCGTGAACCCTCGAACCCTCCCTTTCTTCGCGAAGACATCATGACCAATCGACATATGCCGCTCGGCCTGCTTGTGCATCCCACGGGCTCTCACCCGGCTTCGTGGCTCAAATCAGGCGCGCCTCGCGATGCATCGACGAACATCGACTACTACCGCAGCCTCGCGAGCCTCGCCGAAGCGGGAAAGTTCGACTTGTTCTTTATAGCTGACACGCCGGCCGCGCGGACGGAAAAGCTCAACGTCCACACGCGTTATCCGTCTTTCATGAACTGCTTCGAGCCGATCACGCTGCTTTCCGCGCTGGCCGGCTCGACTCGGCATATCGGCCTCGGCGCAACGGCGTCGACGAGCTTCTACGAGCCGTACAACCTCGCGCGCCAGTTCGCGTCGCTCGATCATCTGTCGCACGGCCGCGCGGGCTGGAATGTCGTGACCTCGGCGAACGACTACGCCGCTCGCAACTTCGGCCTCGACAAGCTGCCGCCGCACGACCAGCGCTATGCCCGGGCGCGCGAATTCTTCGAGGTCGTCGCGAGCTTGTGGGATACGTGGGAGGACGATGCGTTCGTTGCCGACAAGGCGAGCTGCACGAGTTTCGTGCCCGAGAAATTCCACGTCACGGATCATTCGGGCAAGTTCTTCCAGGTGTACGGCGGGCTGAACATCAAGCGCACACCGCAGGGGAGGCCGGTCATTATCCAGGCCGGCTCATCGGAAGACGGCAAGTCATTCGCGGCCGAGACCGCTGAAGTCGTCTTCTCGTCCGACCCGACCCTCCTGGCAGCGAAGAGCTTTTACGCTGACCTGAAGGGTCGCATGCCGAAGTTCGGCCGCGATCCCGATTCGATGAAGATACTCGCGGGGCTGTCCGTGGTCGTCGGCGACAGCGAGGCCGAGGCACAGGACAAGTATCAGGAACTGCAGAACCTGATCCATCCGGACGTGGGCCGCATGCGCCTCGGCGCCGATCTCGAGGCGGACCTGAGCGGGTTGCCGCTTGACGAGCCGGTGCCCGAGCACATGATTCCGGCCAAGTCCAATTTTCACCAGGCCTATTTCAATCAGATCGTTGCCATGATCCGCGAGCAGAAGCTCACGTTGCGCCAGCTCTATTCGAGCTACGAGCGGGGCAAGGTGACGTTGTGCGGCACATCGGCGCAGATTGTCGACCATATGCAGGAATGGATCGACGGCAAGGCCGCCGACGGCTTCATGCTTTCCTTCCACCTGTTGCCCGACGACCTGTCTGCGTTCGTCGAGCGAGTGATTCCCGAGATGCAACGGCGCGGCGTGTTCAGAAAGGAATACGAGGGCGGCACGCTGCGCGAGAACCTTGGTTTCGAGTGGCCGGCGAACCGTCACGTGGCGACGTCATGAACGCTTCAACGATTGCCGCCGGACGCGCACGCCCGGCTTCCCGCGGCTTGCGGCCCGGGCCACTGTGGCTGGCACTGCCGGGGGTGCTGTTTCTCGCGGTGTTTCTGCTCTATCCATCGCTGAAGCTGCTGTCGTTGAGCGTGCTGAAAAGCGACGGCACATTGTCGTTCGCCGCGTTCGCGCGCTTCTTCGGTCCAAGTGTCTATCGACAGGTCTTGCAGACCACGTTTGCGATCGCGCTCGAAACCACTGCCTGCTGTCTGCTGTTTGGTTATCCGCTCGCTTACTGGCTCGCGGGCTTGTCGAGGCAGCGCCAGCAGATCGTTTCGCTGTTGGTGCTGCTGTCGTTCTGGAGCAGCGCGCTCGTGAAGACCTTCGCGTGGCTTGTGCTGCTCGGCCGCACCGGTTTCATCGCGCAGGTGCTGCATGCACTTGGCATCGGAGGCGGCGAGCATCTGCTGTTCAACCGTACGGTTGTGGTCTTCGCGATCGCCCATACGCTGTTGCCGCTCGCCGTCGTGACGATGCTGCCGGTCATGAACCAGATCGACCGGCGTCTGTCGATGGCCGCGTCCACGCTGGGCGCCGACCGCGCGCAGGTCTTCTGGCGCGTGTTCTTCGCGTCGTCGATGCGCGGCGTGGCGGCTGCCGGCCTGCTTGTATTCATCGGTGCGCTTGGCTTCTTCATCGCACCGACGCTGCTCGGAAGCCCACGCGAGATGATGCTGGGCCAATTGATAATCGTGCAGATCAACGAGCTTCAGAACTGGCAACTCGCCAGCGCGCTTGCCGTGGTGCTGGTGCTGTCGGCGCTCGTAACCTGCCTGATCTACGATCTCGTATTCGGTCTGTCGTCGCTCGCCGACGACAAACGCGCCGGGCACTCGATGCGCCAGCACCACCTGCGCCGCGTCGGCATTGGCATGGTGAATTTCCTCGGCCTCGTGTGCTCATTCGCGGTGAGCGCTTACGACCGGCATCTGCGGCAGGTCGTGCGCGTTGATCTGCTGACCGTGTATGCGTGGCTTGTGATCGCGGTGCTGCTGTTTCCGATTCTTGCGATCGTGCCGATGGCGTTCAGTGCCGACACGTTTCTGTCGTTTCCGCCGAAGGGTTTCAGCCTTCGATGGTTTGCAACGTACTTCGAGTCGCCGCTATGGATCGGCGCGACGCTGCGCTCGTTCGGCATCGGCGTGATCGTCACGATCGTGACCACGGCGGTCGCAACGCCGGCCGCACTCGGCATCGCACGCTCGGGCGGCAAACTCGCCAGCGGCTTGTTCCTGCTATTCCTGTTGCCGATGATCGTGCCGTCAATCGTGATTGCCATCGCACTGTTCTACTTCTGTGCGCACATCTCGCTCGTGGCGACCAATCTCGGCATCGTGATCGGTCACATCGTGATCGCCATGCCGATGGTTTTCGTGATTCTGCTCACCACGTTCAAGGGCCATGACTGGGGTATCGACCATGCTGCCGCCACGCTCGGCGCGAACCGGCTTCAGGTCTTGCGGCACATCACGCTGCCGTCGATCCGTAACGGCCTCGCGGCGGCGTTCGTCATCGGCTTTCTGAGCTCGTTCGAGGAATTGACCGTGGCGCTCTTCATCGGCGGTGGCATCAAGACGACGCTGCCCAAGCAACTCTGGGACGACATTTTGCTGCAGGTCAGCCCCACGCTTGCGGCAGCTTCTACGGTCGTGCTGTGCGTCGTGACCTTGCTGTTTCTGGTGTTGCAATGGGTGCGCCCGAGCGGCAAGGTTGCATGACGGCCGGTCATACGTAACGCATTCGACGCTTCCAAAGACCACTTCACCATTCACGCCCTATGGACGAACATCAACTTCGCACCGATTTCGCTGCCGCTTTCCGCTGTTTTGCCCACCTCGGCATGCACGAAGCGGTCGCCAATCACTTCAGCGCCGCGGTATCGCCGAACGGCCGGCGCTTCCTGATGAATCGCAAGTGGCAGCATTTTTCGCGGATTCGCGATTTCTCGATCGCTCACTTCGAAGAAGTGAAGTGCATGCTGGACAAGGAGGACGCGTCGTATGCGCAGTGATTTCGATACGGTCAAGGACTGGACGATGCAGGCAGACGACGATGTTCCGCGCGTGACGCTGGAGCGGTTTCGCGACGCGATGGCGCAGTTGGGAGCGGCGGTCCATATCGTTACGACGGACGGACCTGGCGGCCGCGCAGGCTTCACGGCTTCTGCCGTGTGCAGCGTGACGGATGCTCCGCCCAGCGTGCTCGTGTGCATCAATCGCGGTTCGTCGGCGCATGCGGCGACCATTGCGAACGGAGTGGTTTGCATCAATACGCTGAGCGCCGACCAGCAAGGATTGTCGGGTGCATTTTCGGGCAAGGTGCCGATGACGGAGCGCTTCGCGCATGGCGAGTGGCTTTCGTGCGAAAGCGCGGCGCCGGCGCTCGGCGGGGCGATCATGTCGATAGACTGCAGAATTACCAACGTGGTTGCCGTCGGCACGCACGACATTCTCGTTTGCGAGGTTACGCAAATCCTCGACAACGCCCATGAGGGGATTCTGATTTACTACAACCGGCAATATCACGGCGTTCGGAAAAAGTAAACGCAGCCCAGCACCGGGCGCCGGGTTTCGTGGCGTCGCGTACGCCGCGCCAGGCTTGCACGGGTGGCGGCTCCTTCCATCGCAAGTTTCCTACTAGCGCCGCAGCGTAAGGAATTGCTTCGAAACTGACAATTCCCGACGCGTCAGCCGGATTGCCTGCGAGGCTTCCAGAGGCGATCGTCACGTGATTGTCGAGTGGGGTCGACGAGATGTCGGGCGTCACGTTGTTGCCACCGCAAGCAGTCAGCACCGCTGCCGTGATCGAAAATGCGGTTCCGCAGAGCAGCGTTTTGCTCTTTAGCCAAAGCATGGCGTTTGACTCCGTTTCGGGCGGCTCATGATGTCCGCCGCTATTGCTTCAGAACGAGTGCTTGATATCGGCCATCACGCCGAGTTGGCCGATGCCTGCGGCAGGGATTGACCGGCCCGGTGATGGCGCCTACGCCTGTTGGCGAACGGCTGATCGAAGGCGTCGCACGCGTGTTGGCTATGGTGCAGCAGGAAATCTGGAGCGCGAAGTCGTTTGACGCCACGACGACGGCAAGTACCTTCTCAGTATGCCTAAGTGACATGCGCATGGATGTATTTTCGATTGACCTGCAGGATAACGTGTCGCCGTGCCTGAACGACTGATTGATAACCTGCCGATAGTTCATCCTGCTGCGGAAACGGTGTGACAAGGTTGCAGCGAAGCGTTTATTCGAACGCGAGCCGGCAGCCTGTCCTGAAGCGCCGCGCAAGATCGTCGACGCTCGGTTGTGTAGTTGCTGGGCCGCGAAAGTGGAGATTGCCGATTCGGCGGCAAAGAGACGCGTGCTGCTTTTGACGTCTGTTCGCCCTGGGAAGATGAGCGAGCTCAATAGCAAACCAGTAACGAGTACGTCACGCGACAACTATCGACGACAGCGGCCGGCGGGGGCTTCGCGGAGCCGTCGCACCGGCGTAGCCGAGGCGGAAACCGAAGATAGGCTCCCATCCGTTCCAGTTTTGCGGCAGCGCTGCACGTATGGATGAGGATACCGGCGAGGTTCCTTGTGTGCGGGTCTCGTAGTCGATCACTTCGATGAAATGGTTCATTGGCTGCATCGCCAGGCTGCGGTTTGTACCGTCGAGATGGATGCGCTGCCAAAGCCGTCCAGCCTCAATGTGCAGGCGATGATCCTGTCTTGTTCCGCGGACCATGATCAGCCCGAACGCGGATGCCGTTGCGCAGGCCACCGTCCGGGTGGCCTTCAGCCAGTTCGCGTCGGCTTGTTGCAGGACTTCGGCGCTCAGGGGGGACGGATTTGCCGCCGCCGCGCGCACGCCTGTCCAGCGACTTTCGCGCAAGCCTGGCGTGTCGATGATGCGCTGGGTCGCCTGCATCATCAGGTCCGTAAAGATGGCGCCGCCCGGTGAGGCTGACTCCAGGAAAAGAACTTTCGTATCGGACGAGGACGTCAGTCCGGCAAGCGCGTCGAGCGTCGCCTGATCGACCTTGCGACCCGTGTCGTAGGGAAGGCGATTGGTGTGTCGGCGGGCAATTGCATCATGATACGGGTGCTTCGCTTGCCGGGCCGGCTCCAGTTCGATCACCGCGGCGAGATTGTCATCGCCAGCGGACAACTCAGGCAACAGACGGACGACAGGGTTGATCCCTTGAGCCGGCGCGGCTACGCATGCGTTCTCGATGGCGCATCCGAGGCCCATGTAAAGCTCTCGCTGGAACGGGTCGAGTTCACCGACAGCACGGTCCTTGTCGGCCAGTACCTCGATGCGAGTGGAGCCCAGCCGGAACAACCAGGGCTGGGTATCGTAGGGGCTCGCGGAAAGGATCGCTGCAGCCGCAATCCGGACGACGCCCGTTCCCTGACCCGACTCCCAGTAATCCCACGGCCCCTCGCCGCCGACGTTGGGGAGGGGCGACAGTGAAGCAGTGCCGGGTAGGCCTGACGGCTGACCAAACGCGGACAGATCGACCAGTGCGGCCAGTCCGCCGGCGAGGAATGAACGACGGGAAAAAGAGGAAGTTGTCATGGCATGCACTCGCGCGGGTTGTGACAGACACAGCACGGTACGCAGACCGGAGGCTGGATGACGGATTTCTATGGTAAAGGTTCTACGAGTGGGAACACTCTTGCTGGACGGAGATTCTGTTTTTTCTCGTAGTGAGAAGTCGGATCGTTTGCCGTCGAGGGGCGATCAGGGGTGAACGATTCTGCGCAGTCAAAGGCTGCCAATTGCGATATGAATCATGGCTTCGGACACGTTATCCGGAAACCCAAAGTATCCGGCTTTGGGCGGCGCATGTCCTTGCGCTACAGCGACCTTCGTCGCAATCTCGTATGCAGTTGTCCGCTCCCGTAACAATGCATTCAAGCCTTGTGCGATAACTTCGCGGTCGGAA
Organism: Caballeronia mineralivorans PML1(12); assembly: GCF_001028175.1. Classification (GTDB taxonomy): domain Bacteria; phylum Pseudomonadota; class Gammaproteobacteria; order Burkholderiales; family Burkholderiaceae; genus Caballeronia; species Caballeronia mineralivorans. Next base: position 22,983 of record NZ_AEJF01000200.1, read on the forward strand.
GCGGACAGGGTCCGCATCGAAAAAACCAGGGACAGTTCGTCTGGCCGCAGCCCGGAACCGCCACGCGTCGGGCGATCACGCAGGAGCAACTGGCTGGACTGGTGCTCGGATTGCCGTGGCAAGTATCGGCCAAGACGGCGTATTCGCGTCGTGTAAGCCGGCCCGCGACAATCGGTGTGTCTGCCAATACCCTTGTGGCACGGGCGGTAACACAATACTGCTCGTGATCGATACGACACACCACAGCATGAACGCAGATGAGCTGCGCGCACTTGCCTTCGAATTGATGTCCGCAGTTCAGGCTGAACTGGTTATTCACGGATTGGCCGCGACTACGGATTCCCGATCGATGCTCTTTCTACCTCCGCTGCCGTTGAACTCAAGAAGCTGATTGCCCAGCCCGTCACATTGTGGATCCAGCAGACCGACAGGTCCTATTTGCCTCACCATGGATACGTGCACACTGCGCGCTGCCTTGGGTCGGATAGCGGTCTCACGAGCCGAGGACGACTGGTGGGGCTTCGTCCACCGTCTCATGGAAAGCGAGGGCCTGTTCAGCTATTTTGAGCAGGCCGACGACGGTAAATCGCATACCCTGGTCATTACC
>NZ_AEJF01000201.1 GCF_001028175.1 Caballeronia mineralivorans PML1(12)
TTACCGATAATCTTGACTCGGTGCCAGCCCTTGGACCGCAGGCCGTCCCGTTCTGCCTGGTGGCACGAATAGCGAATCCAACGCACTGGTGCAGTGGCCCGGCATGCGAACGCTGCAAAGCACGATGCTGGCCACCCGAACCGTTGACTACAAGTCATCGGGTTCATCCGCCAATCCCAAGGGAACATCTGTCCCCACGCCCGCTACGCAATGCGATCTGCCATAGCAAGCTGAAGTATGCGAAACCCCGCTGCCTATACCTGCGGTGACCAGGATCGCTGCGATACTCTCTCCAATCCGTATGGAATCGCGGGCGAAGCGTGCTTCATGTTCCGTCTTCTGAGGCCGCCGCTGACACCTGACACGCTGGGCTCGCTTTGGATTCGCGGGTCCCCGCCTGAAGTCGTACCAGAGTTCTGGTCGATCGGAGGGCGTGCCGGGTGTTAGCAATGGGTTTTTCAGCTCGATCACCGTACGCGTTTCCAGGTGCGCTTTACGTAGTCGTTCGCCATAGTATTGCTGGAATAGTTTGTCGAACGACCCGTCAGCAATCGCCTTTTCGAGCCCCTCGCGAATATCCTGCGCGAGCCTCGTGCTCTTGCGATTCACCATGAAGTACGCGTCGTAGACGTAGTGAAGGGCGACGTGGGGCTCCACCACCAGAGTATCTGCATTGTTCGCCTGCTCGTCCCAGATTTCCATGACGCTTCGGGGAAAGTAATCGAAGCGCTTGGCTACGAGCATCTTGAACAGGTCTTCGTCGCTCGAAGCGGCGATCACATTGACGCCGTTAGCCTTGAGGATCTGCGTATCCGGCCAGTCCTGTCCCTGCGCGAGTAGCACACCTTTCAGGTCCCCCAACGTATCGACACCCGCGAACCGGCCTTGGTCGCCTTTGCGGATCAGACCTAGGCGCCATCCCAGCAAGCCCTTGTTGATAGGGATGCGAATTGGCAGCAATCGCGCCTCGCGTTCGGGGGAGCTGGGCATCGGGGCAACGTCGATCATTTGACCGGCTTCTAGCTCTCGCACCTGGCGGTCCTGGGTCATGGGAACATCGGTCACCTGGATCCGATATTCGGAGCCGATTTTTGAAAACGCAAGCCGCAGCAATTGCATCGGGTAGTCGAAGCGGTGATCGCCTTCGAACTCAGGCTTCGGGACGCGAACGACTTCGGTGCCGGTGGCGATCACATGCCACGCAAGCAGTAGACAGACTAGCAGACGAGACAAGATGGGCAGGGCCGTTAAGTTTTCCGGGGTGCACACGTGAAGCTCCTGGCTCGCCCGAAGTTCAGGGCATTTCGATGCAGTGCGACAGCAACGTTACGGGCCTCGCGTGCCCGTAGGCAAGGGAGGCTCACGATATGTCGGCATGCAAGTATGCCCGCCTAGGTTCCGCTCGAACACCAAACTGACCTTGCCCCTGTTATTGAGTTTACCTGCTCAGCAAGGGATTCGTTTCTCGGGGGCAAGCTCAAACATCCACTACCCCTGGCGCTTGGAATGGACGAAGGATCCTTTGCTATCTTGTCAGCCCGCATAGGGTCCCTCGTCCGCCCGAAATGGCTATGCTTGTTCGTTTTACCCCCCGACTTCAGTGCCACGGCCTTGCTCTTAGTACTGCCTTACACCCTGACTGATTTGCGCTCTTGTACAGATTCGAGCGCACACTCAGCCAAATGTAGTGCCTTCAGCCCGTCCTTCACCGAAGTAGGCAAGGGCAAATGCATCCGCAACGCCTCGACGAACGCTGCAAGTTCCGTCTTATAGGCCTCCTCGTATCGTTCCAGGAAGAAGTTCAGCAAAGGTTCGCGCGCGTCGGTGACGTTACGGGTCCAGCGACGAATCGTAGAGGGCCGGAGGTTTTCCTGTAGCAGCATGCCCTTCGAGCCAAAGACCTCCAAGCGCTGGTCGTAACCGTAAACTGCTTCACGGCAGCAATTGATGTGGCATTGCCTGCCTGTAGCCGTGCGCAACTGCACCATGACCGTGTCATAGTCTTGGACATCGGAAAGGGTCGGGTCGACGAGCCGGCTTGCCATTGCCATCACTTCCACGGGTTCCTCGCCGAGAAGCCATCGAGCCATGTCAAGGTCGTGGATCACCATGTCACGAAAAATGCCGCCCGAATGTGATACGTATTCGCGGGAGGGCATGCCTGGGTCGCGACTTGAAATGATCACTTGGCGGACGTCTCCAACTTCGCCTGCGTCAATTGCCTTGCGAAAGGCCTGGGAAGTCGGGTCGAAGCGGCGATTGAACGCAAGCATTACCCGCCCTCCGAGTCGCTCGATTTCGTTCGCTGCCGCCAACGACTTTTCCATATTTAGGTCGATTGGTTTCTCGCATAACACAGCTTTGCCTCGCTCCACCGCCTGCAGCATGAACTGGATATGCGTATCGGTCGGTGTCCCAATGACAACCGCATCGATATCGTCTCGGTCGATGGTAGCGACGCAGTCTGTCGACGCTTCGCAGCCCAGACGCTTAGCGAGAGAACTCGCCGCGCTCTCAAGGGGGTCAGCGACTACCACGAGCCTGGCATTTAGATTCGCCACGATGTTGGCGGCGTGAATCCGCCCAATACGTCCGGCGCCTAGCACTGCGATTCGAATCATAGTCGTCTCCTGAATAGCATTCGCGCGTCGTTCCGTCGTTGCGCCTCGGTTGTAACGGCATCATGTCGCCATTCAGATGCTTTTGTCCTTCGTCAGAGTTAGATTAAGTGCTGCTGCCACGAGCTTCATGGTCCGTCCAAAATGCTCGACGAGCAGCAACGAAGCAAGCTCCACGTCATGCGATAGAACGGCCTGGACGATCGCGTCGTGCTCGTCCGCCACGTTACGGTCGTGGGCGTGGGGTGCCGTGGCAGAGAGATGTCGATAGCGCGCTGTGTGGTCACGCAGCATGGATGCGAAATGCGTGAGCCATTCCGAGCGACAACCCGCTGTCAGTACTTCGTGGAATCGATTGTGTGCCCGTTCCCACTCTGGGTTAAGGCGGTCGCTGTCTTGCGGCTCATAAACTGAGATCCGTTGTAGCTGATGATGCGCGGATAGGAGCTCACCCTCCCACGTCGGGTCACGACGGCGGATCGCCCGCACGATCGCAAGGCGTTCGATCTCCTGCCTGGTTTCAGTTATATCTGCCAGTTCTTCAAGGGAGACATCAGCCACACGGAAGCCTTTTTGGTCGACTGCAAGCACCAAGCCGGTGGCGCACAGGCGAGAGAGCGCCTCTCTCAGTGGAATGGCTCCAGCTTCGTATCGCTCACCCAGTTCCTTGACGCCAAGCCGGCTGCCCGGTACCAAGGCGCCCGTGATGATGTCCCGACGGAGCATATCTTCCAACGTGGACGCCATCGTACGTGGCGATATGAGACCGCTGGGAGTGATCAGTGTAAGCATCTTTTTAATCGCCAAATAATACGTAACGCAAGTTTATATATATTTTTTTGATCATGCTAGTCTCGTGAAGGAGACTCGCGAGACGGAGCGTCTGGCTTTGCACCTATGAAGCGGGAGGCTAATTGGTGCCAAAAGATGCGCGCGAGGTCTGCAGCACGAGATTGGCGGTCTCCTTTAGGCGCTGGGTTATATAGTTCGGCGCAGCCTCAATGTCCCGGTTGAGCACTGCCTCGGCCAGAGTCTTGTGCTCCGACAAGACGTCGCGCCTACCACTGCTCGGCCGCGCACGGAAAGATAGCGATAACGTTCGCTCTGCTGGCATTCAATGTGTGTGGCGCTTCGCTGGTGCGCTCGGGTATGCGAGGAAGGTGATGAAGGGCTGCGACGACACGGCGCTCCCACGCCGAATCACCGTGCTGTATAGCTTCCGCAATAGATAGCTTCTCGACTGCCACTTGAGCTGGCACCAGATCGAGCAGCGCTTTTTCCGATATCGGGCTGACCCGATATCCCCGCGCCGGCTCCGAGATAACCCAAGACTCCGCTTCTAGCATCGCCAACGCTTCCCGGCCCCCCGGACTGACCTGATGCTCCTCGGCGCCGACGGCAATGTTGACCTTCGTGCCCGGTGCCGCCAAGCCTTCGATGATATTGCGCTGCAGCCTCTCGAACACGAACCGCGTCTGTCTGAATGCCTTTTGACCATCTGCTATCTCAAGTTTTTCCTAATGACAGGTAAACCCTAGTGGACACCCGGCAACTCAGAAACATATAGTTATTGAAATAATATATTTTACGTCAATTTAGCGACAAAGAACAATGGCGGACGTGGGCGACGTGGAATATTGCATGGACGATGGTGCGTCCTTTGCCGGAGACGACATGACGAAAGCAAAAATCGAACTGATTGCCTCTCACTGGACCCTTGCCGGCAACGTATGTCCGGGAGGACCCACAGAGGTAAGCCCTCATCCGTTAAAAGATCGCACCGCGCCGTGTGGAATCAATGTCGTCGTAGAGTTCATTCCTTTTTCAAGCTTCAACACCGTCGATCTCGCGATCGAGCTGGTAAAAGATAGTAGACCTAATAGTGTCGTGACAATCTATATCCGGCATGTTGGCCGAGCCAAGCAGTACGGTACAACGAAGAGCGTCGTGCTTCAGATGGTACGCGCGGGGCGCCTTGACTTTGGGCGTAAGCAGATTCGAGTTAATGCCGTCTCGCCTGGTCCGATGGCTACCGAGATGTTCTATGTCGCATATGCGGGCGGCGCCCGATCCCGCTGCTTTCCTGAAGCGCAGGGAAGACCGGCAACCCTTGGGAGAAGTACCCAAGCCCGAGCAGGTTGCGAATGCCTTCATCTGTTACCTCTCCGCCGAGAGAGAAGGGATTACCGGTACGAACCTCCCGGTAGATGGCGGACTTACTTCTGGTTTTGAGTTTCGCAATCTGAATATGCTTGGCGCCGACACGCACCATGGTGGCAAGGGTTAGTTACGCGCTGAATTGAGTTACCCGGAAGTAGATATCAAAACCAAAAATGGAGACACTGCAATGTTCAATCGACGCCTATGCATGTTTATCGCCGCGGGTACTCTCGTGAGCTCCCACGCAATGGCTGAAGACGCCAAGACGATCGCGCTTCTTCTACCCAATACGGCCGCCGTCCGCTTCGACAAGATTGACGGACCGCAATTCGCAAAAGAAGTGAAGTCTCTTTGTCCGACCTGCAAGGTCATTATTTCGAACGCGCAAGGAGATGCAAGCCGCCAACAATCTCAAGCGGAAGCTGCTCTGGCGCAGGGGGCTGCCGTACTTGTCATCGATCCTTTCGACGGCGGGGCTATGCGCAATGTTGTTGTGACGGCCAAGTCAAAAAATATCCCGGTCATTAACTACGACTCACTAATTAGCGACGCCCCAATTTCCTACTTTGTCTCGTTTGACTCAAACCAGGTGGGCCAACAGATCGCCCAGAGCCTGGTCGATCGGATGAAGCAGCTCGGTACCTCGGACAAATGCGTGGTGGCGATTCGCGGCGATGCGTCTGACAAGAACCAGGGGGCGTTTTGGGGTGGATCGCTTCCCGTGTTCCAAAAGGCGGGGACCAAACTTTGTTATGACGTTTCGACTCCTGGCTGGTCTTCCTCAACGGCCCAGACGTCGATGGACCAGGCCATAACCAAGATTGGCGTGGCAAACATCGGTGGCGTCTATGCCATGGCAGATGAACTGTCTGCAGGAGTCGTTGCATCGTTTGTCAATGCGGGCGCGAAGAGTTTCCCCCCGATTACCGGGCAGAACGGGGATCTGGCTGCTCTGCAGCAAATTCTTGCAAGGCGGATGTATATGACCGTCTGGAAGAACAGTATCACGTTGGCTCAGCTCGCGGGCCAGATGGCAGTCTCGATTGTACAAGGCAAGACCCCGGCCACCGCGACTACGATCGACAGTGGTGGGGAACGAATTCCGGCCAACCTGGTGAAGACCGTCGTGATTACACGGGACAACATCAAAGATACCGTGGTCAAGGCCAAATATGTTGATGTTGCCGCACTGTGCAAGGGCGACTACGCCAACGACTGCAAGTCTCTCGGAATCACTCCCTAGCGTCAGATTCCTAAGTTTTGGAGCACGTTCTGTATGTGTGGGTCCCTCTTACATGATCTATGCCTTGGCCCGTGCGTCCGAGGTCGTGCGTTCTTCATAGCCCACGCGTTACCACGTTTTCGCGCAGGCGGGGCGCGCCGACTTCCATTGCGTGACTCACCTTTGATACTACACGGAGAAATGTTATGAAAGCCTTGATTGTTGGCAGCGGCGAGATGGCCGTCATAAGACTTAAAGGTCTGCGCGAAGCAGGCATAGAGACGACCGTGGTTAGTCGTTCGCCCGACTTTGCGAAGCGACTTGAATCACCTGGCTTGGTCGAGGTGCGCCCGATTCAGGAAATAGACAACGTCGACGCAAACCTTGTCTTTGTTTGTAGTGCAACGGCTGATCACGAGCGAGATCTTGATGTCGTAGTCGACCGCGGCGTGCCGCTCCTCTGTGAGAAGCCGATTGCAGCAAGCGTGATGGCAGCATCAGCGTTGGCGAGACGGGCAAACGCCGCAGGCACCCCGTTTTATGTCGCCTTCATGAGACGCTTCGATGCCGGTTTTCGGCAGTTGCATCAGTACGTCGCTGACGGGAAGGCGGGTACGCTCTACCATTTGCGGGGTGCACACTATGACCGTCATGCGAAAGGTCGAGACTTCATCGCGAGCAGCGGGGGACACTTCCGAGACCTGCTGGTCCATGATATCGACATCGCGCTTTGGTTGACCCGACAGCGAGTGAAGGAATGTTCCGGTTGGGGTTCTGTTCGGATTAGCAAGGACTACGCTGACTTCGAGGATTGCGATGTAGCGTCGATTATGCTCACTTTCGAAGACGGACTAACTGCATCGATTCAATCGACTCGGGCTCAACCTTTGGGACACGATGTCAGGTTCGAGGTAGTGGGAAGTGAAGGTGCGTTTTGTACGGGCATTGATGATCGAACGCCGCTTTTGGATTGCGAGCCCCGCGACCCAGGCCTCAATGTGAATCCACCCCCCCACTTCAGCGTGCGGTTCGCCGACGCCTTCACTACCGAAACACGAGAGTTCATCGATTTTGCCACCGGCAAACGTACGTCGTTTGGTGGGTGTACCGCAGACGAAGCCATTTCGGCACTTGAAGTAGCCGAGGCTTGCGATCGTTCATGGCGGACGAAACGTCCCGTCGCGCTTTTCTAGCCTGCGTGCCGATGTTGTTTCGATGTTACGTCTTATCTCTAGATGCTCGGATGGGTGTGCGTCAGCGACCGGTCTCCACATAGAAGCTTTTTTAAACCAAGTAGTCCAATACCTGGTTCGAGCGCAGCACACGCAGGAAGAAACGGTTGGCCGCAGCTTTATCGCGTCGCCTTTGTAGCAAGATGTCGAGGTCGGCGGCATGCTCGTCGACCGCACGCCACAGCAGGAACGGTTCGCCACGCAGTGTGACGAACATCTCGTCCAGATGCCATGTGCTCCCAGTTGCACTCGCAGCACCCGCGCTGTTTGCCTCTGCGAGCAGCGTCTTACCCAATGCAGGTTTTCACCAGCCAACGCATTTGTAGGTCGTTGGCGCGAGCGATGAATTTGTCGTGCTTGCCGTTGACGCGGCGGTGCTGACAAGTAACTCGCTTCAGGCGCACTTCGGATGGAAGAGCTGGCAAGTCGATTGCACCAGTCCAGTAGAAGGCTGGTTTTTGAGGTTTGGAGACTTTTAAGTTTAGGAGAACGAAATGAAGAATAGCATCGTGTGCGCAACACTCTTGACGGTGGGTATATGTAATGCGAACGCTCAGAGCAGTGTCACTCTGTATGGGCGCGTAGCTTCGGGGTTTGATGTCGTTACGAATGTAGCGACGTCAAACGGACAGTCGGCGACTAACTATCGCTTCGGCAGCAACCAGTACGGCATCAGTTGGTGGGGCCTGACTGGCGTGGAAGACCTAGGGGGAGGGCTGCAGGCGGAATTCAAACTCGAAAGCATGTTCACCGCTGGAACGGGTCAGTTGCCGGGACAAAGCTTGTTCAATCGATACGCCTACGTCGGGCTAGATAAGGACGGTTGGGGAGGTTTGTGGGTGGGTCAGGTAATGAGTCTGACTGACGAGACTGGAGGTTCCCTTGACCCATTTGGAGAGCAGGCGACGGGTATCGCCAACTTTGCCAAGGGTCGTGCATGGGGTTCGCGTTCCAATACCTTGACCTATAACTCACCAAAATGGGCTGGCTTCTCTTTCCGCTTACAGAATGGTTTCGGGAACCAGGCCGGCGATTTCCGCGCAAATCGTCAGGCTAGCGCGAGTGCTGCTTACTCTATTGCTGGCTTCAACGCGTTCGGCGTCTATGAAGAAATTCGCGATGCCAACGGTAAGTTCTCAAGTCTCTATAGCGCGTCGCGCGAATACATGATTGGTGGCACGTACCAATTCAGCGCGCTCAAGTTCTACACGGGCTATCAACTGCTGGTCTCATCCGGAACGGATACAGTCGCTGACGCGACCAACCCGACTGGCGCGACGCGGAACCAGCAGGAATGGTTGGGGGCAACATATCAGGTCAACCCTGCTCTTGCTTTCCAGGCTGCGTGGTACCACGGCAACGTCAACCACGGTGGCGGCAGCGGCAATCTGGGTGTCATCGGCACGACGTACAGCCTGTCCAAGCGCACGCTCCTGTATGCGACGCTCGGCGCGATGTTCAACGGTGGTAACGCTTCGTTTCCTGTTGAAACAACCGATTCGTTGCCGTTGCCGGGGCACAATCAGCAAGGTGCCTACTTCGGCATGATGCACTATTTCTGAGTCCTGGCATTTCTTCGCTCTGACCCGCGAGCCCACAATAGCTGGGTTTCGCGGGCGGCTGCAGCCTGGTGGCTGACGCACCGTGACATCGCGGTAGGTAGAAGCAATAGATATACATATGCGAAGTCGCGGGTTTTTAAATAAATTGCGAACGACGCGCATGCCATGGTGCGATTGCTTCCCCGATGCTGCGTCGGCGAGCGCTTCGATGTGTCTTTCAGCTTTGCTGGCCTATAGAAATTAGCTGCGCTGCGGAGTTCACCCATGACAACGCCGAGTTCGGTCCACGCTGTTCCGTTACCGTAGGACCAACCCTCTGTCTCTGCGGCGGATGACCGCTTCTACAGAAAGGTAACGCTGCGAATCATTCCGTTTTTGTTCGTCTGCTACGTCATCGCTATCCTTGACCGAAACAACATCGGATTTGCGCAGTTGCCGATGAAGCATGACCTTTCGTTGACGGACGCGATGTACAGTCTGTGCGCGGTCTTCTTTTTTGCGGGTATGTCCTGTTTGAAGTCCCCAGCAACATCCTGTTGCATCGGTGGCTGACGCCGCATGACGCAACAGCGTAATTCGTCAGCGTGCCGCGAGCGGGGTTTCGCCCGCGCTTTCCCAGCCGCCGCCAAGCGCCTTATACAGACGTATCGCGTTCAGCGATACGTTCGTGTCGCTGCGTATCCAATCGAGCTTTGCCGCGAGCGTTGTTCGCTGCGTCGCGAGTATGTCGAGTTGGGTGCCGGCGCCGGTCTGGTAGCGCGACGTCGCAAGCTGCCAGGCATGGTCGCTTTGCGCAACGTTCGCCGCGAGGCTCGTGCGCCGCTGCTGCTCCGTCGAGAGTGCGGAGAGCGTGTCGTCGATCTCGTTCCAGGCGCCAAGTACCGTGCGCTGATACGCGAGCGCGGCTTCCTGCTGCTGCGCTTCGCGCAGATTCAGCTGGGCGCGCAGTCGTCCACCTTCGAAGATCGGCAGGCTGAGCGTGGGGCCGACCGCGAACTGGCGCGCGGCCCAGGTGCCGACCGACGCGAACGACATCGACTGCATCCCGAAGCTGCCCGACAGCGTGACGCTCGGATAGAAGTCCGCTTTCGCCACGCCGATGCTGGCCGTCGCCGCGTGCAGCAGCGCATCCGCGCGGCGGATGTCGGGGCGTCTCCGCGCGAGCCCGGACGGGACTTCGACCGGAATGGCAGCCGGTACCGGCGGCACCGGCTGCGCGGTTGCAAGTTCCTGCGCGAGTGTGCCGGGCGGCTGGGCGAGCAGCAGGCTGAGCGCGTCGATCAGATGCGCGTTCTGCTGGAGTAGTGGCGGCAGCGCGGCTTCGAGCGACGACACAAGTGCCTGTGCGTTGATCACGTCCAGGTCGGTCGCAGCGCCATCCGCGCGACGGCGCTGCGTCAGTTCGAGCGAACGGTGCGCGAGGTCGAGCATCTGCGTGGCGGTATTGAGCGACGCCTGGCTGGCGCGCAGCTGCACGTAGTCGGCCGCGGTTTCGGCGACGACGGCGAGAATCGTCTCGTGGCGCGTTTCGTCGCTCGCCTGCGCGAGGGCATCAGCCGCCTCGATCTGCCGGCGCGTGCGACCCCACAGGTCGAGCTCCCACGATGCGTCGAAGCCGTACTGGTACAGGTTGAACGGTTCGCTCACGTCGTTGCCTTGCACGCCGGAGTTGCCGTAGCCGGTGCCATTCGCCATCTGCGAAGCGGGCGGGTTCGACACGCCGAGCAGGCTCATCAGGCCGCTCGAGCTTGCACCGGTACGCTGGTAGTTCGCGTTGGCACCGACGGACGGCAGCGCCTCTGCACCGACGATCCGGCGCGCAGCGCGGCTTTGCTGGAGCCGGCTGGCGGCGACCTGGATGTCGAGGTTGCCCGTGACGGCGCGCTGTTCCAGCGCGTCGAGCTCGGGGTCGTTGAACTGCTTCCACCATTGCGGATCGGCGGCCTGTCCAGCCGGCAGCGCGACTGGATGGCTGGCGTTGCCTGGCTGGTCGTGCGTGTCCCACGCTTGGGGAAGCTGCGGCTCGGGCTTCACGTAATCGGGGCCGACAGCACACGCGCCGAGCAGCGCGGTGACCGCGACGGCTGTGGCGACTGCGAGCGCGGGCGTGTATCGGCGCCGCAGGGCTGGGTGATGGTCTTGCATGGTGCGTTACTCCTTCGCGTCCGCTCGCGTGTCGATACGCGGAATCACCGACATGCCGACGCGCAGCCGGTCCATCTGGGGCTGGCCGGCGTCGAGAACGATCTTGACGGGCAGCCGCTGGACGACCTTGGTGAAGTTGCCGGTGGCGTTGTCCGGCGCGATCGGCGCGAAGGTCAGGCCGGTTGCCGGCGCGACGCTGTCCACGTGGCCGCGGAACGTGGCGCCGGGCAGTCCGTCGACGGTGACGCTTGCCGGTTGCCTGGCGCGTACGTGCGCGAGCTGCGTTTCGCGGTAGTTCGCGACCACATAGATCTGCTTCAGCGGCACGACCGCAAGCAACATCGTGCCGGCTTCGACATATGCGCCGACGCGTACCGAGCGCTGGCCGACGACGCCGTTAACGGGCGCGACGATCTTCGTGTACGACAGGTTCAGTTGCGCCTGGTCGAGCGCGTGCTGGGCGCGTTCAACGTTGGCGGCGGCTTCGGTGCGCTGGGCGCCGAGTACGGTCAGCTGCTTCCTGCCGGTATCGAGCGCGGCGGCGTCGCGTTCGCGCAGCGCCGTTTGCTGGAGCAGCGTCGAGTCGTTGCGCTGCTGTTCCTCGACGGTGCCGGTGCCGTCGATCGCGAGCCGACGATACCGCGCCGCGTTCTGCTGCGCGAACGACACCGACGCCTGGTCGGCTGTCACGGTTGCCGCGGCCTGGCGAATCACGTCCTGCTGGCGCTGCAGTTGCGCGTCGAGCGTGGCCTGGCGGGCCCGCGCGGCAGCGAGATCCGCGGTGGCGCCTTGCAGCGCGGTCTGATAGTCGCGGTCGTCGATCGTTGCCAGCAGGTCACCAGCCTTCACGGTCTGGTTGTCTTCGACGAGCACCTTGGCGATCTGGCCGCGCACGCGAGGCGCGACGAGCGTGTAGTCGGCCGAGAGCGTCGCGTCATCGGTCGACTGTTCGCTGGTCGTGGACGGCTGCGCGAAATGAAACACGGCAAGGCCGATGAGGACGATGGCGGCCAGCGCCACCGCTGCACGAAGTATTGGATTTTTCATGAAGTTGTCCAGTTTTAACGGGAGGACTGACGTGGCAACGCGCCCGGGGGCCAAGCCCGCACAGGCAGGACCAGCATCACGACGATCAGCGCCACTGCAACGCCGGCGAGGAACAGGTACAGGTCGGCGATGCTCATCGTCAGCACCTGGCCGTGAATCTGTGCGCTGAACGCGGCGAGCGAGTTTGAATCGCCGGCGGGGAGGACGCCCGAAAACGGCGCGGCATGATTGCCGATGCTGGCCGGCGCCTGATGAAGTAGTACGGTGCGGTTGCCAACGTTGTCGAGCAGCATGGCCGAGTGAAATCGGTCGCGATGCGTGATGAGCGATTCAACGATGGCCGAACCGACGACCGTGGCGAGCCCGCGCACTGTGTTGAACATCGCCGAGGCAAACGGTCCCTCCGGCGGCAGCACGGTTCCGGTTGCGCCCATCAGGATCGGCAGCACGGCGAGCGGCTGCCCAAGCGCTTGCAAGGCCTGGATCGGATAAAAGCTGTTGGCTGACCATGCGGACGTGAGCAGCGAACCGGCGACGCAGGACGCGGCGAGCAGCGCAAGCCCCGAGCCGAGGACGAAGCGGCTGTCGAGCCGGGCGATGTTGCATAGCGTTGCGGCGGCCGGCGCGGCGATGAGCTGCGGAATCGCAATGCACAATGCGAGCGGCCCGATCTGCAATGGGCGCAGGTCCCGCACTTCGGAGAGGAATTGCGCAGGCAGCGCCGATCCCGCCATAAACAAGATCAGCAGGCCGGATAGCGTGATGAGGCCGTGCGAGAAATTGCGTCGCCCGAGAATCTGCAGCTTGAAGAGCGGCAGCGGGTGATGCCATTCGTTAAACCCGAACAGCGCCAGCGCCACGGCACTCGACGCGAGCAGCGCGCAGATCAGAGGGGAGTGGAACCAGTCGAGCCGTTCGCCCTGCGTCAGCGCGACGACCAGCATCGCGACGCCGCCGCAACCCGTCGCGACGCCGACCCAGTTGAACTGCCGGAAGCGCTCGAACCGCAGCGGATCCTGCGGTAGCCCATACGCGATCATCGCGGCGGCGGCCGCGCACAGCGGAATGATTTGCCAGTACACGTAGCGCCAGCCGACCAGATCGGTCCACAGCCCGGCGAGCGGCATCGCGAGGTTCGGCCCGAAGGTGGCCGTCAGCGCGTATGCGCTCAGCCCGTAGAGCTTCACCGGCGGCGGCAGGAAGCGCAGCGCGACGGTCATCAGCAGCGGCGGCAGCATGCCGCCGAGCAGCCCCTGCACGATACGCATTGCGATCAGCGCCGGATAGGCATGCACGAGCGGAAACACGCAGCCTGCGAGCGCGAACAGCAACACGACGGCGATTGCGAAACGCCGGATCGAGAGTGTGACGGCGAACCACGCGGACAGCATCATCGCCGAAACCTCGGCTGCCTCGTACGCGCTTTCGAGCCAGGTGCCGGCATCGTGATCGATGCCGAGCACGCCACGTACGTCGACGAGCGCGATGTCGGTCACGCGGTCGTTCAACCCGGACGTGAGCGCGGCGATCAGCACGCCGACGAGGCCGAGCGCGAGCCGGGCGGAGAGCGGCTGCGCAGCAGGAGGCGGTGGCGCAGCCGGTGATTGGGGAGTCATGGTCATCCTGGGTATGTTCATATTGAACCGTTACGTGGTTCACCAATCCGCATTGCGATACATGTGCTTAAGCGAACGAATTCTACAATGTGATTCGGTGTATTGCATAGTGGTTCTTGCGTAGTATCATTGCGTCAAATTTCTAACGATGGAGGCAGCAGTGACGGATGAGGATCTGGCGGGGGAACGCGGGCAGGGCATTCAGGTCATCGCGCGTGCGGCGCGCGTGCTTGACGTGCTCGGTGGACGCCCGGATGGCATGAGTCTCGGCGAGATCGCGAAGGAGGTCGATCTACCCCGTTCGACGGTTCAGCGCATCGTGAAGGCGCTGGCTGACGAGGAACTCGTGCGCACCGGGCGTGCCGATGGTGTGCGGCTCGGGCCGGCGTTCCTGCGGCTGGTCGGCAAGCTGCACACTGATGTGGTGGCGGTCGCGGCGCCGCACCTGCAGTTGCTGAGCGACGATATTGGTGAAACGGTCACACTCGGGCGGATCAGCGGCCGCGAGCTGGCGTTCATTCACGTGGTCGTGGCGGAACAGGAACTGCGAGTGGTGCCGCGCGTCGGGGCGAACCTGCCGCTTGCGACCACCGCGGGCGGGCGGGCGCTGCTAGCGCTCGGTACGGACGGGGAGGCGTCGATCCTGCTTCAGCTGCCAGATGCCAGGGTGACGGACGGTAACGAACTGCCGAAGGAACTGAAGCGTGTCAGGCGCATCGGGTATGCGGTCGACGACAACGAAACGACTCCCGGCGTTGTGTCCCTGGCTGTTGGCATCGACACCATTCTCGGGCGCTTTGCGGTATCGGTTCCGGCTCCGGCGGTACGTGTCGCGGCAGCCAGCCGATCGCGGATTGTGGAGCGGCTGCTGGCGTGCCGGGATGTCTTGCTGGGTGAGATAGGACGGAATCGCCCCGATGAGTGAAATGAGATGGAGATGAGGGATACGAACGTGGCCTTTGCTCTCGCACCAGAGCGAGCCGTGGGAGTGCAAACCTGGAGCCACACACTACCGCGTCTCGCTGGACCTTAATGGGTCAAGGTTGCCAGCTCGCCTGTGCAACTGGTGCATGTGAGTTGCAACGACTATCTCTGGCACAGCGGTGCCCAGTACAGCCTGCTGCCGCGGCGCACGCGGCCTTATTTTTGTCTCGCATCCTGCGTCTGGACAATCCGCCGGAACAGCACCCCGCTCAACAGGGCAAGCGCGGCGATGGCTCCTGGCACCATGCCGGCGAGAAAAATCTGCCGGGCATTCCAGTGCTGCGCGAGCATCAGGGTGCCGGCAACCGGCCCAATGATCGATCCGATACGGCCGACGCTCAACGCGCACCCGACTCCCGTTGCCCTGATGGCGACAGGATAGATCTCGGCCGCAAGCGAATTCAGACCTGCCTGCGCGCCCTGCACGGCACAGCCGGCACCCAGCGTGCAGGCAAGGATGAAGGTGGTGTCGAGGGGCAGGAGCGCGAGCGCCGCGACGAATACGATGTAGATGACGAACTCGGTGCAGAGTACGGGCGTCACGCCAAACCGGTTCATCAACTTGCCCTGGGCCATTGACCCAATGATTCCGCCGACACTGAATGCCGTAATGGCTTCGATACCGATCGAAACGTCCTGCCCGTTCAGGACAAGGACAGCCGGCAGCCAGCTGATCGAGAAATACAGGACCATCAGGTTGAGAAAGTAGGGGATCCACAGCAGGATCGTGGCGGGCGCACGGCCGTCAGTGAACAGTTGCCTGATTGTCGCGCTACCCTGGCTACGCACCGTGTCGGCGACGACTACGGTGCCGGCATCCAGGTCCGGTGCGATCCGCCGCATGATCGCATTGACCCGTCGCCCCGCGTCGCCTCGTTGGATCAGGTAACGGACCGATTCGGGCATCCACATCGCCAATGCCGCGGCGACGGCCAGCGGCAGTGCGCCGCCCACGAAGAACAACGCTTGCCACCCGAAGCGGGGTAGCAGGATGGCACTGGCCATTCCGCCCAGCACAGCGCCTGCCGGCATGCCGCAAAAGAGCAGTGTGACGGAGATTCTCGCGAGGCGGCGAGGCGAAAACTCGGAGGCGATCGCGACAATGTTCGGCATGGCGCCGCCAAGCCCGACGCCGGTCAGGAAGCGGATGACCATCAGCTGCGGCAACGTCGTTGCGTATGCCGTCAGGAGTGCGCAGGCCCCGAACGAAATGGTGGCCGCGATCAGGACTCTTTTGCGGCCGTAGCGGTCGGCAAGCGTGCCGCACAGGATGGCGCCGACCATCAGGCCGACCAGTCCCGCCGTGAACACGGGCCCGAACCGGTATAGCGGAATGTGCAGGTCGGCCGAGATCGCGGGTGCCAGAAACCCGATGGTCTGTGTATCGAATCCATCAAGGACCGCGACCAGCATGCACAGGGCGACGATCAGGCGCTGCAGGGCTGACATCGGGCGGGCGTCAATGACGTCACCCACGTGTACTTCACGTCTGGGCTGGATCGTGGGTATGGATCCTGACCGGGGTGCCGGGCCGGAGTCCGACGCGATGTGAGTGGTGTGCATGAAATCTCCTGATGCGGTTATGGGTCCTGCCATGCTGTGAGACGGACCTAGAACATGTGACGAATGCCTAGCTGGAACCCGGTCTCGTTGCCCCCGGGAACGGGCACGTTACGGGTGATCGGCCCGGCACCACCGAGTGAAAACACGCCGCCCTTGGTGTTGCTGACGTACGCGACCGAGCTGAACAGCGTCGTGCGTTTCGACAGGGACCAGGTCGCGATGGCGCTGGCTTGCCATGCCTGCGGGACGCCCGCGCCGCTCTCGTCGATCCAGCCCCCGCCGGCGCCGATCACCAGTGCGGGCGAGATGCGCCAGTCGCCGGAGAGCGAGTAGATGCTGGTGTAGATCCCGCGGACGTTGGCCGCCGGATTGGCGCCGGGGTTGTCGCCCCGGTACCACGACAGATAGAGGCGGCCGTGGCCGTAGTCGTAGTCCGCGACTGCAAAGGTCGATTTGACCGAGAAAGATGCGTCCTGGCTCTTCTGCTCCGCGTAGTTGAGCCCGAAATACCAGGGGCCGCGCGCATAGTCGACCATCGCGACATAAACGTTGTTGCCGGTGTGCGGCGAAGCCTGCCCGCCCAGCGAGACCAGGCCCTGAAACTTCAGCCCGTACGCGCTGGGAGAGATGTAACTGATCGAGTTGTCGTAGCGGATGCCGAGATTCGACGAGTTGTTGATGATCGAGCCGTAGGTCGCTCCGGCGAAGGCGTCGAGCTGCGCCAGCATGATGTACTGCGGTGAATTTTGTCGTCCCGCGCGAACCTCGCCGAAAGGACCGGAGAGGCCCACCCAGGCCTGTCTGCTGAATGCGCGCGTGGGGTCGGCGGCGGAGCCTTGCGACATTGAGAAACCATTCTCGAGTACCGCGTTCACGTGGTAGCCCGCGCCAATATCTTCGACGATCCGCATGCCCAAGCGGCTTTGCTGGTACCCGGCGCTGTCGATGCTGATGACTGTCCCCTTTCCGGTGGCATGGGTGATACCGATGTACGAATCGACGATGCCGTACAACGTGACTGAACTTTGTGCGTATGCCGCTGTGGTGCCAAGGCATAGCGTGCCCGCAGCCAGCAGTGCTGCTTTCATCTGTGTGTCTCCTTCATGTTCTTGTCGGTCTCGGACCGGTGCATGGCTGTCCACGTCACGGATCGCATCGTGCTGGATAGTTGATATTCTGGTAATTCTCGTAAACACGTAATTATCGAAATAAGATAAAAATGTTGACTTGATGTGTGGTTTCGCTATGATCGAAAGCACTAATTCCAGAGGAACGTGAAATGAAGCTGGTGAGTTTTGAATATCGGGGTGCCACGTCGTTTGGCGTGGTGGACGGTGATTACCTAGTGGATCTGACGCCCATCGCAGGCGAAGTTGGCGGGTCGTTGAAGGCCGCGCTGGCAAACGGCAGTCTGCCGGCCATCGGGAAATGGGTCGCGGGCGCGACTGAACGTATTGCGCTGGGCGACGTGACGCTGCTGCCTGTTGTGCCTGACCCGGAGAAGATCCTGTGCGTCGGCATCAACTACCTGTCGCATGTGAAGGAGACCGGTCGGGAGATTCCCGTTCACCCGATGATTTTTACGCGCTGGGCCGATTCGCAGACCGCGCATGGTGGCCCGATCGTGCGCCCCATCGCGTCCGAAAAGCTCGACTTCGAAGGTGAGCTGGCAGTCGTGATCGGCAAGACGGCGCGTCATGTGCGCCGCGAAGACGCCGCCGGCTACATCGCGGGATATTCCTGCTACAACGACGGCAGCGTGCGCGACTGGCAAAAGCACACGATCCAGTTCATTCCCGGCAAGAATTTCCCGTCAACCGGTGGCTTCGGCCCGTGGCTGGTGACGGCCGACGAGGTGGGCGATTCGTCGAAGCTGACGTTGACCACGCGTCTGAACGGCACGGTGGTTCAGGAGGCGAAGACCGACGACCTGATCTTCGACGTCGGGCATCTAATCGAATATTGCTCGACGTTTACTGAACTGCATCCCGGCGATGTGATCATCACCGGCACGACCGGTGGCGTCGGCGCGTTCCGCACGCCGCCCCTGTGGATGAAGGCAGGCGATGTAGTCGAGGTGGAAATCTCGCGTATCGGGACGTTGCGCAACGTCGTGGTCGACGAGACCCGGTAAGAGCGAAAAGACAGCAGGCACCCGTCACCAGGCGGGTGGTTTGTAGCATGAATTTAGTCATGCTACAGATAGTCGATGTTGATGGAGGCAGAAGTTGAACATTATTCATACCGACGTGCTCGTCGTCGGCGGTGGGCCAACGGGATTGACGCTTTCGAACGTGCTCGGGAGTGCCGGCGCGCGGTTCGCACTCGTGGATCGCAAGCCTTCAACCATTGCGGAGCCGCGTGCCGTTTCAATTGACGATGAATCGTTGCGGACCATGCAGGCTGTCGGACTTGCTGAAGCCGTGATGAAGGACGTCGTGCTTGGTTACGGCGTTCACTACTTTACGCGTCACGGTGGACATTGTTTCGGCAGGGTGATTCCAAGCGCCAGCGAATATGGCTTCCCGCGTCGCAATGCCTTCCGGCAGCCGCTATTTGAAGCGACGGTGCGTGAAGGCCTGAGCCGGTTCGAATCGGGCCAGGTGTTATTTGGTCACACGCTCGAGTCGTTTGCCCAGGGCGAAGAGGGCGTTGTCGCACAGGTGAGCTCCAACAGTGGCGAACGCCTGGAGATCCATGCCAAATATCTGGTTGCCTGTGACGGCGGCCGCAGCCCGGTGCGGGAAATGCTCGGCATCGGGATGGTCGGCTCGACGTTCAAGTCGCGTTGGCTCGTGATCGATACGGAGGACGACGACGATACGTTCTCGCAGATGCGGGTTTACTGCGATGCGAAGCGGGCCGTGGTCGACGTGCCGGGTCCGCACCACACGCGACGGTTCGAGATTCTGGTTCATCCGCATGAATCCGCCGACGCGATCATGGAGCCGGCAACGATCCGGCAACTGCTCATGCCGTTCCGCGGTGACCGGGAGACGAACATCATTCGCAAGGTGGTATATACGTTCCACGCGCGGGTTGCTGAACGCTGGCAGGAAGGGCGGGTATTTCTGGCCGGCGACGCTGCTCACTTGACTCCGCCGTATGCGGGGCAGGGCATGAACAGCGGCATCCGGGACGCGTTCAATCTCGGTTGGAAGCTCGCCTCAGTGCTGGATGGGAGGTTGCCGGCGAGTGTGCTCGATACCTACGAGATGGAGCGTCGCGAACATGCCTGGTCATTGATCCGGCTTGCGCTCAATCTTGGCATCGTCATGGCGCCGTCTTCGCGTCTGAGCGCATTTCTCTGGCAGTCGTTCTTCAGGTTCGCCGGCTACATCCCGCCTCTGCGCGACTACTTCCTGCAGATGAAATTCAAGCCGAAGCCGCGGTTTCGCGAGGGCCTGCTGGGCCCGGATGATGGACTCGGCAAGCGCAGTTTCCAGGGGCGCATGTTGCCGCAACCTATGGTTCGGATTGCAGACGGGACGGCGAGTCTGCTCGACGACCTGACAGGTCAGGGGTTCGCACTCGTCCAGTATGGTCCGGCGACTGGCAGCCGGCTTGCCGACCTGGGTCATCCGCTCTGGAACAACCTGCGTTGCACCCGGGTGCACGTGCTGCCGGCTGGATCGACCATTCCTGCCGGTCGAAGCAAAGGCTCGTGGCAGTTCGTCGTCGACATCAATGACGCGTTCAGAACCCTGTTTGCCGATCAGGAGGGACGTATCCTGCTGCTGCGCCCTGATCGTTATGTCGCCGGTGCATTCAGGGCAGATGAGCAATCGCAGTTTGCGACGGCCTATGCTGCCCGGCTCGGCATTCATCATTTTGGCGAGCGTGCCTCGGGAACTGTGAAGGGAACCGAAGCTGCCGCCGCATCGTCTCATGCCTGAGAGGGATTTCATGGCTACTACGCTTCAGCAGGCAACGCCTGCAGGGCTGCATCACCTGCATATCGTGTCGGACGAGCCGCAGCGGCTCGCCGCCTTTTATCGTGCGCAGCTCGGTCTCGCGGATGTCGTGTCGGGGGACGACCGGATCGTGTTGACGGGACCGGACCGGGCAGTGGAAATCAGTGATTCCCGAAGCGGTCGCTTACCCGGTTCCTGCTACGTGGTCGATTCTGCGCAACATCTCGAGTTGCTGCGTCAACGGCTGGGCGCGCGTGACGTCGAGTGCGCGCCGGCGGACAGTGTGCTGTACCAGTCGGGCGCGTTCACGATCCGCGATCCGCAGGGCCGGTGCGTGTCGTTCGGCGTGGCAGCTGGTTTGCCGCAGCGGGAAGGGTTGCCGGGCCGCCTCCAGCACACCGTGTTTCAGACAACGGAGCTGGAACGCGTGGTGGCGTTCTACACAGATGTCGTTGGTTTTGCGATCTCAGACGAGGTGGTCGACGACAACGGCAAGGCTATGGTGGTCTTCCTGCGTTCGGACGACGAGCACCATTCGCTGGCTTTCTTCCAGGGCAGCCAGAACGTCTGGGATCACCACTGCTACGAGACGAACGAATGGAACGACATACGTGACTGGGGCGACCGGTTCGCGGAAGCTGAGGTGCCGATCTTCTTTGGGCCGGGGCGACATGGGCCGGGTAACAACCTGTTCTTCATGGTCACGGACCCGGACGGTAACCGGCTCGAATTCTCGGCGGAACTGGCCCATGTCGGCGCTCACGACATGCCTGGTGTCTGGCCTCATGGCGAGCGGACGCTGAATTCCTGGGGGCGCGCGTGGATTCGGACCTAGAGCGAGCCATTGACGATCTCGTCGTCGCCAATCACATCCTGTTCGACGAACACGTCGTCGATGCGTTTGGGCATGTAAGTGTGAGGCACCCGGACAGGCCGGACCATTTCCTTCTGTCGCGCTCGATGGCGCCGTCACGCGTGCGTGCCGGGGACATCATCGAGCACGACGAAAATGGCGCGCCGGTCGATGCCAACGGAAGAGGCGTCTATCTGGAGCGTTTCATTCATGCCGAAATCTATCGGGCGCGGCCTGACGTTGCATCGGTAGTGCATAGCCACTCGGCCTCGGTCATCCCGTTCGGCATTTCTCGCGTCGAGTTGCAGCCGGTATTCCATATGGCATCGTTCCTGCACGGGGCGACCCGTTTTGAGATCCGTGAGGGTTTTGGCGATGCGACTGACCTGCTGATCCGTGATTCGGAGAAGGGCCGGTATCTGGCCCGTGCGCTCGGGGGAGCCTGTGTGTCTCTGCTTCGCGGCCACGGTTCGGTAGTCGTTGGGCGTACCCTGCGCGAGGCGGTGTATCGCGCGGTGTACACCGAGGTTAATGCCCGCATCCAGACCCAGGCAATCACACTTGGTACCGATGTCGAGTATCTGAGTCCGGCAGAATCAGAGGCGGCCACAGGCGCGAATGCGACCCAGGTTGGCCGTTGCTGGGATCTATGGGCGGAGCAGGCCGCCGCGCGGCGCAAGGCGGATGCGGGCCTGCCGCATTGACTGCGGGATTTCCCGGCAAGGCAAAGAGCGCCGTTGCTTCTGATGTGGCATCAATTAAAGAGGCTCGACCGAATAAAAAGAGTCGCCGGGTCTGGGCGCCCCCAATTTCTAATCAATATCGGGCGCAGTGTTAACATGGATGGGGGAAATTCTCTCAAAATGAGAGAATTTCCCTCAACCTGTTACTGAATTTCTTCCATGGCCGCATCTGATCGCTCACTTTCTGTTCTAAAACTGTTCACGGTTGAGCATCCCGAATGGACCGCCGAGCAGGTTTCCACTGTGCTGGACGTCGGAATCGCCACAGCTTACCGCTATCTGTCCGCACTCGACGAAGCCGGGCTGATCGCAACGACTCGTCCTGGCCGCTATGGGCTGGGGCCTACGATTACCCAGCTCGACCGTCAACTGCAACTGACTGACCCACTGCTGATTGCCGCGCGTCCCGTCATGAGCGACCTGTCCACCTATGCGCCGGCCGGATCGGTCGTGCTGCTGTGCCGCGCCGTTGGCGACAATGTGCTGTGCATTCACCGGGTAAACGCGCCGGGCAGCCCTCCAGAGATCAGTTACGAGCGCGGCCGGCCGATGCCGCTCCTTTATGGCGCGACGTCGAAAATGCTGCTTGCTTACCTGCCGCCGCGGCGGGTCAAGGCACTTTTCGAGAAGCACACGAAAGCAATCGCGAAAGCGGGCCTGGGCAAGACGCTACCCGCGTTCCGGTCGATGCTGTCGGAATGGCGCAGGGCTGGCAGCCTCGTGACGCGTGGCGAGGTCGACGCCGGCCTCGCGGGTATCGCAGCCGCCATCCTGTCGGCGGACAGAGTGGGCGTTGGCAGTATCAGCTATGTCGTTTCCGGAAAGACCGATGAGAAAACAACCACCCGTCTAGCCGCACTGGTTTCGATTGGCGCACGGGAGATCGAGACGGCGTTGAGCGCCGAAGCAGAGGAGGCCCGCCCGTGAGCGGGGGTGGTTAGCTTTTGTCTCGTTCCCGTTGTCCTGGCCAGGATTTTCAACGGGTGGTTCCCCCCTCCATGGCCTCTGCTTTGGCAACCGGTGCAGCAAGTTTTCCGACATAAATTCCCATTGCTCCAATCGCAGTGGCTGCGAGCGCTGCGGGGGCTGCAAGACTGGTGAAGATCAACTGGAAATCCCAGCCAGCCGTGAGCAGGATGCCACCGGTCGATGCGCCCACGATACCGCCGAGCCGGCCGATGCCGAGCATCCAGCTCACACCTGTGGCGCGGCACGGCGTTTCGTAGAACTGGGATGCGAGGACTGAGAGTGCAGCCTGTGCGCCCATCGCGAACCCAGCGCCGAATACCAGAGCCTTCAGCAGGATAAGCCCGTCCTGATGCGAACCGATGGGAACAATGAAGGCGACGGCGGTGCCGTACGATACGGCGAGCACCAGGTAGCGGTTGGTCCTGTCCATCAGCCAGCCGAGAAACACTGCGCCGAAGGTCCCGCCAAACATGAACATCGCGGTTACCAGCGCCGCAGATTGGATCGGAATACCCGCATCCCCCATGAGCGTGGGAAGCCAGCCCGTCAACAGGTAGACGACTACCTGACCAAAGAAGTTCGTCATCCATAACAGTAGCGTGCCCGCTGCATATTGCGGCGCGAACAGCGCGCGAATTGAAGCGCGACCGTTCTGGGTTCCTTCGGGAACGCAGAACGTTACGCCATCGAGTTTCGCAAGCGGTGCGATTTTCCGCAGGATTGCCGCTATCCGGGCTGCGGGCGCACGGTGGACCACGAGAAAGCGTGCCGACTCCGGCAGCAGAACGATCAGCACCATGCCAAGCACGGTCGGCAGGATGCCACCGACAAGCAGCACACTGCGCCATCCGAACGTGGGAATCAGTAGCGACGAAAGAAAGCCGGCGGAAGCGGAACCCAGCGTAAATCCACACAGCATCAGCGTACCGAATAGCGAGCGGCGCGACATGGGGCTGTACTCGGTCATCAGCGTGCTGGTGTTGGGCATTGCCGCACCAAGTCCCAGCCCGGCCACAAAACGCAGCGCCACCATCTCCGAAAGCGAGCCCGCCTGAGCTGCAAAGAGGCTGCTCAGGCCGAACGTCAGCACCGACGTGACAATCACGGACTTACGTCCATACCGGTCGGCCATCGGGCCCGCGGTCAATGCGCCAATCGCGAGGCCGAACAGGGCTGCGCTCATGACCGGCGCGAGCGCCGCTTTCGAGACGTTCCAGTGAGCGGCAAGGGCCGGTGCAATGAAACCCACCGATGCGGTGTTCAGCCCGTCGACGGCGACTACCAGGAAGCACAGAAGAAGGATCCGCCACTGCAGCCCCGAGAACCGGTGCTGGTTAATGAACGCCTGAACATCGAGGGTGGCGGGTTGCATGGTGTCTCCAATGATTGATTGGTACGTGTTCCTGAGCCCGGCGCGGCGCGATGCGCTGACCAGGGTGACAGGGGGTGTTCAATTTTTAATGGTTGTTAATTTTTATCTAAATAAGATAAAAACGTAACTATGGTTATCACGTATATATCATTATGAGCGATCATGTAGGCTCTCAACGAGCCGCCATGCGTCGCGAGCCAGGCCCGTTCACGGTACACCGGAGCGGGTTTTGCAGCAGACGTGATGGTGTGGACAGGCAGCCAGGGATGGCCTTATTAGCAAGGAACGGAGCAGGCGATGAAGTTAGGCGAGGACAACAAGCGGCTGATGTTGATCGACGGAGAACTGACGGCGGCACAGTCAGGAGAGTGGCTTCCGTCCGTGAACCCCGCAACTGAAGAAGTCATCGGTTATACGCCGGCAGGCGGCGCGGCGGACGTCGATGCAGCTGCCA
>NZ_AEJF01000202.1 GCF_001028175.1 Caballeronia mineralivorans PML1(12)
GTGGAAGGTCGTGCCGAGGCGCTCCGGGAGGTGGCAAGACAGCTCAAGGCGCGCTCGGAGGAGATTCTTGCGGTGGAAGTGGCCGATACCGGCAACACCGTCAATGCGCTCAAGGGAGATGTCGACGCGGCGGTCTGGTCGCTCAATCACTATGCCGGGCTCGGCTATGAGCTGAAGGGAGAGACGATTCCGGCGACGCCTGGCAATCTCCACATGACCGTTCGCGAGCCGTTTGGCGTGGTGGGGCGGATCGTGCCGTTCAATCATCCGATCATGTTCGTGGCTGCCCGTACCGCGGCTGCGCTGATGGCAGGCAACGCCGTCGTTGTCAAGCCGCCCGAGACGAGCCCGCTTTCCGCGACGATCTTCGCGGAAATCTGCCAGCAAGTGTTGCCGCGTGGCGTAATGAACATCGTTACCGGGCTCGGCCGCGATGCGGGCGACGCCATCGCACGTCATCCGGAGATCAAGCGGATTGCGTTTATTGGCTCGCCGGGCACCGCCCGCCAGATCCAGAAATCGGCGGCCGATGTGTGCGTCAAGCACATCTCGCTCGAACTGGGCGGCAAGAATCCGATGATCGTGTTTCCGGACGCGGATATTGAGCGGGCCAAGGACGCGGCGGTGCGCGGGATGAATTTCGCATGGCAGGGCCAGTCATGCGGTTCGACCAGCAGGCTGCTCGTGCACGACAGTCTTTATGACGAATTTGTCGAGGCTGTCGTCGCCCGCGTGAAGCAGATCCGGCTTGGCAACCCGGCGCTCGAAACTTCGATGATGGGGCCGATCAATTCGAAGGGCCAGTACGAAAAGGTTTGCCATTACGTGGACGTCGCGAAGGCCGACGGTGCGCGACTGGTGCATGGCGGGCGTCGGCCGGTCGGCGACGAATTCCGGCGGGGTTACTGGATTGAGCCGACCGTGTTCGCGGATGTGACGCCGGACATGCGGATTGCGCAGGAAGAGGTCTTCGGACCGATCCTGTCAATCATGCGCTGGAGCGGTGTTCAGCAGGCGCTCGAGATTGCCAATTCAGTTGAATACGGTCTGACGGCGTCGATCTGGACCCGCGACATTGGCGCGGCCATGCAGAGCGCGCGCCAGATCCGCACGGGTTATATCTGGATCAACGGCGTGGGTACGCATTTCAGGGCGGTGCCGTTCGGGGGGTACAAGAACTCCGGCGTCGGACGTGAAGAGAGCCTCGACGAAATGCTGAGCTATACGGAAACCAAGGTCATCAACATCATGTTGTAAGCCCCGGCTCAGGAGACCGCGTGGTCTCCTCTCGTTGGAAGCGAGCTTTCCTGTCAAATGAAGTCACGTGTGAAATTGGGTCACGCTTGAGGCTATGTCCCTGCTCCTTTTTTGACCGGCTACATTAGGCGGGGCGGCCTCCGGTATACCCAGGCATCCTTACGATGTGTGGGTGTCGGATCCGCCCATGCGCGGCATCATTTGCGGACAAGGGACAGTATGCGACCAAGCGAAAACGGCAATCAAGGCTTCGTGCTTTCGCCCAAGCCGGGTCCAGCCGCTCAAGGGCAGGTGAGCATGGCATCCGCCATGACCTTTATGCGCGACCGTATCACCCTGCGTCAGCTTCGCTTGCTGCTCGTGCTGAATGAGGCCCGCACGGCCAGTGCTGCGGCACAGCGTCTTTGCATCAGTCAGCCGGCTGTGTCGAAGGCGCGTGCCGAAATCGAGGCCGCGATCGGCGCGCCGATTTTCGTGCGGCGCGGCAATCAGACCGAGGCAACCCCCCTCGGCCAGCGCCTCGTCGAAGCGGCTCGCAAGATACTCGGCGAGCTGGAGGCAGCGAGCGAGGACTTTGTGCTGATGCAGGGCGGCGTTGTCGGCACCGTGCAGATCGGCCTGCGTTCAATCGCCGCCCAGCCGGTCGTCGCGAAAGCGCTTACCCGGTTCAAGGCCCAATATCCGCACGTGACGATCAAATTGCTGGATCAGCCGGTGCCGACCCTGCTCGACCGGCTGGCGAAGAATGAGATCTCATTCGTTGTCTCGGCGATGGAGCAGCCGGAACTCCACCCGGAATTCGAGCGCGTTCAGGTGCTCGCTGATTCGACCGTCGTGATCGCACATCCCGCTCACCCGCTCGCTCGGGAAAAGCATCTCGACTGGCCGGAGCTGCTGGACCAACCATGGTGCCTGGTGGCGCGCGGCTCGCCGCCGCGCTCGTATTTCGACGCGATGATCATCGAGCGGCGTCTGTCGTATCCAACGGATGTCATCGAAGTCAATTCTTTTCTGATGGCGGTGACGATCGTACAGGACAGCCACTATCTAACGCTGGTACGGCAAACTACAGGACTGCAACTGATGCGAAAGTCCCTCGCGAAGGTATTGCGCGCGCCGCAACTGGCTGGGCGCGAGCGCGTGGACCTGATATGGAACACGGAAGCGCCGATGTCCCCATCGGCGCGTCTTTTGCACCGTTTCCTGCTCGACACAATCGCAAATGAGCCTGGGGCAGCCGAGGCGGCGATGATTTCCTCGTCCGTCGCCGCGGCATGCCGCTGACAGGCGGCGTGTCGCATCGCCGCCCGCCGTGAAGAGCGATGAACAGTGATGAACGGCTTCAGAACTTATGCCGTATCCCAACCGTAATTTCGAGCTGCCGTTTCGTGCTTGAAGCCGGCAACGTGTAGATGTTGGCGACCGCCGCGTCTCCCGCCGCAAGCTGATAGATACCGACAAGCGAGACGTCGGTCCGCTTCGACAGAGACGTATCGATTCCCAAGTTGAACTGGTCCCACTTCGGCTGTTTCTGCTGCGGGTGATACTCGCCGTCCGTGTAGATATAGGCGGCACCGACGAGCGTAGCCGGCGTGATCCGGTAGTTGGCGTTGATCTCGTAGTTGTCGATGCGCAGCGAAGTGGCGTCCGCATATCGGAAAAAGGAATCCGTGTAGAGCAGGTTGATCTGCGCGTTCCCGATCGTGTACGCTGCGCCTGCGCCAAACACGCGCTGCTGTGCAACCCCGGCCGCCGGGTTCGCCAGACTTGTTTTGAACATCCCGGCGTAATCGCCCGATACCGAACCACTCGTATTGCTTGCGCTGCCCGGGTGGTCGTTGTTCAGATAGGCGATGCCCAATTGCAGTGGCCCCGCGTTGTACGCGACACCGGCGCTGAAGGTGCGGTTGTTGGCGAACGCCCCGGCCGCGTTGCTGGCGCCATAGAGCAGGTTGAACGATAGACCCGAGTAGTCAATGCTCGTATATTTGATCGAGTTATTGATGCGGAAAGAATTGAAGCCGTTGTCAGGGTCGCCAACGTGCGTCCCGTTTGCCGCGAACTGGGCGACCGATTCGAATCCGCCGAGTGTCGTTGGAACCGAATCGTACTGGCGACCCAGCGTGATGGTGCCAAACCGGTCACTCGTGATGCCCACATAGGCCTGCCGGCCGAATTCCCGTCCTCCCTGCTGCAGCGTGCCGTCGGTCGAACTGAAGCCGTTTTCAAGAACGAATACGGTCGCGTAGCCGCCGCCCAGATCTTCCCGCCCTCTGACGCCCCAGCGATTGGCCTGAATGGTGCCTGGAAGGAGTTGCAGGTTGGTGTGACCGCCCTGGTTGTTCGTATAGGTCAGCCCGGTGGAGACGATACCGTACAGCAGGACGCTGCTCTGGGCATGCGCCGTCGTTATAGCACCCAATGATGAAATAAGAACTACTAAATATCTAGGCTTCATTTTTATCCCTGAGGTTGCATGCATATGAAACGACGCGGACGAGTGTTCGGGTGGCGGGCAGTTGCCTCGCCACCTGTCTCATGAATCCGCACTCGAAGGTGCGGGCGGGTTGTGCGATGTTGCGGGTGCGGCGGGTTCGGCTGACTTACTTCGATGCGGCTACGCTTCGATTGGCGCTGGCGTCGATCCGGTGATCCGCCTGGCCGGACGCGGCGCCCGGATCGTCCGCGAACTCGATCGACATGCCTGTGCGATCTTTCAGCCGCGTGGTGCACACGACGCCGATCAGCGCGCTGCCGGCGACATAAAACGCGGGCGCAAGCGGACTGCCCGTCACCCAGATCAACCAGGTGACGGTGAACGGCGCAAACGTGCCGAACAAGACGATCGACCCGGTGTAGACGACCGAGATCGCGGTCGAGCGGATTTTGCTCGGGAACATCTCGCTGCTCAGTGCGGTCGACGCGCTGGCATAAAGCGAGCCGATGACAGCAAGCACGATCTGCACGATCGTCAACGCAGCGACGCTTCTGGCCGTCGACAGATACAGGTAGAGCGGCACGATCGAAACGGCGAGCAGGATGCCGGCGATATACATCGGCAGCTTGCGGCCTATGCGATCGGCGAGCGCGCCGAATACCGGCATCAAGCCGATCACGACAGCGCATCCCACGAAGCTTGCCCGATAGGCGTCGTGCAGCGGGATGCCGAGTTGCCGGCTGGCGAAGGTGGGCATGTAGTTCAACAGCACGTACGCGAATACGCTGGTCGGCACGATCGACCCGGCAACGGCGAGAATCAGACGCCAGTCGGAAGCGAACGCCGCGCGCAATGGCGATGTCTTCTTCGAGACGGGTTCGACGACTTTCCTGAAGGTGGGCGTTTCCGGCAGACGCGCACGGATATACATGCCGACCGGCCCCAGGATCGTGCCCAGCAGAAACGGAATCCGCCACCCCCATGCCGCTATTTGCGCGTCTGCGAGAAACTTCGTCATCAACCAGCCGATCAGGGCCGACAGCAAACCCGCCGCAATACTGCCGGCGTTGATCCAGCTGATATAGAAGGCCCGATGGCGCGCGGGCGCATGCTCGGCAAGAAACGTGACGGAACTGCCCAGTTCGCCGCCCGCGGCAAAGCCTTGCACGAGTCTCGCCAGTACCACCAGCAGGGGCGCGACCCAGCCGATCGTCGCGTAGGCCGGAAGGATGCCGATGAATCCCGTTGCCGCCGCCATCAACCCGACCGTAAGACTCAACGCCGCACGCCGGCCCACGCGGTCGGCATAGGAGCCGATAACGATGGCGCCAAGCGGTCTGGCTACTGCACCAACAGCGAACACGCCGACCGTGAGCAGCAGGGAAACTGTCGCGTCGTGGGTTGGGAAAAAGACCGGCGACAGCGTGACGGCGAAAATGGCGAAAAGCGTGAAGTCATAGAACTCGAGCATGTTGCCGATCGTTCCGGCTGCAATCAGTCGCACGCGCATGCGCCGGGTCGTCAGCGCGGAGTTTTCGTCGTCAATGGCCATCATTACCCCAGGAAGAGTTCAGTACAGCGTCGCGGACGTCTTGGCGGCGCACAAGTGTGATCAGGTTGTCGTCGGTCTGCTGGCAGCGGCCTTCCTCGATGTCGGCGATGGCGTCGATCAGCCGTCTGATGGTGGTGCAGGGAATCTGGTGGCGCACACCCAGTTCGAGCAGCGGCCCCAACTGATGGTGTATTTCCGTGCGCCGGCGATGCACCGCCAGATCGCGCCAGATTCCCGAATGCGTTTTCGTGCTGGTGCGCAAGAACCTCACCATGGCTTCGATGCTCGCGAGGGTGACCGCCTCGGGCACATGGATCGAAA
The DNA here is from genome assembly GCF_001028175.1 of Caballeronia mineralivorans PML1(12). Lineage (GTDB taxonomy): Bacteria > Pseudomonadota > Gammaproteobacteria > Burkholderiales > Burkholderiaceae > Caballeronia > Caballeronia mineralivorans. The sequence continues at coordinate 5,568 of NZ_AEJF01000202.1, forward strand.
AAGCGTCGGGATCATAGCCATCGAACGCGTGCGGACGAATGCCCTGCGCCGCGGCGAGCGCCGCGATCTCCGTGCCGAGCGCGCGCCACAGCGGCAGCAGTTCGGGTTCCTGGAAGCACTCGATGATCGGCCGCTGTCCGAGCGCCTGTGCGGTGAGCATCAACGCAAAGCCGAGCTTGCCCCAGACGTAGGACCAGATGTCCGCGGTGGCTTCGATCGTCGGGTCGAAGTCACGCAGGATCTGCGCGAGCTCACGCGCTCGCTCACTGACGCCGCCGCTGAACTCGCCGATCATCAAGGTGCCTTTCGCGCCCAGGCAGATATGTCCAGGCCCCAGCATGTCGGCCGCAACGTTGACCGACGCGGCGAGCGTGCGCTGTCCCCCGAGCGCGCGCTCGACCACGGGCGCGAGAAGGCCGTTTTGCAGCGACACGACGCAGCCGTCTTTAGCGAGGTGGGCGCGCAGCGCAGTGGCGGCGGCCTCCGTGTGCTGGCCCTTGACCGCGAGACACGCGTAGCGCCATTGGCCCGTCAGTTCGCCGGGCAGGAAGGCCGGCGCGGACAATGCGAATTCCTCGCCGGACGTGCTGACGCGCAGGCCCCGTCCGGGGTCGTTGATAGCCGCCACGTGCTCGGCAGCGATGTCGACAAACGTCACGTCATGCCCCGCGCGTTTGAGGTAAGCACCGATCGAACCGCCGATCGCACCCGCTCCCCACATCAGAATCTTGCTCATGCCGCGGTCCCCTTCAGATGGCCGACGTGCGCCGCAACGTGCGCGGCTCGCTGGAAAGGAAAGGCAGGCGGGCATGCGCCAGCGTCTGGTTATTCCAGATGATCATGTCCCCCGGCTGCCATTGATGGATGTAGTTGATCTCCGGGGTCTCTTCGGCGGTCCGCCAAAGTTCCTCGAGCAGCGCTTCGCCTTCCTCGTGAGACACACCGCGATAACCCACCGTGCTGATGCGAACCATCCAGAGCGCCTGTTGTTCCGTGCGCTCGTCGCGCCATACGAAGGGATGCCACGCACGCTGCGCGCGGGGTGAATCCTTGGTCGGATCCTGACGGCCCGTGTAGTTGTCGTCGTAATTGAAGAAGTGCTGGCACTGGACTGCTTCGGCACGGGCGCGCAGTGCCGGCGGCAGCTTGTCGAGCATCGCGCTCATGTTTCTGAAGCGCGTACGGCTACCTGAGGTCGGTATCTCGATCGCGTACAAAAGCGCTGTCTTTAGCGGCTTCTCGTAAAAGAGCTGGTCGTGATGGAATTCGATTTCGCCGACAGGCAATACGCCATCCGGGCGATTGTTGGAAATGTAGTGCGCTTCCTTGCCATGCGAGCCGTCGTAGCTGTTACGCACGAGCAGGTCGCCGAACAGGCGGGATACGCGAATCTGATCCTCCTCGGTCAGGCCGTGCTGACGGATCATCAGCAGGTGATGTTTCTGATAGGCCGATTGGATCGCCGCAGCGGCGTCGTGCGGCAGCGGCCTGCTCAGGTCGACGCCCTTGATTTCGGCGCCCACGTAGTCGGACAGCGGAATGACTTCAATGCTCATGATGATTTCCTTTGCAGATTGTCTCGGGAAGTAATGGCCGGCGTTCAGCCGGCTTCGACGATCAGGTTGCCGAAGCGGTCGATGTAGCCCGTGTAGCCCGGCGGAATGACGGTCGTGCAGTCGAGTTGGGCGAGGATGACGGGCCCTGCCACCGTTGCGCCGCAACCGAGCTTTGCGCGGTCATAAACCGGCGTCTCGTAGACGCAGCCGTCGAACCATGTCTGCTGGCGACCGGCTTCGGCCGCGCGTAGATCGGTCCCGGCAGCGATCTCCTGGAAAACCGGATGCGGCAGGTGTCCGATGGCTTCGACGAGCACCGCGACAATTTCCAGAGGCGTATCAGGCTGCGCAAACGTAAACGTGCGTTCGTGCTGGGCGTGGAATTGCGTGGCAAGCACCGCGAGGGACGCGTCATCCGCCCGCTGGCTGCTCCACTCGACGCGTAATTCGGAGCCCTGGCCGGCGTAGCGCAGGTCGGCCCACCAGCGGACTTCGGCGTTGCCGGACGGAATGGCCTCGGCATCGAGCCATGCCCGGGCTTGCGACTCCAGCGCAGCGAAGGTTTTGCCCAACGCCTCCATGTCCAGCGTATCCGAACGTTGCAGGATCACATGCCCGAATTCCTGCTTCAGATTGCTCGCCAGAAGGCCGATCGCGGAGAGCACACCGGGGCTAGGGGGAACCACGATGCGCGGGATATCGAGCAGATGCGCAAGGCTGACGCCGTGTAACGGGCCCGCGCCGCCGAACGGCACCAGCGCGAAATCGCGTGGATCATGCCCGCGTTGCACGGACACCAGCCGGATGGCGCCCACCATGTGGTTGTCCGCAATCGCGAGGATGCCTTCCGCAGCGGCTTCGACCGTGAGGCCGAGTGGCCGCGCGATGCGCGCTTCGATGGCCTGTCGTGCCGCCCGGCGGTCGATCCGCATCGTGCCGCCCAGCAGATATTCGGGCAGTCGACCCAATACCAGGTGCGCGTCGGTCACGGTCGGTTCGACGCCGCCGCGGCCGTAGCAGACCGGTCCGGGGCTGGCGCCG
>NZ_AEJF01000203.1 GCF_001028175.1 Caballeronia mineralivorans PML1(12)
CGCCAGGCGGCCATCGTCGGTGACGCGCGCGATGGAGCCGCCGCCCGCACCGATCGTGCTGATGTCGACCATTGGGAACTGCAGTGGCCAGGCGGCGATCTTGCCTTCGGATTGCAGGGTGATTTCGTTGTTCGCGATCAGGCAGATATCGGCAGAGGTCCCGCCGATATCCACGCCGATCAGGTTTGCGTAGCCCGCGAGCTGACCGATCAGGCGGCAACCTACCGCACCGGCTGCCGGTCCCGACAGCGCGGTCTGGACCGGCGCGCGGCGAATCGTCTCGACGCCGGCCACGCCGCCGCTCGATTTCATCAGCAGCAGGCGCGACCCGATCGCGTGCTGCTTCAGCCGGTCTTCGAGACGGCCCACATAGGACGACACGAGCGGCATCACATACGCGTTGAGCAGGACCGTCATGCTGCGTTCGTATTCCCGGAAGGTGGGCAGCACGTCGGACGATATCGTGATCATCATGCCCGGCAGATGCGCGTTCAGCACGTCCTCCACGCGCCGCTCGTGGGCCGGATTCGCATACGAGTGGAGCAGGCACACCGCGACCGCGCGCACGTCCATCTGTTCGATCTGCTTCGCCAGCGCGACAATGTCCGCGTCGATCAGCGGTTCAACCTCGACGCCTTTCTCGTCGAGTCGGCCGCCGATCTCCAGCACGCAACTTGCGGGGACCGGCAGCGGCGGTTTGACGTACGCGTAAAGATTTTCGCTGCGCGGAATATCGTGGCGGCCGATCGACGTCACGTGACGAAAGCCTCGGGTCGTGACCAGCGCGGTCGCGGCGCCCTTGCTTTCGAGAATTCCGTTGGTCGCCACCGTCGTGCCGTGGAAAACGTGACTGACGGACCGTGCCGCGATGGCCGAGCGCTCCAGCACCTGATCGATGCCGTCGATAAAGCCAATCGACGGGTCATCCGGCGTCGACGACGTTTTGGCACTCCACAGTACGCCGGTGGAGCGATCGAGCAGGACGATGTCAGAAAATGTACCGCCGGTGTCGACACCGATCGAGCAGGCGTCGTCGTCTTTGAGTTGAGCTTGGTTCATGCGCTGATCTCTTTTTTGTCGAACGCCGCGTACCACTCGCTGGCGTCGTAATAGCGGTGACGATGAAACAGTTTCGTCGGCCATCGGTGGGCGTTGCGATAGACCTGTGTGGCGTGCGCATCGACGCGCGTATGCGCGGCATCGAGCACGACGCCATAGTCATCGCGAGCAGCCTGCACGCTCACAAAGCCGTTGGCGACGTCGGCCAGCACACGCTGCGGCTCCCGGTCAAACGGATGCCCCCAACCGCCGCCGCCTACCGTTTCAATGCGCACGATATCGCCGCGCTTGAGCGCGATGCCGTCGACGAGTCCGGCGAACGCCTGCTGATCCGGCGTGCCGGGATTGATGGTGACGCGGCCCGAGCGTCCGCACATGCCGCCGTTGACGCCCCACGGGGGATTCCTCACGTTGTCCATGCGCACGCCGAACTGGCAGTCGTCGGCCAGAATCTCGACTTCGCGGATGATCCCGCAGCCGCCGCGCCAACGGCCGGGGCCGCCGGAGTCGCAGTTGATCTGGTAGGCGCGCACGCGGATCGGGTACGAATGCTCGACGTATTCCACCGGATAGTTTTTGACCGAATGGAAATACACGGCGTCGTGACCGTCGCCGTAATAGCGCGCGCCGTGGCCAACGCCGAGGCCGGATGCCTTGTTGAAGATAGCGCGTGTAGCGGGATTGCGCCCGCGCACGTTGTAGATGACGTAGCTCGAACTCGATGCAAGACTGCGTCCCGGATTCGCCTGCGCGAACAGGCCGGCGCAGGCGCTCAGGGTGCGAATCACCGTCAACATGCGCTGGCCTAGCGGCGCGGGCCACTCCGGCTGAATGATGCTGCCGGGTCGGGTGAGCACTTCCTGAACCGCGTTGATCGCGCCATGATTGAGCAGCAGCGATGGTTCGTCGGCGATCGCGTAGACCCCGAACATGAGCTTTAACACCGTATCGCGCATCAGAAAGTTGACGGGGCCGCGCGCCTGGTCATCGCTGTCGCGCGTGTCGATGCTCAGCCCGCGTTCGCTCGAGGTCATCGTCAGACGGATCGAAAAGGGACCGAGCCCGTAGCCGTCGTCATCGATCGTATCGACAAAACGGTAGGTTCCATGGGGAAACGTCTGTGCCAGGCGTTCGCGAACCGCGTTGCCGGTTTGATCGATCAATAACGCGAACGCATCGCTCAGCGTCTCCGCGCTGAAGCGGCCTGCGATTTCAATCAGACGCCGCTCGGCGAGCTTGACCGCCGCCACCAGCGCCCGGATATCCCCGAGCACCATGTTCGGAAAGCGGGTGTTCCTGAGCAGGATGCGCAGCAGTTCGTCGTTGAACTGCGCATCGCGCACCAGCCGCACCGGCGGGATAACGACGCCCTCGGCGAGGATGTCACGCGCTTTGGGTGTCGTGGAACCGATTTCCGCGCCGCCGATATCGACGAAGTGCGCCCATGAGAATGCGAACGCCATGATCCGTGAACCGGCAAATACGGGGCTCACAAACACGATATCCGGCGAATGGCTCACGCTGCCGTGGCTGCCATAACAATCGTTGTAAATGAACAGGTCGCCGGGGTTCATGTCGGCAAGGCTGTAGTGATCCAGTACAGGGTCGAGAATGGCGCCGAACATGGGCTGCTTGGTTCCGACGACGAGCCGGCCCGTTGCGTCCAGCAAGCCTACAAAATAGTCGTTCTTCACCCGGATAACGGGTGACATCGCGGTGCGCTCGAGCAACGCCTCGCATTCCTCCTGAGCCGCGGTCAATGCGCCCTTGATGATTTCCAGAGAGACCGCGTCGAGTCTGGACGGCGGCGTTGCTACGACAGTCCCGGGCGCTGTAGTGACGTGACAGGTCATTCAAAAACTCCTTTGCGCGCTGCGTTGGGTTTCAAGTCCGCTCGAACCACGTGTTGACGACCTTGGCGAACTCTTCCGTCCGCTCCCCCTGGTAGGCGTGCGCGGCGTTCTGAATGATGTGCAGCTTCGCGCCGGGAATCCGCGCATAGACCTCACGTGCATACTCGGGGCCGGTTGGACGGTCTTCGAAGCCGCCGCAGACGACCAGGGTAGGGCAGGCGATACGGGGCAGATAGTCGGTTGCATCGAAACTCGTGTAGGCGTCCAGCAGCCAGCCGTAGATTTCGGGGCGCGCGAACGGGTCGTCGTTGATGCGGCCAGCCAGCGCTTTCTCGATGATCTCCGGCCTTTCGTTCCAGGTTTCACGCGTGTAGTCGGAGAGCGTGATGTCGCGCGCCCATAGCTCGGGACTCACGTTGTAGAGATCGCGCCAATAGTAATAGAGGCTGCGCATGAAATTGTCGGCCTTGACACTGGGTGCACCCAACACTAGCGAGCGCACTCTTTCCGGGTAGGTGGCGGCGAGCGCAATGCCGACCAGCGAGCCCATGCCGCCACCGGCAAGCACCCGAAGATTCCGCAGGTCGAGATGCTCGAGCAGGCCGTTGAGATCGTCGGCCAGTTGCGTGATCGAGTAGGGACCGTCGGGTGCATCGGTGCTGCCCATGCCGCGATGCTCATTGCGAATCAGGCGGTACTGGTTGCCAAAGATCTTGCGGTAACGCTCAGTGGCGGTCGCGATCTTCGACCAGCCCGAGGTCACGAGCAGAGGTTCTCCCTCTGGATCCCCCATTTCTTCGTAGTACATCTGGATATCAGAGACTTTTACTTTCGGCATCGCATGGCTCCTTTGGGTGACTGAGCTTCATTCTTTCCAGACGAAACTCGCCGCGCAATTGAATTCGAGTGCGATGCACATTAACCAAATGGTTATAGGTGGGGTGTCTTGCCACGTAGGGGGACGCTGGCATCGGCGAGCGGCAGGCGGGTGCAGCCGGCTCTCGTCACATTCTCACGAATGGCTCAAACGCACAGCCAAGCGTGGCGAAAACGAGGTAGTTGTCAGGGAGCCTGTCGTAACGAGTCGAGACTCGACGAAAATGCCTGATGCAATTGAAGAAGCGTTCGACTACATCGCGTGTGCGGTACAGCGTCCGGCTGTAGCGACGTTTCAACTTGCGGTTCGAGCGCGGCGGCATGGCGACCCTGGCGTCGGTGGCGCGAACTGCTTGCACAAAGGCATCGGCATCGTAGCCCTTGTCGGCAATGACGGCCTTGGTGCGCAGATGTTCGACAAGCTCGTTCGCACACGAGATGTCGTGGGCCTGTCCCTCGGTCTCGATCAATCGCAACGGCCTGTCAGCCGCATCCACCGCCAGATGCAACTTGGTACTCAGCGCGCCTCAAGACTGTCCGAGTGCTTGCGGGCCGCTTTTTAATGCTCCGTCCGAATGCTATTGTGTTCGCACGATAGTCGAGTCGATTAGGATGTGTTCGAGCTCCGTCTCGCCTGCCATAGCGAGCGCAGCCCGCTGCCAAACACCTTTGCGTTGCTATCGGGAAAAGTGCGTGTACACGGTATGCCAGCTGCGGAATTCTGCCGGCAGGTCGCGCCACGGGCTGCCGGTGCGGCCTATCCATAGCGCCGCTTCGAGGAACCAGCGATTGTCGGTGGCCGTTCAACCTCGATAGCCTTCCTTTGGCTGGCAAGATCGCTTCGACTTTCTTCCATATGTCGTCACTCAGCAGAGTTCGAATCAACCTGTCATGCTCACGCCAAGGACAGGAGGTAAACACCTTTCAGCGACTTGAGATTACCCACAACTTTCGCGCCCCAATCGGTATCCGAGTTCAATGTCGATAAGCCGATGCATGCCGCGCCAGATGACCTTATTGCCCGGCGGGGGATCGTTGGCGCGTGCGAGATAGCCGCCCAGTTGGGCGAGCTTGATGAGGCTGCGAGACAGAGGAAGCGCCTGTGCGGAGCGTGCCGTATCCTTGACGAGCTGGTCAAGAAGCGTCACCTCGGTTGCGGTAAGTGCCACCTCCGGTGAGGCCTCAGGTGCAGATCGATTGATCTCGGTCAGCCAGAATACCCGCCAGGCAAGGATGCAGAAGACGGCGATCAGGTTGGTCAACCGGCTGGCTGTGCGTAACTGCGACTCTTCAGCCTTGCAGCCGGACTTCAGGTTTTTGTGAAACGTCTCTATCTTCCAGCGCAACGCGTACCAGTCGATCTTTTCGATCGCGTCTGCACGTGAGTTCACCGGCAGGTCAGTGACAAGCTTCCATTGGACACGTGGTCGCTCCGCTGAGTCGCCGTACTCCGTCGCGTGGATGACGGTCAGCCTGAGCGGTGGATAGTGACGCTGTTTCGCGACGGGCGGCCAAACCGTGAGGCGCCGATATCTGATCTCCAGAAGCGCCTGGTGAGGGCGCCCTTTGGCGTCGCGAAATTCGATCCGGTGCAATCCCTTCACCCGGACCTCTGACATTTCGCCTGCAACCGTATGCTCGCCGTCACCGGCTAACCTGTTCGTGCAGGTCCGCACCAGAAAATGTGTTCCAAGTTCGCTGGCAGCGCAAAACAGTTCAAAGATGTCGCTTTCCCGGTCTCCGATATGCACGCAGCGTTCGGGATCGCCGAGTCGCGCCGTTGACTGCCGCAGGTTCTCAATCCAGCGAAAGCTTTCCTTCTTCTCGATCGGTATGCGCGTGAAATTGACTTTGCTGCGCTTCTTCGCGGTGTCCTTGAACTCCTTGCGGCTCCAGAACTTGATGGCTGTCAGCCCGAGTGGCAGACCTTCAGTTGTGACGGCGAGACTTGAATGCATCAGGATGCCGCATTGTGGGCTCGGCTTCGTCCGGCCACGTCGCTCGGCAGAAGTTATTGCGCTGCCAGCGTAACCGACGAGCTCCGGACGTTCTCTTTCGTACGAAAACGTGGTGGTGTCCTGAAGCACAAGAATCGGTCCATCGGTCGTGGAAAAACGCTGCGCAGTAGCCTGGAAATGTCCACTTAGAATGTCATGCTCACTGACGCGATCATTGTCCATGAATCGATAGGCTGCCTTGGTATTGGCCCAATCCTGGTACGCTAGCGGAATGGTCTGACCCATACCCTTCCATAATCGCTCGAGCAGCATTGCAAACCGCTTGCGAAGCCGCACGTCCTGAAATTCGCTCCCTTCAATCTCGCGATCCAGCCATGATTCATCGTCTGCTCGATCTCTTCTTGTCATTATTAATATAGGTATCCTAAATATTTAAAGGTTAACAGAATTTCTGTTTGAGATGTGGGTAATCTCAAGCTTTCAGCGAACGTAAACAGAGCCTAGAAGGTGGTCGCCATTCCGATTCGCGCCAGGACCTGCGAGCCGGTGCTGGACGGCGCGAGTAATCCGTTGATCCATGCGGTTGCCGGACCGTTTCCGCCGATCGCGCGTTGGTATATGCCCTCCGCGTACAGGTTTGTCCGCTTCGACAGCCAGTACATCACCGATGCTGTCACTTCATGGGCCTTGTTACTGGAGAGTTCAGCGTTTCCCTTCATGTATTGGTAATCCCCACCGAGCGACCATTCCGGGGTGATACGCCAGTTCGCTCCTAGCTGTATCGCGTTGATGTCTGCGCCCGTGAGCGTGTTCCGGGTGTTGGTGTAGAGAACATTGGCGAGGACTTTGCCGGTGTCGTACTTTGTGCCGACTCCCCAGTTGCGAATCCCCTCATGGCCGTTATCCATTTCCGGGTATTTGACGTCGGTGTAGGCCGCGGCGATGCCGAACCCGCCATGCTTGTATTCCAGTGCTGCGCTGACCGTGTTATCGGTCGATACGGCGCCGGCGACGTTGCCGAAGCCGTACATCAGGCCAAATGAAAATCCGCCATAGTTAATGGACCGGTACCTGACGGAGTTGGGCACACGCGAGGATCCGCCGACGCGATCGAAATCCCATGATCCGGTAGCGTTGTTGGGGATGTTCAGCGCCTGAAACGGACCGTCGCGGAAATTGTAGAAACCGCCTGTATAGAGCGACGCGTCGTACTCGAGCAACTGGTCTTTCATGAAGTCGTACTGCGTACCGAACGTCAGTCGGCCGAGCGTGCCGCTTTCGAGGCCCACGTAGGCTGTCCGGTTGAAGAGCCCGTCTGCATTAGGAATGGTCGAGCCGTTGGCGAGTGAAAACTGATTCACGAGTTCGAACACGGCCTTGGCTCCGCCGCCAAGATCTTCCTGCCCGAGGAAGCCCAGCATGTTTGGATAATAATTGCCGTCGTCGAAGAAGAATTTGTTTTTCCCGCCTGAATTGTTCACGTACGTGATGCCGGCATCCATCATGCCGAAGATGGTCATGCTGCTCTGCGCCGATGCGGGGCCGCATGCGAGCAGCGCGGTGCAAATGAGTAGGGTTCGCTTGAACATGCTTGTCTCCTGGGTACCGCTTGTTTTTGTTCGATCGGTGCTAGCCAGGGGACGCGGCCCCTGGCCTTGATTCAAAGCGTGGCCTCAATGTCTGACTTCAAGGCACGCCTTCAATGCGCGACGAATTCGGCGCGATCAGTTGCATGCACGGTGTTGAGACGTCCCATCATCAGCATCACCAGTGCTGCGCCGAGCACGGGCGCAGCGACCACGACGAAGGTCTGGGCTACCGAAAACCCGGCGGCAACCAAGGCTCCGACCACGACCGGGCCGGATGCACCGCCGAAACGTCCGGCCGCAAGTCCCCAGCCCACACCGGTCGAGCGGATCGCGGTCGGATAGGCGATCGTCGCAATCGCGATCAAACCCGAGGTGGCGCCGCCCACGAACAAGCCGGTCAAGCCTGAGCACAGCGCGACCGACGCGGTGTGCGGCGCGCAGATTCCGGTCAAAGCCAGCGCGATCGCGCCCACGGTGTAGATCAGTGCAAGGAAGCGATAGGTGCCGAGCCGTTCCATCACGGCACCAGCGATGGCGACGCCGATCGTGCCGCCCACGTTGTTCCAGGCGATCACCGTCGCGGCATCGGCCACTGGCATGGCCGCGCTGCGCAGCAGCGTGCTGGTCCAGGCCAGGGTCGCGATCAGGGCGAGGAAGTTGAGGAAGAAGGCAAGCCAGAGCAACGCGGTGAACGGCGCGCGGCCATCCATGAAGAGATGTTTGACCGGCAGCCCCTTTTCCTGATGCTCGTGCGTGACGTAACGCAACGTGCCTCCGTACGAACGCGACGGAGCGAGCCGCCTGATGATGCGCTCGATACGCTGCTGCGGCGCGTTGGACAGGATCAGCAGCCGCACCGATTCGGGAACGAAGAGCAGCACGAGGACCGCGGCGACGATAGGCACGATGCCGCTCAGGTAGAACATCGACTTCCAACCGTATTGAGGAATCACGACGCTTGCGGCGAGGCCGGCAATGACCCCGCCGGCCGGTATCGCGGCCCAGAGCAGCGATGCTACCCGTCCGCGGTAGCGCCGCGCCACGTATTCAGTCGCGAGGCTCACCAGGCATGGCGCCGCGCCGCCGAGCCCGATACCGGTCACGACGCGCAGCGTGAGCAGCGCCGCAAATCCGGGCGCAGCAACCGTGCCGAGCGAGGCCAGCCCGAACAGCCAGGAACAGGCAACCAGGACGGTCTTGCGGCCGATCCGGTCCGCGAGCGGGCCGAGCAACAGCGCGCCGATCATAAAGCCGAATTCGGAGCCGGCGAAGAGCGGGCCGAGCTGGGCCGGCGTGAGTTTCAGATCGACGGCCATGAGGGGTGCGCTCAGACCCATAATCTGGACGTTGGCGCCGTCCATCAGGGCGATCAGGAAGCAGATGGCGAAGATGCCGGCCTGGAACAGGCCGAAGGGCCGATCGTCAATGAGGTCGTCCGCCAGTACGGTATTCATGGTTGTCTCCTATGTTTTTGGATCGGCTATTGAGGCCGCTTTTTCTGCCATGCGAATGGCGCGCCGAGGGACGTCATTCGTACGGTGTCGGGCTGCCGCAGGCGCAACAAACCCTCCGCGACGCCGGGAGCGATCCTGGCGCAGCGGATACTTCAACTTCAAGGAACGGCGGATACGGCTTAAGAACGCAACGCGTCAGCTCGCCGCGAAACGCGGAAACAGGCGCAATGCGTTATTGCGCGCGATCGCCTCGTGCTCGTTTGCATCGATGCCTTCGAGGCGGCGGAAGCTGTCGATATTGCGTGCCACGTTGGCGGCCGGCTGGAACGGGTAATCCGTCCCGATGAGGATCTGCGAGATCGGCGCGAGCGTGCGCAGCACGTCGAAACCCGGCTGATTCGCGGACATCGCGAGGTCGTAATACAAACCCTTGAATTCGGCAATGACTTCTTCCGATGCCTTGGGGTGCGGTTTCATGACGGGCATCGGCGACAGCAGCGCGATCCGGTGCGCGATCGCCGGCAGGACGCCGCCCGCGTGCGGCAGGATCAGCTTGATGTCGGGGCACCGCTTGAAGGTGTTCGAGAACACCAGGTCGATCACCGTACGCGCTGTGTCGCACGGGAATTCGAAGAGTGGCGCGGGCCGTCCGAGGCCGACCGCCGAGAAGCAGGCCGGCGCGGTCGGATGTAGGAAGATGGTGGCCTGACGTTCGTTGAGCCGGTCGAAGATCGGCGCGAGCGACGGGTCGCCGAGATATTTGCCGTCGCTATTGGTTTCGATGACGATGCCGTCGAGATCGAGCTGGTCGAAGGCGTAGTCGATCTCGGCCAGCGATTCGGCGACATACGGCAACGGCAAGGTCATGAACCCGCCGAAGCGGCCGGGGTGATCGCGCCGCAACTGCGCGATATCTTCGTTGATGGTGCGCGCGAGGCGCACGCGCGCTTCACGGGTGGGCAGGAACCCGACGCTCGGCGAGGACACCGACAGCATCATGGTGTCGATGCCGTTTTCCGCCATCACCGCGGTGGCTCTTTCCGGCGTCCATTCCGGAACCGGATAACCGCCATCGAGCGTGGCGAGGCCGGCTTCGTCGAGCGCTTTGCGGTAGGCGGGCGGCAGGCAGTGGGCGTGTACGTCGATCAGGCCGCAGGTGCAACGATAGGCTGTGTTCATGGTGCGATAGACCTCGGGTGGATGGGGGCGCGCTCAAAAGTGCTCAGGCGCGTTCGAGCTGGATCGGCGAGGGCAGCCAGTCGTACCCGCCGCCGTTGCGTCGCAGATGGCCGCGTCCTGGGAACGGGAAGTGATAGGACAGCACCTGGTATGCGCTTTTTTCGATCCAGTCGAGCACCTTGACACGCGTGGCCGCCGCGGCGGAACTGTCGTAATCGAACAGGAACGCCCAGTCGGGGCGCTGCAGCAGCAGCACCTGGTGATGGCACAGATCGCCCCAGCACACGAGCGTCTGGCCTTCGCTGGAAATTTCATAGATCGTATGGCCGGGGCTGTGGCCCGGCGTGGCGTGCGCGCGGATGCCGGGCACGATTTCCTGGCCGTCCTCGATGAAGCTGATGACGTCGCGGTAGGGTGCGAGGTTCTTGTGCGCGCCGTAGAAGTGGTCCTTCATATGGTCGGACATCGACGCCTGGATGTTGTCGAGATTGGTCCAGTAGTCGACGTCGGCGCGGCTCACTACGATGCGCGCGTTCGGGAACAGCTTGCGGTCGTTGTCGTCGACCAGCCCCCAGCAGTGGTCCGGGTGTGTATGCGTGAGCGCCACGATGTCGATCGCTTCGCGTTCGATGCCGGCAGCGCGCATATTGGCGATCGCCTGGCCGGTTAGCGGCCCGAAGGTCTTGACGCCGAGCTCGGCATTGATGCCGACGCCGGTGTCGAACAGGATCAGTTGTTCGCCCGTGTTGACGAGCAGGATGTTCTGATCGAGCGCGATCGATTCGGTGGGCAGGAAGGCCCGGATCAGCAGATCATCGAGCTCCTCGACATCGGCCTTCGGAAACGTGCTGCGTGGTGGCCCGAGATGCAGGAGACCATCGGTGACGACTGTGCATTCGAAGGCGCCGTGATCGAAGCGGGTCCATCCCGCCTGCAGCGCATGCGCACGTGCGTCGGTTGCTTGAATACTCATCTTTTATCTCCTTGCTTGATTTTGTGCCGGGCGAACGCTCGATAGCGTGTTCGCCCGGTGGCGATCTGCTTATCAGATCGGGAAGTGCGGCGCGCCGGACGCCACTGTGATCCAGCGCAGTTCGGTGAACTCCGCAATCCCGGCCTTGCCGCCAAAGCGGCCGTAACCGCTGCGGCCGGTGCCGCCAAACGGCATCTGCGGCTCGTCGCTGACGGTCGCGCCGTTGATGTGGCAGATACCTGAGCGGATGCGTTTCGTGACCGAGAACGCTCGCTCGATGTTCTGGCTGAAGACCGCGGCGGACAAACCGAAGACGGTGTCGTTGGCGAGCGTCACCGCATGGTCGTCGTGATCGGCGCGCATCACGCAGACGATCGGGCCGAAGGTTTCTTCGTGGTAGATGTCCATGTCTGCGGTGACGCTGTCGAGCACCGTTGCCGGCATATACACGCCTTCGGCCTTGCCACCGGCAACCAGGGTGGCGCCCTTGCACAGCGCATCGTCGATCAGCTCGTTGAGGCGCGCGCCGGACGCCGCGCTGGCCAGTGCGCCGAGCGGCG
>NZ_AEJF01000204.1 GCF_001028175.1 Caballeronia mineralivorans PML1(12)
CCAGGCGCCGCACGAACTCGATGGCGATGCCGGGCGTGACGACAATCCGCTCGGTCGACATGCAGATTTGCCCTTGATTGAAGAACGCACCGAATGCCGCGGCTTGAACGGCGCGGTCCACGTCGGCATCGTCGAGCACGATCAGCGGCGATTTCCCGCCCAGTTCGAGCAGGACCGGCTTGAGCACGCGGGCGGCCTGCTCGGCGATCAGTTGGCCGACGCGGGTGGAACCCGTGAAGTTGATGCGCCGAACCGCCGGATGCTCGATCAGGGCGCCGACCACTTCACCGGCTGCAGCGGGCGCATGGGTGATCAGGTTGACCACGCCACCGCCGAGGCCGGCCTCGACCAGCACCTCGGCGATTTTTGCGTGTGTCGCAGGGCACAGTTCTGAGGCCTTCAGCACCACCGTGTTGCCGCAGGCCAGCGGCATCGCGATGGCTCGCGTGCCGAGCACGATCGGCGCGTTCCACGGCGCGATGCCGAGCACCACACCGGCCGGTTGGCGTACGGCTAGCGACAGGCGGGCCTCGTCGGAGGGAATGACTTCGCCGCTCATCTGGGTAGTCATGCTCGCGGCTTCGCGCAGGATCGCGGCCGCTGCGAAGACATTGTGCTCGGCCCAGACGCGCGTCGCGCCGGTTTCCGCCTGCATGATCTCGACGAACTGGCTTTGCTGCTGTTCCATCAGGTCGGCTGCACGCAATAGCTTGGCGCGGCGCTCAGACGGGCCGGTTTGCGACCATTGGGCAAACGCGGTTTCAGCGGCGTCGGCGGCGAGCCGCGCGTCGGCCACGCCAGCCGCGGCGGCTTGGGTGACGGTTTGATTCGATTGCGGGTTGACGCGCGCAAAGGTGGCACCGGATACGGCGGGCTGAGTGCGGCCGCCGATGAGCAACTGAATAGATCTCAAGATACGTGTCTCCATGAAAAACACTGTGGCGCCGAATTTACGGGAGCGGACGATGGATCTCTTGCCTGACAGTGCAATTCCGATGTAGGGGAACTCCCTTAGAGAACACTGCACTTTCAGGTAAGACCGAGCCTCGTTCTACGAATAGAGTCGATGCATCGGGCGCCGGTGTGCAGCGCCTTGAAGGTCACTACAGTCAGGGCTATTCAAGCTAGGACGATTCATGGAGAGAACGAGCATGTCGTTGTTGCAAGGCAAGACCATCGTGATAACTGGAGCCGCTTCGGGCATCGGCGCGGCATGCGCCGCCGAAGCGAAATCCTTGGGCGCGCGCGTAATCGCGGTCGATCGGAACGAGCCGCCGGCCGGCTTGTGCGATCAGTTCATTCGTGCCGATCTTTCTCGCGCGGAATCGATCGATGCGGTTGTGGGAGACATTCAAGGCAGAGTGGACGCGCTGTGCAATATCGCGGGTTTGCCGCCGACCAGGGGCGATGTGCTGGTGCTGCAGGTGAATTTCGTGGGACTGCGTCGCTTGACACTGTCGCTGCTGCCGAAGCTCAACGAAGGCGCGTCGATCGTCAATCTGGGCTCACTGGCCGGTTTCGGTTGGGCCGGGCAGGTCGACCAGGTCCGTGCCTTGCTCGACGTCAACAGCCTGGACGATGTCGCGGCGTTCTGCACGCAACACGGGGTCGATGATGCGCGCGCGTATTTCCTGTCGAAGGAAGCCTTGATTGCGTGGACGCTGCAGATGCGCTGGCAGTGGCGGGCGCGCGGGATCCGCATGAATGCGGTGAGCCCTGGGCCGGTTGAGACGCCGATTCACCAGGATTTCCTGCAGACGCTCGGCGAGCGTGCCGAGGAGGATATGCGTCTCCTGGAGCGGGCAGGGCAAGCGGAGGATATCGCGCCTCTCGTGGCGTTTCTATGCGGCGAGGGCAGCCGCTGGATACGTGGCGTGAACATCCCGTGCGACGGCGGGATGGCGGCACATATCCTGTGTCAGTCGGCGGGTCTCGACTGAGTCACGCTAGCCCTGTAGTCGCGGGGCGTGATGCCGAACGATTCCTTGAAGGTTCGGCTGAAATGGCCGGGGCTGACGAAGCCCCACCTCATCGCAAGCTCGGTAATCGAGCACCTCTGAAGTGATGGATTGCTGAAGGTACGACAGACGTTCGTGAGTCGTAGTTGCAGAATGTAGCGCCCGAGGGTGTTGTCCTCGGTGTCAAATACCGTATGCAGGTAGCGTTTCGAGCATCGCAGATCGTGTGCGATCCGGTCGACGGTCAGTTCCGGATCGGACAGGTTTTGTTCGATGTATTCCACGATGCGGGCGCGCAGCATCCTGGGGTGCAGATTCTTTCTTGTTTCGGCAATCTGGTCCTGCAGGGCAACCCTGATCTGGCTCGCCAGTTCCCATTCGATTGACGAGGCGGTTTCGACCGCGCCACATCCTGCCGAGATTTCGAGTTCGTTCAGGCGATCAACGATGTACTGGCGAAGTTGACGACCCGCGCCGCTGAGGGATGTCAGGGGCCGCACGAGCGCGCAACGCTCGGCGAGCGTGAGGCGAACGAGTTCCTTCGGGATAGTGGCGATGGCGACGTGAATCGAATGAGCCGCACTCATCAGATAGGGCCTCGCTGTATCGTAGATGGCCCACTGCCCGGGGGACAGCCTTGCCCTCAATCCGTCCTGCTCAAAGTCGGAGTTGCCCTCAAGCTGGATGGTGATCTTGTAGTGGCTGGCGTGAATACTCCTGTTTCGCGGTGCGTTTTCTACCCGATGCCCTTGCGCGACGAGTCGGCATAGCTGGATTTGTCCGATACGGGCGTAACCGATCCTACCTGTGAAGGGCTCGTTTTCCGCTGTAAGGCGACCTGCTTCACCGAAGCGCTCGCTGAAGCGTTCATCAATCGCACGAGCCCATACGGTCGCCTGCCCTTCGGGCGGGATCGTTGTCGTGGAAACGGTAACGAAGTGCGTCATCCTCTATTTCTCTGGTATATCGCGAAGTTCGCACAAATATATTTTGATTATTATCAAAATACGGGTTTTTTGTATAGGTGTTTACGGGTATGGCTCGCCCTTGAAGCGGATATCAGCTGCGCTCCGGTCCGGACGAACGCCCGCATTTCCTGGGAACAGTCCATGAGACGCTTACACGGTCAATAGTTGAAGCAAATGAAATAGTGATGCAAAAACATCGCTAATTATCTTTGCCGCGAGGTCAGTCATCATCCTGCTCAGGCTTAAACCTGAACAGGAGATTTTCGATGAGTGCAGCAAATCAATCCGGCGTCGCGATCGTGACCGGCGCTTCCCGTGGTATCGGCGCAAACATCGCGCGTCGTCTCGTCCGTGACGGTTTCGCGGTCGCGGTCAACTATGCGTCGAGCTCCGCCGAGGCAGACAAGCTCGTCGCCGAACTGGCACAGGCCGGTGGCAAGGCGGTGGCGGTTCAGGGCGACGTCTCGAAGGTCGACGACGTGCGCCGTCTGTTCGAAACGGTCGAGCAGCAGCTTGGCAAGGTCGATGTGGTGGTCAACAACGCGGGCATCCTGAAGACCGTGCCGCTCGCGCAGACGAGCGACGAGCTGTTCGCGCAGACGTTCGCGATCAATGTCGGCGGCGTATTCAACATGCTGCGCGAAGCGGCGACACGCCTGAACGATGGTGGACGGATCATCAACCTGTCGAGCACGACACTCGCGCTGAACCTGCCGGGCTACTCGATTTACAACGGCACGAAGGCGGCGGTGGAAGCGTTCTCGCGCGTGTTCGCGAAGGAACTGCGCGGCCGTCGCATTACGGTGAACTGCGTGGCGCCGGGTCCGGTGGCAACGGATCTGTTCCTGAACGGCAAGACCGAAGAGCAGATCGCGCAGTTCTCGAAGATGCCGCCGCTCGAACGTCTGGGGCAACCGGAAGACATCGCGAACGCGGTGGCGTTCCTTGCCGGCCCGGATGGCGCATGGGTGAACGGTCAGGTGCTGCGTGCCAACGGCGGCATTGCCTGAGGTACCGTCGAGCCGATGGTGGAACCTGACATGGTAACCCCTCAGGCTCCGGGAGGCGCGGCGCGTTGGCGCCAGCGTCTCTCGGCCTCCATCCTCACGCTGATCGCAGTATTGGGATTGGCATCATGTGGCGGAAAGCGGGAGCCGGATGCTGCGCAGAAGATGACTATGAGACCCTCTATTACGTATTTGCCCCTGCTGCGACATACGCCGTTTTTCACTGCGCTGTCCACGGCGCAGCTGCAGTGGGCGATCGACCACTCGCACGAGTGGGAAGCAGACGCCGGTGCCGTGATCGCAACGTGCGATCACAGTGTCGAGCCGAATGCGCCGTACTGGATCCTGCTCGACGGCGGTTGGCAGGTCGAGCATGCCGGCCGCACGTTCAGGAGCGGCCATGCCGACCCGGGCAAGTGGTTCAGTGCCGCCGAGGGTCATGGCGAGTCCTGTGTGCTCGTGACGAACGAGCACAGCTATGTGATGCGCATCGAGCGTGCCGACATGCTGGCCATGCTGGACCAAAAGTTCGGATTCCGTACACATCTGGATAGCGGGATCGACTACTACCGGTCGATTTTCGGCGATCGCAGCGGAACAGGCCGGGTCCAGGTAGTTCAGCCTTCGCAACCCGTAGTCGGACATTGAAGTCGGACATTGAATATAGGAGATACCTCATGACGTACAGCATTCTCGTGACTGGCGCATCATCCGGTTTTGGTTTAATGACGGCCCGCGCGCTGGCCGAAGCGGGCCATACCGTCTACGCGTCGATGCGCGAAACGCAGGGCCGTAACGCGCCTCGCGTCGCGGAAATCGCGCAGTGGTCGAAGGAAAAATCGCTCGATCTGCGCACGGTCGAACTGGATGTGCAGTCCGAGGCGTCGGTTGCCGCCGGCATTGCGCACATCCTGAAGGACTCCGGCCATCTCGATGTGATCGTGCACAACGCCGGTCACATGGTGTTCGGCCCGGCCGAGGCGTTTACGCCCGAGCAAATGATCCAGCAGTACGACGTCAATGTGCTCGGCGCGCAGCGTGTGAACCGTGCGGCGCTGCCGCATCTGCGCAAGCAGGGCAAGGGGCTGCTGGTGTGGGTCGGCTCGTCGTCCACGCGCGGCGGTACGCCGCCGTTCCTCGCACCGTATTTCGCGGCGAAGGCGGCGATGGATGCGCTCGCGGTGTCGTACTCGACGGAGCTGGCGCGCTGGGGCATCGAGACGACGATCATGGTGCCGGGCGCGTTCACCAAGGGCACGAACCACTTCGCGCACTCGGGCAAGCCGGCCGATGCGCACATCGCGGCGGAATACGAGAATGGTCCGTATGCGGGCGTGACGGATCAGGCGCTGAAGGGGCTGGCAAGCCTGGAGCCGGCGGATGCGGATCCGACGGAGGTCGCCGCGGAGATCGTTCGCGTAGTGGGTTTGCCGTTCGGCAAGCGGCCTTTCCGCGTGCACGTGGATCCGTCGCAGGACGGCGCGGAGATCGTGAACGGCGTGGCGGACCGGATGCGCCGCGAGATGTACTACGCGATCGGTCTGCAGGATCTGCTCTCGCCGAAGGTCAACGGTTGATCGGTTGAGGATGGCCCGCCGGTCGAACCGGTGGGCCCTCTGGATCAGGACTGCGAATGGTGTTTCAGTCTTGATGAACGCCCGGCTTTACACGCCGCGGCCTGCTGGTTTGCAGCCCCTGTTTTGGCTCGTATGCCTGTACCGCTGCTCCCCGCAGCGAATTCCCCACACCTGATTTTCCAACAAGAATCGACAGATGATCACGCTCAATATCAATGGACAGGATTGCACTGTCGACGCTCCCCCGGACATGCCACTGCTGTGGGTGTTGCGGGATGTGGTCGGCTTGACCGGAACGAAATTCGGCTGCGGAATCGCGCAGTGCGGCGCATGTACAGTGCATCTTGACGGGGAGCAGGCGCGCGCATGCGTGACGCCGGTTTCCCAGGTGGGCACCCGCCGCGTCACGACGATCGAAGCGATCGGAGATACGCCGGCGGGCCGGAAGGTCCAGCAGGCATGGGCGGATCTTGACGTCGTGCAGTGCGGGTACTGTCAGTCGGGCCAGGTGATGTCGGCGGCGGCACTGATCGCGGCGAACCCGAGTCCGACCGATGGCGACATCGATGATGCGATGGCGGGCAACGTCTGCCGCTGCGGTACCTACGTGCGGGTTCGTGCAGCGATCCATCGTGCGGCGCGGGAGGTATGAGATGACGCGTCAATCATTGGACGAGCGCCGGCAACCGGCGCTACCGGACAGGGATCCGCTGGCACGCCGCCAGTTCCTGAAGCTGGGCCTTGCCGTGAGTGCGGTTGCCGGGGGCGGGCTGCTGCTCGGCTTCAGCGTGAGCGGCCATGGCGAGGAGCGGCGAGCGGGCAAGGCCGTGCAACGGGTGCCGCACGACAGCGGATTCGCGCCGAACGCATTCGTGCGTATCGACCACACGGGCCAGGTCCGGCTCGTGATGATGAAGGTGGAGATGGGGCAGGGCATCTACACCGCCTTCCCGATGCTGATCGCTGAAGAGTTGGAGGTGCCGCTGTCGCAGGTCACGCTCGAACATGCACCGGCCAATCCCGATCTTTATACCGATCCGTTGATGCACGAACAGACCACCGGCCTGTCGATGTCGGTGCGCTCGAGTTCGGAGCGCATGCGCCGGGCTGGCGCGGTCGCGCGCACGCTGCTGGTCAACGCGGCGGCGCGGCAATGGAGCGTGGACCCGGCGTCGTGTCATGCCGAGGCGGGTATGGTCATCCACCCTGCAAGCGGTCGCCGGCTCGCCTATGGCGCACTTGTCGACGCGGCCGCGAAGGGGCCGGTGACCGACGCGCTGGTGTCGGGTGTCGCGCTGAAAAAACCTCAGGATTTCAGGCTCATCGGGACGCGGGCGCATCGGCTGGATTCAACCGAGAAGGCCAACGGTACGGCGAAGTTCGGCATCGACGTTCAGGTGCCGGGGATGCTGTACGCCGCAGTGGTGAATTGTCCGGTCGCTGGCGGCAAGGTGGCGCATGTCGATGACACGACCACCCGTCGCATGCCAGGTGTGCGCCAGGTGGTGCAACTCGACAATGCAGTCGCGGTGATTGGCGAGCACACGTGGGCGGCGATGCGCGGTGCGGCCGCGCTCGGGATCGAATGGGACGAAGGCGCAAACGCAAACCTGTCGTCCCAAATGCTGTTCGATGACCTTGAGCAGGCGTCGCATCGGGACGGCGCAGTTGCGCGCCATCAGGGTGACGTTGAACACGCGTTTCGCGGCGCGGCAAAGAAGCTGGATGCCGTTTACCGGCAGCCGTTCCTTGCGCACGCGCCGATGGAACCGATGAACTGCACGGTTCACGTGCGTGCTGACGCGTGCGATATCTGGGTCGGGACCCAGAGTCCGACGCGGGCGATGGGCGCGGCGATGGCCGTCACCGGTCTGCCGGCGGAGAAGATTACGTTGCACAACCATCTGCTCGGCGGTGGCTTCGGTCGCCGGCTTGAACCCGACACGGTCGCACAGGCACTGCTCATCGGCCGGCACGTCGACGCGCCGGTCAAGATGACGTGGACGCGCGAACAGGACATCCAGCACGACCTTTACCGGCCGTGCTACTACGACCGGATCTCGGCCGGCCTGGATGCTCACGGGAAACCTGTGGCCTGGACGCATCGTGTGGTCGGCTCGTCGGTCGTCGCGCGTTTCGCTCCACCACTCTTCAGAAACAACCTGGATTTCGACGCGATCGAAGTCGCGTCGGACCTTCCGTACGATCTGCCGAATCAGAAGGTGGACTATGTGCGGCAGGAGCCGCGCGGTATACAGACCGGTTTCTGGCGTGGTGTCGGCCCGATGCGCAGCACGTTCGTGACCGAAAGCTTCATCGACGAACTGGCGGAACTGGCGAAGGTGGACCCTGTCGCCTATCGGCTCGCGCTGCTCGACAAGTCTCCGCGCACGAAGAACGTGCTGGAGGTGGCGCAACGGGTGTCGGGCTGGGGCCGGCCGCTGGGCACCCACGCGGGGCGGGGCGTGTCGGTGATGAGCGCATTCGGCAGCTTTTTCTGCGCGGTGGCGGAGGTCACCGTGATCGACGGCAAGGTAGGCGTCGACCGTGTGGTCTGCGTGGTCGACTGCGGACAGGTGATAAACCCCGACACAATCGAGGCGCAGATGCAGGGCGGTCTGATCTTCGGGATCACCGCGGCGCTGCATGGTGAGATCACCCTCAAGGACGGGCGGGTCGAGCAGGGGAACTTCAACGACTACCGGATGCTGCGGATACACGAGGCACCGAAGATCGAGGTGCATATCGTGAAAAGTACCGACGCGTCGGGCGGTATCGGCGAGCCTGGTACCGCAGTGGTGGCACCGGCGGTGACCAATGCGATCTTCGCGGCGACCGGCAAGCGTCTGCGTACGCTGCCGGTCGGCAACCAGCTCAACGCGGCATGAGGGGCATGATCATGAAGCGTTCGACTCTCGCTACGGGCGTGTCCCGTTTCGCCTCTATCGCGGTCGGGGCAGCGCTGCTGGCGCTGTCCGTATCAGCCAGCGCAGTTCCAGCCGCTAAGACGGACGCCAACCTGATCGCGCGTGGCGGATATCTCGCGAAGGCCGGCGACTGCATTGCCTGCCACACCGCGGCACGCGGCAAGCCGTTCTCGGGCGGCCTGCCGATGAATACGCCAATGGGGCGGATCTATTCGACCAATATCACACCGGACAACGGCACCGGTATCGGGCGCTACTCGGAAGCGGACTTCGCCGCCGCAATGCGAAAGGGTGTCGCACAGGACGGTCACAATCTCTATCCGGCGATGCCGTACCCGTCGTTCGCGCGGACGAGCGACGCCGACATCCATGCGCTGTACGCGTACTTCATGTACGGCGTCCAGCCGGTAAGCCAGCCGAACCGCAAGCCGGACATTCCGTGGCCGCTGAATGCGCGCTGGCCGCTGAAGTTCTGGAATCTGCTGTTCGTCGATGACGCGCCTTATCAGGAAGTTCCGGCCAAGGATGTGCAATGGAATCGTGGCGCTTATCTTGTCCAGACGCTCGGCCACTGCGGTGCGTGCCATACCGCGCGCGGCCTCGCATTCCAGGAGACGGCGCTCAATGAGCGCGGTGTGGCATTCCTTGGCGGTTCCGCCCTCGACGGGTGGTTCGCGTCGAACCTGACGGGCGACAGCAACACCGGGCTCGGCCGCTGGAGCGAGGAAGACGTGGCGTTGTTCCTGAAGACCGGTGCCAATGGACATGCGACTGCCTTCGGGCCGATGACGGACGTGATCAATCACAGCACGCAATATCTGAGCGATGCGGATCGGGCCGCGATCGCGCGCTACCTGAAGTCGCTCGGGTCAACGCGTGGCGCTGGCGCACCTTACGACGGCAGCACGACGGGAGCAATGGCGCCTGCGATGACCGGGGGCCACCCTGGCGCGGCGACCTACACGACCTACTGCCTGCACTGTCATGGCGTGACAGGACAAGGCTATGCGCCGCTGCTGGCACCGCTGGCTGGCAATCCGAACGTACTGGAGGACGATCCGTCGTCGCTGATCAATGTTGTGCTGAACGGGGCCGACGCCCTGACGATCCAGGGTGTGCCGGCGCCGTATCCGATGCCGGCCTATCGCGGAACACTCAGTGACCAGGAAGTGGCCGATGTCGTCACGTATATCCGGCATAGCTGGGGGAGCGGGCAGACTGAACCGGTTTCCGCCTACCGTGTGCGTGGTTTGCGAGAGGCGGCACACTGACGCTTCGCACAGGAATACTTCCGCTGGTTTGGCAGAGGCGCGTCGCGTATCTCTACTTGCGCGATCGAGAAGGAGTTGATACGCCGGCTCGACGACGATGGCCTCGGCCAACGTCTACTATCGATTCCCGGTGTCGGTCTGATCACCGCGAGCGTACTGGCCGCTAAATCGGACCGAAGCTCGATAAGAACGCTTGCGTGCGCTCAGGATCGCGGAAACCGCGCATGCCAAGTATCAACACGACGTGGCGATCAGGAACTGACCGCAAGGCGACAAGTTTTAGGCGCGATTGAGCCTCTCGATCTAGGGCGTGCCCTTCAGGGGCGGCATGGCGCCTCACCGCAGGCTGGTCTGCGCGAGTCCGGACTATCTCAGCGAGCGCGGCATGCCCCAGTCGCCTGTAGACCTTGCTTCCCACAATTGCCTGACTTTCTCCTACGCCCAGGGCAGCAGCATCTGGCGATTTTCGGGCCGCTCTGACGAGACAGTTCGCGTCAGCGGCAGCGTGCGCGCGAATAACTCCGAGGTACTACGGGAAGCTGCGATCGGCGGCATGGGCCTGATCATGATGCCGAGCTGGCTCGTTGACGCCGATATCGAGGCGGGACGGCTGCACGTCGTCCTGCCCGAATGGGAGCGAAGCATGAGCGGAGCGGGCGGGGCCATTTATGCGGTGTACCAGCCTAACCGCCGCTCGTCGAAGAAGGTGCGTGCGTTCGTCGATTTCCTGATCGAACGCTTCGGTTCGCCACCGTACTGGGACACGCGGAGCGATTCCTGACTGTCGCTAGCTTCTCAACCGCCGAGCACCGATAGCGCGAGCGATGCGGGGGGCGGCTCGACGGCCGTCCATAGGCATGTCGTCTACCGCCTGCGTTGCATCACCCGCGGCGGAAAACCTGTAGCACCTGCTTGTACTCCATGAAGTCATCGATACCGGCCAGACCGCCGAGCCGGCCTTGCCCGCTATTCTTGAAGCCACCTTCCTCGAACTCAACCTGCATGCCAGCCCATTCGTTGATGCAGATGTGGCCCGCGTCGAGTTGGCGAGCGACGCGAATGGGGCGGTCAGCATCGCGCGTCCAGATGCACGCGCTCAGCCCGTATTCGCTGTCATTTGCCATGGTGACGGCCTGGTCTTCCGTATCGAATACCTGCAATGTCTGCACCGGACCGAACACTTCCTCGCGCGAGATCGCCAGGCCGGATGCAGGCACTTCCAGCAGCGCCGGGCGATAGAAAGCACCGGCCGCCAGCGGTCCATCGGTAATTGGACCACCGCGGACAACGGCTGTAGCGCCTTCGGACAGCGCCGCCGTGACCATGTGCTCGACGCGTTCGACCGCCTGACGGTCGATGAGCGGTCCCATCTGGCTGGACGAATCGGACGCTGCGCCTGGCCGTACTGCCGCCAGCCTTTGTGCTAGCTGTTCCTTGAATTTCTCGGCAATGCCGCGCTGCACGAGAATCCGGCTGCCTGTTACACAGAACTGGCCCGCGAAAACGGTGGACGATGCCACGATGGTTGGCAAGGCCGCCTCAATGTCGGCATCATCAAAGACCAAGTGCGGTGTTTTCCCCCCTAGTTCAAGGCCGATCCGCTTGAAACGACCGGCACCAGCCACGGCAATAGCGCGCCCCGTTGCGGTGCTTCCGGTGAAGCTGATCACGGGTACATCGGGTGATTCGACGAGGAATTTCGCGCCTTCAGAACCGCTTTCAACAAAGAGGTTGACGGCTCCTTTGGGAAGCTCCGGGACGCTTGCCATTATTTCCGCCGAAAGCTGCGCCGCCTGGGCAGCCTGGGCCGGCAACTTGATGACCGCGGTGCAGCCGGCGGCTAGCGCGGGCGCCAACGCGCGAATCAACAGGAAGGCTGGCGAGTTCCACGGCACGATCAATCCCGCCACGCCAACTGCCTGTCGAAGCACCATCGATTGCGTTCCCGGGCGCGGCTCCGATACTCTGCCGAAGGTGTGCAGGGCTAAGCCGGAGGCAAAACGCAAGGCACGCACGATCTGGGTTGCCTCAAAGCCAGCCTCGACTTTCAGCTTTCCATTCTCCGTCGCCAGGCAGTCGATCAAGTCTTGCGCGCGTTGTTCGTAGGCATCAGCCAAGTGGCCCAGCGCGGTAGCCCGCCGCATTGCATCTACCTTCCAGTCGCTTTGGATAAAGGTCCGCCGGGCTGCCGCTACGGAGTTCTTTGCCTCGTCCAAGCCGCCATCGAAGTACGTGGCGAAGGCCTCCCCGGTCGCCGGGTTCATGCTGGCACGGCGTGTGCCGCTTCTGGTCCATTCGCCGTCTATCCAGTGCGCTGCTTGTTGTTCCACAGGAAATCCCATTAATGAGTTACTCAACCTCAAATGATAAAGACCCAATTGACGAGCGATAACCCATCAATCGGATAAACAGTTTCTGCCGTCATTGAGGAATCAGTGCGAGGATTGGCGCGACCGATGGATCGCCGAGATATTCGCCATCGGTGTTGGTCTCCACAATGACACCGTCGAGACCGAGTTCATCGAAGGCATGGTCGCTCTCGGTGAGCAACTCAGACGCGTGCGGCAGCAGTAACGTCGCGAAACCGCCAAAGCGGCCGGGATGCTCGCGCAGCGTCTGCGCAATGTCCTTGTTGATGGTCCGTGCAAGCCGCACGCGTGCGCTGCGTTCGTCCAGAAAACCCACGCTCGGCGACGACACGGAGAGCATCATCGTCTCGATGTTGCCGGCCTTCATGACCGCGATCGCCTTTTCGGCGGACCATTCGGGAATCGGATAACCGCCGTCGGTTGTGTCGCAGTAACACGAGAGGGATGCTCAATGACAATATACTAAGGATTGTTTATAAAATGAGCGAGTAGAATTGCTAGCCGGCAGACAGTGGGATTTGAGCGCGCGCTCTTGCTGCGTCGCTTCGGCCCTTCAATGATGTGCGTACTTCCACGCCGTTTTCAAAAAGTCGCTTGCCAAGGGCGCTTCCCATTGCGCCCGGCGCGATCACTGCCACGACATAGCTCATGTTGTCGGCCCCGGTTTCAGATGGACTAAAAAGATCTTCCAAAGGAGTCTAGCCGAAAAGCGTTTCTTGGTATCGACAGGCAACGCAACGCATTTTTCGGCATCGATGGAGCGGCCCACTGAATCGCCGGACACAGTCTCCCACTTAAAATTTGAGGTTGGCCACATCTTCGGTCAACTGTTGCTTGAGCGCGCGCAGCTTGTTGTAAACCAGCGCGGACAATGTTGACTTTCGCTCGCCATCGGACAACATGGTTGAACGACGTTGCCTGATACTGGCGACGCTGAGGACTGGGCGAGCGACGAGTTTGGCATGGCGCAGTTGGGTGATGCTCGCCTGACGCAGCGCCTTGTCCAACCGTCGCGTGAATTGGCACACAGCCCCCAGTGCTCGTTTCCACCGGCACCTCGTGGGCCACAGCTCAGTGCAGTGCACCGCTTTTCAACAATGATCAGGTGGACACCGAGGATCTGCTCGGCGCCCATATTTCGCAAATGCTCTCGCGTATGCAGGCCATGCCAGTAGTGCTGGCAGTGCAGGGCACAGAGGTGGCCCCGTTCGTTCGGACAGTTTTTCCGGTTTTTAAGTGGAATGCTGCGTGGTCACGCTGCCGTTTTAATCGCGGGCAGCATCGCGAAGTAAGCTTCGTCCGGGGTCTTGTCCGACAGACTTGAATGAGGCCTTTGCTGGTTGTACCACGTCGGGTAGTTAGCGTATTCCTTGCCTGGCCGACGCACTCATGGGCCTTCAAAGACACTTCTTCGTACTTCACGCTGCGCCAGAGCCGTTCGATAATGGGCAGCGATAAACACGTTGTCCCGCCAGTTTCCCTTGCCGTCCATCGATATAGCGATTCCACTAGAGAGGACGGCGTTGATGAAGACCGTGCTGGTGAACTGGCTGCCTTGATCGGTATTGACGATCTCAGGCAGCCCATACTTCGCGAACGCTTCTTCGAGTGCAGCAACCGCATGCTCGGCTTCCATCGTAATGGCCACCCGATGCGCTAAAACACGGCGGGTGGCTCAGTCGATCGCCGCAGTGAGATAGACGAAGCTGTGCGCCATTGGGATGTACGTGGTGGCCAACGCAAAAACCTGGTTGCTGCGCTCGATTTTCCGATCGCGCAACAAGTACGGCCAGATCGTGTGAGCCTGATGTTTGCGGCTGGTGTTCGGCTTGCGGTACAGCGCTTCGATGTCCATCTTGCGCATCAACATGCGAGCGCCGGCAAACGGATGCTTCAGGTGCAACGCATCGATGCGGCGCATGAGCGCCAGATCTGCGACGCTGACAGGACTGGGCACGTAGTAAGCACTGGATCGGCTGATGCCGACCAGCTTGACCTGCCGGGACACCGGCAACGAGTGAGCACGATCAAGCATTTCTTTGCGCTCAGCAAGCCTGCCTTGCCGAGCGCGCCGGGCAAAAAATCATTCTCCAGCGCCAATTGCCCGATCTTCGCGTGCAGCGTCTTCAGGTCGACCGGCGGCTCGTTGGCGGGCGCGCTTGCCGCGCCGAACACATCGGCTGCCGGCTCTTGCAACTGCCGTTTCCATTCCGTAATCTGGTTCGGATGAACCTCTAACTGCTGCGCCAATTCAGCCAGCGTGCGCTCGCCACGCACTGCTGCCAATGCCACCTTTGCCTTGAACCCCGCTGAATGCGCACGTCGGGGTCTCTTCCTCATCTTCTGGTTTCCTTTACAGGCAGTATGCCTATCTCAGATCCCAGCAATTCCACTCAACTGACTGTACAGATTTCTGGGGTTACCTCTTTTCGGTCTGAACGTCGTTGCGTGACCAGGATGGGGCGGCGACAGAAAATTCTTGCGCAGTGAAAAGGGAGCTGCGTATAATTGCGTTCTTCGCTGCTGTGACTTCCGAGGCAGGTTGCACAAGGGTGTTTCAGAGCGAGATGTTGCTGGAAAGCGTCAAATCGTAGATCATGTACCCCAAGTCGTACCCGATGGGGTTTGTGATTCACGGGAGCCTTTGGTGGCGCAGGTCTGCAGGGGATTTTCGATCCCGCTTACCACAGAACGGAAACGAAGACTTTGAAACGCCAGCGCATCGGAAAAAAAGCTTCACAAGAATCAGAAAGTTGTTTATAATGTCGTTCTTCGCTGATAGCTGAAACGAAACAGATTAACGAACAAAGCGATTAAGAAAGTTTTAATCGAAGTTAATCAGAAATAGGTCAGAAGTTAAGCGAAGTAGATTAAAAGACATTAACTGAAAAGTTTATGTCCCCTTCGTCTAGAGGCCTAGGACATCACCCTTTCACGGTGAGTACAGGGGTTCGAATCCCCTAGGGGACGCCAAAACATCGGCGGCTGCTAGAAGCGCTGCAAGTTTGATGAGCCGACCAACCTCTCAAGCTGATGAAAAGAAGTGGAGCGGTAGTTCAGTTGGTTAGAATACCGGCCTGTCACGCCGGGGGTCGCGGGTTCGAGTCCCGTCCGCTCCGCCAACAAGTTGCAAAAGAAAAATCCAGCTTAAGCTGGATTTTTTTCGTCTAGCGTTTTACCTCCCGCATTTCCTCGTCTGCGTTCGCGTCCGTTGATTTCCTATTTGCATCCCATTCGGTTCTTCCGATCATTCCCGTGCCCGCCGTCTCCGTTTTATCTTTTTGAGCGTGTAGTGTGCGTATCATCGGATGTGTGCGCTCGTAAAACTCTCCATTGCCAGCGCGCGCCGCCTGACTTAGTGTTGATGACTTGATTCAGTGCTTTCATCGCGCAATGCTCGATCCCACCGAAGCTCTCTCGCCATTTCAGTTGCGCCTGGCGTCGATGGACGATTTTTCGTTCGCCGAGGCGCTCACGCGCAACAACATGAACGGCTACTACCGCCGTCACAATCTCGTGTGGCGCAGCGATCTTTTTCTGGGTAGCTGGCGGGAATCGGAGAACTTCGTGCTCGAGTGCGACGGCCAGGCAATCGGCGTGATGCGCGTGACGGAAGAGGACCAGTCGCTGCACATCCGCGACGTACAAGTGGTGGAAGGATGGCGCCGGACGGGCGCAGGAACATTTCTCCTCGATACCGCTCACCGTTGGGCGCGTGCGCGCGGGTTGACGGAGACGCAGTTGCGTGTATTCGTCGATAACCCCGCTGCCCGGCTCTATATCCGCATGGGTTATAAAACCGCGGGATCGCGCCTCGCGCAATTCGGTGCAATCCGGCATATGGTTCGCTGCGTTTAGCGTCTTGGCGTTTTAACGTCCTGGCGCTCGCTCGGAGCGCGGTCGTGGCTATCGTCTCGGGGCTCGCCATCGCGGACAAAAAATGCTCGCGGACTTTCGCCGAACGCACGTCTGAACATCGCGGAAAAAGCGCTCTGGCTTTGATAGCCGAGCAGCAACGCGACTTGCGCGAGTGGTCTGCCCTGGCTCAACAATGGAATCGCCCGCGCGAGCACGGCTTGCTGACGCCATTGCGAAAAACTTACGCCAAGCTCACGCCGGAATAAGCGCGCGATCGTGCGCGTGCTTGCGCCGGCAAGCGTTGCCCAATGCTCGAGCGAATCTGCGGAAGCAGGGTCGGCGAGCACGGCTTCGCATAAAGCCAGCAGGCGTTTATCGGTGGGCATCGGGATGGAGAGGGGCAGTGGCCGCGAGCGCGTGATTTCATCGAGTGCGAGCGTGCCGAGCAGCCGTTCGCGCTCGCGTGAAATCGTGAGGTCGTTGAGCGCCACGGCCACCTCGCGCAGCAGCGGCGACACTTCCACTACGCGACACGCATCCAGCCCCGGCGGCACCACGCTTTCGTCTATATACAACGTCCGCAAAAACGCGTCCTCCACAATCACCACTTCATGCGTCACGTTCGGCGGAACCCAGATTGCGCGCGATGGCGGCACCATCCAGGTCGATCCTTCTGCTGCGATTCGCAATACGCCTCGTGTCGTGCAGGCAACCTGCGCCCACGCGTGCGTATGCCGGGCAATCCGGGTACCTGCTGGCACCGGCCGCGAGCGCACGCGAATGGGATGCGCGGGCGTGGGCGACGACTCGGCCGGGATGTCGAGATGCTCGACTTCTTCCGGTTGCAGCGGGTGATCGGTCGACGTGAACATGGATTTTTGGTGCTCCTCCACCGAGATATTAAAGGCATCGTGCGGGCTCAGCTTCGAAGTCGCGCGGCGGACATTTTTGCCAGCGGCCACATCGTGATGCAACGGCTATTTTTGCACTTGGCATAATGCGCGCTGAATCTTCACGGACAGGCTGAAACGCATGCAACACGTATTCGTCTACGGCACGCTGCGAGTGGGCGAGAGCAACGACATTCGCCGCGCGGCAGAGCGCCACGGCATTGCCGCACCGGTGCTGATCGGCTCGGGTCAGGTTAATGGCCGGCTGTACGACTTCGACGCTTATCCCGGACTGGTGCTCGATCCCGCCGCGGGGCCGGTTCAGGGCGATATCTACCGGATCGACGAGAGGCTCGTGCCAGTACTCGATGAAATCGAAGAGATCGTGCCGGGCGTCGATGGCCTGTTTCGGAGCGTTCGGTCGCCGGTGTCAATCCAGATCGATGGGCGTACGCAGGCGATCGATTGTCTGGTCTATCCGGTGAGCGACGATGCGGTAGAAGGTTTGCCGCGTATCGACGGCGGCGATTGGGTTGGTTACCGGCGCGCAAGGCAGCTGTTGGTTCAACGCCGATAAAAAAGCCGCTCTGATTCCAGAGCGGCTTTCGTTTCATCGAAGACCTGCAAAAAGTCTCAGATCTCTTCGTACAGCGGCAAGGTCAGAAACTCCGCGAACGTATCCGATGTCGACATCGCCTCGAAAATCGTTGCCGCCCGATCGTACGGTGCGGTGTCGCCGCCAACGACCTTCTTCACCTTCGCGAGTTCCTCCTGCGTGAAGGCGCGCACCATCTCGGCGCTGACCTTGCGGCCATCGTCGAGCTTGCCCTTCGGCGAGCGAATCCACTGCCACACTTGCGAGCGCGAAATCTCCGCCGTCGCCGCGTCTTCCATCAGGTTGTGGATCGGCACGCAGCCATTGCCCGCGAGCCACGACCCGAGATAGTGGATGCCCACGTTGATATTGCCGCGCACACCGGCTTCGGTGATCGGATCTTCGGGACGGAAATCGAGCAAGTCGGTTGCTGTGACCTGCACGTCCTCGCGTTGCTTTGCGATCTGGTTCGGTTTGTCGCCGAGCACTTTGACGAACTCTTCCATCGCGATTGGCACGAGGCCCGGATGCGCGACCCAGCCGCCGTCGTAACCGTCGCCGGCATCGCGCGCTTTGTCTGAGCGCACGCCGCCCATTGCTTTATCGTTGGCTTCAGGGTCGTTCTTGATCGGAATCAAGGCGCTCATGCCGCCGATAGCCGGGGCTTGGCGCCGGTGACACGTCTTCAGCAATTGCAGCGCGTAGGCACGCATGAACGGCACGGTCATGGTGATCTTCGCGCGATCGGCGAGGCAGAAATTGACGTCGTTCTTGAACTTCTTGATCGCGGAAAAGATGTAGTCCCAGCGGCCGGCGTTCAGACCCGACGAATGCTCGCGCAACTCATACAGGATCTCGTCCATTTCGAACGCGGCGAGGATGGTTTCGATCAGCACCGTCGCGCGAATCGAGCCGCGCGGCACACCGACAATCTCCTGCGCCATCACGAAAACCTCGTTCCACAGGCGCGCTTCGAGATGGCTTTCCAGCTTCGGCAGATAGAAGTACGGACCCGCGCCGCGAGCCAGTTGCTCCTTCGCGTTGTGGAACAAGAACAGCGCGAAATCGAAGATGCCGCCCGACACACGCTGGCCGTCCACGCTCACGTGCTTTTCATCGAGATGCCAGCCACGCGGACGCACGATCAGCGTTGCGGTTTTATCGTTGAGCTTGTATGACTTGCCGTTCTGTTCCAGCGAAATCGTGCCGCGTACGGCTTCCTTCAGGTTGATATGACCGGTCAGCAGGTTGTCCCAATTCGGCGTGTTCGAATCCTCGAAATCCGTCATGTACGAATCCGCGCCGGAATTCAGCGCGTTGATGATCATCTTGCGTTCGACCGGCCCGGTGATCTCCACACGACGGCATTCGAGCGCCTTCGGTAACGGCGCGATAGTCCAGTGGGCATCGCGGATGGATTGCGTTTCGCTCAGGAAATCCGGGCGTTCGCCTGCATCCAGACGCTTCGTGCGTTCGGCGCGCGCCTTGAGCAACGTCTGACGACGCGGCTCGAACGCGCGATGCAGGGTTGCCACAAGCTCAAGCGCCTCGGGCGTCAGAATGGTCTCGTAGCCGGGTTTGATCTCGGCCGTGATGGTCATGCCCTGCGGCACGTGGGGCAGCGTGTTCGCCATGTTCTACATCTCCTTGGTCGGTCAGACGGTTTGCTGGGTGAATCGGTGAATCGGTGAATCGGGTTAGCTGCCCGGGTTGCGGCGCATGCGGTTGGAAAGATCGAATGGCGTGGCGTGCTGATGTTGCGGGCAGCCTGCATCGATGAAAGCAAGCAGGTCGGTCATATCGCGGCCGGTGCCGCGCGGCAGAACGCCGAGTTGTTCGGCGGGCATTGCCATGCGATTGAGCCAGAAGGTGGTGTAGCCGAACCACGTGGCGCCCGTCACGTCCCAGCCATTCGACGATACGAACACCATCTCGTGGGCTGCAGCGCCGATCGCCTGCGTCCCGAGTGCATAGGCGGCGTGGGCCGGCTTGTAGGCGCGCACGGTATCCACCGAGAGCACGTGATCGAAGAGACCCGTCATGCCCGCGCTTTTCACGGCGATGTCCAGCATCTGCGGATTGCCGTTCGACAGGATCGCGAGTTTCAGATCTGCCCGTTTGCGTAGGCGCTTCAACGCAGCGACGGTGTCCGGGAACGCCGCCAGGCACGCGTATTCGTCCATCAGGCGCTTCTCCGCAGCCGGCGTCAGCGCGTGCTCCAGCTTCAGACGCGTGGCCGCAAAGCGCAGCGCGTCGAGCGTGATCGCCCAGAACGGTTCATATCGGGCACCGGCGGGGTCGGAGAGCGTACGCAACTGCGTGTATTCGATCTGCTTTTGGCGCCACAACTGCGAAAGCGCATCGCCTTGGCCGGGGAATAACTGCTCCGCGGCCGCCACGACGGAATGGACGTCAAACAGCGTGCCGTAGGCATCGAAGATGACTGCACGGGGCGATGAAATCGGTATTGACGACATAGCCGGGGCTCCATAAGTAGATCGTTGATCATTCTATTAGTGCTTCAGAACGACCGGAAGATGCTTCTGAATCACTTGATCTTTGACTTTTTCAAACCTAATCTAAGCATCCTGTCATTCGGACAAACGCTCGCCTATGGACCGCTTCAAGCAAATCGAAACTTTCGCGGCGGTCGTCGCGAAGGGAAGCCTGTCCGCAGCGGCGCAGGCCGAGGGTGTCGCGCCCGCGGTAATCGGCCGGCGGCTCGACGCGCTGGAAGAGCGGCTCGGTGTGAAGCTGCTTGTGCGCACCACGCGCCGTCTGACGCTGACGTTCGAAGGTTCGGCGTTTCTCGAGGATTGCCAGCGGGTCATCCATGACATGCAGAGCGCCGAGGCGAGCGTATCGGCGGGCGGGGTGAAGGCGAGCGGGCATCTGCGGGTATCGGCACCGGCAGGTTTCGGGCGGCGTCACGTCGCCGCGCTCGTGCCCGTTTTCACCTCGATGCACCCGGATGTATCGATCACACTCGACCTCACGGATCGCATGGTCGATCTGGTCAACGAAGGTTTCGATTGCGCCGTGCGGCTCGGCGAGTTGCCGGATTCGTCGCTGGTGTCGTTGAAGCTTGGCGAGAACCGGCGGGTTTGCGTGGCATCGCCGGAGTATTTGCGCAGCCATGGCGCACCCGCGGATCTCGACGAACTCGCGCAGCACAACTGCCTGCCGCTCGGAGCGAGCTCGAATCAGCAGCGCGGCTGGGTGTTTCAGAAGGACGGCAAGGTCGTGCAAATGCGCGTATCCGGCACGATGGAGTGCTCGGACGGCGCCGTGCTGCACGAGTGGTGTCTCGCCGGATACGGCCTCGCGTGGCGCTCGTGGTGGGAAGTCGGCGATGACATCGCCCGGGGCCGCCTGATCAGCGTGCTCGATGCGTTCGCCGCGCCGCCCATCGGGATTCATGCCGTGTTTCCACAACGCCGGCATTTGCCGTTGAGAGTGCGCTTGTTTCTCGACCTGCTCAAACATACCTTCGGCGCTCCTGGATATTGGGGTTGAATTGCCGGCCGCTTGCCCTGATTCAGTTACTACAATGAAAGTGCACGATGGCCACTGCCAGGGGAGTCGACCATGTTCAAGCACATTCTGGTTCCGACCGATGGGTCGGTTCTTTCGCAGAAAGCGATTGACGGCGCGATCGATCTTGCCCAGTCGGTCGGTGCGCGGATTACGGCTTACGCTTGTCTGCCGCTGTATCCGTATTCGCCTTTCGCCGATGTCGCCGTCGAGCCGCCCGGGGATTTTCATGAGCGCGCGGAGAGGGAGGCCCGGGAGCATCTTGGGGCGGTTGAAAAAGCCGCCGCCGCCGTTGGGGTGTCGTGTGCTTCCGTGACTAGCGTCGAGTCCGCGCCTTATATCGGGATTATCGATATTGCCGAGCGGGAAGGCTGCGATGTGATTTTCATGGCCTCGCACGGGAGGAGAGGGTTAGGGAGTTTGCTGATCGGCAGTGAGACCCAGCGGGTACTCACTCACACCAAGATTCCGGTGATTGTTTATCGCTAGGGTTTCGTCTAAACGCAAAGAGGGCACACAACCAACGTTCGTGTGCCCTCGATCCACTTAAAGCAGTCGCGGCTTATTAAGCGACTTTCTTCTCGAAGAACTGTTCATCTTCGGTAGAGCCGTGCAACGCCGTCGTCGATGCTTCTTTCTCGACCGCCTGCGTCACTGCATCGAAGTAACCGGTTCCGACTTCCCGCTGATGCTTCACCGCGGTGAAACCCTTTTCGGCCGCGGCGAATTCCGCTTCCTGCATCTCGACGAACGCGCTCATCTGGTTGCGCGCATAACCGTGCGCCAGATTGAACATCGAGTAATTCAGCGCATGGAAACCGGCCAGCGTAATGAACTGGAACTTGTAGCCCATCGCACCGAGTTCTTTCTGGAACTTGGCAATAGTTGCGTCGTCCAGGTTCTTCTTCCAGTTAAACGACGGCGAGCAGTTATACGACAGCAATTTGCCCGGGAATTCGCGGTGAATTGCCTCGGCGAACTTCTTCGCGTATTCGAGATCCGGCTTGCCGGTTTCGCACCAGATCATGTCGGCATACGGCGCATAAGCGAGACCACGTGACACGGCTTGTTCCAGGCCCGGCTTCGTGCGGAAGAAACCTTCCACGGTACGCTCGCCGGTCAGGAACGGCCTGTCGTTTTCATCGACATCCGATGTCACCAGATCAGCCGCTTCCGCATCCGTGCGAGCGAGCAGGATGGTCCGCGTACCGGAAACGTCAGCCGCGAGACGTGCAGCGGTGAGTTTCGCGATGTTTTCGCGCGTCGGCACCAGCACCTTGCCGCCCATGTGCCCGCATTTTTTCACCGATGCCAGTTGGTCCTCGAAGTGCACGCCCGCCGCGCCCGCTTCGATCATCGCTTTCATCAGTTCGAACGCGTTCAGCACGCCGCCGAAACCCGCTTCGGCGTCGGCCACGATCGGCTGGAAGAAGTCGAGATAACCTTCATCACCCGGATTCTTGCCTTCGGACCACTGGATCTGATCGGCGCGCGTCAGCGTGTTGTTGATGCGCTTGACCACCAGCGGCACGGAATTCGCCGGATACAGCGATTGATCGGGATACATTTCGCCCGCGACGTTGGCGTCGCCGGCCACCTGCCAACCCGACAAATAGATGGCCTTCAAACCGGCCTTGACCTGCTGCATGGCCTGATTGCCGGTCAGCGCGCCGAGGGCATTGACGAACGGCTCATCATGAATCGACGCCCACAGCTTCTCCGCGCCACGTTTCGCCAGCGTGTGCTCGACCGGCACCGAACCGCGCAGCCGCACGACGTCGTCGGCGCAATAGCTGCGCTTGATACCCTTCCAGCGCGGATCCGTATCCCATTGCTTTTGAAGTTCCTGTGCTTGTTGTTGGCGCGACATGGCGTTTCTCCTTTGATTACCTGACTGATGACTAATGGATGGTCGTCCGGTCGAGTAGCTGAAGCGTCGATGACGTCTCCGGTTGCTCAACTCTTATATAAGAGTCTAGGGATGCGGAGACTTTGGAGAAAGCGCTTTTGTGCTCTTTCGAACATAAAAATAACCATTAAAAATCAACAACTTGATAATAATATTTCACATTAAGAAATGACCTCTTCCATGCTGAGATATCTCGATTTGTGCCGCGCAACAACAATTTCGCCGCACAAGAGATCGTTCCACATTGTGAAATATAAAAAGAAGGCGAAAAAAAACCGATGCGCGAAGCATCGGTTTTCTTTTTGCGGCGCGCGAGATGCGGCGCCGCTACATCAATAAGACTTAGCTGCCACGACGCGGAGCGCGCGGGCCGTCGTTGCGACGTGGTGCATAACCGTCGCGCGAACCGCCGCCGAAGCCCGAACCGCCATCACGCGATCCACCGCCGCTGCGATAGCCGTCACGCGAATCACGCGCGCCGCCGGCGCTTGCCGGCTTGT
>NZ_AEJF01000205.1 GCF_001028175.1 Caballeronia mineralivorans PML1(12)
GCCGGCCGGAGCCGAACGACGCGGTTCGAAACCAGCGATAACGCTCACTGCCAGCGGCACACGCACGAAACGCTCGATGCGCTTCAGCGCGCCTTGCTCAGCGTGATGCACGAGGCTGATTGCCGTACCCGTACGACCAGCGCGGCCCGTACGGCCGATACGGTGAACGTAGTCTTCCGCGAACTTCGGCAGATCGTAGTTGAACACGTGCGTGATGCCGGGGATGTCAATACCGCGGGCCGCGACATCGGTTGCCACCAGCACGCGCACCTTGCGTTCACGCAGCGCACGGATCGTGCGGTTGCGTGCGCCTTGCGGCAAATCGCCGTGCAGCGCAGCCGATTCAAAACCAGCGTCCGACAAGCGGATAGCCAGTTGGTCAGCGTCGTTCTTGGTTGCGGTGAAGACGATAGCCTGGTCCAGGCCGGCGTCGCGCAACAGATGGTCGAGCAGACGATCCTTGTGATCGCGGTCATCGACGTAATGCACGGTTTGCGCGATGTTGTTCTGTGCTTCGAGCTTTTGAATGATCTCGATGCGTTCCGGGTTCTTCAACAGGCGGCCAGTCAGCGAGCTGATCTTGCCGTCGATGGTTGCCGAGAACAGCAGCGTCTGACGCGAAGCGGGCGTAGCGGCAACAATAGTTTCGATGTCGTCGATGAAACCCATGTCCAGCATGCGGTCGGCTTCGTCGAGCACGAGGATTTGCAGTTGCGACAGGTCAATACGGCCGCGTTCCAGGTGGTCGAGCAAACGGCCCGGCGTAGCAACCAGGATTTCCGGGTTCTTCGCGAGCAGCATCAATTGCTGGCCATACGCGACACCGCCGAGAATGCTGACCGTGCGCAACCGGCGCAGGTGCTTGCCGTAGGTCGTAGCAGCTGCGGTCACCTGCATGGCGAGTTCGCGGGTCGGCGTCAGAACCAGCATGGTCGGACGAGCGACCGGTTGCTGACGGCGTGCCGGGCGGGCATTCGGGTCATGCGGCTCACGCGGTGCTGCGGCCTTGGCCTTTTCAAGCTGCGAGAAGCGTTCGATAGCCGGCAGCATGAACGCTGCCGTCTTGCCCGAACCGGTCGGGCTGGAAACCAGCAAGTCGCGGCCGGCGAGCGCTGCGGGAATCGCGCGCTGCTGAACTGGCGTCGGCACTTGATAGCCGGCGGCTGTCAGCGCAACAACGATTTCCGGCGACAGGCCGAGCGACTCGAAGCTCGGGCCGGTCTGGACGGCGATCGCGGCGGCTACCGGCGCGACTGAAGAAATGGGGGTGGGTACAGCCGGCGAAGCAGATGCTGCCGGCGCGGCGGGTGCATCAACGCCTAGTGCCAGTGCAGCGATGGAGTCCAGCGGGCTGTGGGTGTTGCTCGAAGTCATGTCGATCCTTGAAACGGGGAATAAGGCGTGTGGCGCCAATCGGCATACCCAAGTCGTCAGATTCAGCGAGCAAAGAAGCAGCGAGCAAATCGAAAAACGGGGGCAGCTCGCAACAATAAAGGCGAGCTTTTCGTTAGAAGCTGTATCGGATTCGACAGGCCGAGGCGGCTTTGTCGTCAGCCTGATGCATGATCGGCCGAGAAAGGCCTAGCAGGGAGGGGACAGTTTCTAAACTGGATTGGAGCAAAACGCTACGAGGCGCCGCGCTGCGTGCGATGAATCGACTTCCAAACGTCAATTCACCCGGTCACAGTGAAGCGCAGGCAACAGTATAGCGGCAATTGTTGCGCTGCGCCAGATTTTAAGACAGTTTGATTCGATTGGCGGTTTGCAGGGCCGCGCGGTGATAGCACGTGTGCACGTGTCTCAAGCGCGCATCTCAATAAAGCGCCGCGGGGCGGGTCGGCCCCACCCGGCCCAGTCTTCACGCCGATGCGCCGCTTTTCAACGATTCCACCAGTTCGACGTATTGCTGCTTTGCAGTGTCCTGCGGCGTGCCGGCGAGCGCGGTCCATGCGTCGTACTTGTATTTGCCGGCGATATCGGTGAAACCCGGCTTGTCGCCCTGCACGTCGCCCAGGCTCGCTTGCTTGTAGAGCGCGTAGAGGCGCAGCAGCGTAAGGTTGCCCGGACGTTCAGGCAATTCCTTGACGTCAGCCTGTGCTTGCGCGAATTGCGCGTCGAGTTCGTTGATTCCGCTCATTCGATTCTCCGGACATGCTGGTTGGGGACGGGCGATCATAGCAAGCCAGTCGTGCGTGATTTTCGAGGGTTTCTTCCAGACTTCCCGTACGACGTGCGTGGCTTGCGGTCGCGCTCGCCGCCGCACGGCTCATGCATTACGTCACGCATTACAATAGCGGCCATGACACGCACCGTTCTGCTCGCCCTCGATACCTCGACCGAATTCTGTTCCGTCGCGCTGCTGATCGCCGATCCCGCACCCGCCACGGCTGATGGAAGCGCTCCTCATTACTCCGCCGGCGAAGTTAATGTCTGGTTCAGCCATGAATTGACGGGGCCGGTATCCAGCACGCGTTTGTTGCCCGCAATCCGCGAATTGTTCGATCTGGCCGGGTGGAAACTTGCCGATTGCTCGGGAATCGCGTTTGGCGCGGGGCCGGGATCGTTTACCGGTTTGCGCACGGCGACCGGCGTCGCGCAAGGGCTGGCGTTCGGATTGAGCGTGCCGGTCGTGCCGGTCGGCACCTTGCTCGCGTGCGCGGAGTTCGCGCGTTTGCACGAGCCGTCGGTGATGCGGGTGCTTGCGGCGCTCGACGCCCGCATGAACGAGGCGTACTGGGCTGATTTCCGCTGGGACGCAGCGGCGGGCGAGTGGGCCACGGTGCAGGCGGCATCGCTTGATCTGCCCGAGGCAATTGTCTTGCCGGATGAGCCGTTCACGCTGGCGGGCAACGCGGCGGCGGCTTTCGGCGACCGTCTGCCGATGCCCGATGCCCCCGTGTGCCGCATCGATTTCGATGCATTGCCTCATGCCTTGCCCGTGGCGCTCGCCGGATTGCGTGCGCTGCGCGCCGGCAGGACGGTCGCGCCGGACCAGGCCGCGCCGGAATACGTACGCAACAAGGTCGCGCAAACCACCGCTGAGCGGATGGACGCGCGTGCTGCCAAAGCTGCTGCCGCTGCCGCGCACCCTGAGCAGGCCGATCAAACGACGGAGCCCCTACGGTGAGCGGAGTGTTGCTGGCGGATCGTTATCTGTCGTCGATGACTGAAGCCGATCTCGACGAGGTCGCCGCCATCGAGAAGCTCGCTTATGAGTTTCCCTGGACCCGCGGCAATTTCCAGGACTCGCTGCGCAACGGCTATTTCGGCGTGTGCCTGCGCCACGTCACCGGGACTTTGCTGGGATATTGCGTACTGATGCCGGTCGTCGATGAAATGCATCTGCTGAATCTGTGCGTCGCGCCGCCCGCACAACACGCTGGCGCCGGGCTCACGTTGCTGCGCGAGGCGGTACGCATCTCGCGGCATCAGAAACTCGACGGTGTGCTGCTGGAAGTGCGGCCGTCGAATCCGCGCGCCATCCAGCTTTACGAGCGCTTTGGTTTTGCCACCATCGGGCGGCGCAAAAACTATTACCCCGCGCGGCACCGGTCACGCGAGGATGCACTCGTCATGCGTCTGACGTTTTCAAAGGAGGCCGCGAATGGCGCTGCATAAGTCGATGCTGGAAGAGTTCGGGCTGGGAACGGTCTGGGTGAGGCGGGGGACGGCTTCGGCTGAAGCGACTGCGGCCGCCGTGCCCGAGCAGTCGACGGCTGCGGGGTTGCCGCCTGCGGCGGCGCATGTCGCGGAACGGGGACCGGAAACGTCGGCGGTGGCCTCGACGACCGATCCTGTCGACACGCTGACTGCGCTCGATGCTGCTCTTTCAGCCGCGCAGATCAGCCAGGGCAACGTGCGGCAAGCGTCGTCCAGGACGTCGCCAGCAGACGTCGATACATCCCGGATCAAAGCCGATCAATTCGTCCCTTCCGCAGAACCGCCTATCTTCGATGACCTCCCGTGGCTCGACGACGTGCCGCCCCAAGCTCCCGTCGCACCCGAAACCATCGACAACACCGCCGCGGATATCGCGTCCCTCGACTGGGACACGCTGGCCGCGCGCGTCTCCGTCTGCGAACGTTGCCGGTTGTGCGAGCGGCGCACGAATTCGGTATTTGGCGTCGGCGACCGGGACGCCGACTGGATGCTGATCGGCGAAGCGCCGGGCGAGAACGAGGACAAGCAGGGCGAGCCGTTCGTCGGCCAGGCGGGCAAGCTGCTCGACAGCATGCTGCACGCGGTGGCGTTATCGCGTGAGGACAACGTGTTCATCGCGAACGTGATCAAGTGCCGGCCGCCCGGTAACCGCAATCCGGAACTCGATGAAGTCGCGCGTTGCGAGCCCTATCTGAAGCGGCAGGTCGAATTGGTGAAACCGAAGCTGATCGTCGCGCTTGGCCGGTTTGCCGCACAGAGTCTGCTCAAGACGGAGGCGAGCATTGCGTCGCTGCGTGGCCGCGTGCACGACTATCAAGGTGTGCCGGTTATCGTCACGTATCATCCGGCCTACTTGCTGCGCAGTCTTCCCGACAAAGCCAAGGCGTGGGCCGATCTGTGTCTCGCACAAGCAACCTATCGCAAGTCGCTGAAGGCGGCAGACAGCCAGTGACGGCTGCGAACGAGATCACGCCATTCCAAGATCCCGCCGTGCGGGATCTTGCATGGTTGCTGTTCTCGCCCGATCTGCTGAGCGCTTCGCACGCGGGTGCGCCCCTCGCGCATCCGGCTGCAGCTGCCAGGACCGAGCGCGATATCACGTTGACGTGGCTCGCCGTGCTTGATCGCGATCCCGCCGAGCTTCATGCACAGGTTCACAAACCGTCCCTCACGCGCCTCGGCTTCTACGCTGAAGCGTTGCTCGAATACTTCCTGAAGCATGGACCGGACGCGCGGCTGATCGCGGCGAACGTGCCCTTGCGTACTGCGGAGCGCACCCTCGGCGAGGTCGATTTTCTGCTGGAGAACGCGCAGGGCGAGCGGCTGCATTGGGAGCTTGCGGTGAAGTTCTACCTGCACATCGGCGAGGGCGACGGGGTTGCTACGCTCGCTCACTACGTGGGTCCGAACCTGCAGGATCGCTTCGATCTGAAGCACGCGCGGCTTCTGCATCATCAACTGGGTTTGAGTGCGCGCGATGAGTTCGCATCGCTCGGTTTCGATGGCCCATGGCGCGCCGAGTTGTTCGTCAAAGGGCGATTGTTTTATCGCGATGGCGATCTCAGCCGGACGTCGAATCCGCCGCCTGAGCTTGCCTGCGATCATCTTCGAGGCTGGTGGAAAACGGCATCGGAGTGGCGGGATTCGAAGGCGGGCGGACTGTTCGCTTCGTTGCCGCGATTGGGATGGATGGCAGAGCGGGCGTTATCGGCGCAAGAGAGTGAGGCACTGGTCGAGCAGGCCGCGATGTTGACGGAGCGTGTTGCAGCGTTGTCGTCGCCGATCATGGTTGCGCGCTACGAATGTGTTCCCGGCAATGTCTGGCGCGAGCACTCGCGCGGTTTCATCGTCCCCGATGACTGGCCCGAACGCGCCGCTGATTTTGCGAATTCCAACGGTCGCGCTACGGGTTAAGTAACGCTACCTCACCACCACCTGAAAAAATGATGCACCGGTCCTACACCGTGCCCGACATCCAGTCGCGCGCTCTGTTCGATCGCGCCGGTGAGGTAGAGCTTGGCATCGACGGTGGCGGCGGCGAGCGTATCGCGTTGCGGCAGTAGCGCTGCGATCGACGACGACAACGTGCACCCCGTCCCATGCGTATTCTTCACGGGCACACGTGGACCGCCGAGCCGCATCGCTCCGCTGTCCTCGATCAGCCAGTCGGGGCTATCGGCGGAACTCAGATGGCCACCCTTCATCAACACCGCCCGTGCGCCCAACGCCCGCAGCGCTTCGCCCTGGCGCACCATCGCGTCTTCATCTTCGGCTGACGTTTCGTTCAGCAACGCAGCCGCTTCCGGCAAGTTCGGCGTGACCAGCGTCGCGAGCGGCAGCAGTTCAACGCGCAACGCAGCCACTGCATCCGGCGCGAGCAGTGCGTGATGGCTCTTGGAAATCATCACGGTGTCCAGCACCACGTGCGCCGGCCGATAACGCCGCAACGCGGCCGCGACCGCGCGCACCACGTCGGCGTTGGCAAGCATGCCGATCTTCACGGCGTCGATGCGGATATCGTCGAAAACGGCGTCAAGCTGAGCCGTGACGAACGACGCGTCGGGCGTATGGATGGCCGTGACGCCGCGGGTGTTCTGTGCAGTAAGCGCGGTGATGACGGACAAGCCGTACGCGCCGAGCGCGGAGAACGCCTTGAGGTCGGCCTGGATGCCCGCGCCGCCACCGGAATCGGAACCGGCGATGGTGAGGACGTTGGGGATCGGATGGGTCATGGTTATCAAGAGGATTCGAGCAATCGTAGCGCGGCGAGACGCGGGTCGGCAGCAGTGCAGATCGCCGATACCACCGCGATACCGCCCGGTCCCGCACGTTTGACATCGGCGGCATTGTGCAACTGGATGCCGCCTATGGCGACCGTCGGATGCAGGGAACGTGCACAGAGGGCGGCTAGCCCGTCGATACCGCATGCCGCCGATGCATCCGGCTTGGTCGGCGTATCGAAGACCGGCCCGACGCCCACATAGTCGATCATCGCGCCGAGCGGGTTGGCGTGATCGACCTGTTGGGCATTCGACACCGACAGTCCGATCAACGCCTGGGGCCCAAGCAACTTCCTGGCAATATCCGGCGGCAAGTCGTTCTGGCCGACATGCACGCCATCGGCACCGGCCGCGAGCGCGACATCGATATGATCGTTGATGATGAGCGGCACCCCATGCCGGCGCGTAAGCGGCAGCAGATCGAGCGCGAGTTCGAGCCACGCGCGTTTGTGCCACTCGGGCGCGCGCAGTTGCACGATCGTGGCACCGCCGTCCAGCGCCGCGCGTGTCACTTCGAGCGCGCGAGCATGGCCGCCGCATTGCACGGGATCAAGGACGAGATACAGGCTGAGGTCGAGGTTCATCGTCAGGTGGGCTCGACGTCGCGCGACACGAGCGTGGCCGAGAAAACGTTTGCGTCGAGCGATGCCAGCCGGTCGAGATAC
The DNA here is from genome assembly GCF_001028175.1 of Caballeronia mineralivorans PML1(12). GTDB lineage: Bacteria > Pseudomonadota > Gammaproteobacteria > Burkholderiales > Burkholderiaceae > Caballeronia > Caballeronia mineralivorans. The sequence goes on from NZ_AEJF01000205.1 coordinate 7,106, forward strand.
GCGACCGCGAAACTACCAGGCAACGCGGCGTCGCGTGATGCCAGTTCCCCCGCGATGCTCGAATAGGCGATTGCGGCGGCCGTCGCAGCCCAGAAGTCATCGGCATCGGTAACACCCACGAACGCCGCGACCGTCGCCGATAACGCACACCCCACGCCGGTCACGCGCGTCATCAACGGCGATCCATTCGATAACGCGACCGTGCGGCGGCCGTCGGTGACGTAATCGGTCGGACCCGTGACCGCGACGACTGCGCCGGTTTTCAGCGCAAGCAATTGGGCGGCGTCGAGCGCGGCTTCGGCGAAAGCGGTGCTATCGACACCGCGTGCGCTCGACTCGCCGCCCGACAAGCTGATGATCTCCGACGCGTTGCCGCGAATTACGGCCGGATGGGCATCGAGCAGATCGAACGCGAATGCGGTGCGAAAACTTAACGGGCCGACCGCGACGGGATCGAGGATCCACGGTTTGTGCGTGCGGTTGGCGGCTTCGACGGCGGCGCGGATCGCCTTGCTTTGCGGCAAGTCGAGCGTGCCGAGATTCACCGATACCGCGTTTGCCAGCGGCACGAATTCGCCCACCTCCTCGCGGGCGACGACCATCGCGGGCGCGGCTCCGATCGCGAGCAACACGTTCGCTGTGAAGTTCGTGACGACAAGATTCGTCAGGCAGTGGACAAGCGGCGCGCGTTCGCGCACGCGCACGGCGAACGAAAAGAGATCGGGGGCGAGCATGAGTAGGGCGTGAGGAAAAAGGGTATAGCGGGATTATCGCGCGCCGGGCGAACGAATGCCCGGCGTGGTTTCAAGCTTTCAATAGGCTGCAATCAAATGGGGCGCAGCGTTTCGACTCAACGCCATCGCTCAATGCCGCGATTCGCCGATCAGCGCGACCGAATCGAAGGCCCGCTGATTTGCCTGATGCCGTCGCATCACGAAATACATCATCAGGCAGACGAAGGTGCCGAACAGGACGATCACGAGTTGAATCGGTACGTCGAGCCAGACGAGCACCGCGTACAGGCACAACATCACGAGCACTGACAGATTCTCGTTGAAATTCTGCACCGCGATCGAATGACCCGCCGAGAGCAGTACGTGGCCGCGATGCTGTAGCAGCGCGTTCATCGGCACCACGAAAAAGCCCGACAGCCCGCCGACAATCATCAGGAAGATATAAGCGACGATCAGATAACCCGGAATGTGCATCCGGCCGAAATAGATACCCCAATGCACGGGAAACAGATGCTTTGAATAGAACGCGAGCAGCATCACCGCGATGCCCATCACGATACCCACCGGCAGCACGGACAGAGACTTCTTCAGCGGTATGCGCGCGGCCGCGAGGATAGCGCCGACAGCCACGCCGACCGCGATGATCGCCTGCAGGATGGCGGCCTCCGACAGCGACATGCCGAGCGATACTTCCGCCCACTTGAGCACGATGAACTGCAGCGTCGCGCCTGCGCCCCAGAACAGCGTGGTCACGGCGAGCGAGATCTGGCCGAGCTTGTCGTGCCAGAGCACGTTGAAACAATCGGCGAAATCGGTGATCAGTTTGAGCGGGCGATGTTCCTGCTTCGGATAACGCGCGCCGGTGTCGGGAATCCGCAGATTGAAGATCGCCGCGACAATGTACATGAGCACGATCACGAGCATCGCGGCTTCGGCGGGGGTATCGACCTTGGGGATATGTAACTGAATGATGTGCGAGGCGATGTGCGGACTGATGAGCGCACCGCCCATCACGGTGCCGAGGATGATCGAGCCAACCGTGGTGCCTTCGATCCAGCCGTTCGCCGCGACCAGCCTGTCGGCCGGCAACAGCTCCGTGAGGATGCCGTATTTGGCGGGCGAATACGCCGCGGCGCCGAATCCGACAATGCCGTAGGCGAGCAACGGATGCGCACCGGCCAGCATGGTTAAGCAGCCCACGACCTTGATCGAGTTGGTGACGAACATCACGTGGCCCTTCGGCCTGGAATCTGCGAAGGCACCGACGAAAGCGGCCAGAACGACGTATGACAGCACAAAAAACAGCTTGAGCAGCGGTGTCATCCAGTTCGGGGCGTGAAGATCTTTCAGCAGGGCGATCGCAGCGATCAGAAGGGCGTTGTCGGCCAGCGACGAGAAAAACTGCGCGGCCATGATGGTGTAAAAACCTTTTTTCATCTGATCCGATGCTTGTCCGCACTGCGGGTAATCCGCCCCGCTCGCACACGGCGCGCTCGTCTCTCGCGTCCGGGTTTGCGCTCAGGCTCCCGTTCAGGCAATTTCTGTTCGAAATGGGTTGTGTGCACGGCTTTATAACACGAAAATAGGCTCATTCTGACTAGCAGTAACTCGCATGATGAGTTGCAGGCGATTCGAGAGACGCCCGAGCCGGAACGTCGCCGGTCTGCAAGGTCGCGATAAAGTATTGATTCGGGTACTGATTCAGCTATTCGCTAGCCATATCGGTTCTTTTCGAATTTATCGTCGTGTGCGCTGTCTCTTACTGACCGGTCATCAGACGCAATGATCGATCGCTGCTTATCGGTCTTGAGCGGCGCGTGAGCGGCTTAGAAGTGGTCCACGAGCGATCACTGACCGATCATGAATAGGGCACGATCCGCTGCTGCCGTGCCGGGTTTGAAACCGAGCTCTCACGTAACCGTCAAGCCGCGGGCCGCTCTCGCATAATCACCTGTTTCTTCCAACCGAACTCCCATGCCGCGCCCCATATCCGCCACGATCCACACCGCCGCACTTGCCAGCAATCTCGCCGTCGCACGCCGTCACGCGCCGAAATCCAAGATATGGGCCGTGGTCAAGGCCAATGCCTATGGCCACGGTGTGGCGCGAGCGTTCCCCGGATTGCGCGCAACCGACGGCTTCGGTCTTCTCGACCTCGAAGAAGCGGTTAAGTTGCGTGAACTCGGTTGGGCCGGGCCCATCTTGCTGCTGGAAGGCTTTTTCCGTCCGACGGATATCGACGTGATCGATCGCTACAGCCTGACCACGGCGGTGCATTGCGACGAACAGTTGCGGATGCTGGAAATGGCCCGGCTCTCGAAGCCGGTCAATATTCAGTTGAAAATGAACAGCGGCATGAACCGGCTCGGTTATACGCCGGAGCGCTTCCGGGCTGCCTGGGAACGGGCCCGGGCAGTGCAGGGCGTCGGCCAGATCACGTTGATGACGCATTTCTCCGACGCCGACGGCCCGCGCGGCATCGGCTATCAACTCGAAGCGTTCGAACGCGGTGCCGAAGGCATCGCGGGCGCGCGCAGTCTCGCGAATTCGGCGGCCACGCTGTGGCACGCCGCTGCGCATTTCGACTGGGTGCGGCCCGGCATCATCTTGTACGGCGGCTCGCCGTCGGGCAAAACTGCCGACATCGCCGCAACCGGGTTGCGGCCGGCCATGACGCTCGCGTCCGAACTGATCGCGGTTCAGACGGTGCCGGCGGGGCAGTCGGTCGGCTATGGTTCGGTGTTCTCGGCCACAGGTCCTATGCGGATCGGCGTAGTGGCGTGCGGTTATGCGGACGGTTATCCTCGAGTGGCGCCTGAAGGCACGCCGGTTATCGTCGATGGCGTGCTCACGCGGATCGTCGGCCGTGTCTCCATGGACATGCTGACGGTGGACCTGACTCCGGTCCCGACCGCGGGGATCGGCACGCCCGTGGAATTGTGGGGCACGAAGCTGCCGATCGACGACGTCGCGGCTGCGTGCGGCACGATCGGTTATGAGTTGATGTGCGCAGTCGCGCCGCGCGTGCCGATGAGGGCGGAATAGAGCGCAGTTGCTGTGGTTGTCTTGGGTGTGTGACGACGGAATTCAGGAAGGCGAGTGGCGAAAGTAGCGAAGGTCAAAACACTGTACGTATGCACCGAATGCGGCGGTCAGGCGCCGAAATGGCAAGGTCAATGCCCGGCGTGCGGAGCATGGAACACGCTGGTTGAATCGGTGGCGGAATCGCCGTCGGCGCATCGCTTTCAGGCACTCGCGAAGACCTCGCCGGTGCAGCGCCTGTCCGAGATTGAAGCGTCAGATGTGCCGCGTTTTACCACCGGTATCGGCGAGTTCGACCGGGTGCTTGGCGGCGGGCTGGTGGCCGGTGGCGTGGTACTGATCGGCGGCGATCCGGGCATTGGCAAATCCACGCTGCTGCTGCAGTCGCTGGCGGAGATTGCCCGCGAGCGGCCAGCGCTTTATATCAGCGGCGAAGAGTCCGGCGCGCAGATTGCACTGCGCGCGCAGCGGCTCGGCCTGCTCGGCGATTCGGGCAATGCAGCGCCCGATTTGCGCTTGCTTGCGGAAATCCAGCTCGAGCGGATTCAGGCGACCATCGACACGGAGCGGCCGGAAGTTGCCGTCATCGATTCCATCCAGACCGTCTATTCCGAAGCGCTGACTTCCGCGCCGGGATCGGTCGCGCAGGTTCGCGAGTGCGCGGCGCAACTCACGCGGATCGCGAAGCAGACGGGCACGACCATCATCATGGTTGGCCACGTGACGAAGGAGGGTAATCTCGCCGGGCCGCGCGTACTGGAACATATTGTCGACACGGTGCTGTACTTCGAGGGCGATACGCACTCGTCGTTCCGGCTCGTGCGTGCGTTCAAGAACCGCTTTGGCGCGGTGAACGAACTCGGCGTCTTCGCGATGACCGAGCGCGGTTTGCGCGGCGTGGCGAATCCATCGGCGCTGTTTTTGTCGCAGCATGAGCAGAGCGTGCCGGGCTCGTGTGTGCTCGTTACGCAGGAAGGTTCGCGGCCGTTGCTGGTGGAAGTGCAGGCGCTGGTCGATACCGCGCATGTCCCCAATCCGCGCCGTCTTGCCGTGGGGCTCGAGCAGAACCGTCTTGCGTTGCTGCTGGCGGTGTTGCACCGGCACGCAGGCATTGCGTGCTTCGATCAGGACGTGTTCCTGAATGCGGTGGGCGGCGTGAAGATCACAGAGCCAGCCGCCGATCTGGCGGTGCTGCTCGCCATTCATTCTTCGATGCGTAACAAGGCGCTGCCCAAGGGTTTGATCGTGTTCGGCGAAGTCGGGCTGGCGGGTGAAATCAGGCCGTCGCCGCGGGGTCAGGACCGGCTGAAGGAGGCCGCGAAACTGGGTTTCTCCATTGCGCTGATTCCGAAGGCGAATGCACCGAAGCAGCCTATCGACGGGCTGGAAGTGATTGCGGTCGACCGGATTGAAGAGGCTATCGATCGCGTGCGGTCGCTGGCCTGAGGCTATTCGCAACCACATCCGGATGCCTGTTGCGCGGACGTCCACCGCGCAACATCGATCAGACCCTTAGTAATGTTGTGTAAAAAACCGCGAGGTTCCTGTAACCCACGCAATGCGTGCTTTTTCTATGCTTGTATCGCGACAAAACCCGGATATGAGCGGAAAAGGACAACGCCTTGAAACACGCAGATCAAACTTTGTCAGGCCCTTCATTTCATCTGCGCGGCTGCCGTGTGTCCGCGCCCATCCAGCAGCCGTGGGGCGGCGGTTGCCGGATCGTCGAATGGATCGACGCTGAAGGGCAGATCTCGCGTCGCGTGGTGGCTGCAGACGTGACCGAAGATGAAGTAGTGGCGACCATTCGGCGCCATGTGAAGGGAAGGAAACACGTACTGGTCGACGACGAAGGAATGCCGCGGCAAACCTTGCCCAGACGTTAGGACGGCTTGACCAGCAGCCGTTCAGCCAATCTGCTCGAGTTCCTCGTGTGCCTCGAGCCATTGCGCCTCGAGCGCTTCTAATTGCCCATTCACGTCGGCCTGACGACGAATCGACTCGGTCAGTTGCGTCTTCATGGCGGGTTCGTAACTGGCGGCATCGGCAACGAAAATATCCAGCTGCGCTTTCTCTGCATTCAGCTTGTCCATCTCCTTCTCGATCTTCGAAATCCGCGATTGCAGCGGCTTTTTCAAATGCGAGAGTTTCTGCCGTTCTTGTGCCTCCAGACGACGTTGCTCCTTGCGGTTCTGTCCCGATTCCAGCGAATCGTCCGTTGAACTGGCACCGCCCATCTCCTTGGCGGCCGCCCGCTGCTCGGCTGCATGTTGAAGCAGCCAGTCGCGATAATCGTCGAGATCGCCGTCGAACGGTTGTAACCGATGTTTCGCCACGAGCATGAACGTGTCCGTGGTCGCACGCAGCAAATGGCGATCGTGCGAGACCAGGATCAGCGTGCCCTCGAATTGCGCAAGCGCCATGGTCAGCGCGTGACGGGTTTCGAGGTCGAGGTGATTCGTCGGTTCGTCGAGCAGCAGTAAATTGGGCTTTTGCCAGATGATCAGCGCAAGCGCGAGCCGCGCTTTCTCTCCGCCGGAAAATGGCGCGATTTTCGCGGTGGCCATCTCGCCGGAAAAATTGAAGCCGCCGAGGAAATCGCGTAGTTCCTGTTCACGCGTGTCGGGCGCAAGCCGGGCGACGTGCTGCAGCGCGGAGTCTTCAGGGCGCAGCGTTTCGAGCTGATGCTGCGCGAAATAGCCGATGCGCAAACCCTTGCCCTCGCGCACCGTGCCGCTTAACGCTTCAAGCGTGCCGGCCAGCGTCTTGATGAGCGTTGATTTCCCCTGCCCGTTCGCACCCAGCAAGCCGATTCGCTGACCGTTCTGAATGGACAGCGTGACGGCTTCCACGATCGGCACTTCGCCCGCTTCCGTGTGATAACCGCAGCGCACGGCATCCATCACCATCATCGGGTTCGGCGCAGCATCGGGCATGCGGAATTCGAAGGTGAAGGGCGAAGACGCGTGCGCCGGCGCGATGATCTCCATCCGCTCCAGCGCCTTCACGCGGCTTTGCGCCTGCTTGGCCTTGGTCGCCTGCGCCTTGAACCGGTTGATGAAGCTCTGCAGATGCTCCACGGTCTTTTGCTGCTTCACATACGCGCTTTGTTGCAACGCCATCTGCTGCGCGCGCAGGATTTCAAACTGGCTGTAATTGCCGCCGTAACGTTTGATCTGCCGATTCTCCAGATGCAACGTGACGTTGCAGACCGAATCGAGGAATTCGCGATCGTGCGAGATCACGATCAGCGTTCCGGGATAACGATGCAGCCAGTCTTCCAGCCACACGATCGCGTCGAGATCCAGGTGGTTCGTGGGTTCGTCGAGCAGCAGCAGGTCCGAGCGGCACATCAGCGCCTGCGCGAGGTTCAGGCGCATGCGCCAGCCGCCCGAAAAACTCGTCACCGGTTCCTTCGTTTGCGCGAGCGTGAAACCCAGGCCGATCAGCAGGGTTTCGGCGCGCGCGGGCGCTGTATAACCGTCGGCGTCGGCGAAGGCGGCGTGCGCGTTGGCTTCGGCGGCGCCATCGTGCGCCGCCGAAGCTACCGCAATCCGCGCTTCGATGCGGCGCAACTGCGTGTCGCCGTCGAGCGTGTGGTCGAGCGCGGTGCGCTCGACTGCCGGCGTTTCCTGCGCGACGTGCGCGATCTGCCACGACGGCGGCATCGAGAAATCGCCGCCGTCCGCGTGCAGATCGCCGCGCAGCACGGAGAAGAGCGTGGACTTGCCCGCGCCGTTAGCGCCGATGAGTCCCGCCTTTTCGCCAGGATTGAGCGCGAACGTGGTCTGTTCGAAGAGCGGTTTGATGCCGCGGGCGAGGCTGAACTGGTTGAAGCGAATCACGGCGTGGAGACCCAGGCGAGTACGGGAAAACGCTATTTTAGACTGCCGGGGGCGCGTGCCGCCGGCTCATTGACGTTAGCCCGCCGTTAGCCGTTCGGCCGGATGTTTTTTGACCTGTGTTTCGCTTAGACTGGCTTTTTTCAAGCGGAGCATCGAATGAACCCTATCTACTCGTTTTCGGCGGAAACCTTGGGCGGCGAAACCGTCAGCATGGAAAGCTATCAGGGCAAGGTGCTATTGATCGTGAATACCGCGAGCGAGTGCGGGTTCACGCCGCAATACAAGGGTTTGCAGGAGCTGTACGAACGTTACGCGGATCGCGGCTTCGAGGTGCTGGGTTTCCCGTGCAACCAGTTTGGCAAGCAGGAACCGGGCGACGCGGCGCAGATCGGCAGCTTCTGCGAGAAGAACTACGGCGTCACCTTCCCGATGTTCGCGAAGATCGACGTGAACGGCGCGAACGCGCATCCGTTGTTTCGCTATTTGACCGAAGAAGCGCCGGGCGTGTTGGGGACCGAAGGCATCAAGTGGAATTTCACGAAGTTCCTGGTCGACAAGGAAGGCAACGTGATCAACCGGTTCGGTTCGGTGACGAAACCGGATGCGCTTTCCGGCGATATCGAAAAGCTGCTTTAACGGCTGCGCTTTTCGACGCGAGGCCCGCGCGGGCCTCGCCAGCTTCAGAGAATCGGCGAAAACAAGCGGGCGACGTGCATCGCCATACGCCGCCATGCGGGTGCGCCGAGATAGTCGTCGCGGCTGATTTCCCACGATTGCGCGAAGTCATCGAGCAGCATCTTTTCGACTTCGCCCGCAAAGCGCCGGTCCACGGTCAGGACCATGATCTCGAAGTTGAGGCGAAACGAGCGGTTGTCGAGATTCGCGCTGCCGATAGCGGCGGACATATCGTCCACCAGCACCACCTTCTGATGCAGGAAGCCCGGGCGATATCGAAAGATCCGCACGCCTGTGAGCAGCGCATCGTAGGCATAGAGCGTCGATGCCGCAAACACCACGCGGTGATCCCGCCGGCTCGGAATCAGGATGCGCACGTCCACGCCGCGCAGTACGGCGAGCCGCAGCGCGGAGAACACGGCTTCGTCGGGGATGAGATACGGCGTCGTGATCCAGATGCGCGAACGCGCGGCATTGATCGCCTCGACGAAAAACAGCGAGCAGGTTTCCTGATGGTCGGCCGGGCCGCTCGCGAGGACGAGGCAGCTCATGTCGTGGGCCGATGTCTTCGATGCTTCCACTTCCGGAATGCGTTGCGTCGCCCAATACCAGTCTTCGATAAACACAAACTGGATGCTTGCGACCGCCGGGCCGCGCACCTCGATGTGCGTATCGCGCCAAGGCGACAAGCGCGGATTCGCGCCGAGATATTCCACGCCTACGTTATGGCCGCCGACAAACGCACATTCGCCATCGACCACCACGATCTTGCGGTGATTGCGGAAGTTGAGCTGGAAGCGATTGACGAACTTGCGTTTGGTCGCGAACGGATGCGTCTGCACGCCGCCCGCGCGTAGCGTGTTCACGTAGCTACGTGGGAGATCGAAGCTGCCGATACTGTCGTAGAGAAAATAGACACGCACGCCTTGCTGCGCTTTTTTGATCAGCAGGTCTTTCAGCTTCATGCCGAGTTCATCGTCGTGAACGATGAAAAACTGCACGATCACATAGACTTTCGCCGCGTCGATGGCTTTGAAAATCGCATCGAACGTCGCGGTGCCGTTGATCAGCACGCGCACCGAGTTGCCGCGCAGGAACGGCATGCCGCTCAGACGCGTCAGCGCGCGTATGGTCGGATGGCCGAGATACTCGGCCGGGTCGCCGGCCGCGACGCCGCGCAGACGGGCGGCTTCATCGGGGAAATTCCACTCGGCCGGGTGCGCGCTTTTGCGCAAGATTTCGTTTTCCAGCCGGCGTGCATCGATATACCCCGCGAACTTGCTGCGCCCGAGAAACAGATACGGAATCAGCGTGAAGTAGGGCATGGCGACCAGCGACACGGCCCACGCGACCGCGCCTTGCGAGGTGCGCGTGTTGATCACCGCGTGCACTGCGGCGATCGCGCCCAGCAAATGCGCGATGACCACAAGCGTGCCGAGATGAAGCCAGTCCTGCCACTCGAAGTGCATGTGCGCGGTGCCTGGAAGTCGAGAGTTGCGCCGTCAGCCCGGCAAGTCGGCAGCCTGGATGAGAAACACGTTGTCGTCCCCGGCGCTGGTCGAGAGCCAGACCATGTCGAGCCCGCCGAGCGTAGCTTCGACGTTTGCACGTTCGTTGCCGATCTCGACCACCAGCACGCCGTCTTCGGTCAGCCACTTGCGCGCTTCGCCCACTATCCGCTTCACGATATCCATGCCGTCCGCGCCGCCCGCGAGCGCGAGTTCCGGCTCGTGGCGATATTCGGCCGGGAGGGTTTGCATCGCGAGTGCGTTGACGTACGGCGGGTTCGTGATGATGACTTCGTAGCGGCCGACCGGCAGCGGCGCGAACAGATCGCCTTCGTACAGCGCGACGCGCGAATCCAGGTCGTAATCGTCCACGTTCCGATGCGCGACTTCCAGTGCGGGCGCGGAGATATCGACGGCATCGATGTCCGCATTCTGGAACGCTTGCGCGGCGAGAATCGCGAGGCAGCCGGAGCCCGTGCAGAGCTCGAGCACACGCGATACTTCGTCAGGATCCTGCACGTAGGGCTGCAAGCCGTCCTGCAGCAACTCGCCAATAAAGGAACGTGGCACGATCACGCGCTCATCCACATAAAAGCGATGCCCATGCATCCACGCTTCGTTCGTGATGTAGGCCGCCGGCACGCGATCTTTCGCGCGCCGCTCGATCACTTTCATGATGGCGTCGATCTCGGTGTCGAGCAGACGTGCGTCGAGGAACGGGTCGAGCGTATCGAGCGGCAAGTGCAGGGTATGCAGTACGAGGTACGCGGCTTCATCAAATGCATTCGATGAACCGTGACCAAACGACAACTCTGCCGCGGTGAACCGCGAGACGGCAAAACGCAGCAGATCGCGAACGGTGGTGAAGGGAAGCGCCATCGTAGGCTCCTTATAAGAGTGAGTCGGATCAGGCGAGCAGTGTTTCGAGTACGCGTCGGTACACGTTTTTCAACGGATCGATAAACGCCACGTCGACGTGCTCGTCGATCTTGTGAATGCTGCCGTTCGGCGGTCCGAACTCCACCACCTGTTCGCAGATGCGAGCAATAAAGCGGCCATCCGAGGTGCCGCCCGTGGTGGACAGTTCGGTGCGCACACCGGTTTCATCGAGGATGGCTTGTTCAAGCGCATTCGACAACGTGCCGCGCGGCGTGAGGAAGGGCAAGCCGCTGACGCTCCACGCGAGGTCGTAGTGCAGTTCGTGTTTATCGAGGATCGCGTGAACGCGGCTTTGCAAGCCTTCCACCGTGCTGGCAGTAGAGAAGCGGAAATTGAACATCAATTCGATGTGACCGGGGATCACGTTCGTCGCGCCGGTGCCGCTATGCAGATTCGAGACTTGCCAGGTAGTCGGTGGGAAATATTCGTTGCCGTCGTCCCAATGCGCTGAGACCAGTTCAGCCAGCGCGGGTGCGAGCAAGTGAATCGGGTTCTTCGCGAGATGCGGATACGCAATATGACCCTGCACGCCTTTCACGGTCAGCTTGCCCGACATCGAGCCACGGCGGCCGTTCTTGACCATGTCACCAAGCGTGACACTGGATGTCGGTTCCCCGACAATGCAGTAATCCAGCCGCTCGCCGCGCGCTTTCAAAGCTTCGATCACCTTGACGGTGCCGTCGGTTGCCGGGCCTTCTTCGTCGCTCGTGATCAGGAGCGCGAGCGAGCCGCGGTGCGCTGGATGCGTCGCGACGAATTCCTCGCTCGACACGACGAATGCCGCTATCGACGTCTTCATATCCGCCGCGCCGCGGCCGTACAGCTTGCCGTCGCGATGGGTCGGAACGAACGGCGGCGAGGTCCATTGTTCCAGTGGTCCGGTTGGCACGACATCGGTGTGGCCGGCGAACGCGAGCAACTTGCCATCGGTGCCGTCCGTGCCCCGCTTGACGGCCCAGAGATTCGTGACACCACCCGAGGCGATCGTTTCACACTCGAAACCGATCGCCGACAGCCGCTCGATCAGCAGGTTCTGGCAATGTTGGTCGTCGGGCGTGACGGACGCGCGCGCGATGAGTTGTTCGGAGAGAAGAAGGGTGCCGGACATGGATTCGAGCCACTTTCAATAAAAAATGCCGGCGCGGCGGCCGGCAGGGATCAAGAGTCGCGAGCCGTTTTCCGGCGGCGCGCGGTGCTGCGCTTGAAGCTCAAACGAACAGCGTTTCGTACTTGTCGGCGTCGAAACCCAGCGATTTCACGCGTCCGTTCACCACCAGCACGGGCCGCTTGATGATCGACGGCTTGTGGATCATCAACGCGATCGCGCCGGCCGTGGAGCCGGCTTCGTCCTTGTAGGTGTCCGACAAGCCGCGCCAGGTCGTGCCGCGCCGGTTGATCAGTTCGTCGAGCGAGACGTCCTTCAGCCAGTCCTGCAACAAGGCCGTCGATACCCCGGCTTTCTTGAAGTCGTGGAATTCGAACGGCACGTCATGTTCTTCCAGCCACACGCGCGCTTTTTTCACGGTGTCGCAATTCGGAATCCCATACACGACGATCTTTTTCGCGGCCATGGATCAATCGCCTCGCAGCAACTCGTTCAGGCCGACCTTGGCGCGCGTTTTTGCGTCCACCTTCTTCACGATCACCGCGCAGTACAAGCTGTGCGAACCGTCCTTCGAAGGCAGGTTGCCCGCGACCACGACCGAGCCCGCCGGAATGCGGCCATACGTCACCGAACCCGTTTCGCGGTCATAAATCTTGGTGCTTTGGCCGAGATACACGCCCATGGAGATGACCGAGTTCTCTTCCACGATCACGCCTTCCACCACTTCGGAACGCGCGCCGATAAAGCAGTTGTCTTCGATGATCACCGGGTTTGCCTGCAGCGGTTCCAGTACGCCGCCAATGCCCACGCCGCCCGACAAATGCACGTTCTTGCCGATCTGCGCGCACGAGCCGACCGTGGCCCACGTATCGACCATCGTGCCTTCATCGACGTAAGCGCCGATGTTCGTGTACGACGGCATCAAGACGACATTCTTCGCGATGAACGAACCGCGGCGCGCGATGGCCGGCGGCACGACGCGAAAGCCGCCCGCAGCGAAATCTTCAGCTGTGTAATTGGCGAACTTCGACGGGACTTTGTCGTAGAACTGGCTGTAGCCGCCGGCGGGCATCGGCGCGTTGTCTTCCAGACGGAACGACAGCAGCACCGCTTTCTTCAGCCATTGATTGACCACCCATTCGCCGTCCCGTTTCTCGGCAACGCGCAACTGGCCCTTATCGAGTTGTTCGATGGCGTGAGCGACGGCGTCGCGCACCTCGGCGGGCGCCGCTTTCGGCGACAGCTCGGCGCGGTTGTCCCAGGCGGTATCGATGATCTGCTGAAGTTGTTGCGACATAGTCGTGACTTAAGTGAGTGCTGTGATTAAGGAGGGATCTACTGCGCCAGCGTGCGGCAGAATTCGACGATCCGCCGCGCACCTTCCACGCATTCGTCGACATCCGCGACCAGTGCGATACGGATGAAACCGCTGCCGGGATTCGTGCCCTGGGCGTCTCGTGCCAGATAGGAGCCCGGCAAAACCGTCACATTATAGTCGGCGTAAAGGCGGGCGGCGAACTCGGTGTCGGTGAGGCCAGTGCGCGCCACGTTCGCCCACAGGTAGAACGCGGCGTCCGGCAGGCGGACATCGAGCACGTCGGCGAGCATGGGCGTGACGGTCGTGAATTTCTTCAGGTACAGCGCGCGGTTATCGCGCACGTGCGCCTCGTCCTTCCACGCAACGACGCTGGCCGCCTGGAACATAGGCGAGAGCGCCGCGCCGTGATAGGTGCGGTAGAGCAGGAATTGCTTGAGTATCGATGCATCGCCGGCCACGAAACCTGAGCGCATGCCCGGCACGTTCGAACGCTTCGAGAGACTCGATAACATCACCAGCCGTTCGAAGCCGCGACCCAGCTTGTGGGCCGCTTCGAGACCGCCAAGCGGGGGCGTGGCTTCGTTGAAATAGATCTCGGAATAGCATTCGTCGGAGGCGATCACGAAGCCGTGCCGATCCGATAGCGCGAACAACTCGCGCCAGTCGTCTAGCGTGAGCACCGCGCCGGTCGGGTTGCCCGGCGAGCAGACGTAGAGCAATTGGGTACGCGCCCAGACGGCGTCGGGTACCGCTGCATAATCGCACGCGAAATTGCGCGCCGGATTGCTGTTCACGAAGTACGGCTCGGCGCCGGCCAGCAAGGCTGCGCCTTCGTAGATCTGATAGAACGGATTCGGGCAGACGACAACGGGCGCCTCACCGCCGTTGCGGCTGTCGATCACCGTCTGGGCGAGCGAAAACAAGGCCTCGCGGGAGCCCGACACCGGCAGGACTTCCGTGGCGGCATCGACGGCGGGCAGGCGGTAGCGCTCTTTGATCCAGTTCGCGATGGCCTGGCGCAGCGGCTCGCTTCCCGCGGTGGCCGGATACGATGCCAGACCGGACATTGCGTTGACGACGGCATCGCGGATCAGCGCCGGCGTTGCATGTTTCGGCTCGCCGATACCGAAGCTGATTGGCGCCAGATCCGTGCGCGGCGTGACGCCCTTGAATAGCGCGCGCAGCTTTTCGAACGGATACGGCTGAAGTTTCTGGAGAAGTGGATTCACGGCGGAGTCGGATGCTGACGATGAAACGACAAGGCTCGGATTATAGCCCTCCGTAGCCCTCGGTTTGGTTTGCCGGCGCTGTGGAGCGGTTCTGTCGGTTCCCGGCCGAGCCCCAGCCCGCCCGCCGTTGCGAGCAAAAAACCCCGTGTCAGCAAACCAAAAGAATTCAAGACGGGCGATGGTATGATTGTCACCGTTCGCCGGGTTGCCTGCTTGCGGTTATATATCGGTTATATATATAAGCCATCGAGCAAGAGCACCACGGGTTGCGCGCCGTCGCTTCGAATCGACGGGTTCGACCCACCGCCCGAGCGTTTTCGACCGGCGTTAGTAGTTATCTCCTGCCGAACAAGCTTCATGGCATAGAGGCCCGCCGGCCCGTTCTCCAGAATTCTTTTCAATCAGCGATATCGCCGTGCGTCTGACCTCGATAAAACTCGCTGGCTTCAAGTCCTTCGTCGATCCTACCCATTTCCAGGTCCCAGGCCAGCTTGTCGGCGTGGTGGGCCCGAATGGCTGCGGCAAATCGAACATCATCGACGCCGTGCGCTGGGTGCTCGGCGAATCGCGTGCCTCGGAACTGCGCGGCGAATCGATGCAGGACGTGATCTTCAATGGCTCCACGGCGCGCAAGCCCGGCAGCCGCGCCAGCGTCGAACTGATCTTCGATAACGCCGACGGCCGTGCCGCCGGCCAGTGGGGCACCTACGCCGAAATCGCCGTCAAGCGCGTACTCACGCGCGACGGCACGTCGAGCTACTACATCAATAACCTGCCGGCCCGCCGCCGCGATATCCAGGACATCTTCCTGGGTACGGGCCTCGGGCCTCGCGCCTACGCGATCATCGGACAGGGCATGATCGCGCGGATCATCGAGGCGAAGCCTGAAGAACTGCGCGTGTTCCTGGAAGAAGCCGCGGGCGTGTCGAAGTACAAGGAACGCCGCCGCGAGACCGAGAACCGCTTGCACGACACGCGCGAAAACCTGACTCGCGTGGAAGACATCGTGCGCGAGCTGAGCTCGAATCTCGAGAAGCTCGAAGCCCAGGCGATCGTCGCGACGAAATACAAGACGCTGCAGGCCGAAGGCGAAGAAAAGCAGCGGCTGTTGTGGTTGTTGCGCAAGAACGAGGCCGGCAACGAGTCGGAGCGCCAGCAACGCGCAATCAGCGACGCGCAGATCGAACTCGAAGCACAAACCGCCAAGCTGCGCGAAGTGGAAGCGCAACTGGAAACGCTGCGCGTGGCGCACTACAGCGCCAGCGACGCCATGCAGGGCGCCCAAGGCGCGCTGTACGAAGCGAACTCCGAAGTCAGCAAGCTCGAGGCGGAGATCCGCTTTATTGTTGAATCGCGTAATCGGGTGCAGGCGCAGATCGCTGCGTTGACCGCTCAGCGCGAGCAGTGGCAGATGCAGGCCGATAAAGCCCGCGGCGAGATCGTGGATGCTGAAGAGGCGCTGGCCATCGGCGAGGAAAAAGCCGCGATCGCGCAGGAAACCGCCGCCGCGAAGCATGATGAACTGCCCGCGCTCGAAGCGCGTTTCCGCGATGCCCAGGCTGAGTTGAACGCGGAGCGTGGCGGTATCGCGCAGACTGAACAAGCGTTGAAACTGGAGGCTGCGCACCAGCGCAATGCCGACCAGCAACTGCAACAGTTGCAGCAGCGTCACGAACGTCTGAAAAGCGAAGCGGGTGGGCTGGATGCGCCCGACGAAGCGCAGCTTGAAGAGTTGCGCATGCAACTGGCCGAGCACGAGGAAATTCTCGCCGACGCCCAAGCGCGTCTCGCGGATGCTCAGGACACGCTGCCACGTCTGGATGGCGAGCGTCGTGCGGCGCAGGAGAAAGTGCAGTCCGAAAGCGCGCTGATTCACCAGCTGGAAGCGCGGCTCGCGGCGTTGAAACAGTTGCAGGAAAACGTCCAGACCGAAGGCAAGATCCAGCCTTGGCTTGACAAACACGAACTCGGTTCGCTGCCGCGTTTGTGGAAAAAGCTGCATGTGGAAGCGGGTTGGGAAACGGCGCTGGAGTCGGTTTTGCGTGAGCGGATTGCCGCGCTGGAAGTGTCGAATCTCGACTGGGTGAAGGCGTTCGCCACCGACGCGCCACCCGCAAAGCTCGCGTTCTACGCACCGCCTAACGCCGGTCTTCCGCACGAGACGCCCGCGGGCTTGCGGCCATTGCTTGCTCTGCTTCGTATCGATGACGCAGGCCTGCGCGCCGTACTGACCGACTGGCTCGGCAACACGTTCGTCGCCGACGACATCGCTCAAGCGCTTGCCACGCGTTCGCAATTGCCCGACGGCGGTTCGTTCGTGGTGAAAGCGGGTCACGTAGTAACGCGGGTTGGCGTGCAGCTTTACGCCGCCGATTCCGAACAGGCCGGCATGCTCGCGCGTCAGCAGGAAATCGAAAACCTGACGAAGCAAGTACGCGCTCAGGCACTGCTCGCCGATGAAGCCAAAGCCGCAGCGGTACGAGCGGAAGCGGCGCATACGCAGGCATCGGCGAGTCTCGGCGATGCCCGTTCCGCCGCCGAACGTGCGACCCAACGCGTCCATGCACTGCAAATGGACGTGCTGAAGCTCACGCAAGCGCATGAACGCTACATGCAGCGCAGCACTCAGATTCGCGAGGAGCTGTCGGAAATCACCGCGCAAATCGATGAACAGCGTGCATTGCGCGCCGAATCGGAAGCGAATTTCGAACGCCACGATGGCGAACTCGCCGAGTTGCAGGCGCGTTTTGAAGATCATCAACTGGCGTTCGAAGCACTCGATGAAGCGCTTACGAACGCCCGCCAGGAAGCACGCGATCTCGAACGCGCGGCCACCGACGCCAGCTTTGCGGCGCGTGGACTGGCGGCGAAGATCGAGGAATACCGGCGCAATATCGAAACGGCGAAGGACCAGAGCGAGCGCGTAGCCGGTGCTTTGGAAGACGCACGCGCCGAACTCGAAACCATCAATGAGCAAACGGCGCACACCGGTTTGCAGGCCGCGCTCGAATTGCGTGCGGCAAAAGAAGAAGCGTTGCACTCGGCACGTATCGAACTCGACGATCTCACCGCGCGGCTGCGTCAAGCCGATGAACTGCGGCTCATTGCAGAGCGTTCGTTGCAGCCGTTGCGCGACAAGATCGGCGAATTGCAGTTGAAGGAACAGGCGGCGCGCATCAGCGGCGAACAGTTTGTCGAGCAACTGGCGGCGGCGGGAGTCGATGAAGCCGAGTTGCAGGCCAAACTTACGCCGGATCTGAAGCCCTCCTATCTGCAGGGCGAAGTCACGCGGTTGAACAACGCGATCGCGGCACTCGGCGCGGTGAACATGGCCGCACTCGACGAACTCGCCGCAGCCAGCGAGCGCAAGGCGTTCCTGGACTCACAATCGGCGGATCTGAACGACGCTATCGGCACGCTGGAAGACGCGATCCACAAGATCGACCAGGAAACGCGCGCGTTGCTGCAAGGCACGTTCGACGAAGTGAACCGTCATTTCGGCGAGCTTTTCCCGCGTCTTTTCGGCGGCGGCCAGGCGAAACTCGTCATGACCGGCGACGAGATTCTCGATGCCGGCGTGCAGGTGCTCGCTCAACCGCCAGGCAAGAAAAATTCGACCATTCACCTGCTTTCGGGCGGTGAAAAGGCACTGACGGCCACCGCGCTAGTGTTCGCGATGTTCCAGTTGAATCCGGCGCCGTTCTGTCTGCTGGACGAAGTGGACGCACCGCTCGACGACGCCAACACGGAACGCTTCGCGAACCTCGTGCGGGCGATGTCGGAGAAGACGCAATTCCTCTTCATCTCGCACAACAAGATCGCGATGGAAATGGCGCAACAACTGATCGGCGTGACGATGCAGGAACAGGGCGTTTCGCGGATTGTTGCCGTGGATATGGAATCCGCGGCGGGTTTCGCCCAGAATGCTTGATCGTGTGGCCGGGTTTTATGAAACGGACAGCAAAATAGTGTGGAGAACCGGCCCCGGCGGCCGGTTCTGGCGCGCAGGCGCGGAGTGACCGACGCATTTCGGAGCCAATATCCGAAGCGCGTGCGGCGCAGATCGCGCGGCGTAACTTCAATGAAGCGCCGGAAGCCTCAATAGCGCGGCCAAGCGCGCGAGAGAGCGCAACCAGAAGAATGACGGAGCGTGCATGGACGAGTTGACACTCGGGTTGATCGGAGCAGGCGCCGTGGTGGTAGGCGGTGTGGTGGTTTATAACGCCTGGCAGGGCGCGAAAGTGCGCCGCAAGATGCCGCGTCCGATGCCTGACGAAGCGGCCGAGTCGCTCGCGCGCAACGACGCCGACGAAGAGCGGCCGTTCATCGAACCTACGCGCCCGGTGCGGCGCGAACCCGCGACGGGCGAGGGCGATGCGTCTGATCCGTCGCGCGCGCGCGTCGAGCCGAGTTTTGGCGGTACGCCAATGTCGACGGTAGCGCCGGCCGACACCGCGGTGGACCTCCAGGCCGAATCGACATCGGTGAATGGCGATTTCCAGGAGCCGGATCCGGCGCCCATTCTCGCCGACGATGACGAACCCGTTTTGCCCGCCGCGACCACGATTTCATCGGCGCCGCCGGCGATCGTGGACCGTCGGATCGATTGCGTGGTGCCGATCCGTCTGCTTGCGCCGATCGCGGGCGAAAAGCTGATTCCGAGCGCGCAGAAGTTGCGCCGCGCAGGTACGAAGCCTGTGCATATAGAAGGTAAGCCGGAAGGCGGCACGACCTGGGAATTGCTCAAGAATGGCGCGCGTTACGAAGAACTGCGCGCGGCCGCCCAACTGGCCAATCGCGGCGGCCCGCTGAACGAACTGGAATTCTCGGAGTTCGTGACGGGCGTGCAGCGTTTCGCCGATGGCATTGACGGTTCGCCCGAGTTTCCCGACATGCTGGAAACGGTCGGCATGGCGCGCGAACTCGACGCGTTTGCCGCCCAGTGCGACGCGCAGTTGTCCATCAACATTCTCTCCGACGGCGCGCCCTGGTCAGCAAATTATGTGCAGGCGGTTGCCTCGCAGGACGGCTTGCTGCTGTCGCGCGACGGCACGCGTTTCGTCAAGCTCGACGCGCGTCAGAATCCGGTGTTCATGCTCGTTTTCGGCGATACCAACTTCCTGCGCGACGACCTGACCTACAAGGGCGGCCAGATGATCACGCTCGTGCTGGACGTGCCTGTGGCCGATGAAGACATCCTGCCGTTCCGCCTGATGTGCGATTACGCCAAATCGCTCTCCGAGCGCATTGGCGCGCGGGTGGTCGACGACCAGCGCCGGCCGTTGCCGGAATCGTCGCTGCTTGCCATCGAAAAGCAGTTGATGACCTTGTACGCAAAGCTCGAACAGGCAGGCATTCCAGCCGGCTCCCCCGCGACGCGGCGCTTGTTCAGCCAGTAGGATCTTACGGTGGTCAAGCGGTGAATAGTTAGCGATTTTTGAAAGGCATCGGCCATTCGGCCGATGCCACGATCAGCCGATCTCTGAGACAATCGACAGGTCGGTTTCTTCTAACTTTTTAGCCTGTCTTGCCGCATGTCTGCCAAACCGAAAACCGCTGCCAAAGCAGAGTCCGCTGTTTCCGCTGTGTCCGACGCGCCCATTGCGAGCGCCGAGCGGCCGGCCGAACGCGCCGCCTGGTTGCGCACGGAGCTCGAGCGCGCGAATTACGCGTATTACGTTCTTGATCAGCCGGATCTACCGGACGCCGAATACGACGTTCTGTTCAAGGAACTGCAGCAGATCGAGACCGATCATCCGGACCTGATCACGCCGGAGTCGCCCACGCAACGCGTTGGCGGTCAGGTCGCAACGGGCTTTCAGCCGGTCACGCATGACGTGCCCATGCTCTCGCTGAACAACGGTTTCGCCGACGAAGACATCGTTGCATTCGATAAACGCGTCGCCGACACGCTGGGTCACACGCCCGTGGAATATGCGTGCGAATTGAAGTTCGACGGCCTCGCCATCTCCCTGCGATACGACGACGGGCTCTTTGTCCAGGCGGCCACGCGCGGCGACGGCGCGACGGGCGAAGAGGTGACGGAAAACGTCCGCACCATTCGTTCCATACCCTTGAAGCTCAAAGGCAAAAACGTACCAAAGCGGCTCGACGTGCGCGGCGAGGTACTGATGTTCAAACGCGATTTCGAACGGCTCAATGCGCGCCAGCGTGAGGCCGAACAACGCGAATTTGCGAATCCGCGCAACGCGGCGGCGGGCGGGTTGCGGCAACTCGATCCAAAGATGACCGCGCAGCGCCAGTTGTCGTTTTTTGCTTATGGCATTGGCGTGCTGGAAGGTGCCGAGATGCCGCCGTCGCACTCGGCGCTGCTCGACTGGTACAAGGAAATGGGCCTGCCGGTCAACGCGGAGCGTGGCGTCGTGCAGGGCGCGGACGGCCTGCTCGAGTTTTTCCACAAGACGGGCGAGAAACGCGACGGTTTGCCGTACGACATCGACGGCGTGGTCTACAAAGTCAACCAGCGCGAGGAGCAAGACAAGCTCGGTTTTGTCTCGCGCGCCCCGCGCTTCGCGCTCGCGCACAAATTTCCGGCGCAGGAAGCGCTCACGCAGTTGCTTTCCATCGACGTGCAAGTCGGGCGGACGGGCGCTATCACGCCGGTCGCGCGTCTCACGCCCGTGTTTGTCGGCGGCGCGACTGTGACCAACGCCACCTTGCATAACGAAGACGAAGTGCGGCGCAAGGACATCCGTATCGGCGATACAGTGATCGTGCGGCGTGCCGGCGACGTTATCCCTGAAGTGGTCGGCGCGATCCTCGACCGGCGTCCGGACGATGCCCGTGAGTTCGTGATGCCGACTGAATGCCCGGTGTGCGGATCGAAGATTGAACGGCTGCCAGACGAAGCTATCGCGCGTTGTACGGGTGGTTTGATTTGTCCGGCGCAACGCAAGCAGGCACTGTGGCATTTCGCGCAACGTCGCGCGCTGGATATTGACGGCCTGGGTGAAAAGATCATCGACCAGCTGGTTGATGAGAACATCGTGCGCACGCCGGCGGATCTGTTCAATCTCGGCGTGGCCACGCTCGCCGCGCTGGATCGTTTCGCCGATAAATCCGCCCAGAATCTCTTCGATTCCCTCGAAAAGGCGAAGCAGACTACCCTGCCGCGCTTTCTCTACGCGCTCGGTATTCGTCATGTCGGGGAATCGACGGCGAAGGATCTCGCCAAGCATTTTGGCTCGCTCGATCCGGTCATGGCGGCAAGCGTCGAAGAATTGCTGGAAGTGAACGATGTCGGCCCGGTCGTTGCCGAGTCGCTCCACAACTTTTTCAGCGAAGAGCACAACCAGACGGTGATCGAGCAGTTGCGCGCGCCAGGCAAGGTGACGTGGCCCGAGGGCCCGCCTGCGCCGAAAGCGGCGCAGGGCGTGCTCGCCGGCAAGACTGTCGTGCTGACCGGCACCTTGCCCACGCTGTCTCGCGAAGACGCGAAGGAGATGCTGGAGGCCGCGGGCGCGAAAGTGGCGGGATCGGTGTCGAAGAAGACGGATTACGTGGTGGCGGGCGCGGAGGCGGGCAGCAAGCTTGTGAAAGCTGAGGAACTCGGCGTCCCGGTGCTCGACGAAGACGGTATGCGCAAGCTTTTGGAGGGAGAAACCCCATGATTCGCGAAATCCTCAAGATGGGCGATCCGCGCTTGTTGCGTATCGCCGAATCGGTCGATCACTTCGATACCCCCGAGCTGCATGCGCTCGTCGAGGACATGTTCGACACCATGCGCCACGCAAATGGCGCGGGACTCGCCGCGCCGCAGATCGGCGTGGATCTGCAAGTCGTGATCTTCGGTTTTGCTCACAATGAGCGTTATCCGGAGGCCGAGCCGGTACCGGAAACGGTGCTGATCAATCCGATCATCACGCCGGTCTCGCACGATATGGAGGAAGGCTGGGAAGGGTGTTTGTCGGTGCCGGGCTTGCGCGGCGCCGTGCAGCGGTATTCCATGATCCGTTATCAGGGGTTCGATCAGTACGGTTCCCCCATCGAACGGCTGGCTGAGGGTTTTCACGCGCGCGTCGTACAGCACGAATGCGATCACCTGATTGGCAAGCTTTATCCCATGCGTGTCACGGATTTCTCGAAATTCGGCTTCACCGAAATCCTGTTTCCAGGGCTCGATCCGAAGGACGATGATTGAACGATGAATGTGTAAATGGCCGGTTTGATCAGCCGTTAGGTATCTGGAAGGAATAAGGGCCGCGAAGAATCGCGGCCCTTTATGTTTGGCGGGTGTGGCGAGGCGTCTGGCTTTGCTCAGCTCGCTTTATCCGCGAAGCAACAACACAAGACAAGCCAATACGATCGGCCCGTTTCGCCTGATCATTTAATGTGTCGAGGAAGCGAAACCGCCGGAACCCGGCGATTTCATCGCTCAAGCGAAGCTTTTCTTGCTTCCCGAAGCCGTTTCCGGTTGGCGGAACAATTCGATGTGCTCCGGATTCGCCGATGCCTGCAAACGTCCGTCCGGCAATCGCGCAATGACAACTTCGCCCACGCCCGGGCTTGTCACGACAACCTCGTCGCGCAGGGCGAGCAGCGCGTCGAGCCGGCGGCGGCCACTGACAATTTCGAGGCCGGTTTTTGTTTCGCGAACAATGATTTCAACGGACATGGGATTCTCCAGTGGCATTTCGCCAAGCACACGCGGCTCGAAGCGGTAAATTGCACGTGTATCTGACTAACGGTCGTCTGTCATATTTTCTTTAGCCAAAAAATCGGCCAAAAAAAATCGATGCGATCGGCAGGTGCCGTTTCGCATCGATTGGTAACAATTTCCTCGTTTTCCCGCGACGTTTTGAAACGAGCGGAGGAGGCCGCGAAGCTGTTTTAGAACGCTTCGTCCGCGCCGAGATAACGCCACTGACCCGGCGGCAGCGCGCCGAGCGTCACGTGGCCCATCCGGATGCGCTTCAGGCCGACCACTTCCAGCCCGACCAGTTCGCACATCCGGCGAATCTGGCGCTTTTTGCCTTCGCGCAACACGAAGCGCAATTGTTCGCCGTTTTGCCAGCTGACCTGCGCGGTTTTGAGCGGTACGTCGTCGAGTGAGAGTCCGTGGCGCAGCAACGCGAGGCTTTCGGGCGGAAAGTGCGGTTCGATATCGACTTCATGCTCGCCGAATTTGACGCGCACGAGATATTCCTTATCGACGTCGGAATGGCCGCCGATCAGTTGCTTCGCCACCCGGCCATCCTGGGTGAGGACGAGCAGCCCGGTCGAATCGATATCCAGCCGGCCCGCCGGCGCGAGCGTGCGCAGATGCAGCGGCGAGAAGCGGATTCCGGACTGGTCGTCGGCCCAATGGTTGGACGGATTCACTAGTGTGACAGCTGGCTGGTAGCCATCTTCAGCCTGACCCGACACGTAGCCGACCGGCTTGTGGATCAGGATGGTGACCTGCTGCATTTGGGCCGCGTGGGCGGCCGGCGCGATCTCGATGTTCTGGTCGGGACGAATCTTGGTGCCGAGTGTATCGATGACCTCGCCGTCGACGAGAACCCAACCCTTTTCGATCCACTCATCGGCTTCCCGGCGCGAGCACAGGCCAAGCTCCGACATCATTTTCGACAGGCGCACCAGTCCTTCTTCACTTTCGCGCGCGACGCGGGCGAGTGAGGGAGGGGCGTCGGCATCGCGCGGTTTCGAGGGCTTCGATACCGGTTTGCGCGGGGGCTTACGCTCGTCGCCCAAGCGCTCGGGTGCGTCGCGTTTTACGTAAGGGCTGTCGCTCGGGGGGCGTTGGCGATCGGCGGAAGCGGCACGCGGGCTGCCATCGTGTGCGTGGTTGCGCTCGCGCGGCGG
>NZ_AEJF01000206.1 GCF_001028175.1 Caballeronia mineralivorans PML1(12)
CGACGGGCGCGGCCCACGATCGCTGCTCGGACCCCTTGGAGCATCGCCACGCGGCGTAAACGGACGACGTTCACCACCGCCGGAAGGCCGATCGCCACGCGGCGCACCGCGGTCGCCAAACGAAGGCCGAGGTCCGCGATCACCGCGTTCCGCACCGCCTGCCGCTTTATCACTACGCACTGGCCGGTCGCCGCTCGCCATATCGGCGCGTGCGGGCTTTTTCCGTCCGGCAGCGCTGCCGGTACGAACGGGGGAACGCGCCGGCGATGCCGGGCGCGGGTGCTTCGCTGTCAGTTTGACGCGCATATATTCTCAGGCTGCGATCGCGCGCAGCAGTTCGGTTTCGACCTGGATCTGCGTCCGGTTGTCGGATAGGGTTTTGCCGTCGAGCAGGAACACGTCTTCCACGCGTTCGCCAAGCGTATTGATCCGCGCCGCATGGACGCCGATCCGGTGCTGGGCCAGAACCCGCGCGATCGAATAAAGGAGGCCCTGCCGGTCGTTAGCCGATACGGACAGGATGTAATATTGACCACGTTCGTCGGGACGTAAATCCACGCGCGGCGTGATCGGAAAAGTGCGCACCAGCCGCGAAACACGTCCCTTCGACGGTTCCGGCAAGATGCCTTCAGCGGTCAGCAACGTGCTCAACTGCTGTTCGACGAGATTCGCAATGTCGCGATAATGCCCGTCATGGTCCGGATGCGCGACCAGAAAATTGTCGAGCGCGTAGCCGTGCCGTGTCGTCGTGACGCGTGCATCGAGCACGGACAGGCCGTTTTTATCGAAGTACGCGCAAATCCCGGCGAACAGATCGGGCCGGTCCTGTACGTACACCAACACCTGGAGTGCTGCGCCAATTGGCGATGGCCGCGCGCGCACGATCGGGTTTTCGCTTTCCACGTGTTTGTAGAGCACGCGAGTTTGCCAGGCGATATCGGCGGCATCGTGGCGCAGGAAATAGCCGACATCCAGCTTGTCCCACAACGCTTTTTCCGCGTTTTCGGGCACGGTTTCCAGACGCAGCAACGCGAGCGCGTCTTCCTGGCGCGACTTGAGTTCCGAGTGCGCGTGAAGCTCGGCGCCGCCGAGCACGGCGCGCGTGGCCCGGTACAAATCCTCGAGCAGCTTGCCTTTCCACGCGTTCCAGACCTTGGGGCTGGTGCCGCGGATATCGGCGACAGTCAGCAGATACAACGCGGTCAGCCGGCGCTCCGTCTTGACCATCGATGCAAACTGCTTGATGACTTCCAGATCGCTCGTATCTTGCTTTTGCGCGACCTGACTCATGGTCAGGTGCTGTTCCACGAGCCATACGACCAGATCGCTGTCGTCCGCGCCAACATTGTGATCGCGGCAAAAACGTCGCGCGTCCGCCATCCCGAGCACGGAGTGATCGCCGCCGCGGCCCTTGGCGATATCGTGAAAAAGCGCCGCGATGTACAGCACCCACGGGCGCTCGAAATTGCCCATCAACTGACTGCAAAACGGATACTCGTGTGCATGTTCGGCCATCGCGAAACGGCGGAGATTGCGCAACACCATCAGGATGTGCTGATCGACGGTATAGACGTGATACAGGTCATGCTGCATTTGCCCGACAATGCGCCGGAAGTTGAGCAGATAACGCCCGAGCACGCTCGTCTGGTTCATCAGCCGCAGCGCGTGCGTGATGCCTTCGGGCTGCTGCAGGATCGCCATGAACAGACGCCGGTTCTCGGAGTCTCCCCGCCAGTCGCGGCCCATCAGGTCGCGCGCGTTGTAGATGGCTCGCAGCGTTCGCGCCGACAAACCCTTTATACCGCGCGTCTGTTCGTACAGCAGGAATGCTTCGAGAATGGCGTTCGGTTCGCGCTCGAAAACGTCGTCGCTGGCGATTTCCAGCATGCCCTGCTTCTCGACGAAACGCTCGTTGAGCACGCGCGTGATGCCGCTCGTCGATGGAAACAGTTGCGCTTCCACGTTCTGGATCAGGATGGTAGCAAGCTGCGTGACGGCTTTCGCGGCCCAGTAATAACGGCGCATGAGCTGTTCGCTCGCGCGCTTGGACGACGTCGCTTTGTAGCCGAGGCTTTCTGCCAGTGCCGTCTGCAAGTCGAAGACGAGAATGTCCTGCCGCCGCTTGGCAATCACGTGCAGCCGCGCGCGCAGGGTCTTCAGAAAACCTTCGTTGCGACGCAGTTCGCTCGCTTCGCGTTCGGTGATAAGGCCACGGGAATCCAGTTCACGCCAGCTGCTGCCGAAACCGGCCGCGCGCGAGATCCACAGAATGAGCTGCAGATCGCGCAGCCCACCGGGGCTTTCCTTGATATTCGGTTCCAGGCTGTACGGCGTGTCCTGATATTTGGCGTGCCGCTGACGCATTTCCAGGACTTTTGCCTGGAAGAACGCGCGCGGATCGAGCGTTTGCTGATATCGCCCTTCGAACGTATCGAACAGTTTCTCGTTGCCCACGATCCGCCGTGCTTCGAGCAGCGAGGTCTGGATGGTGATGTCGTTGCTCGCTTCATCGATACATTGCGACACCGAACGCACACTGCTGCCGATCTCGAGCCCGAGATCCCACGCCATGCCGATCAGCCTTTCGATACGCGCAGTCAGCGAAGCAGTGTGATCGGGCGTCTCATGGTCGGGCAATAGAACGAGGATATCGACGTCCGAATACGGCGCCAGTTCGCCGCGCCCATAGCCGCCAACTGCGATCAGTGCCGCCGATGCCGGCATCTCGCAGGTTTCCCATGCGCCTTTGAGCGCGTCGTCGGTGGCGCGCGCGAGGGCGTGCATCAGGCCATCGACGTTGGTCGCGCTTTGAAAGCGCTCGAGCAAGGCGGCCTTGGCGGTCTTGTACGAGGCTTTCAGCGAATCGGCGCAGGGCGGGGCGACGGCAGGTACGCTCATGGGCAGGCGGATCGTCTAGTCAGTGGGTAGAAATTGATCGTGGCGAATGGGCGGTTCGCCGGGTTTAATCGGTCGTGGCGATGCAGTTGGTGCGTGCGCAACATGTTTCGGCTGGCGCTGGGCGCGGCGCTCGCCCGCTAACCTCGACGCCGCGCAGTGCAAGGCGCCGAAAATCGGGCCTGATCGCCAAAACAGCCGGCCTGAGAGACTGCCCGATCAGCCTGGGCCGCGAGTTCGGTCATCACGGGAACGAACAACGCGACCGACCCCGGCGTTCGCAATACCACCCGATATCACCCAATTCAGCAAGCTTAAGCCGTCTTTAAACCGAGCGAAATAACAGGAAGATGCGTGAACGATCCAGCCGTTTTTGCATTGAGCGAAACACTCTGCATGAACGGTTTGGGTGCAACCTCAAGCGTTAGCAAATCTCATCTCATCACCGCCAGAATTACACCCGTCGAGTTCTCACTTAAGCTGTTGCGGCGATCAATTCCGAAGGCGCCTGCGTACCCGCCGAAACGGTCAGCACTTCATACCCCGTGGGCGTAACCAGCACCGTATGTTCCCATTGCGCCGACAAACTGCGATCGCGTGTCTTGACGGTCCATTGGTCGGGCATGGTGCGGATATCGCGGCGACCGGCGTTGATCATGGGTTCGACGGTAAAGATCATGCCCGCCTGCAACTCGATGCCCGTGCCGGGACGGCCGTAATGCAGCACTTGCGGGTCTTCGTGGAAAACTTGGCCCACGCCGTGGCCGCAATACTCGCGCACCACGCTGTAGCCTTGCGCCTCGGCATGCTTCTGGATGGCGTGGCCGATATCCCCGAGATGCGCGCCCGGCTTGATCTGGTCGATGCCAAGCCACATGCAGTCGAACGTGGTTTGCACCAGGCGTTTCGCCAGGATCGAGCCTTCGCCGACCAGGAACATCCGGCTGGTGTCGCCGAAATAGCCGTCCTTGATCACCGTGACGTCGATATTGAGCGCGTCGCCGTTCTTCAACGTCTTGTCGCCGGGAATGCCGTGGCAGATCACGTCGTTGACGGAAATGCAGGTGGCCTTCGGGTACGGCGGATAGCCGGGCGGCTGGTAATTGAGCGGAGCGGGCACTGTACCCTGTTCCTTCACCATGTACTCGTGGCAAAGCCGATCGAGTTCGCCCGTCGTCACGCCCGCGGCAATACGGGGCGTGATGAAGTCGAGCACTTCGCTGGCAAGCCGGCAGGCGATGCGCATTTGCGCGATATCGTGGTCGTTTTTCAGCGTAATGGACATGACTTGTGTCGAGAATGCGTGTATGCGGCTGTTAGCGCCAATCGGCCATTATCGCACCTTACAGGGCTCGCCGCACCCGGGCGCGGGCTGGCGCGGCGGTTTTAGAGCGGTCTGTGCACAAATTTACCGATTGTTCTGCCCCTGCTTTACCCCTCTGCCGTGATTCCCGGGGCGACCGCGGTGTTCGACAGGACGGTTGAGGAAAGCTGTTCCAGGCTTCATCCGGATCAACAGGCAGCTTGAGCCGAGTCATTTGAGCGTGATATACTCGCTGGCTAAGTCTGCATCTACTTTGCAATCGTCTTTTCAATGCGATTTTCCTGAAAACGCTGTGCTTTTCTGGAAACGTTCGCCCGAAAAGAAAAGGGCAGAGAAGATCGGACTTGAATCGCAAGCCGGCGCACCCAGGGTGTCCGGCGCCCCGAAAAATCAAGAAACACGGGGCGCCCGATGCGGCAGCCGGCTTAAGACCCTAACCCTCGCGGAGAACTCTCATGGCAGTAACAATGCGTCAAATGCTGGAAGCCGGTGTCCACTTCGGTCACCAAACGCGCTTCTGGAACCCGAAAATGGCCCCGTTCATTTTCGGTCATCGCAACAAGATTCACATTATCAACCTCGAAAAAACGCTGCCGATGTACAACGACGCGCTGAAGTACGTGCGTCAACTGGCAGCGAATCGCGGCACGATTTTGTTCGTTGGCACGAAGCGTCAGTCGCGTGACACGGTGGCAGAAGAAGCGCAACGCGCTGGTATGCCGTTCGTGAACGCCCGCTGGCTCGGCGGCATGCTGACCAACTTCAAGACGCTGAAAGTATCGATCAAGCGCCTGAAGGACATGGAAGCAGCGCTGGAAGCCGGTGAAACGGAACGCATGAGCAAGAAGGAAGCGCTCCTGTTCGAACGCGAAATGGCCAAGCTGGTGAAGTCGATTGGTGGCGTGAAGGACATGGGCGGCATTCCGGACGCAATCTTCGTGGTTGACGTCGGTTATCACAAGATTGCTGTGACCGAAGCCAAGAAGCTGGGCATTCCGGTTATCGCCGTGGTCGACACGAACCACTCGCCGGAAGGCATCGACTACGTGATCCCGGGTAACGACGACGCCAGCAAGGCCGTGATGTTGTACACGCAAGGCGTGGCCGACGCGATCCTGGAAGGCCGTTCGAACGCGGTGAACGAAGTGGTCCAGGCAGTTCGCAGCGGTGAAGGCGACGACTTCGTGGAAGTCAACGCAGAAGCGTAAGTCTCTGCATAAGACGCCGACCTGATGGTTCCGGCAAAAAAGGGGGCTTTGCGAAAGGCCCCCTTTTTTTAACCGGCCGCAACTGCAACGTAAAGTAACAACGGCAGTATTCGTGAAGTATCAGGCAGCACCCCCATTCTGGCCGCGGGCATTTTTCGCCGGCGGCGCGTGTCAATAGTGCGATTTACGTGTGAAAACACGGCACAGACTCAAGGAGCAAATGATGGCGGCAATTACCGCAAGCATGGTGGCAGAACTGCGCGCAAAGACCGACGCGCCCATGATGGAATGCAAGAAGGCGCTGACGGAAGCCGAAGGCGACATGGAGCGTGCTGAAGAACTGCTGCGCGTGAAGCTGGGCAACAAGGCAAGCAAGGCGGCGTCGCGTGTGACGGCTGAAGGTATTGTCGCGGCGCATATCGCCGACGGCGTGGGCGTTCTGGTCGAGCTGAACTGCGAAACCGACTTCGTTGCGAAGAACGACGATTTCCTGGGCTTCGGCAAGACGGTGGCTGAACTCATCGCGAAGAATCATCCGGCTGACGTGGCTGCTCTGTCGGCCCTGCCGATGGAAAGCTCGACCGTCGACGCAGTGCGTCTCGCGCTGATCGGCAAGATTGGTGAAAACGTCTCGGTTCGCCGTTTCGTGCGTTTTGAATCCGCCAACAAGCTGGCTTCGTACCTTCACGGTACGCGCATCGGCGTGCTGGTCGAATTCACGGGCGCGGACGAGCAGGTCGGCAAGGACGTCGCCATGCACGTCGCTGCCATGAAGCCGGTCTCGCTGTCGTCGGACGACGTTCCGGCGGAGCTGATCGCGAAGGAACGCAGCATCGCCGAGCAAAAGGCCGCGGAATCGGGCAAGCCGGCTGAAATCGTCGCGAAGATGGTCGACGGCAGCGTGCAGAAGTACCTGAAGGAAGTGTCGCTGTTGAACCAGACGTTCGTTAAGAACGACAAGCAGACGATCGAACAGATGTTGAAGGCGGCAGGCGCGTCGGTGCAGAAGTTCGCGCTGTTCGTGGTCGGCGAAGGCATCGAAAAGCGTACGGACGACTTCGCTGCCGAAGTGGCTGCGCAAGTTGCCGCCGCCAAGCAGGGCTAAAGCGTCAAACGGCGGGCAGTGTCAGTGCTGCGCATGATGGTTGCGCGCAGCAGCAGTCAGCCGGTCCGTTCAACCGGGCCGCTCGATTCAGGTTCACTGGCCGCCGAGTCAAAAATGCAGTGAAAAGCAGTTGGATGCAGGTCTGGCGTTCCCATCGAGGAACGTCCGTCCCGCACCCTCATAGCGGTCAAAACCGCGCCGGATGGGCAAACCGGGGTTAACCCGTTATGCCGCCGCGGCTTACCCAATATGGGATGCTTGCCGTAAATATCGTTTCACCCCTACAGTTCTACGTTGTTGGACTCCCTCTCGGCGCGAACGGAACCCTCATATGCCCACAGCCTACAAACGCGTACTCCTCAAACTCTCCGGCGAAGCACTAATGGGCGACGATGCCTTCGGCATCAATCGCGCGACAATCGAAAGGATGGTGGCAGACGTCGCGGAAGTGGTGCGCATGGGCACACAACTCGCGGTTGTCATTGGCGGCGGTAATATCTTTCGCGGCGTGGCGGGCGGTGCGGCCGGCATGGACCGCGCAACTGCCGACTACATGGGTATGCTCGCCACCATGATGAACGCGCTTGCGTTGCAGGACGCCATGCGCCACGCCGGTATCGAGGCGCGCGTGCAGTCGGCGTTGCGCATGGACCAGGTGGTCGAGCCGTATATCCGCCCGCGCGCCATTCGCCAGCTCGAAGAAGGCAAAGTGGTGATTTTCGCGGCCGGTACGGGCAACCCGTTTTTCACCACCGACACCGCCGCCGCATTGCGCGGTTCGGAAATCGGTGCGGAAGTCGTGTTGAAGGCGACCAAAGTGGACGGTGTATATTCCGCCGATCCCAAGAAAGATCCGAGCGCCACACGCTACAGCACGATCAGCTTCGACGAAGCGATCGGCAAGAATCTGCAGGTGATGGACGCGACGGCGTTTGCACTGTGCCGCGACCAGAAGCTGCCTATTCGCGTGTTTGCGATCAATAAGCCGGGTGCGCTCAAGCGCATCGTTCAGGGCGACGACGAAGGTACGCTCGTCCACGTGTAAACTCTCGCGGTGACAAAGGGCGAGGGCGGGCGCGCTCCCACGGGAACTGCGCCGCCACCGCCTGTGCATCGCACGTAATGAAAGTACGGAGGCTCAAATGAGTGTGGCTGACATTAAGAAGAGCGTCGATCAGAAGATGCAGAAGTCGATCGAAGCGTTCAAGAACGATCTCGCCAAGATCCGCACGGGTCGCGCCCATACGGGATTGCTCGACCATATCCAGGTGGACTACTACGGCTCGAGCGTGCCCATTTCGCAAGTGGCGAACATGACGCTGATCGACGCCCGTACGATTGGCGTGCAGGCGTGGGAAAAGAAGATGGTGCCGGTGGTGGAAAAGGCGATCCGTGAGTCGGATCTCGGCCTGAACCCCGCCACGCAAGGCGATCAGATCCGCGTGCCAATGCCCGCGCTGACCGAAGAGCGCCGCCGCGAACTGACGAAAGTCGTCAAGAGCGAAGGCGAAAACGCCAAGATCGCCGTGCGCAACCTGCGTCGTGACGCCAACGAGCAACTGAAGAAGCTCGTGAAGGACAAGGAAATCTCCGAGGACGACGAGCGTCGTGCCAGCGATGACGTCCAGAAGCTTACCGACAAAAACGTTGCTGAAATCGACAGGCTGGTGGTGTCGAAAGAAGCCGAAATCATGACGGTTTGAGGCCGTTTCCGGTCTCTTGCGTCGTGCCGGCGCGTCACTCTGTCGATACTTAGATTCAGCGGCCATGACCTATACCAGCTCTACCGTTCGCGTACCCGATGTCGCGGCTGTCCCGCGCCATATCGCGATCATCATGGACGGCAACGGCCGTTGGGCGACGCAGCGGCGCCTGCCG
>NZ_AEJF01000207.1 GCF_001028175.1 Caballeronia mineralivorans PML1(12)
CGTAGACGCCGTGCGGGCAACGGTCGAAAGCTGTGCGCGCCAAGGCGTCGAATTCGTGACGCTGTTCGCTTTCAGTTCCGAAAACTGGCGTCGTCCGACCGACGAAGTCTCGTTCCTCATGCGCCTGTTCGTGACGGCGCTGGAGCGGGAAGTCGGCAAGCTGCACGCTAACGGCATCCGTTTGCGCGTGGTCGGCGACATCTCCATGTTCGACGACCGCATCCGTGCGCTGATCCAGCGCGCCGAGACCAAGACCGCGCGCAATACGCGCCTGACGCTGACCATTGCCGCGAATTACGGCGGTCGCTGGGACATCATGCAGGCGGCCAAGAAGCTGGCCGAGCAATCGGTACAGGAAGGACGCGTCTTGCCGGTCGACGAAGCGGCGTTCGAGCAGCATCTCGCCATGGCTTATGCCCCGGAACCGGATTTGTTCATCCGCACGGGCGGCGAGCAGCGCATCAGCAACTTCCTGCTGTGGCAAATGGCGTACACGGAACTCTATTTCACCGATACCTACTGGCCCGATTTCGACGCCGAGGCGCTGGCCCGCGCGATCGAATCGTATGCCGAGCGCGAGCGCCGCTTCGGGCGGACCAGCGCGCAGCTCGAACCGCAGTCGCAGAAGGCCGATACTCTTTCATGCTAAAGACCCGTGTCATCACGGCAATCGTCCTGCTGGCGGTTCTTCTGCCAATCACGTTGTTCGCGCCGGTGGGCGCTTTCGCGGCACTGATTGCCGTGGTCGTCATCTTCGCTGCCTGGGAATGGGCGCGGCTGCTGAAGCTTACCGGCGGGTCACCGGTGGTGTATGCGGTGATCGCGGGCATGGCGCTGATCGGCAGCACGCGGCTTGGGCTCGGTTACAAACCTTTGTATCAAATGGCGGCAATATTCTGGGTGTTGGCCGGTCCATTCGCGCTCGCCCGCAAGCCTGCTCTCGCCGACGGCGCCTGGCGCATTTTCCTGCTGTTCGCGGGGATTGTTACATTCGTGGCCTGCTGGCATGCGCTGGTTGCGGCCCGCACGGTAGGGGTGGCGTTCGTGCTATCGCTTCTCCTAGTCGTATGGCTGGCGGACATTGGCGCATACTTCGCCGGAAAAGCGTTTGGTCGTCACAAACTTGCGCCGTCCATCAGCCCGGGCAAAACCCGCGAAGGCGCGTTGGGCGGCTGGCTGGCGGTAATGATCGTCGGCTCGGCGGGCGCGGCCACGCTGGTTTTTGCGCCGACACTTTTTTCCGCGCTGGTGGAGCATCTCGGCTGGGCCGGGGCGCTTCTCTCGTTGACGGTGCTGACTGTGTTCAGCGTGATTGGCGACCTGTTCGAGTCGTTGCTGAAACGCCAGGCCGGCGTCAAGGATTCGAGCGGATTGCTGCCCGGGCACGGCGGCGTGCTCGACCGGATCGACGCCTTGTTGCCTGTATTGCCGATCGCACTCCTGTTGCTCGGTCCTGTTGCCCAGTCACTCGGCTAATCGGCTAAAGAAGGATTTATGCAAAAACGTCTGACTCTGCTCGGTTCCACGGGCTCGATCGGCGAAAGCACGCTCGACGTCGTGGCGCGTCACCCCGACCGCTTCAAGGTCTACGCGCTGAGCGCGCATCGCAACGGCGACAAACTTGTCGATCAATGTGTCCGGTTCCAGCCGGAAGTGGCGGTGGTCGGCGACGCCGATACTGCCGCGCAGGTCGAAGCGGCGCTGCGCGCCGAGGGTTGCAAGACCGAGGTGAGCTACGGCCCGCAAGCGCTCGTGGACGCCGCGTCGAGCGGGAGTTGCGACACGGTGGTGGCCGCGATCGTCGGCGCCGCTGGCCTCGCTCCCACGCTGGCCGCCGCGCATGCGGGCAAGCGCATCCTGCTGGCCAACAAGGAAGCGCTGGTCATGTCGGGCAAGATTTTCATCGACGCGGTGCACGATAACAACGCCATACTGCTGCCGGTCGATAGCGAACATAACGCCGTGTTCCAGTGCCTGCCGCGTGAAACGGCGCTGCATGGCGGGGTATCGAAGATCATCCTGACCGCGTCGGGCGGCCCGTTCCGCACCCGCGAGCCGTCGACGCTCAGGCGCGTCACGCCCGACGAAGCCTGCAAACATCCGAACTGGGCGATGGGCCGCAAGATCTCCGTCGATTCCGCCACGATGATGAACAAGGGCCTCGAAGTGATCGAGGCGCATTGGCTTTTCAATGTGCCGGGATCGCGCATCGAAGTGCTGATCCATCCGCAGAGCGTGATTCATTCGCTCGTTTCATACGCCGACGGTTCGGTGCTCGCGCAACTTGGCAACCCCGACATGCGCACGCCGATCGCTCATGCGCTGGCGTTTCCTGAGCGGGTCGACTCGGGTGTGGCGCCGCTCGATCTCGCGCACATTGCAACGCTCACCTTCGAGAAGCCCAATTTCGAGCGTTTCCCGTGCCTCGCGCTCGCGTTGAAGGCGCTGGAAGCTGGCGGCACCGCGAGCGCGGCGCTCAATGCGGCGAACGAGATCGCCGTGGAAGCATTCCTCGCACGCCGTATCGGTTTCATGGCAATCGCGGAAGTGGTCGAGCGGGTGTTGAATGCGTTGCCGAACGGCAGTGCATCGACACTCGATGAAGTGCTCGCCGCCGATGCCGAAGCGCGCCGCCTGGCAGGCGAGTTCGCTGCTTTGCTGACCGCTGACGCGCCGCAAGCCGAACGCGTTCTGCACTGAGACGGCCATGAACTTCCTGACTGAAATCGTTGCTTTTGTGGTGGCTATCGGCGTGCTGGTCGTCGTCCACGAATTCGGCCATTACAGCGTCGCGCGGCTGTGCGGCGTGAAGGTCCTGCGATTTTCGGTCGGTTTCGGCAAGCCGCTCGTGAAGTGGGTCAGCAAGGCCACTGGCACCGAGTGGACGATCTCGGCGCTGCCGCTCGGCGGCTACGTGAAGATGCTCGACGAACGGGAAGCGGAAGCGACCATTCCCGAAGCCGATTTGCCGCGTGCGTTCAACCGTCAGCCGGTGTTCAAGCGGATCGCGATTGTTGCAGCGGGACCGGTCGCGAACTTTATTCTCGCTATCCTGCTGTTCGCCGGCGTGTTCGCGGGCGGCGTGTCGGAGCCGGCCGCGATTCTCGCGGCTCCCGCCGCCAATACCGTTGCCGCCAAGGCGGGCTTCGAGGGCGGCGAGACGATCGTTTCGATGCGCGACGCGCAGGGCGGCGGTGGTGCGAGCGGCGAGACGCATCCGGTGCGCTCGTGGTCCGACCTGCGCTGGAAACTGCTCGACGCTTCGTTCGATCACCGGCGCGTGGTGCTGACGGCCAAGACGCACGAAGGCACGTTCGACTTTCCGGTAGCCGTGGGCAAGATCGACGACCAGGACGTCGATCAGGATTTCATGGACAAACTCGGCTTCGAGCCGGGTGGCGGCACGCTGGCGGTCGCGGGCGTGGAAGCGGGCAGTGCGGCGGCGAAAGCGGGCTTGCAGGCTGGCGACGTACTGCGCGCTATCGACGGCAAAAAGATCGATAACGCGATGGGTTTTATCGATTACGTGCAGCATCGTCCGGGTACGCCGGTCTCGCTGACGCTCGAACGCAGCGGCGCGCAGCGTGCGGTGCAGATCGTGCCGGAGCTCAAGCCGGACGCGGCTACCCATCGGGACGTCGGCCGCATCGGGGCGTCGCTTGCGACCCGGATTCCGACGGTGGATGTGCGTTATGGTCCGATCGAAAGCCTGCAGCTCGGCGTGAACCGGACCTGGGACATCAGCATTTATTCGCTGCGCATGTTCGGGCGCATGATCACGGGCGAAGCGTCGCTGAAAAATCTTTCGGGGCCAGTGACGATCGCCGACTACGCGGGCAAGAGCGCGCGGCTGGGATTGTCGGCGTTTCTTTCGTTCCTCGCGCTCGTGAGTATCAGTCTCGGCGTCTTGAACTTGTTACCGATTCCGGTTCTTGACGGTGGGCATCTGTTATATTATTTGGTTGAAGCCGCAACCGGCAAGGCCGTGTCAGATCGCTGGCAGCTGGTTTTGCAGCGGGCGGGTCTTGTTTGCATCGTCGCCTTGTCGATGATTGCACTCTTCAATGACCTTGCCCGCCTGATCCGCTTTTGATCCGGCTTCCGATTCACCTTGATCCTTTTTCATCCTGTCTGGCGGCGCTTGAACGAACGCCGCCCGGCTTGATGCAGCTATACACACTGGGGAAGCACGTTGTTCAAACCTCATCGCTTTGTTCCTAAGTCGGCTGTGGCCGCAGCATTGGCCGCAACCGGAATGGCGGCGCACGCGACAACGCCGTTTGTCGTGCAGGACATCCGGATTGACGGCCTTCAGCGCATTGAACCCGGTTCGGTATTCGCCTACTTGCCTATCAAGCAGGGCGACACGTTCACCGACGACAAAGCCTCCGAAGCAATTCGCGCGCTTTATGCAACGGGCTTCTTCAACGACGTCCAGATCGCCACACAGGGCAACGTCGTGGTGGTGCAGGTGCAGGAACGCCCGGCCATTTCGCAGATCGACTTCTCCGGGATCCACGAGTTCGAAAAGGACAACCTGGCAAAGGCGCTTCGCTCGGTAGGTTTGTCGCAGGGCCGCTCGTACGACAAGGCGCTCGTCGACAAAGCCGAACAGGAACTCAAGCGCCAGTACTTGACGCGCGGCTTCTATGCTGCCGAGGTTACGACCACCGTCACGCCGGTCGACCGCAACCGCGTGCAGATCCTGTTTTCGGTGGCTGAAGGTCCGAGCGCGAAGATCCGCCAGATCAACTTCATCGGCAACAAGGCGGTCAGCACGAGCACGCTGCGCGACGAGATGCAGCTCTCTACGCCGAACTGGTTCTCGTGGTACACGAAGAACGACTTGTACGCGAAGGACAAGCTCACCGGCGACCTCGAAAACGTACGGTCGTACTACCTGAATCGCGGTTATCTCGAGTTCAATATCGACTCGACGCAGGTGTCCATCTCGCCCGACAAGAAGGACATGTACCTGACGATCGCGCTGCACGAAGGCGAGCCGTACAAGATCAGCCACATCAAGCTCGCGGGCAATCTGCTTGACCGCGAAGCTGAGCTGAACAAGCTCGTGAAGATCAAGGCAGGCGATCGTTTCTCGGCGGAAAAGCTTCAGTCGACAACGAAGGCCATCGTCGACAAGCTCGGCGAATACGGCTACGCGTTTGCGCAGGTCAACGCACAGCCGCAGATCAACCAAGCCGATCACACCGTCGACCTGACGCTGAATGTGGATCCGAGCCGCCGCGTGTACGTGCGGCGCGTGAACATCGTGGGCAATACGCGCACTCGCGACGAAGTGGTGCGCCGGGAAATGCGCCAGCTCGAAAGCTCGTGGTTCGATTCGAGCCGGCTGGCGTTGTCGAAGGATCGCGTGAACCGTCTCGGCTACTTTACCGACGTCGACGTGACCACGATTCCGGTCGAAGGCACGAACGACCAGGTCGACGTGGACGTGAAGGTCGCGGAAAAGCCGACCGGCGCGATTACGCTCGGTGCGGGTTTTTCGTCGACGGACAAGGTGGTGCTGTCGGCAGGCGTGTCGCAGGACAACGTGTTCGGTTCGGGTACGAGCCTCTCGGTCAATATCAACACGGCCAAGACGTATCGGACGTTGACCGTGACGCAGGTCGATCCGTATTTCACCATTGACGGCATCAAGCGCATTACCGACCTGTACTACCGCACGTATCAGCCGCTCTATTACTCCACGGATTCCAGCTTCAAGATCGTCACCATCGGCGGCGACCTGAAGTTCGGCATTCCGTTCTCGGAGCAGGATACGGTGTACTTTGGCGCGGGCCTCGAGCAGAACACGCTCGACGTCGACTCGGCTACGCCGCAAAGCTACAAGGACTACGTCAACGAGTTCGGCCGCGTAGTGAACAACGTGCCGGTGACGGTCGGCTGGTCGCGGGACAATCGCGACAGCGCGCTGGTCCCGAGCCGCGGTTATTACACGCAGACGAATGCAGAATACGGCACGCCGGCGGGTAACACGACGTACGTCAAGGTCGACGCCCAGGCGCAGTATTACTACTCGTTCGCGCGCGGTTTTGTGCTCGGCTTTAACTTGCAGGGCGGCTACGGTAAGGGCCTGAAAGGCCAGACGTACCCAATTTTCAAGAACTACTACGCCGGCGGTATCGGCTCGGTTCGCGGTTATGAACCGAGCTCGCTGGGTCCGCGCGACACGACCACGGGAGACCCGATCGGCGGTTCGCGCATGGCAGTGGGTAACATCGAGTTGACCTTCCCGTTGCCGGGTACGGGTTATGACCGCACGTTGCGCGTCTTCACCTTCCTCGACGGCGGTAACGTCTGGGGCGATCCGGGCCAGGGCGGCACCAGCACGGGCGCGAATGGCCTGCGGTATGGTTACGGTTTCGGTCTGGCGTGGATCTCGCCAATCGGCCCGCTCAAGTTGAGCCTGGGTTTCCCGGTGACGAAGCACGCCGGCGACCAGTACCAGAAGTTCCAGTTCCAGATCGGTACGGCGTTCTAAACCCCGATCGGGACATATTAGTGACCCGGTTTTCCGCTGTTATCGCGGAACTGGGGCATCTGACGCAGTGGCGGAATTCAGTGGCTAAACTTAGTGACATGAGTTAGTGACATAAGTCAGTGGCGTAAATAAGTAACGTGAGGAAGACTTTGCGAACCGGTAAGCTTTCGAAACATGTGGCGTTGGCGCTTGTAATGTCGGTGACGCTCGGCCTGATGGGCGCTGCCAAGGCAGAGGCGCAGGAGACCCGGATTGCAGCCGTCAATTCCGATCGAATCTTGCGTGAGTCGGCAGCGGCCAAGGCGGCGCAGACGAAGCTCGAACAGGAGTTTTCGAAGCGCGACAAGGCGTTGCAGGACATGGCAGCGCGCTTGAAGACCATGTCGGACGCAATGGACAAGAACGGCGCCACCATGGCGCCCGCCGACCGTGCCTCCAAGCAACGCGATCTGTCGCAACTCGACCAGGACTTCCAGAGGAAGCAGCGAGAGTTCCGCGAGGACCTGAACCAGCGCCGCAACGAAGAACTCGCGGCCGTGCTGGATCGGGCCAACAAGGTCATCAAGCAGATTGCCGAGCAGCAGCATTACGACCTGATCGTGCAGGAAGCGGTGTATGTCAGTCCGCGTATCGATATCACCGATCAGGTGCTGAAGGCGCTGGCCGCGAATCAAGCGAGCCTGTCGACCAATCCAGCCAGTTCGAACTGATACGGAGCGGTACCGGATGGCATCAGACATCGCGATCACGCTCGGTGAACTGGCACAGCGCTTCGGCGGAGACATAGCTGGCGATGCGTCGCACCGCGTGAACGGCCTCGCGCCGCTCGACAAGGCAGGCCCCACGCAACTCGCGTTTCTCGCGAACCAGAAGTATTTGTCGCAAGTGGACAGCACCCAGGCCGGCGCGGTGCTGATTTCGCCTGCCGACCTTGAAAAAGTAGCGTCACCGGAAGGGCGTAACTTTATCGTCACGGCGAATCCCTACGCTTATTTTGCACGGGTGGCGCAGGTTTTCATCGACCTTGCAACGCCGCCGGTTGTGCCAGGCGTGCATCCCACGGCGTTTATTCATCCCGGCGCGAAGGTTGCGGCCAGCGCGGTGATCGGGCCGCACGCGAGTGTGGACGCGGGCGCGGTGATCGGCGAACGCGTGAAGCTGGATGCGGGCGTTTCGATCGGCCGGGGCGTGAAGCTGGCCGACGACGTCCATTTGTACCCTCACGTGACCGTTTATCACGGCTGTACGCTCGGCGCGCGCGTGATTGTGCATGCGGGCGCGGTGATCGGTGCTGACGGTTTTGGCTTCGCGCCGGATTTTGTCGGCGACGGCGAGGCGCGCACCGGCAACTGGGTCAAGATCCCGCAAGTCGGCGCAGTGGTCGTGGCGCAGGACGTGGAGATCGGCGCGAACACCACGATCGATCGCGGCGCAATGGCCGACACGGTGATCGAAGAAGGCGTAAAGATCGATAATCTCGTGCAGATCGGGCACAACTGCCGGATTGGCGCGTACACGGTGATCGCGGGCTGCGCGGGGATTGCGGGCAGCACGAACATCGGGCGGCACTGCATGATCGGCGGCGCGGTGGGCATTGCGGGCCACGTGACGCTGGCGGATTACGTAATCGTCACGGCGCAGTCCGGCGTGTCGAAGTCGTTGCTGAAGCCGGGCATGTACACCAGCGCTTTCCCTGCCGTCAATCACGCCGACTGGAACAAAAGCGCCGCGATCGTACGTAATCTGGATAAGCTGCGCGAACGCATCAAGACGCTCGAAGCGGCTGCAGGCGCAAGCATCACGCCGGATAGCATCCCGGATAGCACGTCAGGCAAGCATTAAGACCGTACAAACCGGCATCCCACGCGAAGTCGCCCGGCAAAACGGGTGGCTTCGCAGTCAACACCCGCGCTGCGAAGCGCGCGAGCAGAACGACTATGAGCACTGAAAAAATCAATCTAGACATTCACAAGATTCTCACGTTGCTGCCGCATCGGTATCCGATCCTGCTTGTCGACCGAGTACTCGAACTCACGCCGCATCAGAGCATCAAAGCGCTCAAGAACGTGACGATCAACGAGCCGTATTTTCAGGGTCACTTCCCGACGCGGCCCGTGATGCCTGGCGTGCTGATACTCGAAGCGCTCGCGCAGGCGGCGGCGCTCCTGACGTTCGCCGACGAAAAGGAACCGCACGATCGGGAAACGACGTTGTACTACTTCGTGGGCATCGACAAGGCGCGCTTCAAGCGTGTGGTCGAACCCGGCGACCAGCTGATTCTGAACGTGAACTTCGAGCGCTATATGCGCGGCATCTGGAAGTTCAGCGCGCGTGCCGAAGTGGACGGCGCGGTGGCCGCCGAAGCCGAACTGATGTGCACCGTGAAAAACACGGCCGCCGACACGAAGTGATGCCGGCCGCGCCACAGGCGCGGCAGACCAGGGCAGACCAAGCAACAGAACACTAAGCGAGGGCGCATGAGCAAGATTCACCCTACCGCGATCATCGAGCCGGGCGCGCAGCTCGACGAATCCGTCGAAGTCGGTCCTTACGCGATCGTCGGCCAGCACGTGCAGATTGGCGCGCGCACGACTATTGGCTCGCACAGCGTGATCGAAGGCCATACGGTTCTCGGTAGCGACAACCGCATCGGCCATTACGCATCGGTCGGCGGCCGGCCGCAGGACATGAAGTACAAGGACGAGCCGACCCGGCTCGTGATCGGCGACCGCAATACCATCCGCGAATTCACCACCATTCATACGGGCACGGTGCAGGATACGGGCGTCACGACCATTGGCGACGACAACTGGATCATGGCGTACGTGCACGTGGGCCATGACTGCCAGCTTGGTAGCAACATCATCATGTCGAGCAACGCGCAACTGGCGGGTCACGTGATCATTGGCGATCACGCCATTGTTGGCGGCATGTCGGGCGTGCATCAGTTCGTGCGCATCGGTGCGCATTCCATGCTGGGTGGCGCGTCTGCGCTCGTGCAGGACATTCCGCCGTTCGTGATCGCCGCCGGCAACAAGGCCGAGCCCCACGGCATCAACGTGGAAGGGCTGCGCCGGCGCGGTTTTTCGGCTGAGGCTATTTCGGCGCTGCGCTCGGCGTATCGCGTGGTGTACAAGAGCGGCGCGACACTCGAAGAAGCCAAGGCGCAATTGCGCGAACTGGCGTCTGCCGGCGGCGACGGTGACGCGCCCGTGACGGCGCTAGCCGATTTTATCGACGCGTCGCAGCGCGGCATCATCCGTTGACCGAGCGCCCAATGACGCTGGCGCCTGCCCCCCTGCGCGTTGCAATGGTCGCGGGAGAGCCGTCAGGCGATCTGCTGGCGGCGTCGCTGCTTGGGGGCCTGAACGAGCGTTTGCCGGCCGGCACGCGGTTCAACGGTATCGGCGGTCCACGCATGACGGCCGCTGGTTTCGACGCCCACTGGCCGATGGACAAGCTCACCGTGCGTGGGTATGTCGAAGCGCTGAAGCATATTCCCGAGATCCTGGGCATTCGCAACGAGCTCAAGCGGCAACTGCTAGCGGAGCCGCCGTCGGTGTTTATCGGCGTGGATGCGCCCGATTTCAATTTTGGCCTCGAACACGCATTGCGCGATGCCGGCATTCCGACGGTGCATTTCGTGTGTCCGTCGATCTGGGCGTGGCGTGGCGGGCGTATCAAGAAGATCGTCAAAGCCGTCGATCACATGCTGTGCGTGTTTCCGTTCGAACCGGCGCTGATGGAGAAGGCGGGCATTGCGTCCACGTATGTCGGCCATCCGCTCGCCGATGAAATCCCGCTCGTGCCCGATGTTGAAGGCGCGCGCCGCGAGTTGGGTTTGCCGGAAGGCGGCCCGATCATCGCCGTGTTGCCGGGCAGCCGGCGTTCGGAAATCTCGCTGATCGGCCCGACCTTTTTCGACGCGATGGAATTGATGCAGCGTCGCGAACCGGGCGTACGTTTCGTGATGCCGGCGGCGACCGCCCCGTTGCGTGAATTGCTGCAACCGCTGGTTGCCGCGCATCCGAATCTGGCATTGACTATCACGGACGGCAAGGCCCAGGTCGCCATGACCGCCGCCGACGCCATTCTGGTCAAAAGTGGCACGGTCACGCTGGAAGCTGCGTTGCTTAAAAAGCCGATGGTTATCTCGTACAAGGTGCCTTGGCTGACGGGTCAGATCATGCAGCGGCAGGGTTATCTGCCGTACGTTGGCTTGCCGAACATCCTGGCCGGGCGGTTTGTCGTGCCGGAAATCCTCCAGCATTTCGCGACGCCCGAAGCGCTCGCCGACGCCACGCTTAAACAGTTGAACGACGAAGCGAACCGCGCGACACTCACGGAAATCTTCACGGAAATGCACCACGCGCTGCGTCAGAACACGGCGTTACGCGCGGCGGAGGCGGTGGCGCAAGTGCTGGAAACGAGGAGGCCGCGGTAATGGCGAAGATCGCCGCGAAAGGCGCGGTCCGGCGCGGGGCACGGAAAACGCCGCAGCCTGAGTTCGACTTCGATTCTCCGTCCGACATCATCTGCGGCGTGGACGAAGCCGGGCGTGGCCCGCTGGCCGGTCCCGTGGTCGCGGCGGCGGTGATCTTCGATCCATCGAAACCCAAGATTCGCGGTCTCGACGACTCCAAGGTGCTGAGCGCCAAGAAGCGCGAGGAGTTGTACGAGAAGATCATCGACCGCGCGCTGGCGTATTGCGTGGCCTCGGCAACGGTCGAGGAAATCGACACGATCAACATTCTTCACGCCACCATGCTCGCGATGAAACGCGCGGTGGAAG
Organism: Caballeronia mineralivorans PML1(12); assembly: GCF_001028175.1. Taxonomy (GTDB): domain Bacteria; phylum Pseudomonadota; class Gammaproteobacteria; order Burkholderiales; family Burkholderiaceae; genus Caballeronia; species Caballeronia mineralivorans. Next base: position 11,298 of record NZ_AEJF01000207.1, read on the forward strand.
GGCTCTCGGTCACGCCGACGGTTGCGAAAATCGACGGCAACCGGTGCCCCGCTTTGTCGATGCGCTCGGTTGCCGTTATCGGCGGCGACGCGCTGATTGCGCAGATTTCGGCGGCGTCGATTCTGGCCAAAGTCACGCGCGACCGGATGCTGCTGCAATTGCACGACGTCCATCCCGTTTACGGTTTCGACGCCCATGCCGGATACGGCACGCCGCAGCATTTGAAGGCGTTGCTGGAGCATGGGCCTTGCGAGCATCATCGGCGCTCGTTCGCGCCTGTTCGCGAAGCGCATGCGCGATTTGGCGTTGTGTTGCCGGTTGTCGCTGCCGCGGAGCAGGGCGTCGACGCTCCTCCGTTCTGAATCTCTCCCAAGTGAAATCCATTACCTCGCGGGATAACCCGCTCTACAAGCGGTTGAAGGCGCTCGCCGGCTCTACGGCGCAGCAGCGCCGGAGCGGTCACGCTTTGCTCGAAGGACTGCATCTTGCCGATGCTTATCTCGACGCAGCCGGGCAGCCTGAGACTTGTGTGGTGACCGAGGGCGCGCTTCAACACGATGAAGCGCGGCAGATCGTCGGGAGGATCGATCCTGCGCACGTTTATACCTTGCCCGATGCTTTGTTTGGACAGCTATCGAGTGTTGTGCATGGTGTGGGGATGGTGTTGCTGGTCGAGAAGGTCGCGGCGCCGTTGCCCGAGCGCATCACGCAGACCTGCATGATGCTCGACGGCATCCAGGACGCCGGTAATGTCGGGTCCATTTTGCGAAGTGCCGCGGCGGCGGGGATTCAGCACGTCTTTTGTGCGCCCGGAACGGTATACGCATGGTCATCGAAGGTGCTTCGGGCCGGTATGGGCGCGCATTTCTTGCTCGGCATTCACGAGGACGTCGAGCCAGCGGAGTTGATGTCGCGGCTGGCTCCGGAAGTGCTCGTCACCATCACCGATTCACACGGCGCAAAGGCAATCTACGATGCCGATCTGTCCGGGCCTGTGGCCTGGGTCATGGGCAATGAAGGCGCAGGTGTCTCGCCATTTTGGCGCGATCACGCGACGCTTCGCGTGACGATTCCCCAGCCGGGCGGCATGGAGTCGCTGAATGTGGCGGCGGCCGCCGCGGTGTGCATCTTTGAGCAGTGCAGACAGCAGCGCGTATAGTCATGCGCTAAGCGCCCGCAAAAAAGCCGTTTCTAACTTTACGTTTGTAAACGGACGTTTTACT
>NZ_AEJF01000208.1 GCF_001028175.1 Caballeronia mineralivorans PML1(12)
AACGGCTTTTTACTTGGCCGCTCGATACTAATAATACGAAGGCCGTTCCAACCGGATCTCCTGCAAGATGGTCGTGGCAATCTCCTCGATCGACTTGTGCGTCGACGATAACCACTTGACTCCCTCCCGCTTCATCATTGCTTCGGCTTCGTTGATTTCATAGCGGCAATTCTCGAGCGCCGCATACTTGCTCCCCGGTCGCCGCTCGTTGCGAATCTCCGCCAGCCGCTGCGGATCAATCGACAATCCAAACATCTTTTCCCGATAGGGACGCAACGGCGTCGGCAAGCGCCCGCGCTCAAAATCTTCCGGAATCAACGGGTAATTCGCTGCTTTAACCCCGTACTGCATGGCCAGATAAAGCGACGTCGGCGTCTTCCCGCTCCGCGACACGCCGACCAGGATCACATCGGCATCGGACAGATTACGATTCGACTGGCCGTCGTCGTGCGCCAGCGAGAAGTTGATCGCCTCGATCCGGTTCTTGTACTCGTCCGTATCCGCGTTCTGGTGAACCCGGCCCATTGCGTGCGTCGACTTGATGTCGAGTTCCAGTTCCAACGGCTCAATAAAGGTTTGGAACATGTTTAACACCAGCGCGTTCGAACGCTGCACGATCTCGTTCGACGCGCTGTCCACTAGCGTAGTGAACACAATCGGACGACGGCCGTCGAGCGACACCGCTTCGTTGATTTTCGCGATGGTTGCATGCGCCTTGTCGGTCGAATCGACGAACGGCACGCGCACGAGCCGGAATTTCTGGTCGAACTGGGACAGGATCGAATGCGCGAAAGTTTCGGCAGTGATCCCGGTGCCATCGGAAACGATGAATACGGTAGGCGGCATCGGCGTTAAGGTGCGTGAAATTACGTGAATGACGTGAAATGAAACTGACGGTGATTATCGTCGATTAATTAATCGGGCAGGATGATCGATGGACCGGCGCAAAAGGCCTGGTTGCAAGCGGTTGGCAAAGGCGCACCGCAAACGGCGTTCAGGCGAATGACTTTAAGCTAAGCATCCACTAAAACACCCGATGTGCGCCGCCACACCATGCACGTGTGAAGGGTCTCATTTGCGAGCGCTTTTATGCCCCGCGATGAAACATTTTCAAGAGCCAGCACGGTAGAATAGCGGCAACCTGTTCGATAAGCAATTGCGGACAATCTGCCACCGAATCGCACGAATTTGCGTACATATCGTGTGTTTTAGTTGCAAAAGATCGCTTTTTTGAGCGGTTTTGATTGTCGCGGAGGTGTTTCAAAGTCGTGTTTTCGAGCGTTATCGCGTGTTCTTGCGACGGTGCTCAAGCGGCCTTGGCGCTCTTCAGCATGTGCTTATCAAACAGGTTATGCAGGTTGCGGTACGCGCCCCCAATGAGCGCCGCCGCTTCGAGCCCACTTGCATGATCGTGAATTCCATCCACCTTAGGGGCTTGTATGACTAACGAAGCTAACGTTGCAAAGGACCAAGCGTATGTAGTGCCATTCGAGCAGTTGCGAATGACCGACGTCGACATTGTCGGCGGTAAAAATGCGTCGCTCGGCGAGATGATCAGTCAGCTCGCCGAAGCCGGTGTGCAGGTGCCGACCGGTTTTGCGACCACGGCGCAGGCATTTCGCGACTTCCTCCATCACAACAACCTGACCGAGCGCATCGCCAAACGTCTGGAACTCTTTGACGTCGACGACGTGAAAGCCCTCGCCGAAGCCGGCAAGGAGATCCGTCAATGGATCGTCGACGCGCCGATGCAACCGCGCCTCGAAGAGCTGATCCGCAAAGGCTTCGACACGCTTCAGGCAAGCTCGCCGGAAGAACTGTCGTTCGCCGTGCGTTCGTCGGCAACCGCTGAAGACTTGCCGGACGCATCGTTCGCCGGTCAGCAGGAAAGCTATCTGAACGTGGTCGGCATCGAGGAAGTGCTCGATCGCATGAAGCACGTGTTCGCGTCGCTGTATAACGACCGCGCTATTTCGTATCGCGTGCACAAGGGCTTTACTCACGCGGAAGTCGCGTTGTCAGCGGGCGTGCAGCGCATGGTCCGCTCGGACGTGGGCGCGGCCGGCGTGATGTTCACGCTCGACACCGAATCGGGTTTCAAGGACGCCGTGTTCATCACGTCGAGCTATGGCCTGGGTGAAACGGTCGTGCAGGGCGCCGTGAATCCGGACGAGTTCTACGTCTTCAAGACCACGCTCGAACAAGGCAAGTACCCGATCATCCGCCGCTCGATCGGCTCGAAACTCATCAAGATGGAATTCACGAGCGCTGGCGAAGCTGGCCGCGTGAAGACCGTCGACGTGTCGCACGAGCAGCGCAACCGCTTTTCCATCACCGACGAAGACGTGATCCAGCTCGCGAAGTACGCGGTGATCATCGAAAAGCATTATCAGCGTCCGATGGATATCGAGTGGGGCAAGGACGGCCGCGACGGCAAGATCTTCATCCTGCAGGCACGTCCTGAAACGGTGAAGAGCCAGAATGCCGGTAAGGCCGAAATGCGCTTCAAGCTAAAGGGCCAGTCGCAAGTGCTCGCGACGGGACGCGCCATCGGCCAGAAGATCGGCGCAGGTCCGGTGCGTGTGATTCACGATCCGTCGGAGATGGATCGCGTTCAGCCGGGCGACGTGCTGGTGGCCGACATGACCGACCCGAACTGGGAGCCGGTGATGAAGCGTGCGTCGGCAATCGTCACGAATCGCGGCGGGCGGACTTGCCACGCGGCCATTATTGCGCGCGAGCTGGGCGTGCCGGCGGTAGTGGGTTGCGGCGACGCAACCGACTTGCTGAAGGAAGGCCAGTTGGTGACGGTGTCGTGCGCGGAAGGCGACGAAGGCAAGATCTACGACGGCCTGCTCGAAACCGAAGTGACCGAAGTCGAGCGTGGTGAATTGCCCGAGATCCCGGTCAAGATCATGATGAACGTCGGCAATCCGCAACTCGCGTTCGACTTCTCGCACCTGCCGAACGCGGGCGTGGGTCTGGCACGGCTCGAGTTCATCATCAACAACAACATCGGCGTGCATCCGAAGGCAATTCTCGAGTATCCGAATGTCGATGCCGATCTGAAGAAGGCGGTGGAAAGCGTCGCGCGCGGACACGCATCGCCGCGAGCGTTTTATGTCGACAAGCTGACGGAAGGCATCGCGACGATCGCAGCGGCGTTTTATCCGAAGCCGGTGATTGTGCGTTTGTCGGACTTCAAGTCGAACGAGTACAAGAAGCTGATCGGCGGTTCGCGTTACGAGCCGGACGAAGAAAATCCAATGCTCGGCTTCCGTGGCGCATCGCGTTACATTTCGCCGGACTTCGCCGAAGCCTTCCAGATGGAATGCATCGCGTTGAAGAAGGTGCGCGAAGAGATGGGCCTCGACAACGTCGAGATCATGGTGCCGTTCGTGCGTACGTTGGCGCAGGCCGAGAAGGTGGTTGGCCTGCTCGATAAGTTCGGCCTGAAGCGCGGTGTGAACGGCTTGCGGCTTATCATGATGTGTGAGATTCCGTCGAACGCGATCCTTGCCGAAGAGTTCCTGCAATTCTTCGACGGTTTCTCGATCGGATCGAACGATCTGACGCAGCTCACGCTGGGTCTGGACCGAGATTCGGGCATGGAGTTGCTCGCGGTCGATTTCGACGAACGCGACCCGGCTGTGCAGTTCATGCTGAAGCGCGCGATCGAAACGTGTCTGCGGCTGAACAAGTACGTGGGCATCTGCGGTCAGGGTCCGTCGGATCACCCGGACCTCGCCGAATGGCTCGCGAAGCAAGGCATCGAGTCGATGTCGCTGAATCCGGACACGATCATCGACACATGGAAGACGCTTGCAGCTGCATTGAATAAGTAAAACATGCGGCTGCACCGAAAGGGTATCAACCTTTCAAAACAGTAAGCGTGCTATAACACCCCGGACATTCCGGGGTGTTTTTGTTTGGAGGAAACGCATGGCTGCTAACGGACTTTTCTGGTGGATCGGCGCTGGGGCGCTCGTCTTGCTCGAGCTGATGTCCGGCACGTTTTATTTGTTGATGATCGCGCTGGGTTTTATCGCGGGCGGGATTGCGCATTTGTTTGGAGCGGGACTGGAGATTGAATTGCTCGTGGCCGCGCTGGTCGCGATAATCGCCGTGGCCGTGCTGCGGCGCTCGAAGCTCGGCCACGTTACTCGGCGCGATGCATCGCATGATCCGGGCGTGAACCTGGATATAGGCGAGACGCTGAAGGTGAACGAGTGGCACGAGGGTCGCGCGAGGGCGCTGTATCGCGGGGCAGAATGGGACATTGAGCTGGCACCCGGCGAGACCGAAGGCGCGCGGCTCTACAGGATCACGGCGTTTTCCGGCAACACGCTGGTGGTGGCGGCAAAACGCTGAGACGTTGGACCGGGGTTTAAGCTTTCCTAAGCAGATCGATAAGCAGCTCGATAAGCAATACGCGCATAACAAGGAGTAGAAATGGACGTGACTATTATCGGGGCAATTTTGTTGATTATCGTCATCGCGATTGCGGCGCAGACGATCAAGATCGTGCCGCAACAACATGCATGGGTGCTGGAGCGGCTCGGGCGCTATCACGCGACCCTGACGCCGGGGCTGACCATTGTCGTGCCGTTCGTCGATCGCGTGGCGTACAAGCACGTGCTGAAGGAAATTCCGCTGGAAGTGCCGAGCCAGGTTTGTATCACGCGCGACAACACGCAGTTGCAAGTGGACGGCGTGCTGTATTTCCAGGTGACGGACGCAATGAAGGCGTCGTATGGATCGAGCAACTTTATTTACGCGATCACGCAGTTGTCGCAGACTACCTTGCGTTCGGTGATCGGCAAGCTCGAGCTCGACAAAACGTTCGAAGAGCGCGATTACATCAATCACAGCATTGTCACGTCGCTTGATCAGGCTGCGGCGAACTGGGGCGTGAAGGTGCTGCGCTATGAGATCAAGGATTTGACACCGCCGAAGGAAATCCTGCACGCGATGCAGGCGCAAATTACCGCCGAGCGTGAGAAGCGGGCGGTGATCGCTGCGTCGGAAGGTCGCAAGCAGGAGCAGATCAATATTGCATGGGGCGCGCGTGAGGCGGCCATTCACAAGTCCGAAGGCGAGCGGCAGGCGCAGATCAATCAGGCACAGGGCGAGGCGTCGGCGATTCTGGCGGTGGCCGAGGCAAATGCTCAGGCCATTGAAAAGGTGGGTGCGGCAATCACGTCGGCTGGCGGCATGGAAGCCGTGAATCTGAAGGTGGCCGAGCAATACGTCAGCGCGTTTGCGAATATCGCGAAGCAGGGCAATACGTTGATCGTGCCGGGGAATTTATCGGAGATGAGTTCGATGATTGCGTCCGCGCTGACCATCATCAAGGGCGAGGGAGCGGGTGGCGGGGTAGTTCGGAAGGGCTGAAGCGTTACGCTTGCTGAATGAAAAAAGGGCGTCGACCTTGTAAGTCGGCGCCCTTTTTGTTTTGACATACTCATTGTCATGCTGGCGGCGCTCAATGCTTGGCGCCGCGCATGATTTGCGCCTTTTCGCGTTCCCAGTCGCGCTTTTTCTCGGTTTCGCGTTTGTCGTGCAGCTTCTTGCCCTTCGCCAGGCCGATCTCGCACTTCACGCGACCGCCTTTGTAGTGGAAGTTCAGCGGCACAAGCGTGTGGCCTTTCTGCTCGACCTTGCCGATGAGCTTCGAAATCTCTTCGCTATGCAGCAGCAGCTTGCGCGTGCGGACCGGATCCGGATGGATGTGGGTCGATGCTTCAGGCAATGGGCTGATGTGCGCGCCGATCAGGAACAATTCGCCGTCGCGGATGATGACATAGCCTTCCTTGATCTGGCCGCGGCCGGCCCGGAGAGCCTTGACTTCCCACCCTTCCAGCACGAGCCCCGCCTCGTAGCGATCTTCGATGAAGTAATCGAAGAAGGCTTTTCTGTTGTCGATGATGCTCATGAATGAAAAGTGCCTAACTCGTTTAAAATCCTGATTTTAGCAGCGTGGGCTCGGTAAAGCCCGCAAAGCTTCTCACTCTTGCCACGCGTTGCGCCCTTTATGGCAGATGTCCAGAAAACTGTATTGATCCGTCACTCTGCAGAGCAGATGTTCGACCTCGTCACCGATGTCGCCGATTACCCGAATTTCTTGCCATGGTGTGGAGGCGTTGAGGTAGGCCAGCACGACGAACACAGCATGGAAGCGAAGATCCACATCAATTTCAAGGGCATCAAGCAGCATTTCGCGACGCGTAATGTGCACACGCGGCCGACCACGATCGATATGGAGTTCATGGACGGTCCTTTCAAGAAGTTCACCGGGTACTGGCGGTTCACGCCGTTGCGTGCCGATGCCTGCAAGATCGAGTTCGCGCTGCATTACGAGTTTTCGAACATCATTCTCGAGAAGATCATCGGGCCGGTTTTCAGTCATATTGCGCACACGTTCGTCGATTCGTTCGTGAAGCGCGCCGATCAGCGGTATGGGAAGTGATGACACTTTCTATTGAGGTTTGTTACGCATTGCCGGAGGGGAAGAGTGCGATTTGCGCGCTTTCGCTGGGCGAGGGCGTGACTGTGCGGGAGGCTATCGAGGCGAGTGGATTACTCGCGCGGTTTCCCGAGATCGATCTTAACGTGCAGAAAGTGGGCGTTTTCGGGAAGATCCGGCCGCTGGATGAGGTGCTCGTCGATCGCGACCGGGTGGAGATTTACCGGCCGTTGAAGGTCGATCCGAAAGTCGCGCGGCAGAGGCGGGTGGAGAAGACGCGGCGTGGCGGATCCATTGAAGGGCGGCGGTGGACGCGTAAAGAAGCGCGCTAAACAGCGTCGCGGCGTTCGCGTAGCATCCGCAAAACCGAACTTATATCGAACGATAATCGAGCGAAAAACCGAAACGGCGACGTAAATCGCCCACCCGGCCGGGGCCCGTAAATTGCGCCGGAAAACGGGAGATGCCACCTAAGCTGCTGTTCGGGCAGTGAAAATCCGGGGAACTATCGGTATAATTCGGTTTTGCGCCCATAGGATTTGCCATGCGTCTGATCCAGAAAGCACTCACGTTCGATGACGTGCTCCTCGTGCCCGCGTTTTCCAATGTTCTCCCGCGCGACACCAGCCTGAAAACCCAGGTTACCCGCAAGATCTCCCTGAATATGCCGCTGCTGTCCGCCGCCATGGACACGGTCACCGAAGGCCGCCTCGCCATCGCGATGGCCCAGCTCGGCGGCGTCGGCATCATCCACAAGAACCTCACCGCTGCCGAACAGGCCCGCGAAGTCGCGAAAGTAAAGCGCTTCGAATCAGGCGTGGTGCGCGATCCGATCACCGTGCCGCCGCAAATGAAAGTGCGCGACGTGATCGCTCTCACGCAACAACATGGCATTTCGGGCTTCCCGGTGGTGGAAGGGCAGCAATTGATCGGTATCGTGACGAACCGGGATCTGCGCTTCGAAGAGCGTCTCGACGACGAAGTGCGCAAGATCATGACGCCGCGTGAACGTCTCGTGACCGTCAAGGAAGGCACGCCGCTCGCCGAAGCCAAGGCGCTGATGCACAGCCATCGGCTGGAACGCGTGCTGGTCGTCAACGACGCGTTCGAATTGCGCGGCCTGATGACCGTCAAGGACATCACGAAGCAAACCGAACACCCGGATGCCTGCAAGGACGAACACGGCAAGCTGCGCGCAGGCGCGGCGGTTGGGGTTGGCCCGGAAAACGAAGAGCGTGTCGAGTTGTTGTCGGCGGCGGGTGTTGACGTGATCGTCGTGGATACGGCGCACGGGCACAGCCAGGGCGTGCTCGAACGCGTGCGCTGGGTGAAGCAGAACTATCCGCATATTGAAGTGATCGGCGGCAATATCGCGACCGCCGCGGCTGCGAAGGCGCTCGTGGAATACGGCGCGGACGGTGTGAAGGTGGGTATCGGCCCGGGTTCGATCTGCACGACGCGGATCGTGGCCGGTGTCGGCGTGCCGCAAATCACGGCGGTGGCGAACGTGTCGGACGCGTTGCGCGGCTCGGGCGTGCCGGTGATCTCGGACGGCGGCGTGCGTTTTTCCGGCGATGTCAGCAAGGCGCTCGCCGCAGGTGCCGACGCCGTGATGATGGGCAGCATGCTTGCCGGCACGGAAGAATCCCCCGGCGACGTGTTCCTGTTCCAGGGCCGTCAGTTCAAGGCGTATCGCGGCATGGGTTCGGTCGGTGCGATGAAGGACGGCGCGGCGGATCGTTATTTCCAGGACAACTCGGCGAATATCGACAAGCTCGTGCCCGAAGGCATTGAAGGGCAGGTCGCCTATAAGGGCTCGGTCAACGCCATCCTGTTCCAGGTGGTCGGCGGCGTGCGGGCAAGCATGGGATATTGCGGCTGCCGCAATATCGCCGAAATGCACGACAAGGCCGAATTCGTCCAGATCACGGGCGCCGGCATGCGCGAGTCGCACGTGCACGACGTACAGATCACGAAGGAAGCGCCCAACTACCACGTGGACTGACTATGAAACCGCTTCTGCGCGTTGTCCTTGTCATCAATGCACTGATCTTCTTGGCCTTCGGCGTGCTGTTCCTGCTTACGCCATGGGCAGCTTTATGGGCATCGATGCATCTCGTGACCGTGCAGCCGCCGTTTGTAGGACAGCTGTTCGGGGTGGCGCTCATTGGTATCGCGTGGCTTGCGGTTCATGCGGCTATCGATGGCGCGTTGACCGCGACGGCCGCCAAGGTGTCGGGACATGTGGAGTGGTTGTCGGCACTCGTGATGATGGTCTGGCTGCTCGGGCTGCACACGCCAGAGTTGACGGGTTTCGGGCAGGTGATTGCGGCATTGGTAGGTGTGGTCATGCTGGTGCTGGGGCTCGGAAGCGTGAGGCTGTCGGGCGCGGTGCGGCGGC
>NZ_AEJF01000209.1 GCF_001028175.1 Caballeronia mineralivorans PML1(12)
AGCGCGCTGAGAGGCGCGCGGCAAAGACCAAGACGGAAGAGAGTGTGACTCCGCCGCCGAGGCCTTTGTCGTCCGATCCCGTTGCGCCGGCGAATCCTCGCTGGGACAGCGAGCCGGTCGCAGGCGCGCCTATGCCACCGCTTACAACTCCACGTGCACCATCGGCTACTGCGTTTGATCCTGCTACCGGACATGCCATCGATCAGGCGACGGGTCGTTCGCTCGATCCCACCACTGGCCGGGCGTTCGATACCGTCAGTGGTCACAAGCTGGATCCTGAAACGGGTCGCGCGATCGACCCGGTCACCGGTCGTACTGTTGATCCAATCACGGGCCAGCTCATCGATCCGACCACGGGCGCGCGTGCGGAACCCGGTTTCGGCGCTGATCCGGTTCGCCGCGATCCGCACTGAACACTCGGGCGCGTGGGTCCTTCGAATACTGATCGAGGAACGGAGCTTCTGGTTTCGTTGTATCGATGAATCTGTCTTGCTGCGGTCGGCAACAAGCGCCGGCCGTTGAACTTTCTGCGCGACGCAATGCGCGGGACACTGTTCCTGCTGCTTGCGCTTTCGCTTTTGCCAACCGTTTCCGTTCACTCGCCTTCTGGCCGCTGCCATGCACGACAAGATCCTGATTCTCGATTTCGGCTCCCAAGTCACCCAGTTGATCGCACGACGCATCCGCGATTCTCACGTGTATTCGGAGATCCATCCGTACGACGTCGACGAAGCGTTCATCCGCGATTTCGCGCCGAAGGGCATCATTTTGTCGGGCGGTCCGAATTCGGTCACCGAAGGCGGTTCACCGCGTGCGCCGCAAGCCGTCTTCGATCTCGGCGTGCCGGTGCTCGGTATTTGCTACGGCATGCAGACGATGGCCGAACAACTCGGTGGCAAGGTTGTACTCGGCAATGTCCGTGAATTCGGTTATGCCGAAGTGCGGGCGCATAACCACACGAGCTTCCTGAACGGTATAGAAGACTTCCAGACCGCCGAAGGTCACGGCATGCTGAAAGTGTGGATGAGCCACGGTGACAAGGTGTCGGACATGCCGGTCGGATTCAAGCTGATGGCATCGACGCCGGCTTGCCCGATCGCCGCGATGGCCGACGACGAGCGCCATTTCTACGGCCTCCAGTGGCATCCGGAAGTCACGCACACGGTGCAGGGACGGGCGATGCTCGACCGCTTCGTGCTCGAGTTGTGCGGTGCGCGGCCGGATTGGGAGATGGGGCATTACGTCGATGAAGCCGTGGAAAAAATCCGCGCGCAAGTCGGCGATGAGCACGTGATTCTCGGCTTGTCGGGCGGCGTGGATTCGTCGGTGGCGGCGGCGCTTTTGCATCGCGCGATCGGGGCGCAATTGACTTGTGTGTTCGTCGATCACGGGCTGCTGCGGTTGAACGAAGCTGAACAGGTCATGACCACGTTCGCCGATCACCTTGGCGTGAAGGTGATTCACGTCGATGCGAGCGAAGTGTTCTTGTCGAAGCTCGCCGGCGTGACGGATCCTGAGGCGAAGCGGAAGATTATTGGCGCCGAGTTTGTTGAAGTGTTCCAGACGGAAGCGAATAAGCTGAAAGACGCGAAGTGGCTCGCGCAAGGAACGATTTATCCGGATGTGATTGAGTCGGCGGGCAAGGGCAAGAAGGGCCACACGATCAAGAGTCATCATAACGTGGGTGGTTTGCCCGAGACGCTGAACCTGAAGTTGCTTGAGCCGTTGCGTGAATTGTTCAAGGACGAAGTGCGGGAATTGGGCGTGAAGCTCGGATTGCCGCCGGCGATGGTTTACCGGCATCCGTTCCCGGGACCGGGGTTGGGTGTGCGGATTCTGGGTGAGGTTAAGCGCGAGTTTGCGGATCTGTTGCGTCACGCGGATGCGATCTTTATCGAAACGTTGAGGAATACCTTCGATAAGGAATCGGGCAAGTCCTGGTATGAACTCACGAGTCAGGCTTTCGCGGTGTTCCTGCCGGTGAAAAGCGTGGGCGTGATGGGCGATGGACGGACTTATGAGTATGTGGTGGCTCTTCGGGCCGTGCAGACGCTGGACTTCATGACTGCTCAGTGGGCACATCTGCCGCATGAGTTGTTAGGGCATGTTTCGAACCGGATCATTAACGAGGTTCGCGGGATTAATCGCGTTGTTTATGATATTTCGGGGAAACCGCCGGCTACGATTGAGTGGGAGTAGGTGGTAAAAAATACAAATAAAATCAATGGCTTATGTGGGTGGCGGCAAAACTTTCTTTGCTATTCCGCTCGTTGTAAGTCATTGATATAGAAGTGTATTTTTGATGATTCCGGAGGCAGCTGGCCGAGTGTGCGCCACAAAATGAAGGTAGAGCGGACGGTATGCGCCGAATGCACAATTGCGACTCGATAATCTACCGGCAACGCGATCCAGCTGTGACGGTAAAAAATCGCCCAAAAAGCTAGGCGGCGCGCGGGTCTGCAAGCATCTGGATACCTCTTGGTTGGTGACGGTAAAAAGTCGTCCCAACCACGAGAACCAAAAACGATGCTCACCGAATTTGCACTTCGCAACCTCAAACCCCGTACAGCCCTGTAGAAGATCGCCGACCGCGACGGCATGTATGTCGCAGTATCTCCGGCGGGCACCATTTCCTTTCGATACGACTACCGCATTAACGGGCGGCGAGAAACGTTGACAATCGGCCGCTATGGCCGAGGGGGCATCTCGCTGGCGTTGACGCGGGAAAAACTGCTGGACGCCCGACGTGCCGTCCGTGAAGGCAGGTCGCCGGCCGTGGAGAAGCAGCGGGAAAAGCGGCGGCGCGCCGTGGCGAAGACCTTTGGCGAATGGTCAGCCAATTGGCTTGACGGAGCCAGAGTGGCGGACACGACGTGGTCCGTGCGCAAGGGCATCGTTGCGCGCGATATCCTGCCGGCCTTCACGGGGAGGCTGCTTTGCGAGGTCACCGCTGATGATCTGCGGGCGCTCTGCGTGCGGGTCAAGGAGCATGGCGCGCCGGCCACTGCAGTTCAACTCCGCGATATCGTCAAGCAGATTTATGCCTACGCGAATCTGCACGGCGAGAAGATCGCGAATCCGGCTGACGAGGTTGGCGTCGCGTCGATCGCCACGTTTGTGCCGAAGGACCGGGTCCTGTCGCCGTTGGAAATTCGGCTCATGCATCGACAGTTGGAGCAGGTGGCGACATATCCGACGATCCGGCTCGCCTCGCGCCTCATTTTGCTGACGATGGTGCGCAAGAACGAATTGATCGAGGCAACGTGGGATGAAGTCGATTTCGAAGCTGCGGTGTGGACCATACCGAAGTCCCGGATGAAAGCGCACCGAGCCCACAACGTATATTTGTCCCGCCAGTCGATCGACATCATGGTGGCGTTGCATACCTGCGCAGCAGGCTCCCGATATGTGCTGCCCCCGGCTATGCTGCGGATCGATGCATGTCCAAGGCCACGTTAAATCGGGTCACACAGATCGTTGCCGAACGGGCGAAAACGGCTGGACTGCCCTTGGAGCCATTCACCGTTCATGATTTGAGGCGCACCGGCTCAACGCTGCTTAACGAAGCGGGTTTCAACAGCGATTGGATCGAGAAGTCTCTGGCGCACGGAGGAGATGGGCGATCTTCGCGAGCCGTGTATAACAAGGCCGAGTATGCTATGCAGCGTCGGCATATGCTCCTGGAGTGGGCGGATATGGTCGATGCATGGGTGCAGGGAGGCGGACATAGGCCGAATCTACTGCCCTCTGATATGGCGATGCCGGCAGTCGTCGTCGCCGCGCGCTGTGAGGCTACTAGTCCGTGATGCTCTCGGGATTGCGCCGGTGGCGTTGGGATGAGCGACTTGCGGTGGTCTGCCGGCGCAATGCAGGCCGTCGACGCTTCATGAACGACTGCGAGAAGCTCCTGTAGTGGACGTCCAGCTGACGAAGCATGCTGTTGATCCGGCAAGATTTGTATCTATAACTCATTGTTTGATAAGGATTTTAAGGTGAGTTATAATAGAACCTCGTACGCCGGATCTGGAGGTGACCGATGAACCTAGACAGTAAGCTTTTGATGTCGCTGAGAAAGCGGTCGGGTAACGTCGTGCTTCGACGTGAGCTGGCTGGCTTGGGGAGTTCGTCGCATCTTAGCGCTGCGCTTCAGCATCTCGTTGCCAATGGACGCCTTGTTCGACTTGGAGCGGGTGTTTATGCTAAGACCAGTCCCGATCCGGAAGGCAAGGCGCGATTTGCCGTTGGTTGTGACATGCTGTTGCGCGAGGCGCTCGGGAAACTGGGCGTCGCGGTGCTTGATGTGACAATCCAGCACGAAAACGGTCGCTCCGTCTGCCTGGTTGACACAGGCACGAGCCGGATTTCTCGCAAGCTAGGTTGGGATAACATCCGGGTGCGGTATGTCGGTCAACACGAAAGGCCGCAAACGAGCGCAGCCCTTAGGCTACCTGCAGATGTCGACAAGCTGCCAACCCAAAACGTCGGGAAGTTTGTCGAGCGGCTCGCGCAAGCCTACGGCGTTCAATACCGGCGCTCGGGCCTCGATGATTTCGCCGAGGCAGTGACGCGAGCGGCGGGTGACGATGTCAAGCTCGATCTGACAGGTAAGCTGCTGGTTGCGCTCAAGAAGCAGGATCGGATTAATGGCCGGCAGTTTGCCCGATTAATGGCAAACCACATAAGGGAAATCAAGCGTGTTCGATCCGTTCGGGGACTACGAAACCAGGGGTTACCTGCGTAACGTCGACAGCATCAAGGATCTGGACGAACTCAAGTACATAGAACACGGATTCTTCGAGTCGAACCTCGAGGCGGCATTGGCGTACCTTCATGCCATCAAAGGTTCAATTACGTACGTGCACTTCCTTGAGGTTCACCGGATCCTGTTCAATGAGTTTTACCCTTGGGCAGGCCAGGATCGTCATACTCTCGGTGTTGGACGACTGGTCGGGAAGGGCCAGAGAATACAGTTCGAAGCTTCGGAGTTGTGCCAGCGTGCCGTTGAATGGGGCCTGTCGGCAGGCAGCAATCCAAAGGCGATGCGTGAAAAGCCGGGGATGGTTATGGGCGCTTTCGCATGGGGGCATCCTTTTCTGGACGGGAACGGCCGCACCATGCTTCTCGTCCATGCGGAGCTTTGCCACCGCGCAGGTTTCGCCATAAACTGGAATGCGTCCCGGAAAGACGATTATCTGGAATCGCTTACCCGGGAACTGGAAAATCCACAAGGCAAGCACCTGGACGCGTATCTCCTACCATTGATGGCCGCTCCCATTGCCCGGGGCGATCTTCGCGACCACCTCATGTCATTGCCGGGTCTGAACGGAGAGGATGGGAGCGATGCTCCGAACATCGCGTACCGGGCGGACGATGCTGAGGCAAATCAGAACTACCTCGAGTTGAAGCGCGCGCGTGGGGAGAATTGAGCGGCGTGCCGCGCCCTTAACTGGGAATTCAGCGACACATGTGGCGAAGACGCGTTGCGGATCGTCGAATGGCACGTCAATTTACAGGCCGTGCGCGTGCTGAAGTCATCTTGATCGCACGGAGAAGTGATGCGGGACGTGAAGGCAATCCTGAAGGATCTTGCCGATGCTGAGCCTTACAAGCCAACGAAAAGCTGTTTATGGAGCGATCGAGAAAGTTGTCTCGACTCATGCTTGCTCTGGGTATGCTATGTATGGTTCTGCTTGCCATATCCGGATTCTGGTACAAGGCCGAACACGCTCCGATACTGGTGTATGTCGCGTTCACGTTCTGGATCCTTACGACGTTGTTCGGTATCCTCACTATGCTCGTCGAACCGATCACCATGTTTATCGTTATGCTGCATTCTACGGCTAAGCTCAACCGCGGGCGCCTGCCTACTTCTACGAGTTGAAGGCGTTGCTCCAGCGATTGCAGGAGCAACCACAGGCGATAGATGGCGCGTATGCTGAGCATGGCCACGTCTTGCAACTGGCCCTGTGTGAACTAAACGTCGAGGCTTTGGTGTTTGTGGAGGGGGCGAGGAACATAGGTTCTGCGCGATCTATCTGTAGCAAAGCCGGCCCGTGAGGCCCGTTCCTCGGATCATGAGCCGCTGACGGATTGGGAGTCAGGCGTGTGCAGCACTGCCAGGACGAGTACGGCCTGTTGAGGTCGCGCTGCCTGCGCGTTTCGCGACTGCCCGTGCTTTCTTAGCCACTACGGCCTTCGCCGCAGTTTTGGCTTTGGCGGCTGCCTTCGGTACTGCTTCGGGCTTTGTCAGCGTGAGGTGCAGCCCCATCGCGACGATCACCTTCATGATTGTCGCGAACTCGGCATTTCCTTTGTTGGAGAGCGCGCGGTACAACGCTTCGCGCGCGATACCCGACTCGCGAGCGAGTGCCGTCATACCACGTGCCTTGGCAACGTCACCAAGTGCTGCCTGAATCTCAACCGGATCCCCGCCTTCAAACGCTTGGGCGAGATACAGTCGGTAGTCGTTTTCATCTTTCAGGTACTTCGACGCGTCGAACTCCATCAACTCGCTGACTTTCATGTCAAAACTCCAGATCTTTCGCGATGACCTTGGCGCGCTTGATGTCTGCGGCCTGCGTGGACTTGTCGCCACCGCATAAGATGATCACCAGCACGTTGGCACGCTGCGTGAAATAGACACGGTAGCCTTTGCCTACATCGATCTTCATCTCCGATGACACCGTCGCCTACCGCACGCCAGTGCCCAAGATTGCCTAACCGTGCCCGGCTGAGCCGACCGACGATCGCCGTCGCCGCCTGGCGGTCCCGAACGCGGGATAGCCAAGTGTCAAATTCGGGCGTAATGATCAGCTTGGTCATGCTCGGATTGTAATCCATGGGTTACGGAATATCAAACGCTCGCGCTGACGGGTAAAACGCTGTTAATCGTTAGGTATGGGACGATCGTCCAAACGAGGATCGCATTGGACGGAGCCTGACGGTATCGATGACGGTATCGCGGCCAACAATCGTATTGACATGCCTCGTTATGGCGATGTTGCGGACAAAAGCGGCAACAATCGTCCGATGCGGTCGCTTGAAAGCCGTTGGCTGCCGACAGGAATATCCGGTACCACTGACGGTATCGACTTCACACGAGTGGCGGAAACGCCGTCCACACAGGGCTCCAGCGTCGGATTGACAATCGAGTGGGAGTGATTTGAAATAGCTTGCCTGGTATCGTGAGACTCAAAAAAACGCGGCGCTTTTGCGCCGCGTTTCGTTTTTGTTGTCCGCCATATTTTCCATGTGAACACGGGGGCTCCAATCAAAAGTCCACATGTCGCCAGCGTCTCGTGCATGCGGATCAGGAGTCTGTCAAACCGACGGTGATCGTCGTGCTTATTTTTTCTTCTTCTTGTTGGTGAAGGGGAGTGTCGAGACGAATGCATCCGTCGCATCGAGCAGGGTCTGCCGGGCAACCCCGTTATGCGCCTGAACCGATAATCCGCTCAGCACAGTGACGCAAAGGGTAGCCAACGCCTCCGTATCCGCATCTGCTGCGAGCTCGCCGTCTGCCAGCGATTGCGCGAGCCTTTCCCTGATCAGATTCGCCACATTCCGCGTCCGGCTTTGAAGAAAGGCTCGAAGCTCCTCATGTTCCACACCGATGTTTACCGTGCCGAGAATGACCATACATCCCCTTGGAGCGGCCGCTTGGGTAAGCATGTCGATATTCTGCTTGAACACGGCTGCAATCGCCTCCCGGGCGTTGCCATGTTCCTTTATCGCTTGCCGCGTTATCGCGCCTTCAGATATTGCGTATAGATCTATCGCCTCGCGGAACAAATTCTCCTTGCTACCAAAAGCCGCATAAATACTGGGGGAATTGATATCCATTGCGTCGACAAGGTCGTTCATGGAACAGCCATCGAACCCCTTCGTCCAGAACACCTCCATGGCGCGTCTCAGTACGGCTTCCCTGTCGAACGCTCTAGGTCTGCCGCGCGGCCGGCGTTCGGTCCGCTGATCCAATGACGACATGAGCCTCTCCTGAAGTTGGAACCACCTGTGACAAGCGATTTTCTATTTATGTGTCGACTATAACAAAAATACTGGACAGGTTCTAGTTGCTGTGCTTAACTATATTTGTGTTGATTGACACAAATATAGTGTCGTCGCCTGCCTACCGTAATCTGAACCTCAAGGAGCAGTCATGAAATCATTGATCCGCGCAGTAGTAGCCGCCTTGGCTCTTGGCGCTTCGTTTGCTTCGTTCGCTCAATCGAGCGCATCTGTAACCGCTAATCACGACCAGGCAAAAACCTTCGACGTGTTCGTCGACCAGCCCACTGGTTTTACGTTTGTAAAGATGCCGACAGGATGGAAATTTGTCGGGGCGGTATCGAAGGTGGACGCGCAGCACTTGCCCGGCACCGTGCTGACTGCGGTGTTGCCATCGGATGCATCGCGCGAGATTGCTACCGCTTCGCGCAAGTGATCGGAAATTTGCCCAGCTGGAATCGAGCTGAATGGCGCTGCCAAGGGCCAAGTGGCTTGACGATATCAAGAGATTGCGTTGGTTCCTGAGCAATTGTCGTTCGAAGATATTTTTTGTTTCTATTGACGATCGCCGCTAGCTGAGATTAGTGGCGACAAACAAAATGTTCGGGCCGATCATCTAGGAGTTTGTAGGTACAGGATAAAATGTCCAAAATACTAGGCATTGTGCGGATTTATGCCTAGTTAAACAGACATTTGATTTTTTGGTTGACTCGTGTCGTACTCGTTTCTCGCCTAATATAATGGGTATTGAGTACTTCAATGCCTACTAAAATGAACAATTTTGTGATGCCAGTGCAACCCGTCGAGCGAGTCACACAACTGGGCCAGCGCATCCGGATCGCACGGATTCGGCGTGGCTGGTCGGTCGTGGAGCTCGCCAGCAAAGCGGGCATCAACCGCAACACCCTCACCGCGCTGGAACTGGGCAAGCCAGGCACGGCGGTAGGCGTGTGCTTTACCGTTCTATGGGCACTCGGTCTCGACAAGTCACTGGACTCCGTCGCCGATCCCGACACTGATCTCCATGGCAAGGCCCTCGAAGCCTCTCGCCGTCCGACGCGGTCAGGCAAGTCCAGGAAGGCGAGCGACGACTATGATTTCTGAGCGCGAAGCCTATGTCCATATCCAGCTCCCCGGCACGTTGGAAACTGTGCCGGCAGCATTGCTCAGGGTGCAGACACTGCCCGATGGCACGCAGGTCGGACGCTTTCGCTACGGTGATCGCTATCTCGAACGTCAAGAGGCGGTCGCGCTCGATCCGTTCCGGCTACCACTGGCCAAAAGAGTATTCGAGTTCACTCAGCTCAAGGGCATTCCAGGTTCGGTCCGTGACGCGGGCCCAGACGCCTGGGGGCGGCGTGTCATCGAGAACACGCTAGAGCGGAATGCTGCTGACCTCCAGGAGATCGATTATCTGCTGCATGGGCCGCAGGACGGAGCGGGCTACTTAAGCTTTGGGTTGAAGGCCGAACCGCCCGCGCCCAAGCGCAAATACAACCGTACCCATCAATTGGCCGAACTGATCGCGGCGACGCAGGCGATCGAGGAGGGGCGACAGGTGGCCGCGCATCTGCTTGAACAACTCGACCCGGGCACCAGCATGGGCGGGGCGCGGCCGAAGGCCACGATCGAGGACGCGCAATCCCTGTGGCTCGGCAAGTTTCCTTCCAACGATGACCGTTTCAATCTGCAGCGAGTCGAGTTTGCGACACTTGACCTTGCGCGCTGCTGCGGCCTGAACGTCACGCAGGCGCGGCTGCAGACGGTCGGCGACAGCGACGTACTCATGTTGCAGCGCTTCGATCGCGACTACTCCGACAAAGGCTATTTGCGCTTCGGCCTCGTCAGCGGACTGACTGTGCTCGACTGTGGCGACAGCCATCTGGACCGGGAACGCTGGTCTTACCCACTGTTGGCCGACAACCTACGCCGCTGGTCTGACAGACCGGAAGCCGATTGCGCCGAGTTGTTCAAGCGAATGGTCTTCAACGCCGCCGTGACCAACAACGACGATCACCCGCGCAACCATGCCTTACTGCGCAGACAAAAGGGATGGCGGTTATCGCCTAGTTACGATCTTGTACCTGCGCCCGTGGTTAGCCTTGAGCGCCGGGACTTGGCGTTGACCGTCGGCAACTTCGGCCGGACGGCCAGTATCTACAACCTGTTGTCGCAGGCAGGCCGTTTCGGTTTGTCGGCGGAAGAAGCGCGTGCGGAAATCAATCGGATCGTCGAGGTGGTGCGGCATTGGCGCGACACCTTCTTCGCCTGCGGAGTGTCGGCTAAGGATATTGACTACATCGCCCCAGCCATACTGCCTGATTGTTTCTTCTTCGAAAGGCGTCCCGGTGAGTGAGGCGTTGTATTGACCTGAGACAAGACTTATAACCCCGTCGTCAAAAGTCGGAGCCCTGTTGCAAACTTTGTCAGATCGAATCGCGTAATCGGTGAAAATGGCCGTTGCCTTACCAATTAAAGCGCTGGACCTACGATCAGGATGTTGTGGGCAAAAAGCGACACCCTTGATCAACTCCATTTGAACGAGAGCCACCGTGAAAGCTCGCCGCACTGCCGCAGCGCTTGACAATCTGCGCAACCAGCCGCTTTGGCGACTCTTGGCCGCCACAAAAGGGCCTGTCTTTATTGCGCTGCTGCAGTCATTATTTCTCGACGTAGACAAGGTTTTGCCAAGTTCCGTGATGCACGAGCGACTGGTGCGCGAGATCGACGCGCTCCGGGCGGACGGTGAAGAACTGCCTCAAACAGCGCAAGCCTATGTAACAGAGTGGCTAAACAATGGTTGGCTGAGCCGGCGATTCCCTCCAGGTGCGAGCGAAGAGGAATACGAGCTCTCTGCGGATGCCCTGACGGCGCTACGCTTTGTCACCAGCCTTCTGAAACCGCGCACAACGGCAACCGAGAGCCGCCTCTCGCTTGTCATCCAGCAGTTGTCACGCCTCGCAGCCGAAACCAATGTCAATCCCGAAGCACGGCTCGTAGCGCTGCGCGCAGAACGAGAGCGTATTGATGAGGCCATCGCTGAAGTCGAGCATGGCGGAATCAAGATATTGCCGGTAGAGCGCGCTATCGAACGTGCACGGGAGGTTATCGCTTTGGCTCAGGAGCTGACGTCCGATTTCCGCAGTGTTCGCGACGAGTTCGAAAAACTCAATCGCGGCCTGCGGCAAAGTCTGATGGAGAACGAAGGAAGCCGCGGCGAGGTCCTTGAGCAACTGTTCGCCGGCGTCGACATCATTGGCGAGAGCGATGCCGGCCGCACTTTCAACGCGTTCTGGCGATTGCTGACCGACAGCGAGCAGTCGGCTACGCTCCGGGAGTCGCTCGACGAGGTCGCCAATCGTCCTTTCGCGCGAGACCTTGAGTCTCACGAGCGCAGATTTTTGCTGAGCCTGACGGGGACGCTTTTAAACGAGGGTCGTGGCGTGCACGACGTTCTGCAGCACTTTGCCCGCAGTCTGAAAAGCTTTGTACAAAGCCGGGAATTTCTCGAGCAACGACGTTTGCATAGCCTGTTGAAGGAAGCTACTCAAGCGGCGTTCGCCGCGAAAAATGCGGTCCGTTCAAACGAGCAAGTCGGCTTCGAACTTATGCAATCGAGCAGTCGAATCCGGTCGGTCGCTCAATGGGTGATGTATGACCCTGCGCAACGGGTAACGGATTCGTCGATGAAAGAGGCCGAGCCATCCGAACTGGATCTGGAAACGGTCAGCGAGTTGGTGCGTCAATCTGAGATTGACTTTCGTACACTGAAGCAAAACGTACGCGCGGTGCTGGACCGGCGAACGCAAGCATCTGTCGGTGACGTGCTGGCTGCGTTTCCCGCCGAGCAGGGGCTGGGTAGCGTTGTCGGTTACGTCGCACTTGGGGCCAGGCACGGCGAAGTGACCGAAGGGTCTGAGATAGTCCGCTGGACAGGCGATGACTTGGTCCATCGCCGCGCAAAGTTGCCGGCTATTTACTTCATTAGGGAGCGCTACCTTGAACTCGTTGAATGACACTGGTGGCGACGAGTTCGCCGAAAATATCGCCGCAAGCGATGAGACTGTCGAGGGCGTCACCTTTCGCGGCGATACAGGGACACTTCCCGTGGAAACCCGGCGAGTCCTCGTCCAATTGCTA
The DNA here is from genome assembly GCF_001028175.1 of Caballeronia mineralivorans PML1(12). Lineage (GTDB taxonomy): Bacteria > Pseudomonadota > Gammaproteobacteria > Burkholderiales > Burkholderiaceae > Caballeronia > Caballeronia mineralivorans. The sequence goes on from NZ_AEJF01000209.1 coordinate 12,148, forward strand.
CTCGGCCCGTCGGTCGATGCGCGTCGTCAGTCGAAGCTTTGGCCTGTGCTGCTGCGCGATGAGGCACTCATCCGTTCGCGGTTGCATGAGCTATTTTTGGAGATCGTCATCGATCACGAGCAACGCGTTGCATTCACGCGGCAGGTAATCTCCGACGAGGCGGATATTCCGATCCTTCTTCGCAAGGCTTCGCTGACCTTTCTTGAAACCGCACTGTTGCTGTTCCTGCGGCAGCGCCTGACCCAGTCAGACGCTCAGGGAGATCGCGCGGTGGTGTCTCTCATCGAGATGCAAGAGCACCTGCACGTATTTGAACGGGACGGCAATCCCGATCACGCCAAGTTCGAGCGTCAAGCTGTCAATGCAGTCGACAAAGCGAAGAAGCTAAGCCTGTTGCAGCGCATCCGCAGCTCTGACGAACGCTATGAGGTATCGCCTACTCTTAAGCTGCTGTTCACGGCAGAGGAAATCCAGGACCTGACGCGCACCTATGCAAGGCTCGCTGCAAACGGCGAAAACACAGAGGACAGGCATCTCCCGGACGAGGAGGGGCTCGATGGGACGGACGAGCAAGGAGATGCAGAGCTGTGAATACATCTGAGCAACGCGTTTTGCTGGACGGTGCCGAGGATCAGTTTCGTCTTGCTCGTATCCAGACGTTTAACTGGGGGACATTCTCCAACGTTTTCGACTTCCCCATCCCCAAGGAGGGTTACCTCTTTGTGGGTCCTTCAGGGTCGGGCAAGTCGACAATTCTCGATGCCCATGCTGCCCTCATGACACCGCCAAAATGGGTAGACTTCAACGTTGCGGCGCGTGAGGCGGAAAGGCACGGACGGGACCGCAGCGTCATGACTTATCTTCGCGGTGCCTGGGCGCAGCAAACGGGCGAAAGTGGCGAGTATGTATCGCAGTACCTGCGCAGCGGCACGACCTGGTCGGCCATCGCTGAGACCTATCGCAACGATCAAGGGCGGATCGTCGTGCTGGCGCAAGTTCTTTGGGTTAAGGGAAACTCGACGGCGCAGACGGACGCCCGAAAAATTTATCTGACGCTCGAGCGTGCGTTCGATATTCAGGAGCTGGAGTTCTTTGCGAAAAACGAATTCGATGTGAGGCGCTTCAAGCATGATCTGCCGGATGCCAAGGTTCACCCTGAGTTCAGTGGTTACCAGGAGCGCTTCAGGCGGCTGCTTGGCATTGACAACGAGCGAGCGCTTCGGTTGTTGCACAAGACGCAGTCCGCGAAGAACCTGGGCGACCTGAACGTATTTCTGCGCGACTTCATGCTGGACGAGCCGGAGACTTTCGATATTGCCGCAAGCTTGGTCAATGAATTCGGCGAACTCAACGAGGCCCATCAGGAAGTCGTGGCTGCGAGAAAGCAGATCGAGACACTGAAGCCGGCTCGCGATGAATACCTCGAGATGGAGAAGGGGACCTTCGATCTCAATGGGCTGCTGGCGATTCAGGCTGCTATCGACCAGTATAAAGAGCATCAGCGGAAGGTACTTTTGGAGAGTCGCCTTGCCGAAGTAACCGTCGATCACAAAGGGTCGGTTGAGGAGACGCGGCGTCTGACGGAAATGGTTGCCAATGAACTGGAAAGACTGACGGACCTTCAGCGCCAGAAACTGGACATGGGCGCGGGTATCCTCGACCGCCTCAAACAGGACATCAAGCTCGCCGAGGATGAAAAACCGAATCGGATCACCAGGCGTGAGCAAGCGGATAAAGCTTGCAAGCTCATGGGTTGGACGGTTCCGAACGACGTTATAGCGTTCGTGCAATGCACAGAGGCCGCAAAGGAGCGCGTGATGAAGGCGCGTGACTTCAAGGCTGACATCGAGCACCGCAAGGATGCATTGAAGGATGAGCACCGTATCGCTAAGGACGAATTTGGCAACGCCGTTGCAGAGGTCAAGGCGTTGGAGCGTCAGAAGTCGAGTTTGCCAGCGAAGCTCGTGGCCCTGCGCGAGCAGATGGCCCGTGATCTTTCGATTCCCGAGGAGAAGCTGCCTTTCGTGGGCGAACTTATCGAGGTCAAGTCCGACGCTCTGGAGTGGCAAGGGGCCATCGAACGGGTGCTGGGCGGTTTCGCTCGATCGATCCTGGTCGATGACAAACATTCCTCAGCGGTTTCCACCTACGTCAATGAGCGCAATATTGGCCAGCGGCTCGTCTACTTTAGGGTTCTTCCTCAAACTGGCGCTCGCAGCCCGGGGCCTAATTCTCTCGTGCGCAAGCTGAATGTGGGCGCGGATACGTTTGGCGACTGGGTTCGCGAGGAACTCAAGACTCATTTCGACTTCGAGTGTGCACAGACGTTGCAGGCGTTCAGGAACGCGCAGCGTGCCGTCACGCGAGAGGGACAGATCAAGCACAACACCATGCGGCACGAGAAGAACGACCGCTACTCGGTGAACGACCGTAGCCAATGGGTGCTCGGTTTCGACAACAAGGCGAAACTGGCTCTCTATAAGGAAATGGCGGTCGGGCTTGCCAGCCAGATTAGCAAGCTCGACCAGAAGATCGGGAAAGTTCGGGAGGAAGAAGATCTCCAGCACATGCAGATGCTGCATTGCCAGACTCTTTCGAACCTCACCTGGAACGATGTTGATGTTGCATCGTTAGTGACACGAATTCACGACCTTACGGCGCGGCTTGAAGAGGAACTGGCGGCACGCCCCGACCTGGCAGAGCTGGATAAACGCATCAAGGCGCAGGAAGATGTTCATACCGCGGCGGTGAGTAAAAAGAACGGTGAACACGTCAGGGGTTTGGACTTCAAGCGGACAATCGATCGTATCGAGGCTCAACTCACGGACCTGGCACGGCTCTGGCCCACCTCCGACCGTCCCCCTGCGTTCGCGGAGCAGATCAGCGCCAGGTACTTGGCCACCAATAAGGACCTCACGCTGGAGAATCTGGATCAGGTCACCAATCTGGTCGAACGCTCGCTCAACGTCGAACTGCGGTCACTCGAAAGCCACCTGACGGATTTGCGCAATGCGATCGTCCAGCGATTTGTTGAGTTCAACCGTTTATGGCCTGCATTGTCGGGCGGACTGGACGCTACCCTGGCGAGCGCGGATGACTATTTCGGCAAGCTCCAGCGGCTGGAGAAGGACAATCTTCCTGCGTATGAGGAACGCTTCTTTAGCTTACTGCGAGAGCAAAGCGATCAGAACCTGACGCTGCTTGCCACCAAACTCGATCAAGAGCGCTCTGCGATCCGCGTTCGGATGGAGCTAGTGAACGAAAGCCTGAGCACTGCGCCGTTCAATTCCGGTACGCACCTCGTCATCGAAACGAGCGACAAGGCACTGGAGGACGTGAAGCATTTCCGTGCAAGCCTGCGAGAGTCGCTGAGCCATTCGTTCAGCACCGACCGCGAGCTGGCCGAGGAACGTTTCAAGGCGCTGGCGGCGCTGGTCAAACGTCTAGCAAGCCAGGAGAGCGCTGAGAAGAACTGGCGCAACCTCGTGCTGGATGTGAGGCAGCACGTGGAGTTTGTCGCACGGGAGCTGGATCAGGACGATCTGGAAATCGAGGTCTATCGCAGCGGCGCCGGCAAGTCGGGCGGACAGCGTCAGAAGCTTGCGGCAACGTGTCTTGCAGCTGCACTACGCTACCAGCTTGGTGGACAAGACCGGTCGCTACCCAGCTATTCGACCGTGGTTCTCGATGAAGCCTTCGATAAAGCCGATGCGGAATTCACAGCAATGGCGATGAATATTTTCAAGACCTTCGGATTCCAGATGATCGTGGCAACGCCGCTGAAATCCGTGATGACGCTGGAGCCTTTTATTGGCGGAGCTTGCTTCGTGCATATCAAGGACCGCAAGAAATCCGCGGTCATCCCGATCGAGTATGACAGCGACAGCCATCGGCTGAAACTCTCGCACGATATTAGCCATGCCGAAGAAACTTCTATCACCTGATGCGGTTCGGGACTTCCTGACTCGGCGTTTTAACAATCAACACCAGAACTGGCTTGCAGGCGAAGGGAGTTGGCCGTTGATTGTGGGATTGGGCACGCCGACAGAAAAGGATATTGCCGATGACGCCGCGGGCGTGCGGGCCTGGACGGCAGCATGGGAAAAACGTACCGGACCCGGTACGGTTATGTCGGAAGATCGCCAGTTTGCGCGGCTTGGCAGACAGCGGTTTCCCGTGGGCCTCAGTCTTGAGAGTCCGGCCGTCGTGGCTTCAGCAGTTGGGCAAGGGATTCGCTGGGCGACAGCGTCCGGGCGCTACGCCTATCTGACGGGACGGTGGCCACCGTTGATTCGAGGCATGAAATTGGCTTCAAAATTCGATGTTCTGGCCGACTACCCAAGCGAAGACTTTGAGCGACTCGTTGCATTGCTTGCCTGGTTGGAAGCGAACCCTGCGTCTAACCTGTATCTTCGGCAGCTTCCAGTCGAAGGACTGGATACGAAGTGGATCGGTCAGCGCACGGGACTCGTTTCGGGGCTGCTTCGCGAGCTCAGTGCCAGTGCCGGTGAGAGTAACGATTTCCACGCTGTGTGCGGCCTACGCAAGCCGCCTCACCGGGTTTACATCCGGTTGCTATGTCCTGAATTGCGCGTTCTGGTGGGAGGGCTGTGCGACATCGAAGCGCCTGTCAATGAATTGGCGATGCTGCCTATTGAACCCCGGTCGTTGGTCATTATCGAGAATCTGGAGACAGGGCTGGCGCTGCCGGACCTTGCCGGAACTGTCGCGGCAATACGACTAGGCAACGCCGTGAGCGCACTCGAGGCTCTGCCTTGGCTGCGCGTTTCGAACGCCGTGTACTGGGGGGATATTGATACCCACGGATTTGCGATCCTGAACCGGGCACGCCGGGTGTTGCCTCAGCTCAGATCTGTATTGATGGACGAGGTCACGCTGATGTCCCATCGCTCGTTGTGGGGTCGTGAACCCGTTCAATACGGAAATGAAGCTCTGGAAACGCTGGTGGATAGCGAGAAGGCAGTCTATGACGGGCTCCGGACCAATGCTTGGGGGCATCAGATCCGCCTTGAGCAAGAGCGTCTGGTCTGGGACGATTCGGTCCGGATGCTGCAGCACGCGCTGTTCGGTGGGCGTGACTAGGTAGTGAAGCGCTTGCGCGCCACATGTACACGCGGGAGCGCTGTGGAGTCTTGGCAAGGACGCTAAACGTTGTTTGCATGGGCTATGCCTGCACGATTATCTTGGTCGGCGGTAGTGCTTTCGTTGCGGGCTTTTCGCGTGTTCTGTATTGTGACTGTTTGATGCAATTCACTCGCTTGCACAACATCACAGATACCGAATGACTTCTGAAGCGGGCACCCCTATTCAAACACCACCACCGATAAGCACCGATGTACTGATCGTCGGCGCGGGGCCGGTTGGCCTTTTTGCTGCATTCGAGGCGGGGGTTGTTGGCCTGTCGTGTCAGATTGTCGATACGCTCGAACGGATCGGCGGGCAATGCATCGAGTTGTATCCCGACAAACCGATCTACGACATTCCCGCTATTCCATCATGTACCGCGCGTGAGTTGGTCGACCGGCTCATGGAGCAATGCCGCCCCTTCGACGTGCCCATTCACCTTAGCCAGCGTGTGGAGACCGTTCGGCAACGCGAAGACGGTCGATGGACAGTCACGACCGGGCAGGGGCTCGTATTCGATACGGCTGCAATCATGCTGGCAGCCGGGAACGGAGCGTTCGTGCCGCAGCGTCTTGCATTGCCCGAAGCGACAACGCTGGAAGAGCGCCAAGTTCACTACAGCGTGCGCAATCTCTCCGATTTCGCGGACAAGACTGTGGTGGTTGCCGGTGGTGGCGATTCAGCGCTTGATTGGGCGTTGGCATTGCGCAAGGTCGCGCGCCGGGTCGTGCTGGTACATCGGCGCAATGGGTTTAGCGCGGTGGCATCGAGCGTCGACGAGATGAGGCGGGCAGTGGACGCGGGCGAAATGGAATTCATGGTCGGCTCGATTGCGGCGTTGCATGCGCCTGATGACAAACTGGCATCTATCGAAATCCGACAGATTGGCGGCACCGCGCAGATCGATGCGGAACATCTGGTGGTGCTGTATGGCCTCGTCGCGGACCTCGGACCGATCGCAAACTGGGGCTTGAAGATTGTCGGCGGACGTGTGGAAGTGGATACGTCGAATTACGAAAGCTCACGACATGGGATCTTCGCGGTGGGGGACATCGCGAACTATCCGAACAAGCAGAAGCTGATTCTTTCGGGGTTTCACGAGGCATCGCTGGCGTTGAGAAAGGCCTACACGTATGCGTATCCGGACAAGAAACGGGTGCATGTGCATTCCAGCTACGACGCCGGGCTGGCTGAGCGTATTGCGTCGGGTTCCGGGCATCACGAGTAAGGGGGCTAGAACTATCGAGCGTTGTCAACTCGCGGCTGATCTCGAGGTTACCGGGAACTCGCTGGAATAAACTAAAGCGGTTCAACCCCGTCACGCTGCACCCCCTTTCAGGGAGCGTCGCATGATCACACTCTTTTCCTACCCGGAATTGTTCGGTTTGGAAGACAACAATCCGTATGGTCTGAAGGTATTCGCGTTCCTTAAGCTATGCGGGTTGCCTTTCGATCATCGCCATATCCTCGATACAAAATCGGCGCCTCGCGGACAGCTTCCGTATATCGTCGACGATGAGGAGTCGATTGGCGACAGCGATGCCATCGTCGCTCATCTCAAGCGTAAGTACAGTTTGACCATCGACGGTTCGCTGACGAACGCCCAGCAGGATCTGCACCTTCTGATGCGCCGAACGCTGGATGATCTCTATTGGGTCATGTCGTATTCGCGTTGGCGCGATCCGCGGTTTTGGCCATTGTTCAAGGAAGCGTTTTTAAAAACACATTCCGGCATCACGGCGGATAGCCTCGACGCGGCGCAAAAATTCAACTTCGAGCGGTATCATTATCAAGGTATCGGCCGCTTTGAACCGGATGAGGCGTATGCCCGCGGTATCGCGGATTTGCAGGCAATAGCGAACCTGCTTGGCGATAGTGAATTCATGTTCGGCCCGGAACCCGGCAGCATCGACGCCAGCGTTTATGGCTTCGTGGCAAACATATTCTTCTACGACATCGACACGCCGCTCAAGCAGTTTGTCTTGGCGCGACCCAATCTTGTCCGCCACTGTCATGCAGTGCGCACGGCGATAGACAAGCGCGTCTGATCGAATCACGCGTACCGAAGCAACTTGGCCGCAAGAGTTTCGGGCGCGCTGATCATTGCGTCGTGTCCCGTTTCTATTTCGTCCCACGCCCGGTCTTTTCGAGTCCGCACGAAGTCGCGGCTGTACTGCGCTCGATGTGCATCAATCGCAACGGCCACTAAGCCTCGCCATGTCCTTCCCGCGAGCGCTGACCTTCCGCCGTTCGCAACGAAACGATAGCCGCAAACCCGCCGCCTTCACGCTGCAGAAGCTGAAGTTCGCCGCCATGCAACTTCGCGATCCTTTCGACGATAGCCAGGCCCAAGCCCGTTCCCCCCGGATGCGCGCCCGTCGAACGGCCCCGCTTGAACGGCGCTTTCAACGCGTCGAGATCGCCGGCATTCACGCCTTTACCGCGATCGGCGACCTCGACATACGCGGTGTGAATAACGTCGTCGGCCCAGGTCCGCACCGACAAGCCCACGCGACCGTACAACACCGCGTTCTGCATCAGGTTCATCAGCACGCGCATGACGCTGATTGGCCGGAACGCGAGCGGCTGGAGCTCGCCGAGAGTCAGTTCGAAAACGTGACCAAGACCCGCAAAGTCCGCCGCAAGATTGCTCACCAGCGCGTTCAGGTCACCAACCTCAGCCGCCTCACGCGTGCCGCTGCCGGCGTAGTCCATGAACTGCTGGAGAATGGCGTCGATCTGATCGAGATAATGATCCGTCGATACCGCCAAGGCATCATGCTCGTCCGATGGAGTCGTCATTGCCACAGCTAGGCGCAGCTTGGTCAACGGCGTGCGAATATCGTGGGAGATGCCGGCAAGCATCAATGAACGCGTCGCGTCGGCCTCCTGCAACGCGTGGATCATCTGGTTGAACGCGACACTGACTTGCGCGATCTCGGTCGGACCATCGACACGCAGCACCTGCGGTGCGGCTCCCGTGCTCAAGCCGCACGCTGCATCGGCGAGATCGCGCAACGGCCGGTTGATGTGGCGCTGGATCAGGTAGGCGGTGACGATGGCAAGCGCGCCAAGTCCAATCGATAGCGCGATCGTGAAAAGCATGCCGTCGTTGTGTGCGGCTTCGGGCACAGGCAGTGCGATCCAGTAGGGTTCGTGACCGAGATGCGCGCGAATCCACAGCCGTTGTTCGCCTCCTGTCTGCCATTGAACGGGCATGCTCGCGGGCAGATGCTCGCGCAAGGTATCGATAAAAACATCGCGCTGGTAGGTCCGATAAAAATTGCGCCATGTCACCGAAGGCTCGGAGGCGGCACCGGTCGGGAATTGCCGGCTGGCTTCGAAGCGGACTGCGAGACCGCCTTGCGCATCGGGTGCAGCAGTCTTCAACAGGTCGTCGAGCGTTTGCACGTAGATCGCGAAGGTCTCCGCGGCGCGCTCGATCCGCGGTCTCTGAACGAAGTGCATTAATACGCTTAACGAACCAATCTGGCTGACAATGACCAGCGCCACGAGCAGCGCGATATTGCGCGCGAACAACGAGCGCGGTAGCGTGAAACGGCTCATGGTTCGACTTCCGCGACCAGCATGTAGCCTATGCCCCAGACCGTCTTGATGAAGCGCGGTTTCGACGGATCGGCTTCTACAATCTGCCGCAACCGCAGCACCTGCACATCGATACTGCGATCGAGCGCGTCGTGATCGCGTCCGCGCGAGCGTGCGATCAGATTGTCGCGGCTGACGGGCCGGTTCGGCGAGGCACCCAGCGCGTTCAACAGCAGCATCTGGGTCGAATGGATCTCGAACGGCTCGCCGGACTTATACAGGCGCTGTTTGCCGAGATCCAGGCAGAAGTCGCCAAAACGCACGGTCTGCGACCGGAGCACAGGTTCGCCCGCGGCGATCTTCTGGCGTCTGAGCAGTGCCCGAACGCGTGCAACGAGTTCGCGCGGCAGGAACGGCTTGGCGAGGTAGTCGTCGGCGCCGGTTTCAAGACCGATGACCTTGTCGACCGGATCGCCCTTCGCGGTGAGGATGAGAATGGGCAACGTCTGGCCTTCGGTGCGCAGACGCCGGCAGACCGACAGGCCGTCCTCCTGGTCCATCATCAGGTCGAGGATCAGCAAGTCAAAGGGCTCGCGTTGCAGATAGCGGTCGAGCCGCTTGCTGTCGGCAACCACCCGCACTTCGAACCCGTGACTGCTCAGGAATCGCTGCAACATGTTGCGCAATTCGGCTTCATCGTCGAGAACGATGATCTTCGGCAGACTCTCCATTCATGCCTCCTTCGATGCGTCGGGTGTACGCGCTTCGTGACGTTCGGCAAGCCGCTGCAGCAGTACGTAGAAAGACGGGATGAACAGCACGGCCACGCAGGTCGAGGCGAGCATCCCCGAGAACACGGCGATGCCGAGCGAACGCCGCGCGCTGGCGCTTGCTCCGGTCGCGATCACGAGCGGCACGACACCAAGAATAAACGCGAACGAAGTCATCATGATCGGCCTGAAGCGCAGGCGTGCAGCTTCGACGGCGGCATCGACGATGTCCCTGCCTTGCGCGCGCAAATGCCGCGCGAACTCCACGATCAGGATCGCATTCTTCGCGGACAACGCAATCAGCAATACCAGTCCGATCTGCGTATACAAGTTATTGGCTGCGCCGAGGGCGGCGAGCGTGCCCGCCGTGCCGAGCAACGCGAGCGGCACGGCGAGGACGACGGCAAGCGGCAACAACCAGCTTTCATATTGTGCAGCTAGTACGCAGAAGACAAGTAGTACGCCAACCGCGAAGATCCAGTACGCGGAGTTGCCGACCAGCTTCTCCTGGTAGGACATTGCCGTCCATTCATAACTCATGCCCGCCGGCAGCACGCGTGCGGCCTCTTGTTCGAGGGCGGCGATTGCATCGCCGGAACTGTAGCCATCGGCGGGATTGCCGTTCACGGCCGCTGCGGGCGTGAGGTTGTAAAGCGACGCGACAGCGGGCCCCTCGCTCGTGCGGATATCGAGGAAGGTGCCGAGTTCGACCATGTTGCCCGTCGCGCTGCGGATCTGGATGCGGCGAATGTCGTCGGCTTCGCGGCGGTACGCGCCGTCGGCCTGAACGAAGACCGGGAAGGTGTGATTGAACCGCGTGAACTGGTTCACATAACTCGAACCGACATAGTCCTGCAGCAGGTCGAGCACGTTGCCCACCGGCACCTGCAATGATTCCGCCTTGGAGCGGTCGATAACAAGATCGACCGCAGGCGCCGAGGCGCGAAATGGCGTGAACACGCGCTGCAGTTCGGGACGTTGCGACGCACTTGCGACGAGCGCATCGGTAGCTTGCTGCAGGCGTCGATAGTTCTGGCTGCCGTCGGTCAGGCGCACTTGCATCTGCACGCCGCCGCTGTTACCGAGTCCCTGGATGGGCGGCGGTACGATCACCAGCGTGCGTAAGTCGGACAGCTTGGCGAGTTCGCTGTTGAAACGCATGTACAGCGAGCGCAGGTCTTCGTTCTTGCCGCGCTTTGCCCAGTCGTCGAGCGTGACATAGACAAGCGCCGCGTTGGACAGCGACGCGTTGTTATCGAGCGGAGAGATTCCACCGATCGACACAACATGATTCACGCCCGGAATCGCCTTGATCCGCCGTTCGATTTCGGCGGTGGCTTCGCGGGTACGCGCGAGCGCGGCGGCGTCGGAGAGTTGTACTGCGATCACCATGTATCCCTGGTCTTCGAGCGGAATGAAACTGGTCGGCACACGCGTGATCAACACTGCGGACGCCGCCGCCAGCGCGAGCGCGATCAGAAGCGCAAGCAGCGTGCGGTGAACCAGCCACGTTACGATCCGGAGATAGAAACGCTCGACCCGCTGGTACGCAGCATCGAAACCGCGATAAACGAAGTTCGGTTTCTCCGGCCGCTTGTGGCGCAGCCACTTCACGCTTTGCACGGGTTTGAGCGTCACGGCATTGACCGCACTGATGAGCGTGGTAGCGACCACAACGAGCGCAAATTGCCGGTACATCTGGCCCGTCACGCCGCCGAGAAACGCGGACGGCAGGAACACGGAAACCAGCACTAGTGTAATGCCTATAATAGGCCCAAGCAGTTCATGCATGGCATCGATAGCGGCCTGCTTCGGCGTCTTGCCACGCTCGATATGCTCGGTGATGCCTTCGACCACGACGATGGCGTCGTCGACCACGATCCCGATCGCCAACACGATCGCGAACAGCGTCAGCAGGTTGATCGAGAAGCCGAGCATGTAGATCACGCCGAACGTGCCGATGATCGTCACGGGGATGGTCGTAGCAGGGACCAGCATCGCGCGCCAGTTCTGCAGGAACAGCAGGATTACGGCGAGCACGAGCAGGGCGGCTTCGAAGAGGGTCAGATAGACGTCGTCGACAGATTGGCGTACGAACGTCGTGGTGTCGAACGGCAGCGAATAGCTGATGCCTTTGGGCATCGCGGCGCCGAGTTGAGCCATCGCAGCACGCACGGCGTTACCCACTTCCAGTGCATTTGCTTCGGGTAACTGATAGATTGCAATGCCCGCCGCGGATTTGCCGTCAAGTTTGAAAAACTGGCCATAACTCGATGACCCGAGTTCCGTGCGGCCAACGTCCCGGACGCGTACAAAACGACCTCCGCCGCTGGGGTCGGCCTTGATGATGATGTCGTCGAATTCGTGCGGGTCGGAGAGCGCGCCCCGCACGGTGACGGTCAACTGGAACGCTTGTCCGCCCGCGTTGGGCTCGGAGCCGAGCTGCCCGGCACTGACCTCCTTGTTCTGGCTTTGGATCGCCTGCATCACGTCGGCGGCGGTGAGATCGCGCTGGCTCAACTGGCGCGGATCGAGCCATACCCGCATGCTGTATTGACCGGTGCCGAACACGCTGACATCGCCCACGCCGGGAATGCGTGCGAGCGTATCGCGCAGGGAAATGGTTGCGTAGTTGCCGAGGAAGAGCGAGTCGTACCTGGGGTCGGGCGATTGCAGCGTGTAGAGCTGCAGGATCGCGGTCGAGCGTTTCCTGACGGTCACGCCCTGTTGCTGAACCGCTTGTGGCAGCAGGGCGGTCGCAGCCGATACGCGGTTCTGCACCAGCACTTGCGCCTTGTCGACATCAGTGCCTACCGCGAAGGTTACCGTGAGCGTATAGGTGCCGTCGTTGGTGCTGGTCGACTGCATGTAGATTGCGTCTTCCACGCCGTTCACCTGCGTCTCGATCGGCAAGGCCACGCGATCGATCACCGTTGCCGCGCTCGCGCCGGGGAAACGCGCAACGACCTGCACGGTCGGCGGGGTGATCGGCGGATACTGCGCGATTGGCAGATTGATCAGTGCGACGCCACCGAGCAACATGACGATCAGCGCGATGACATTGGCCAGCACCGGCCGCTCGACGAAGAAGCGGATCATGGCTGTCCTTGCGCGCTTGCGGTCTGTACCTTGCGTCCGGGAGCGACCGACAAAGCACCGCCGGTGACGACCTGATCGGACGGCGCGAGGCCTGACGTCACCGCGCGCAACGGCCCATATAGTCCGGCCGTTTCGATCAGGCGTTTCTCTAGCGTGTTGTTCGCGTCGACCACCATCACCGACGCACCGGCCTGATCGCGCGTGATCGATGTTTCTGGCACAAGCAACACGTCCTGCGGTGCGCCTGCGGGGATCTGCACGGTGACGGACATGCCGGGAATCAGATGAGCATCTTCGTTACTGACGGTGGCCCGGAGCTTGAGCGCGCCACTTGCCGAGTCGACATGCGTATCGACGAAATCAAGCGGGATGTCGTCGCCTGTTTTGTCGTCGGGCAGGGACACATGCACGGTGCGTTTGCCGGGCTTGAACAGACCGATTCGGTTCGCATCGCGCTCGTTGAGCGTGAACTCGACGTAAGCGGGCTGGATGCGATCGAGCGTTGCAAGCTTCGACGAGTCCGAAGTTCCCACAATGTTGCCGACATCAACCGTACGCGCACCGATGCGCCCCGCGAACGGCGCGCGAATCTCGGTATAACCAAGGTTGATGCGCGACATGTCGCGTTTGGCCGTCGACTGATCGCGGGTCGCCTGCGCCTTTTGCAGAGTCGATTGCGAGGTCGCGTTGTCGCCGGTCAGCTCCTTCTGGCGCGTGAGTTCCTGGTCGGCGTTATCGAGCGTTGCCTGATCGTAGGCAAGCTGCGCGCGGTACACATCCGGTTCGATCTGGAACAGCAACTGGCCCTTCTTTACGCGTGAGCCGTCAACGAAGCCGATCGATGTCAGCACCCCTGTCACGCGTGCAACCAGCGTGACGGTAGCTGACGGCGCGACTGAGCCCGGTACTTCTACTTGTTCGGTCACCTGACGCGGCACCGGCCGCATGACGGCGACCGTCGGCGGCGGTTGCGCCGCGGCAGTCTCTCCCCGATCGTGACATCCGGCGAGCGGCAGCATGGCCACTAGCACGAGGATCGCGTTATTTTTTAGTTTCATCGGCGTTTTCCACTTTGCGTGCGAGCGGCGAGTAGTCCGGTGGCGCGATCAGCCGCCCCCAGTTCGTGCGCTTTTCCATCTCCGCGATAGCTCCATCGTTCACGACTTGCCGGCCTTCGGCGACCTGCCAGCCGCCGCCGAGCGCGCGATACAGCGATACCGCAGCCAGCGCCAACTGCCCCTGGTTCTGTGCGAGCGCGTCGCGGTCATGCAGCATCGAACGCGATGCGTTGAGCACGGAATCGAACCCCACGGAGCCGGCGCGGTACTGCGCATTGGCAAGCTGCAACGCCCGTTGCGACGCATCGGCGGCACGTTGAGCCGAGCCAAGCGACGCGCTGGTCGTGCGCAGCGTCGCGATCGCATCTTCCACTTCACGCTGCGCCTGCAGCACTGTGTTCTGGTAATCGAATAACGCTTCCTGGAAGGTCGCGTCCTGGATCCTCACAGCGTTTTGCAATTGCCCGCGATCCAGAATCGGCAACGTCACGCCGGCGGAAAACAGCGTGACGGTCTTGCTGCCCCATTCGAGCGGTCCGAGCGAATGCTGGTCGCCGGACGACATCCCGAACAGCCCGGTCAGTGAAAACGATGGATACAGCTTGGACTTGGCGACACCGATCAGCGCTGACTGTGAAGCGGCCGTCAGCGCGGCTTGCCTGACATCGGGGCGGCGACGCAACAGGTCCCGGGGAATACCGGTATCGATACCGGAAGGCGCAGCAGGAATCGGAGATGCCGGGCCGAGCAGGGCATCGACGGAATCGGGCGTTTGCGCGAGCAGGACCGCGAGCGTGTCGCGGTCCTGCGCGCGCGCCTTTTCGAGCGGCGGAACCTGACCTTCCGTTTCGGCCAGCAGCGCCTGCGCCTGTTCGACATCGAGCATGCTGGAAGCGCCGCGCTTGTATTGGGATTGGGTAATGCCGAGCGTCTGCTGCACCGCGGCAAGGTTCTGCTTCGCGACTTGCGCTCGCAATTCAACCGCGCGCAAGTCGATATATGCATTCGCGACATCGGCGAACAGGGAGACGAGCGCGTTGTCGTATGCAGCTTCGGAGACCCTCAGCCGCGCGTGATCCGACTCGATCTGGCGACGATATTTCCCCCAGAAATCCAGCTCCCAACTTGCCGTTGCGCGGAAGTGTTCGGTCCAGATGTGTTCTGGCGGAAATGGGCCGACGCCGGTGTTGTCGAGTCGCGCCGCACCCGCGGATAAGCTGCCTTGTTGCAGGACCAGATTGCGCGCGCTGATCGCGAGTTGCGCGCGGGCCTCGAAGATATGCAGGCCGGCCACTTGCAGGGACAGGTTACGTTCGTAAGCACGTTGTTCGAGCGCGGCGAGGACCGGGTCGTCGAAGGTTTTCCACCATGCAGCTTGCGCATCCGGCGAGGACTGCGCCTGCGACGGCAGACTTTCGAACCACTGGTTCTCCACGCTTGCTTCCGGCTGGCGAAAGTCGGGACCGACCGTCACGCAACCGGCGAGCGTCAGGATGAGCGCCACGCTGGCTGCAGCAGATAGGCAAAGCGGGCGATCCACAGTCGTTTTCATCGCGCCTCTTTAGCGGGACAAAGCGGTCTTCAGTTCAACAGACAATAGCCATGGTATGCACGGATCAAGAAGTGTCCATCGGAAACTGTCCAACCGTCAGTGCGATGTCGCGCGCTGCTGCATGAATTGCTCGATCTGCGGCAGGGTGACGTAGCCCGCTTTCTGCGT
The DNA here is from genome assembly GCF_001028175.1 of Caballeronia mineralivorans PML1(12). Lineage (GTDB taxonomy): Bacteria > Pseudomonadota > Gammaproteobacteria > Burkholderiales > Burkholderiaceae > Caballeronia > Caballeronia mineralivorans. The sequence goes on from NZ_AEJF01000209.1 coordinate 27,486, forward strand.
ATCGATCTGATCGAAATTCTGCGCGACCATCGGCATGCCTTGCGCGGCCTGGGCTTTGGTCAGCTTGCCGTCGTGTGTTGCGTTGGCGGCGGCAAAGCGCGCCTGCAGTTGCTGCATGGCGCGCTCCATGCGTTGCGAGCTGGCCATGGGTTGCGGTGTGGTTTGCGCCATGGCGGCAGTGCTGCCGATGGAGACGGCGATAGACAGCACGAGGATGGAAAGGGCTTTTTTCATGGGGTTCTCCAGAGAGTGATGGGTTCGTTTGCCATCGGTCGTCAGTGCTTGGCGTTTGCCGTTTGATGACGACCCGACCGATGGCAGACCGAAGCTTATCGGTCGGCACCGGAAAAAGGATGACAAACGGACTACGAATCATGTCGCCGTATGTCATGTGTCCGGGTCGCGAATGAAGCATCTGCCCCATACAAAAGTGGTGTGCTCCGGTGTCTGGAAACCGACGATCTGTGACATCGAATGAAATATGTTTTGACGTGGCTTTCAGGCGCACTTTGCGTATCTTTCGGTGGTCGGCGCCACGAGCGCTTCAACGGATTCGCAAGGCTCTCACGCAATGCGAACCACACGGCGGGACGGCTTCCAAAGCGAAGACGACACCTGCCGATAGCATCGAAGGGAATCCAAATGAACATTCGTCTTATCAGTGCATCTGCTGCCGCCGCTCTCGGTCTCGCGCTCTCCACCGGCGCCGAAGCAAGAACAATTGTTGTCTACGCCGTACCCGCCGTGGTTTATGCACCGCCCCCGCGGCCTGTCTATTACACGGTCCCGGTCCAGCCGACCTATGTCACGGTGGTGCGTCCGGCTCCGGTTGTTGTGGCGCCCGCACCGACCGTGTATGTGCCCGCGCCGAAGCCGGCGCCCGTGGTCTACGTGCCCATGCAGGGCAGCTACGCTGCTGTGCCTGCGGCGAATGTCAGCTACGCACAACCTGTCGTCGCGGTTCCCGTTGCCGGGATACCCTGAGCTAGTGTTGTTCGCGTATCGCGGTGAAGGCCGCGCGCAAGCGCTCGGCTTTCTTGCCGAGCAGCGCAGGCACTTGATCCAGACGCACCGGCTCTGTTCCTGCGTCACCGGGAGGAGGCGGATTGTTGATGGCAAAGAGCGCGATGTCACTGTCAGGAGCAACGCCCATGGCCTGAACGGTCAACGTAGTGAGCGATATCTTGCTGACGCCGGCCACGCGTTTCGCTCCGTTGATCGCAGCGCCGATTGGCGTGAGGTCGCGCAAACGCAGCGACCGCTTGGTCAGTCTGACATCGGTTAGTGCGAGTTGCAGGATCATGGAATCGGGCTGCGGCGTGTCGACCACGTTGGCGCTTTTCAGCACGTTCTCGCGCAACGCATTGCTGAAGGCGTTGGTCAGTTCGGCCATCTGACCGGGCTCGATGCCCTTGTACGGAGAGTCCGGTGCGAGAAAGATTTCGATCGGCGCGATATACACGCTATGCAGCATGGCGCGCCGCGCATCATAGTCCGGGGCGATGTAGCCAGTGGTGCCGGGGAATTGGATGATCGGCGTGAGCGGCACGCTTGCGGGTATGAGGTTCTCGGCGTTGGCGATGCTGCAGACAAGGCTAGTTGCAACGCTGATCCACAGTAGCAAGGATCTGGATCGTCCATTCATGATGCGCCCCTTCTTCGGACCGGCTTAAGGAAGCAACGCGGCGCGTGGCTTCTTGACGACTGATTGATCGACTGAATGCTCGACTGAATGCTCGACTGAATGCTCGACGAGCTAGCTGCCGGGACCGGCAAGCCATATATAAGCGGAGCGTGGGAGCAAGGGCAGGGTGACGCTGCCGTCGGCTGTGACAACGAGATCGGAACCTGCCGTGCCAACCGCGAACTTGTTCTTTAATACCGATGTGGGCGCGAGGCCAGTGGCGAAGTTCGCCGACATCGTGACGGTATCCGAAGTATTAATGACGACGATCGCCGTTGAGCCAGTATAGGACATTTTGTAGGCCAGAATTCCGGGCGTCGACATGTTCTGCTGCAGGATGGTAGGGGCACCGTGGGTGAAGACTTTGTTCTGCGTGCGCAGCGCGGCAAGCTGGGCAATGAAGCCATAGAGCGGCGCGGCGGCGTTGAAATGATCGGTGCCTCCGGAGCCGAAGCCGGCCGCAAACATTGATCCACGTGCTTCCATGAAGCCCTGCTCGGTGCCGTAGTAAATCACCGGAATGCCGGGCAACGTCATGATCAGGACCAGACCTTGTTGCAGACCGGCCATCGTTCCCGTCGCGAGAAAACGCCCGACGTCGTGATTGTCGAGGAAAGTCGGCATCAGGTAGGGACGCTTGAAGACCTGCATCATGTCTTGAATACGATAAGCGAGCTCGCCGGTCGGATGCCCCGATATCAGTACATCCTGCAGCGTGCCCCAAAGCGGGTAGTTGAGCATGGCCGGCAGGATGTCGCTTCCGGCGGCATCGCTCATATACGTCTCGATTTGTTTCGATTCCGTATCCTCATATGCTTTGTCGGTCACATAACCTTCGCCGAAAGCATGGAACGCTTGCCGTCCAGTGGACTGTGCGACTTGCAGGATGCCCGGCGCCTGCGGATCGGTCGAATACATGAAGTCGCTGAAGAACGCCTGCGGCACATAAAACGCCGTGTCGATGCGAAACGCATCCACGCCCACGGTCTTGATCCAGTAGCCATAGCTGCTGCGCAACGCGCTACGCACGACTGTGTTTTCGGTGTTCAGGTCGTCGAGACCGTAGAGCTGATAGTTGAGCAGTTGATTGGGATCGTTGAAGTCGCTGATGTCGGGCGTCCAGTGATAGATCGCCGCCGCGCGTTGTAGCGGATCGGTCGGATCGTCTTCGTTGAACGGCGCTTGAGACGGAGCGCTCACCGGCACCGATCCGGTATTGCGAGTCCAGTAGCGGGCGGGATCGTTGGGGTCCCAGCCCCCGACATACGCGAAAAAGTCGCCGGTGTGATTCACGACAATGTCCTGGATCAGGTACATGCCGGAGATATGCAGGTCGCTCGACATGGACTGGTAGTCCGCGAGCGAACCCATGTGACGATCGACCTGGACGAAGTTTTCGGCCCAGTAGCCATGATACCCGCCGTAGTTGACCAGCGGGTCCCACCACTGGTTAGCCACGGGCGGCGTAAGCCACACTGAAGTTGCACCAAGTCCCTTGATATAGGCGATTTTCTGATCGATGCCGCGGATATCGCCACCACTGTATTTGGCGTTGTTGGTGGGATCGAACTCGCCGGCGTGCTGATCGTCGTTGCTTGGGTCGCCGTCGTTGAAGCGGTCCGTCAACACGAAATACACGATCTGTTCCTGCCAGTTCGGCGAGGGGACGTTAAGGACCAGCGGCGGATGCGAGTTGTCGTCTGAGGAATTGCAGCTCGCCAGTAGCAGCGCGAAGACGAATGCTAATGCAACGGAACGTCTTGATCCCCTTGAGAGACTCTTCATGGTGCGCTCCGTTAACGAATTCGTATGACGCGAGCTGTTGTTTCGACGTTTCCCCCGGCTTCTAAGTTATAGACCATGCTGTTGATGTAGCAGTGGTGATTGGAGCGTTGTGAGGCGACGGATACGTTCATTCAAGCCTGGTTGCCGCACCATCGAAGAGGGCTGGCCGGTTTGCATCTGCGCCAGGCGAATGGTGTGGGCGTTTGTCCCTTTGGAGTCGATCCATGTGTGTTGATCCGATGTGTTCCTTGTCACGGCGGCGCATGTTGTTCACCGGTTTAGCGTCTGCGACCGTGGCTGCTTTTTCGCTGCATGACGCGCGTGCCGATCAATCGTCCGCGGGACTGGGTCCCAACGCGATTGCACCCTCGGAGGCGCTTTCCCGCCTGCTGCAAGGCAACAACCGTTATGTCGCTAATGCTCCATCAAACAAGGACTATTCTGCCGGTCGGGCCGCACGCGTCACGGCGCAATACCCGATTGCTGCGATCCTCGGTTGCGCAGATTCGCGCGTCTCTCCGGAGCTGGCGTTCGACCAGAGTCCGGGCGACCTGTTCGTCGTGCGGGTTGCAGGCAATTTCGTCAACGACGATGGACTGGCGAGCCTCGAATACGGGGTGAAGTTCCTGGGCGTACCATTGATCATGGTGCTTGGACATACAGGCTGCGGTGCGGTCTCCGCGACGCTCAAGGCGATTCAGGAACACGCTGTGTTGCCGGGGCATTTTCCCGAACTCGTCCAGGCGATCAGGCCGGCGCTGGAGATCGCCAGGGCGCATGGGCACGGCGATCTGATGGCGGACACGACTATCGAAAATGTGCGGCTGAACGCCAACCGGTTGAGGGTCTCGAAGCCATTGATCGGAGAGTACGTGAGGGCGGGCAAGGTGCAGGTGGTAGGAGCGATCTACGATCTCGCCTCGGGGAAGGTCGGGTTCGTTGATTGAGTTCATCGCTTCATTCGCATGATCCGTTGCCAAGTGGAGGATCCTATGAAAGGAAGCCAGCTTACGGTCTATGCCGCAACACAGGGTTATCGCAAGCATCACGTGCCGGTGGTCGACTGGATTCTAGAAGAGGTCAGGAAGGTCGGCATTGTCGGGGCGACAGTCGTCGAGGCGACCGAAACCATCGATATGCACGGCAAGTATCACGCCGCGCGGTTTTTCGAACTGGCCGATCAACCGGTCGCGGTGACGGTCGTGGCGGAGGACGTGCGGATCGACGCGTTGCTCGACCGTCTCAGGCAGGGCGGGGCAAGCCTGTTTTATACGCGTGGTTTGATCGAGTACGAGGTGCTCGGAGAGACGTGAGAGGATCGTAGGCGGGGAGTCGTTGCCGCACGGCTTCACTTGCTGCATTGCGCAAACGCGACGACATAAGAGGGCTGACCTAAAATTAAATAAGGTGCGATTTCTCGCCGGTACCATGCGGTCTATATGTGGTCATCGGCGTCGGTAGTGGTAGGCACGAAAGTCTATAAGGGTGGCGTTCCGTCAGTACACGGGACGTTACTGCGGAGGTTGGTATGAACGGCTATCAACTGACGTTCTACACTGAGCAGAACCGCAAATGCGGTCATCTGACGTTTTGTGAATGGATTTTGCAGGAGGTTCGCAAGCGCGGTATCCGAGGGGCGACGGTCATCAGCGCAGCGGAAGGTATTGGCCACGCCGGCGCTCATCACGCGGCGCATATTCTTAAGCTCGCGGACCAGCCGGTGCAGGTCATTCTGGCCGTGACCGAGAGCGAAGCCAACGAGATCCTGGAGGCTGTGCGAGCGGAAAACGTGCATGTCTTCTACACCCGCGCACCTATCGAATTTGGTCTGTTGGGTGAGGAACAGCCGCCGAAGAAGGCGAGAACGTTCTTCCGGTTTCATCGGTCGATGGGTAGTAAGTTGGGGTGAAAGTGAGCACGATTTCAAGCGAGAATTGTTGAGGACGCTGTGCTTGGCATCTGCGTTACGCGTGTCGATGTTATGTCTGATCGAAGCCAGTTCGCGAATTTGTGCATTGGCCCCGATGCTTGCAAAGTTCTGAATGAAGCCCGTTGATCCATGGGGTGACAAGCATATGCCAGAGCAATTATCTCTACCGGGATTAGACGCGAGGCCTGCGCCGCGGCCGGTTGACCTGCATCATCTGTTCTTCGCGATCTTGCCGGACCCGGACACCGCCATGCGTATCGAGCGGCGCGCACAGCATCTGCGTATTGAATATGGCTTGAAACGGAGGCTGCTTCCGACGGGGCACTTTCATGTCACATTGCATTCCATCGACACGTATCCGTATTTCCCTCAGCGTATTGCCTCGACATTGGAAGCCGTGGCGGCGACCATCCGGATGCCGCCCTTCGACATTGCTTTCGACCTTGCACGTAGTTTTCACCGCACGGACCACGACCGGCCGTTCGTCCTGCTTGGAAGCGACGGCGCCGCGGCATTGAAGGAGCTCCATGAGGCTCTTGGTACGACCTTGAAGAAGGCGGGATTCAAATGCAATTCGACGTTGAACTTCACACCACACCTGACCTTGCTTTACGACAAGCGCGAGGTCGATGAACGAGCTATCGAGCCCGTCCGTTGGACCGCTCGCGAGTTCGTTCTCGTGGACAGCCTGGTTGGTCAAACGAAGCATGTGCAGCTTGCACGGTGGCCGCTTTTAACGCGGTCGTCGATTTGACGGAACGCGGTCAACTTACGTTGAAATGCACTCGCACGTCTTGATGACTTTCCACGGCATGGCCGCCTTGCATTGCGGGGAAAAAGCGCCATTTCCGCAGCGCTTCCAGCAGTAGCGCGTTCAGGCGCGGGTTCTGCGTCGGCTTTGAAAGTTCTACTTCGATCGTTCCATCCGCGTGGATATCGAACCGCGCGACGGCCACCGCCTGATACGCGTCTTCGCGAAGATCGTCGGGGAGAGCAGGCATGGGTTGATTGATAACACGTGCCGTGGAACCCTCCGATCGGGCAGTTTTATCGCTTGCCGATGCCGAGGATGACGACGTTGCCACAACAGCCGTAGACGTTGCTGCGGGGCTCGCTTCCGGCTGCACTGATGTTGCCGGGCTTTCCTCTTTCGCAACCGCATGTTCCGCGACCGGTCGCCGGGTTTCGTGCGATGGCGTCACCCGCGCCGGCGTTGGATCTCGTCGAGAATGAGCTTGTGGGGTGACCGCAGGAGCAACAGCATGCGCAGGCGCGGGAGGCGCGGCCAACTCGACAAGGCGCATCTCAATCACCGTTTGCTCCGGCGCAGCCGCGTTCGGCGAAGGCCGCAAGAGCGGATTCACGATCTGGGTCAACAGCGCTGCCCACAGGACAAATGCAATCAGAAGGGCAATGCCAAATCTGATTCGCGGCTCATCGGCCAGACCTTCCCGCCGCCGCATCCCGTCACTCACGATGTATCGCGATCAAAAAATGCTCGGCGCCGGCGCGTCGCGCAGCCAGCATGGCTTGAACGACGGCCCCTTGTGCCGCGCCATCATCGGCTGCAATTACCACGTTCCGGTCCGGCTTGAGAAGCCGCCTGACCCCGGCTTCCACCTGATCGAGATGCACCGGTTGACGATCCAGGAAGATGGTGTTCGTGCGATCGACCGCCAGCGTCAGCGGCTGATCCTCCGACATGTGCTGCGCCTGTCCCGATGGCAGATCGACCCTGACGGCATCAAGCCGCTGCATGGCCAGCGACGCCAGCATGAAGGTGGCGAGCAGGAAAAACATCACGTCGATCATCGGGATGATCTCGATGCGTCCGCGCTTCGATGCCCGCGAGCGTTTGAACTTCATCGACCGTCTCCGGCCGGCTTTCCGGCGCTTTCTCCCTTGAGCCGAATCTCGTTGAGACGTCCGTTGGCGTGCACTTCGAGGTCATCGATCAGGCGTTCAAGGCGTCGCGAGAAATAATTGAATGCGAAGAGCGAGAACAATGCGACGACCAGGCCGATAGCGGTGGCCACCAGCGATTGCGCCACGCCGCCGGTCACACCGCCTGGATTGACCAGGCCGTTGCCGCCGAAAAGCTGGAACGAATGCATCATCCCGACAATGGTCCCCAGCAACCCGAGCAAGGGCGCCGCCGTGACAATCGTCTCCAATACCCAGAAGCCGCGGCTCATGTCCCGTTCGATACGCGTAGCAAGCGATTGAGCACGGGCTTCAACTAACCACAGTGGCGTCCCGGCTTGCACCATCACTGTCTCGTCGAGACGCCTGAACACGTGCTGCGCCGGCAGCGTATCGAGGCCCGCTCCCGGCTGGCTTGCAAACCGCACGAACATATATGCGCGATCGATGACGATAGCGATCGCCAGCACCGCGAGCACCGCGAGCAGCGTGAGCGGGTACACCACCCAGCCACCCACCTGCACAGCAGCAGTAATACCTGCCCAATCCTGCATGATAAAAAGCCTTTCGTTTAGTTATCCAATCGATTAAAAATTCTTGGTGATACCGGCATACATGGCGAGATGCGGCCCATATTGCGGTGCGCCCACGCCAATGCCCGAACCATCGCGCAACTCATACACACGGTTAAACGCGTTAATGAGCAGCAGGCGCGCATCGAACTTGCCGATCAGCGGTTCGTTGAAGTTGAAGTGATGGATGACGCCCAGATTCACCTGCGTATAGACCGGCAAGCGGTCCGTGTTCGCGAAACCGCTGCGCAACCCGCTCCCGACAATGCCGTCGAATGTGAAGGTGGTCCTGCCCAACTGGTACGCGCCGCCGAACGACGCGGTCACGCGCTGGTCGTGATCGAGGAACACATAGTGGTTGCTGACGAAAGCGAGTTCATCAGCGCTGAAATTGAACTGCGCCGAGTTGATGTCCTTGCCCTGTGCGCGGCTGTACGCAACATTGACGTACGCCGAGACATTGCCCTGTTTATAGTTGCCGGTAAATTCGACACCGTAATCACGGCCGTATTTATAGTTGAAGGGCGTGAAGATCAATGCAGTGCCAAATTGCCCTTCGTCGAGCAGGTTTGTCGATTTCTTGTAGTAGGCGTCGACGCCGACCGTTATCGTGGAGGTCAGTCGTTGCGTTATGCCGAGATCGAAATAGTGGCTGCGCTCCGGCTGCACAGGGTCGTTCCTGGTTGACGACGACTGCGCGGTCGTGCCGGCGAAGCGTGCGATATCCTCGCCCGACACCAGCTCGAAAGCAGGTGGCGTGAAATAACGCGAATAACCGGCGTGAATTGTCGTTGAAGGAGTTAATGCATAAACGAGTCCCACGCGCGGGCTTAGCTGGCTCGCGCTCACGTACTCGTCCATCTTGTCGTAGCGCAGGCCGTAGTTGATAGTGAGTTTGTCGGTGAGTTTCCACTCATCCTGGATGTAAGCGCTGTACAGATAACCCGTCTTGCTGCTCGAATCAGGCACGTTGAACGGCTGATCGGAGGTCTGATTGCCGTTGACATCGGCGGGGAAAACGCTCACGTTGTTGTTGAAAACCGCATGTTCCTGCTGGAACGAAATGCCCGCGCGCAGCGTGTGTTTATCGTTGAGCCGGTAGGTCGTATCCGCTTGCACGCCGTTGGCGGTGTCGCTGTGGAAGTCGCTTGCCGCCACGCCGTTGAATAACAGGTCGCCGACCGGGTCCGGGTTGAATTGTGTGCGCGAGTAGCGCGTAAAGAGCGCGACCTGATAATCCAGCGCGCCGCCGTTGGTACCCTGCAGCGCGACGACCGCGAACTGATTGAGTTCGGATTGTGTCTCGTTGAGCTTGCTCGAATCGAACGCGGTGTTGCCGTTCAAGGTGAAGGAGGTCGGCAGGCCCGGCGTATTGGGGATTTCAAACTGGTTGCTGGTCGTGCCGAACATCAGGCTCACGCGCGTGAGCGGATTGATGATGTAGGACATGAGGCCAAACGCGTCGCCCTGACGCGTGTGATCGTGGATCGGGCTTGCGCTCGACGTCGGGTTCTCTATGCCGAGATTGTTCTCGCCAAGCGAGCCGCTGAAATAGTAGCTGAACGGTCCCTTGCTGCCGAAGACATCGGCACTGGTCTTGATGGTCTGGTGACTGCCGCCGAATACATCAATGGAGCCGCCGTTGCCTTGGTCGCCGTTCTTCGTATGAATATCGACGATACCCGCGGTCCGGTAGCCGTACTGCGCCGGTAATGCGCCCGTGAGCAGATTGAGTTGATCGATGATGCGCGTGTCCAGCGACTGGCCGAAACCGCTGATCGGCTCCGGAATGATGATGCCGTTGATACGGTATTGCAGGTTCGCGTGTTCGCCGCGCACGTGCAACTGGCCGTACGAATCGCTCGCGACACCGGGCGCTTGCAGCAACACCTGATTGAGCGGCGTGTTCTGGCCGGCGGGGAGAGTATCGATATCCGCCTGGCTGAAGCGATACACGCTGCTGCCCGTTTCAGGCAGCAGGCCGTTGCGCGCACGATCGAGCCGCTTCGCGTTGACCTGCACATCGAGTGCGTCGCTTTTGCTGAGCGCGACCGATACGGAAGCATCCGCGCCGTCGTTCGCCGTCGCGATGCTGGAGCCGCTCGCGTAGCCCGGCGCGGCTACGACGACTGCGTAAGCGCCCGGTGCGACATGGTGGACGGAGAAGTGCCCGCTGGCGTCCGTGCTGGTGGCTCCCACGGACGCGCCGCTGGCATCTTGCAGCGCAACGCTGGCATTGGCGACGGGTTTGCCCGAACTGTCGGTGACGGAGCCTGACACGGCGCCATCCGAACCTGTGGCATAGGCGTGTCCGGCCGCGATCTGAGCGAAGAGCAATAGAGCCGCGTGAGCGAAGAGCGTGCGATTTTTCATCGATTATTTTTCTGGATGGATTGTGTTGGATGTGCGCGATCCGATGCATTCCCATTGATGCAGCGCTCCGGCGCCTGAATTTCGATCGGTCTTCAAAAAGAACGTAGTCCTAACGTAATGTGAACAGGCACCTCGGGCAGACACTACAAGCCGCACGGCCAAGGTCGGGTCGCGGGAACGCCAATAGGACAAAAATTTCTACAAGTTACAAATGCAATGTTATAACATTCATAATCAATTATGCGAGAACTTTTTGGACGGACAACAATGAATAAGCTACCCGTGACTGTTTTGTCGGGCTTTCTGGGTGCAGGAAAGACTACCTTGCTCAATCACATCCTGAACAATCGGGAGGGCAGGCGCGTCGCGGTGATCGTCAACGACATGAGCGAGGTCAATATCGACGCCGCGCTGGTTCGCGACGGTGGTGCAGAGCTGGCGCGCACGGACGAAAAGCTGGTCGAGATGAGCAACGGCTGTATCTGCTGCACGCTGCGCGAAGACCTGTTACTCGAGGTGAACCGGCTCGCGAAAGAAGGGCGCTTCGACTATCTCGTGATCGAATCGACCGGTGTTTCCGAGCCGCTCCCGGTGGCCGAAACCTTTACGTTCGCCGATGAGCAAGGCCAAAGCCTGTCCGATGTCGCGCGTCTCGACACCATGGTGACGGTGGTGGATGCTTTCAATTTCCTTAAGGACTACAGTTCAGCCGACAGCCTGCATTCGCGCGGTGAATCGATGGGCGCGGAAGATACGCGCACGGTCGTCGACTTGCTGATCGAACAGGTCGAATTCTGCGATGTGATCGTCCTGAACAAAGTGGATCTTGTCAGCGAGGCCGACCGCCGTCGCCTGATGACGATCCTGAACGGGCTGAATCCGCGGGCCAGGATCGAGATCGCGGAGTTTGGGAAGCTCGGCCTGGACAAGGTGCTCAATACCAATCTGTTTGACTTCGATGAAGCGTCCAAGGCGCCCGGTTGGCTCAAGGAATTGCGTGGCGAGCACACGCCCGAGACCGAGGAGTACGGCATCACGCATTTCGTTTATCGCGCGCGCAGGCCGTTTCATCCGGAGCGTTTCTGGCAGCTTATCGGGAGCGAATGGCCGGGCGTCGTGCGCTCGAAAGGGCTCTTCTGGCTCGCGAGCCGGCCGACCTATGTAGGGTCCTGGTCGCAGGCGGGTGGCGTATGCCGGCACGGTGCGATGGGAATGTGGTGGGCAGCCGTACCGAAAGCCTACTGGCCGGAAGATGCAGAGTCGCTGAAATCGATCGATGACGACTGGGACCCGCAAGTCGGCGACGCGCGGCAGGAGCTGGTGCTGATCGGTATCGATATGGACGAGGCGGCGTTACGTGGACGTCTGAATGCATGCCTGCTCACCGACGCGGAAATGAGCAAGGGGCCGGAAGCTTGGCATCGATTCACGGACCCTTTTCCCGCATGGGGTGGCGATGATCAAGGCACGGAACAGGCCTTGGCGTCGCTAAGCTAAGAGCTTCAACTTCCGCACGAAGGCAGCTCCGCCACTTGTAGCACTTCGCCAGTCGCTCCGCGTTCGACGAACGCCACCACGCCGGCGTGCTTGTCCTCCGACGTGTAGTCGCCGGAGATCAACGCGCGCCCGTCGACTATCCGCACCGGCCCGATCCAGCGACGCACCACGCGATCGTGATGCAGCGTCGCACCGCTGTTTTCACCCCCTTTCACCGCGCTGACGAGCTGGTTTTCATACACGGCGGCATATGCGACCGCGTCGTCGGGAAGATCCTTGCGAGCTACGAATGCAGCGTTGAATGCGACATGGCCGGGCGCGGAAGAATGTCCATCGATACGGATATCGGCGAGCGGTGCTTCGCTATTCAACTGCTGAATCCGCGATTCGAAGCTCGCGCCGCTCGACCAGCTGCGCAATTCGCGGCCGCCTACGAAGATCTCCGGCGTGTAGACGACGTGCCCGCCGCCGGTGGAGGTCAGTTGTTGCTGCCGCGTGGTGAATGCGGGTTGCGCGAAGCGATCCTTCCACGCCCAGCTATCCCAGTAGTCCACATGCAGCTCCAGCGGCACGATGGTGCTGGTCTTGCGGGCATGATCGAGTTCGCTCAGCCAGTTATCGGCCGGCGGGCAACTGTTGCAGCCCTCGCTTGTATAGAGTTCGACAAGCGCGGCACGATGCTCAGGGCTGGAGGCGCTACATGCGTTAGCGGAAACAGCGCTGGCAGTGGCGGCGGAAAAGGAGACGAGAATCGCGGCAAGAGACAGAATCGATGAAGCACGCATGACGGACTCCGAAGGTGAAAGGAAAGACGCCGTACGAACGTGGTCCTGTTCGCTATCGTCAGGGTTGGCGAGCGCCTGCGGTTTGAGTCAGGCCAGCGAATGCCCGATTAAGAAGTCACCTAACCTGAAAGTTATTTCGACGATCCGTAGAAGCGGGTTACAGCGAGCGTGAAATTCCCTTCATGTGTTCCTGATGACTCGATTCGACAATCTGATCCGAACGGAACACTCGCATAAAACGTATGTGGCACTGCCTGTATAAGAGGGAACTGCCCAAGCTATGCATGTCGCGCAAGCGCGTGGAGAATGCACCCATGATCTCTTCGCGCGTGTAACCACGTCGGCCAATGAGCCGAACTACCGACATCATCGTGATCGCAATCGAGAGGCGAGCATCCAATGCTCGTGCTGCTGCGTATTAGCTCGATCAGGCGGCACAACTTAACTCGCCTACGACGGCACCGCCTAAGCCGCCAGAACCACCGTACATACAGCCGCAGTTCCCGACACAGCATCAGGAGAACGCCATGACCCCGGATATCGCTGCACCCAATGAAGCCGGGCAGTTGTTGCCATTCCGCGAGTCGGTGCTGGCGATGCTTGGCGTATCGTTCGTCGCGATGCTGGTCGCTCTCGATCAGACGATTGTGGGGACCGCGTTACCGCGGATCGTCGCCGATCTCAAGGGATTCGATCTCTACGCATGGGTCGCCACGTCATACATGCTGACGTCGGTCATCACGATTCCGATCTTCGGGCGCTTAGGCGATCTGTTCGGCCGCAAGCCGTTTTTGATGGCCGCGATCGCGCTATTTACGGTTGCGTCGGTCCTGTGCGGCTTGGCCTCCAACATGCTGTTCCTCGTGATCGCGCGCGGTCTGCAGGGGATCGGCGGCGGCATTCTGGTGGGCACGATGTTCGCCACCGTCGCGGATCTTTTCCCCGACCCGAAGCTCCGTCTGCGCTGGCTGGTTTTCGTCAGCTCGGCGTTTGCGCTGGCGAATATCGTCGGCCCGACGCTCGGCGGCATGCTGACCCAATACGGCGGCTGGCGGCTGGTGTTTTTCGTCAACCTGCCGGTGGGCATCGTCTCGTTGCTGTTCGTGCGCGCTTTCCTGCCGCACCTTCGACGGCCGCGCTCGGGCCTCCCGGTGAAACTGGACTGGCTCGGGGCGCTCGTGCTGGCTTCGACATTCGGCGTGTTGCAACTGCTGATAGAGTCGGCTCCGGCCAATGGCATCACGCCCACCACGCTGGTGCTCGGCGTGCTTACGGTGACCGGCTTCGCGGTGCTGTTGTTCTGGGAAAAACGCATGGCTTACCCGATCGTTCCCGTCGACATGCTGATGGATCGAAAGCTCATGGCCCTGTTTGCGATGGCCGTACTCGGCGGTTTCTCGCTCTTCTCGCTGGTCTTCTACGTGCCTTTGCTGTTTCAAGGCGGCTTCGCGATGTCGCCACATGACTCGGGCATGCTGATCACGCCGCTGCTGCTCGGCACGACCGTGGGCAGCGTCGTGAATAACCGCATCGTCACGCGCATCAGGCAAGCGAACGGGGTGATGTATATCGGTTTCGCGCTGTTCGCGTGCGCGGCGCTTTGTCTGGTCGCAATCACGGGGACCGTGCCTCACCTCGTGTGGATGGCGTGCATGGGATTCAGTGGTGTCGGGCTTGGTCTGGTCGTGTCGAACCTCACGCTCTTTTCGCAGCAGCTTGTCGCCCGCGATCATCTCGGCGCGGCGACGGCCTTGCTTCAATCTCTGCGCATGTTCGGCGGCATGCTCGGCACGGCGATGACCGGCGCCTTGCTCGGCCGCCTCTATACGAGCGGTGTGCACCGGTCGCTCGATACGTATCAGGCAACGCAGTGGTTCAAGTCATTCGCGAGCCCCGAGCTGCTGATCGATCGTGCGGAACAGGCGGCGCTCATCGGCCGTCTGATCATGGCGGGTCATGCCGGCGACGCGATGATGCAGTCGGCGCGCGGTGCGCTGATCGAATCGATTCATGTGGGACTCGGACTTGCTGCCGCAGCGGCGATCGTGGGGCTTTGCCTTGCGTGGTTCGTGCCGCCGGTGCGCGTGGACCGGCTGGATACCGGGACACGGAGCCGTTAAAGCGTCAGCTTTATCGGCATCACGAGTCGGTATCACGAGTCGATCACCACCGCAGAACCCTGGGGCCGAGCAAACCGCCGAGGACCGTGGGCACCAACATGCCTAGCACGTACCACACGCCCCAGAACGGCACGGTCATCTCTACGCAATAGAGCGTATAGACCAGCACCGCTTGCGCGCCGCTCAGCAGGCCGGCTGCTGCGCCTGCGATCACCGGTCGAGTCGGCGCCAGCCCCTTCATGGCCCAGAACACGGCGATGAACGTAGGCGCCGATAGAATCACGATATTCATTGTGCAGACTTGCCAGGTTTTGCCGAGCACGAGTTGAAGCCGCAACGTCGGCGGCGCCGCGACGATGACAGCAAGCGCCGTCAGCCAGATCAGCACGAGCGGAATGGCCAGCGCGACCCAGGCCATTGCTGTGTCGGCGCCGGGGCGTGAAAGACGCATCGCGATGAAAAGCGACGCGCCTACGACGGCAAGCGGGAACGCAACCTTTAACCAGAAGAGGGGGGTTGTCAGCATTTGCGGCATGTCGCCGCGCACGCCGTAGATGGCGACGACCATGCAGGCGGCGCCGGTCAACCCGAAGAACAATGCGGTGGCGAAGCGTCGCGCGATGACATGCGGGTCGGTCGGCACGATGCCGGTGGCAAGCATCGATACGAACTCGCTGGTTTTCATGACCACTCCGCTGATTGGAAACGACGGCGCTGCCTGCTCTAAGCATTAAGCAGCGTCATGCGCTAGCGCATGATTTCTATTCGTTTCCGGCAGTGGCCCGGTTACGCCCGCGTGATAATTTTTATGATTTGGTCCGCCTACCAGCGCAGGAATCGCGGTCCGAGCAACGCGCCGATGAGCGTGGCAAGCGTCATCCCGAGCATGTACCAGACGGCCCAGAACGCGACGCTCATCTCCGGGCAATGGAAGCAATAGGCCATCGTCGCGATGGTCCCCGCGAGCATGCCGCCTGCTGCACCGGCGAGCCGTAGCCGGGTGGGTGCGAGTCCACGAATTGCCCAGAACACGGCGACAAACGCGGGCACTGACAGCAACAGGATATTGAACGGGCAGGTACGCCACGTGTAGCCCATGACGAGCGGAATGCGTGCATCGGGGGAGGCGAGACACAAGACGGCTACCGCCGCGCTCCACACTACGAGGACGGGCACCGCGGGCAGCGCCCAGAACTTGCCGATGGTCGTCCCGGGCCGCGACAACCTCGCCGCCAGGAACAATGCGGTCGCGGCGAGCGTTGTCGGGAACGCGAACTTGGCCCAGAAGATGGGCGTGCGCGACACCACGGCGATGTCCGGCCGCACGCCGAAAATCACTGCCATCAGCACGAGCGCGCCCAGCCCGCCTAGTGCGATTGCACGCACGAAGCGCCGCGCGGGAACGCGGGAGTCGACGGGCGCCACGCCAGTCGATAGAAGCGAAATCAGGTCCTCGGTTTTCATGCGGTGCCTCGAATCTTTGCTGCCAGCGCCTTCAGTCCACGGTGAATGCCCACTTTAACAGCCGACTCCGACATACCCGTCAGTGCCGCGGTTTCGGTCACGGAGAGCCCTTGCAGCTTCACGTGAAGGATCGGCAACCGGTGACGGTCCGGCAACTGTTCGAGCAATTTGCCGACATCGCGTTTTGCATCGGTGGGTTCTTCATCCGAGGTCGCGAAAATCTCGAGCGTGTCGTCCAGCGGATCGTTCAATGCTTCACGCCGCGCTCTCGCGCGGAAAAAATCCATCAGTTTATATCGCGCGATTGCATGCACCCAGGCAGTCAGCGGCTCGTCGGGACGATAGGTGTGGCGGCTGTTATGCACGGCCAGCAGGATTTCCTGCACGACATCTTCGATATCGTCCTGCAGGTAATAAATGCGCTTTCGCAGGAAACCGCGCAGGTGTCCGGTCAAGTCGTCGAGGAACGCCCGATAGGCGACGGCGTCGCCATTCAGGCCGCGTATGAACAACGCCCTCAGCCGTTCTTCGACGCCAGGCACAGAACCACTTTGTATTATTCGCTTCATCGCGGAATCGGGTTACAGCGCGCTTCAAATAAATTGCGACGGGCGTGTCGATTGATCTCGACGTTCCCAGCGCCGGGGACGAATACGGTTCGTGGCGGCAATACTACTGCAGGTATTTCACGATGTGAGCAACGCCGGGTCATGCAGCGCGTGGCTCGTCGCTCCAGATTCTGGGCCGGAGATTACCGCGATTTTAATGTTGGGATCGGTTTTAGCTGCAGTATGGACGATCGCGTTAGCGCGGCCAAAGCCGCGCTAACGTAAGCCGCAGAACCGGCGGCCTGCTGCTGTCGATCGTTTTGGGTCGAAATAGCCGCCTGGCGCGCTTAAAGCGTGGTCTCGGCATAATTCGATGGGAACAGTGCCCGCCGTGCCGCTTCGTCCATCTCTCGCTTGAACGTAAAGTCGCGGCCCACCGCGCGCGCTCGTGCAACGGCCGGTCGTGCACTGATTGCATCGAAGAAACGGCGCAGATTCGGGAATGCGGCAAGCGGCTCCTCGGTGGCCAATACCCGCGGCGCGCGTTCGAGCCATCCCCAGGCGGACATATCGACAATCGAATAATCGCTTCCCACGATGTATTCGCGCTTCGACAAGTGCTCGTCAAGCACGCGATAGTGCCGCTCGATCTCCCGCCGATACCGATTGATCGCGTAGGGGATTTTCTCCGGTGCGGCATGCTGGAAGTGCACCGCCTGACCCGAAAAGGGACCGAGTCCCGAGCTGATAAAGAACAGCCACGACAACAACTCGGGCCGCTCCGCGGGCGTGCCGGCAAAGCGCTGCGTTTTGTCGGCGAGGTACAGCAGGATGGCGCTGGAATCGAACACCCGTGCTTCGGTTCCACCGGGGCCGTCGGTATCGACGATCGCGGGCACCTTGCCGTTCGGGTTAATGCTCCTGAATGCAGGCAGATGTTGCTCGCCCTTGCTGGTATCGACGGGACACACTTCGTATTCCAGTCCGCTCTCTTCGAGAAAGAGCGCGACCTTGGCGGGATTCGGCGTTGGGTGAAAGTAGAAACGGATCATGTCGTCCTTGAGTGATGAGTTTGATAAGGCCGTTTTTCAGCGCCGCTAGTTGGCGAGTCAGGTTCGCAATAAATTTGTAAGACTCGCGCGGAGACAAAGTATTTATCGCCTGATTAGCGCTGCCGTTTGCATTTTAGATCGATCGATTTAGAATATCTTAACGAAACCCGAATGGCAATATCGCCTCGGTCATGGGAGTGAAGGACCGCATGCCACGGCCAAGAGAGTTCGACGAAGCCGCAGTGCTCGACGCTGCGGTCCTGTGTTTCTGGAACCATGGGTACGAAGCCACATCGGTTCGTGAACTGGCGGACAGTATGGGCATCACGGGGGCGAGCCTCTACAACGCATTCGGCGACAAGCGGGCGTTATTTGGAAAGGCGCTGGCTCACTATGTATCGAGAAGCGTCGACGGTCGTATCCGGCGTTGCGAAGGTGAGCTGTCACCGCTTCAATCGATCAAGGCGTTCTTCGATGAGATCGTGCACCGGTCGCTTACCGACCAGGATCGCAAGGGCTGCATGCTGGTCAATTCGGCAATGGAAGTGGCACCTCACGATCCCGAGTTCCAGCAGGTCGTGGCCGGTGTGCTGGTGAAGCTCGAAGCCTATTTCCGCCGCTGCGTGGCGGCGGGTCAGCAATCCGGCGAGATTTCGACCGTGCAACCGGCTGAAGATTTCGCGCGGCTGCTGCTGGCGGTCTTACTCGGCATTCGCGTACTGGCGCGCTCGCGGCCGGAACCCGCGTTGCTGGAGGGACTCCTGCGTCCCGTGCTCGTATTGCTCGATGACCGGTCCTTTGCCGGATAACAGAGCGGCCGCCCTGGCATAGCTCTTCATCGCTTGGTCGACCCTTCCTTTGGGTCGCGCTCGCTGCGACTGGTTGTCGGCGACAAAAAATATTCCGCTGTAACCCGTCGGCCTTCCTCGACGAACTAACTCACATACGCGCACTGCATGACCGCTTTCGCGCCAACAAAAAATTTCGTTCGACGATGTAACCCGCCAGATAAATCCGACGAATTACCTGACAACTCACAACGAACAACTCTCTCTTGAAGACTTCATGCAGACGGTGAAGGACCGGTTCAAAAGAGATCGTCGCGAAAGACGAAAGCACGTCATTGGAGGCTCAGATGAACGCAACACATGATGCGGGCGGTGTGAGCAGTCCCGTGCGGACGATCCAGCCCGCATGGGTACGCATTTCGCATTGGCTGAACGCACTCGCGGCAATCCTGATGATGTTGTCGGGATGGCGGATCTACGACGCGTCGCCGGTATTCAAGGGTTTCGTGATTCCGACGGGCATCACGCTTGGAGGATGGCTGGGTGGTGCGTTGCAATGGCACTTCGCTGCGATGTGGCTGCTGTTCTTCAACGGCATTTTCTATCTCGCGATGAACGTTGTCACGGGCCGCATCAAGCGCAAGTTTTTTCCGCTATCGCCGCGAGCAATCCTGCATGACCTGGGCGAAGCGCTTAAGGGACATTTATCGCATGCCGATCCGAGCAAATACAACGCCGTGCAGAAGTTTGCGTATTTGTTCGTGATGCTCGATATCACCGTGCTCATCTTGTCCGGCCTCGCAATCTGGAAGTCGGTGCAGTTTCCGCTGCTGCGCGAACTGATGGGCGGTTATGACTTTGCGCGCGTTGTGCACTTCTCGGCCATGTCGTTGCTAGCGGCGTTCATTGTCGTGCATCTGGTGATGGTGTCGCTGGTGCCGCGCTCGTTGTTCACGATGATTCGCGGCCGCTGAGTCGACCGATAACTTAAGGACTCGAGGAGTCTCGATCATGAAACCCGTGAAGCCAAACCGCGTGAGCGTAGACCGCGAGTCGCTGATCATCGACGTTCGCCGTGAACTGGACATGCCGTCCCGCCGCCTGTTCGGCAAGCGCATTGTCACGCTCGGTGGCCTCGCGATGCTGACCGGTTGCAGTCTCTCCGACGATAAATCAGTCGAGACCTTCCTGACCCGCGTCTCGCGCCTGAACGATACCGTGCAAGGCTGGCTCTTCGATCCGAACCGTCTGGCGCCGACCTATACCGAAGCGCAGATCACCCGGCCATTTCCGTTCAATGCGTTCTACGGTATCGACGACGTTCCCATAGTCGATGGCTCCGACTTCCGCCTGAAAGTAAGCGGGCTGGTGCGGAACACAAAAACGTGGAGTTTGCCGGAGCTATATGCGTTGCCGAAAGCCGAGCAGATCACGCGGCACATCTGTGTGGAAGGATGGAGCGCGATCGGACGCTGGGGCGGCACGCCATTCTCGGAGTTCCTGAAGCGGGTGGGGGCGGATACATCGGCGAAATATGTCGGCTTCAGATGCGCTGACGACTACTACGAAAGCATCGACATGCCCACCGCCTTGCATTCGCAGACGCTGCTGACGTTCACCTTCGATGGCCAGCAATTACCGCCCAAGTACGGTTATCCGATAAAACTAAGGATGCCTACCAAACTGGGCTACAAGAATCCGAAACACATCATGGAGATTTTTGTCACCAACAAATTCCCTGGCGGCTATTGGGTCGATCAGGGCTACAACTGGTTCGGAGGTTCCTGACGTCACGAAAAATCCAGAAGCTCGCGGCGTCAGGTACTTCGATTCACCCCGGCACGACCGGATACTTTTACTCCAAGAAGAGGTTGATATGAAACTGTTCATCACTGCAGCACTCGCAGCAACGCTGGCCCTGGGTGGTTCAATGGCATACGCTCAGGCTAGCGATGCGATGGCCCACGATTCGATGGCCAAGGACACCATGTCCAAGGATGCCATGTCGAAAGATTCGATGTCGAAGGACGCGATGTCGAAAGACGCGATGAAGAAGGGCGACAAGATGAAGAAGATGGACCATCCGGCTTCCGGCGCGATGGCGCAGTAATTTGTCCATGCTTCGAAAGCGGTTCGACGGGTGTGCATCGAACCGCTTTCGATTGCTGCCGGTTCTTGTCCGGTAGCGCCTCGCTGCTCTTGTGAGAGAGTGCGATCCGGGCGATGTCTCGATTTCCTTCTCACACCCTTCGATGTTCCCCGCATCGGCGTGACGGTCAGTTTTAGCCCGATCGAAACGCTGTCCATCCCCGCTCGGTTTGCCAGAAGGCCGCTCCCCCAAGTGCAACCATCCTGGCAGTCTGCCGTGCCGAAGGTACCTTCGCGATCCTCCTTTCGAACCAGAACGTCCGATTTTTGGCGAGGTTTAATTGAGGTTGAGTGATCGCTGGCTGGGCCTGAGATTCCCACCGGCACGACCACCGGCGGAGAGTCAGGCACGTTGGCTCCGACTTGAGCACGCCCCCTCCAACGCCCTGCGCGAATATGACCTTTATCCACAGAGTGCGGCATGTCCGCCACATTCACCCCCAAACTCCTCGTTTTGATAAACAATAACGGCACCGCACGAACCCGTGAGCTTTGAAACCAACGCCGCCGATGCCCGATCACCGTCTGCTGAGAATCACTCCTGAAACGCACCGTGTCGCGATCGACCTGGTCTACGCGACCGATCGCAACCTGACAGGTAAGCCGATCTACAAGACGGCACATTGTCTGCTCCTGGCCCCCGCCGAAGCCGCCCTGAAGAAAGCTGTCGAGCTGGCGGCCAACATTGGCGTGACGCTGAAGATATTCGACGCCTACCGTCCGCCGCAAGCCCAGCAGGTACTGTGGGACTTTCTTCCCGACCCGACCTACATTGCTGACTTGAAGCGCGGCTCGAACCATAGCCGTGGTACGGCGATCGACCTGACACTGGTCGATGCACACGGCCACGACCTGGATATGGGCACCGGTTTCGACGAGATGTCGATCGCCTCGGAACACTTCCATCCGGGTCTGCCGGAGCATGTCCAGCGCAACCGGACACTGTTGCTTGGCGTGATGCATGGCGCAGGGTTCACTCATATTCCCAGCGAGTGGTGGCATTACGAATTGCCCGGCTCGCGCACACTCGAATTGATCGATAACGCCGACAGCGGCCCGTTGCGCCTCATGTAGCCGCTGGTGCGCGCAGAATATCTAACAATCACTATCCCTCAC
The DNA here is from genome assembly GCF_001028175.1 of Caballeronia mineralivorans PML1(12). GTDB lineage: Bacteria > Pseudomonadota > Gammaproteobacteria > Burkholderiales > Burkholderiaceae > Caballeronia > Caballeronia mineralivorans. The sequence goes on from NZ_AEJF01000209.1 coordinate 49,271, forward strand.
GGAGCGAGTATGAATAGGGTATTCAACGGGGTATTGCGCAACGCGCTGGCAGTCATTGCCGCAGTGTCGGTTCTGATGCTCGCCGGCACGCGAATCGCGGAAGCGGCCACGCCGAAGGATATGCTGGTGATGGCGACCTTGCTCGACGAATTCACCACGCTCGACCCGGGCGAAATCTACGAACTGGTGCCGCAGGAATACGTTGCGAATACCTATGACCGCCTGATTCGCGTCGACCTGAAAGATCCAGCCCGCTTCAACGGCGACGTTGCGCAGTCGTGGGCGGTGAGTGCAGACGGTCTTACGTTCACCTTCAAAATTCGCCCCGAGCTCAAGTTCCACTCGGGTAATCCGCTGACCGCCGACGACGTCGCGTGGTCGATCCAGCGCACAGCGCTGCTCGACAAGGGCGCGGCGGCCGTGCTCGCGGGCATCGGACTGACGAAAGAAAACGCGCTGCAGAACGTTAATAAAATCGATGACAGCACGATCTCTATCACGACCGACCAGAAGTACGCACCCACCTTCGTGCTGAACGTGCTGGGCTCATGGCCGGCTTCCGTGCTCGACAGAAAGCTGCTCGAATCGCATGCGAAAGGTAACGATTTCGGTAACGAGTGGCTGAAGACGAACGAGGCGGGATCGGGTGCGTACAAGCTCGTGAAGTGGACCGCGAATGACAGCATCGTGCTGCAGCGTTTCGATGGTTATCGCATGCCGTTGGCCATGAAACGCATCGTGATGCGGCATGTGCCGGAAGCGTCGAGCCAGCGGTTGATGATCGAAAATGGCGACATCGATGTCGCGCGCGACCTGAGTCCGGACGACCTGGATACGCTGACGAAGAAGGGCACGATTCGCGTGAATTCGGTACCGCAAGCCACGCTGATGTATCTCGGGCTAAACAACAAGAACCCGAATCTCGCGAAGCCCGATGTTCAGGAAGCCATGAAATGGTTGATCGACTACAACGGCATCCAGCACAACATTGTGCGGACCACGTACAAGGTTCACGAGACGTTCCTGCCCGAAGGTTTCCTCGGCGCGCTGAACACGAATCCGTATCACCAGGACGTAGCGAAGGCGAAAGCGCTGCTGGCAAAAGCGGGCGTGCCGAACGGCTTCACGGTGAAGATGGACGTGCGCAACGACTCGCCGTACGGCGAGATCGCGCAGGCGGTGCAGGCGAATCTGGCGCAGGGCGGTATCAAGGTCGAACTGATTTCAAGCGACAACAAACAGACCCTCGGCAAGTATCGGGCGCGTCAGCATGACATCTATATTGGCGAGTGGTCGGCGGATTACATCGACCCGCATAGCAACGCGCAAGGCTTCGCGTGGAATCCGGATAACTCCGACAAATCGAGCTTCAAGATGCTCGCGTGGCGCAATTCGTGGGACATTCCGCAATTGACGAAGGAGACTCAGGCGGCGTTGGAGGAATCGTCGACGGCGAAGCGCGCGCAACGCTATGAAGCGATGCAGAAGGAGTTTCTCGCGAACTCGCCGTTTGTGATCATGTTCCAGAAGGTCTCGCAGGTTGCGGTGCGACCGGGCGTGACGGGTCTGGAAGTCGGGCCGATTTTCGACCTCGTGTCGTACCGTGAGCTGAAGAAACAGTAAGCGTGGCCGCACAACTCACTGCGTTTCAGCGCCTGCAAGGAGTGCTCGCCCGTCACGCCGGTGTGCGCCGGACGTGGCTGCTCGTGCGCTGGCTGCTGATGCTCGCCGTGACGTTCATCGGTCTGCTGGGGGTGACGTTTTTCATCGGACGCAAGATCCCGATCGATCCGTTGCTCGCAATGCTCGGCGAACGTGCGTCGGCGCAGGCGTATGCAGCGGCGCGCGTGGCGCTCGGGCTCGACAAGCCGTTGATCGTGCAATTCATGATCTACGTGCGAGACGTGCTGCATGGCAATCTCGGCATGTCGCTGCTGACGTCGAACCCGGTGATAGACGACATCAAACGCGTCTTTCCGGCGACGCTTGAACTCGCCACGCTGTCTACGTTCATTGGCATCGTGATCGGCGTGCCGCTCGGCGTGGCGGCGGCCGTCCGCCATAACCGCTGGATCGATCACGTCGCGCGATTCATCGGGCTGGCGGGAAGCTCGCTGCCGGTGTTCTGGCTCGCGCTGATGGGTTTGCTGCTGTTCTATGCCAAATTGCATTGGGTATCGGGGCCGGGGCGCATCGACCCGCTGTACGACGGTCTGGTCGATACCCGCACGGGCAGTCTGCTGATCGATTCCATTTTGGCCGGCGAGTGGGACGTGCTCAAGAATGCGATCTCGCATATCGTGTTGCCCGCGGCCATTCTCGCGTTCTATTCCATCGCCTACTTAAGCCGTATGACGCGATCGTTCATGCTTGAGCAATTGAGTCAGGAATACATCGTGACCGCGCGCGCGATGGGCCTGAGCGAACGCCGCGTGATCTGGCGTCACGCATTCGGCAATATCGCCGTGCCGCTCTTGACGGTGATTGCGCTCGCTTATAGCTATCTGCTGGAAGGCTCCGTCCTGACGGAAATTGTGTTCGCGTGGCCGGGCATCGGTTCCTATCTCACGGGCGCGTTGCTCAACGCCGACATGAACGCGGTGCTCGGCAGCACGCTCGTGATCGGCGCCACGTTCATCACGCTCAACCTGCTGACGGATGCGCTGTATCGCGTGTTCGATCCGCGTGCCCGATGACTGCCAAAGGCTCATGACGTGCTTCCCCCCACCGACAATTCCGCTAACGCAATGAAACCCCCGCGCAAAGAGTGGCATGCGTGGCTTCTCACGGACACACCCGCGTCGCGCAGGCAAGCCGCGTTGGGGCTGGCGTACCGGCGTTGGCGCCGGTTCGCCAGCAATCCGCTGAGCGTGTTCGGGCTGGTGATCCTGCTGCTACTGATTGTGTTCGCTGCGATCGGCCCGTTGCTGCCGCTGCAGGATCCCTTGCGACAAGTGCTAAGCGACCGGCTCTTGCCGCCCGGTTCTCCGTCGCACTGGTTCGGCACCGATCAGCTCGGCCGCGACATTCTCGCGCGGCTTGTGATCGGTTCGCGGCTGACGCTGAGTATCGCGATCCTGGTCGTGGTGCTGGTGGTGCCGGTGGGTTTGCTGATCGGCACGACGGCGGGTTTCTGCGGCGGTTTCGTCGATACAGTCCTGATGCGTCTCACCGATATCGCGCTCGCGTTCCCGAAGATCGTGCTGGCGCTCGCGTTCGCCGCGGCGCTCGGGCCGGGCGTGATCAATGCGGTGATCGCGATCTCCATCACCGCGTGGCCGCCGTATGCACGGCTCGCACGCGCCGAGACGCTGAGGCTGGTGCAGGCTGATTTCATCCATGTGGCGCGCTTGCAGGGGGCATCGTCGATGCGGATCTTGCTGCGTTATATCGTCCCGATGTGTTCGTCGTCGGTGATTGTGCGCGCGACGCTCGACATGGCCGGCATCATCCTGACGGTTGCGGGGCTTGGTTTTCTCGGGCTCGGCGCACAACCACCGAGTCCTGAGTGGGGTTTCATGGTGGCGTCGGGGCGCGGTGTGCTGCTCGACGCGTGGTGGGTCGCGACCATTCCCGGCATCGCTATTTTGTTGGTGAGCCTTGGGTTCAATCTGCTCGGCGACGGTCTGCGCGATGTCTTCGACCCCCATCAAGGAGGCTGACATGCACGCCGATACCCTCTGCGAGATCGACAACCTTCGCATTGCCTTCGAGGCCCACGACGGTACGCTGACTGAAGCGGTGCGCGGCATATCGCTGACGGTCGCGAGGGGCGAGCGGCTGGGTATTGTCGGCGAATCGGGATCGGGGAAATCGCTGACCGGACGGGCATTGCTCGGGTTGTTGCCGTCGTCGGCGCGCTGGTCCGCCGACGCCATGCGTATCGACAACCACAATCTGCTCGCCATGCGCCCAAAGGAGCGGCGGCGTCTTTGCGGCACGCAGATGAGCATGATCCTGCAGGACCCGAAGTATTCGCTGAACCCGGTGATGACGGTTGCGCAGCAGATGCGCGAAGCGTTTGCGCGGCAGTCGCCCAAGCTGAATGCGAAAGCGATGCGCGAACGCATTGTGGCTGCGCTGGACGCGGTGCATATCCGTGATCCGCAGCGCGTCGCCGATGCCTATCCGCATGAGTTGTCCGGCGGCATGGGCCAGCGCGTGATGATCGCGATGATGGTGTCGTCGGGACCCAAGTTGCTGATCGCCGACGAACCGACCAGCGCGCTCGATGTGCTCGTCTCCATGCAGGTGTTGTCGGTGCTCGACGAGATGATCGCGAAACACAATACGGGATTGATCTTCATCAGCCACGATTTGCCGCTAGTGATGTCGTTCTGCGACCGCGTGTTGGTGATGGTCGGCGGGCGTGTGGTCGAGACCTGCGCGGCGCGTGATCTTGCCCACGCGCGGCATCCATACACGCGCGGTTTGCTGGCCGCGAGCCCGCCATTGCACAATCCGCCGGACGAACTGCCGGTGCTGCAACGCGATCCCGCATGGTTCGGGGAGGTCGCGCCATGATTGAAGCAAACGAGGTACAGGTACGCTTTAAAACGAAAACCGGTTTCGCCGATGCGGTTCGCTCGGCGACGTTTCATGTCGACGAAGGGGAGGTGTTTGGACTCGTCGGCGAATCGGGTTCGGGTAAATCGACAGTGCTTCGCGCGCTGACCGGACTTGTGCCGATTGCAAGCGGGTCGATGCGGATTGGCCGCCATGCGCTTGGCAAACACGTCGATCGCGCGTTCAGGCGCGAAGTGCAGATGGTGTTCCAGGACCCGTACGGGTCTCTGTATCCGCGCTTCACCGTCGACCAGACGCTGCGGGAGCCACTCGCCATCAACGGCATGGATCGCCATGACGACCGCATTCTCGACGCGTTGCGCGAAGTCGGCCTCGGCCCTGCATTCCGGTTCCGGTATGCGCATCAACTCTCGGGCGGGCAGCGCCAGCGGGTATCGATCGCCCGGGCGCTGATCGTCGAGCCGCGTGTGCTGTTGCTTGACGAACCGACGTCCGCGCTCGACGTGTCCGTGCAGGCGGAGATTTTGAACCTGCTGCGGCGGCTGCATCGTGAGCGCAATCTCACGATGATCCTCGTCAGTCACAACATGGCCGTGGTCGGATTTTTATGCCAGCGGGTCGCGGTGATGCGCGATGGCGACATCGTGGAGCAGCTTCCCATCGACGCGGTGCGCGAGCAAAACGTGGCGCACGAATACACCCGAAGTTTGTTGCTTGCGACGGAGGGTTATCAGCGTAAGGCGGTCGATCCTGCTTAGCGCCGTGGTTTTTCCACCTTACGGCATGCTTCTGTTCGGCCCGAACCGCCCTGATAGAATGTGAAATTGGTTAGTTGGCATCCCCGAAGCGCGTTGCGCCGGGATCGCTCTCCCGGCTTCCCACGCAGCCGGCGGCTCACTGAATGTGAATGAAGCCGCGAAGCGCAACCCTGAAAACGTGACAGTCCGGCTCGATCCCGCTGCTCGAAACGTTTCTCAACAAACGTTCGACACGCCGGTCGCCGGCACCTAAAACGCCGATGAAACTGCTAGATGCCCTGGTCGAACAGCGAATTTCGGCCGCTGCCGCGCGCGGTGAGTTCGACAATCTGCCCGGCGCGGGCGAGCCTCTCGAGTTCGACGACGACGCTCTGGTTCCCGAAGAAGTCCGCGTCGCCAACCGCATTATGAAAAATGCCGGCTTTGTGCCGCCTGCCGTCGAACATTTGCGCGCGCTGTGCGATCTGCAAAACGAATTCGGCAGCACGGAAGATCCGGCGACCCGCCGCAAGCTGCAAGCCAAGATGCTGGCGCTCGACATGGCGCTTGAATCGTTGCGCGGCGGCAGCACGGTCATGCCGCTGGAATACCGGCGGCGCATTGCCGAGCGTTTGTCCGAGCGTCTGTCGGAGAACGACAGGAACGCCCAAGCCGACGCGCACGATCAGGCCGCCCGAAAGTGACCCTTACACCCGTAACCGATCTTGCCGCAACGGCCGCCGCCGAACGCGACCGCCGTTTCATGGCGCTCGCGCAGGCCGCAGCCGAGCAAGCGCGCGAGTTGGGCGAAGTGCCGGTCGGCGCGGTTCTGGTGCGTGGCGACGAGGTTATCGCGACTGGCTTCAATCATCCGATCGGCGCGCACGATCCCTCGGCGCACGCCGAAATGGCCGCGTTGCGCGCGGGGTCGGTGGTGCTCGAAAACTACCGGTTGCCGGGCTGCGAGCTCTACGTCACGCTCGAACCCTGCATCATGTGCGCCGGCGCAATCATGCATGCGCGGATTGCCCGCGTGGTGTTTGGCGCGCACGATCCGAAGACGGGCGCGTGCGGGAGTGTTGTCGATGCATTCGCCATCGGCAATCTCAACCACCACACGACCGTCACAGGCGGCGTGCTCGGCGACGAATGCGCGAACGCGCTGCGCAGTTTCTTTGCTGAACGCCGACGCGCCGTGCGGGCGGCACGTGACGCTCGCAACGCCGGACAAACTGACAACTCTACCGATCCACTTTCCATTCGCTCATGACCCACCAGCCGCGTAGCATCGATCTCGTCGCACCCTCCGGTTATCCCGATTCCGAAGCGGTGGAGCGCGCGACGGAACGCCTACGTGCGCAGGGACATCGGCTGGAGAATGTGTCGGCGGCGCACCGTCGTCATCAACGCTTCGGCGGCACCGATGGCGAACGCGCCGCAGACCTCAACCGGCTTGCCGATCCGTCGCGCAGCCTACCTGACATCGTGCTTGCAGTGCGTGGCGGTTACGGCGCCACGCGCATTCTTCACGGCCTCGACTACGAGGGATTGCAACGCCGTTTGCAAGACCGGCCAATCGCGATTGTCGGCCATAGCGACTTCACCGCGATCCAGCTCGCGCTGTACGCCCGCGCCGGCGTCAAGAGCTTTGGCGGCCCGATGCTCACCGCCGATTTCGGTGCGGAAGAACTGAGCGCGTTCACGATGGAGCATTTCTGGAACACGATCACGAAATCGTCGTTCAAGGTGACGAGCCACGTTCCGCAGGTCCAGTCCATCGATGTGACCGGCATGTTGTGGGGCGGCAATCTGGCGATTATCGCGTCGCTGATCGGCACGCAGTACATGCCGCCGGTGGAGGGCGGGATCCTGTTCATTGAAGATGTGAACGAGCATCCGTATCGCGTTGAACGCATGATTTACCAGATGCATCAGTCGGGCATTCTCGCGCGGCAGCAGGCGCTGGTGCTCGGCGAATTCACGGGCGGGAAAGTATCCGAGTACGACAATGGCTATAGCTTCGAGACCATGCTCGAACAAGTCCGGTCGGTGATCCGGATCCCTGTCGTGACGGGACTGAAGTTCGGGCACGTGCCCGATTTGCTGACGCTGCCGTTCGGTGCGACCGCGCATCTTGTTGCCCGGCCGCACGGTTTTGAAATGAAGCTTTCCGACTATCCGCACTTGGCGTAGCAGCGTGTCATACGATTAAAACGGGCGTCCGGAAGGGCGCTTTTTTTTGTACATCGCACCGCTTACGAGCAAACTCGCACGAATAACGTGCATAAGATTGTCAACAAAAATAGTCTCTGATCTTCGCCTTTATTGCTTAATTAATTTGCTGTATCCCTTATTACAAGGGACTTTTAGGAATTGACCTGATCAAATCCATTCTCGAAACGAAAAAAGTTTTCTGAAATTGTTGACAGTTTTTATGTCCGTCATAAGATGTATCACATAGAGCGAACACGACCATGTCCGAAGCGAAACTGAAAGACTTATCGAAAGTGAGCGTCATTGGCACTGCCGCGTCGGTCGCAGCGGCGACGGCGGAATCGATTGCGGCGAATATTCGCGACGCCATTCTCGAACACCGCCTCGCTCCCGGCGCGAAGCTGACAGAAGCACAGTTATGCGAAGTATTTGACGTGAAGCGCGGGACCGTGCGACTGGCGCTGGCGCAACTCGCGAGTGAGCGGCTGGTCGACCTTGAACCGAATCGTGGCGCGTTCGTCGCAAGCCCTTCGGTGCAGGAAGTGCACGAAGTGTTCGAGATGCGGCGAATCATCGAAATGGCGGTCGTCGAGCGGATCTGCAAAGGGCACGGCACGCGTCGGCTCAAGTCGATCAGCGCGACGATCGGACGCGAGCGCAAAGCCTATGAGAGCCGCGATTTTCCTTCATGGATAAGGCTGTCCGGCGAGTTCCATACTGAGCTCGCGCAGCTTACCGGCAACACCGTGTTGTGCGAATGTTTGTCGGGGCTGGTGGCGCGCTCCACGCTGATATCGGCGCTGTACGAGTCGCTTGGCAAGAGCTCGTGCAGCTTTGAAGATCATGAACATATCCTGGCCGCGCTCGATGCCGGCGACGCACCCAGGGCCGCCGAACTGATGGCGCGCCACTTGCAGGAAGTCGAACTGAAGATGCTTGACCGGCCCGCCCGTGGCGCGGTCGATTTGCGTGAAGTCTTTGCAAAGCCGAAGCTAAGTGAGCGCGATAAGAGCGCCTGACTTGCAGTAAAACCGCGCGACCTTTCCCAGGGCGCGACGTAATACCTACATCTGAAAGTCGAATGAAGCTCAAAGCCCGCATTCAATGAATGCGTGGTCTTTCACCATGCTTTTTCCGTGGACGCTCGCGCGTTGTTGCGCGTGCCGAGTGGATGAATTGCGTCCGGACGCGGGTTTGTCTGCGGCTGCCGGACGGTTAGCCAATACCGACAAGAAAGCGCTGCGCGTTGACGACGCGATGGTGCGTATTGCTATACGAAGTCGACTATTCGCGGCTTGATTGCCGAGCTCATTCAAGGAGAAGTCATGGTTCAGTTCAGTGCGACCCCGGGTAGTGCTGCAATACCTTCTTACGGTGACGATTCAGGTAGGAATCCTGAGCATCCGGTTGGATACAGCGACCGGCTTTACAACGACGACCTCGCACCGCTCAAACATCAGACGTGGAGCGCATACAACATCTTCGCGTTCTGGATGTCGGATGTGCATAGCGTGGGCGGTTATGTGTTCGCGGGGAGCTTGTTTGCATTGGGGCTGACGAGCTGGCAAGTGCTGATTTCATTGCTAGTTGGAATTGGCATTGTGAACCTGTTGTGCAATCTGATAGCAAAGCCGAGCCAGCAGGCGGGCGTGCCGTATCCGGTGGCGTGCCGGGTGACCTTTGGCGTGCTGGGTGCGAACCTTCCTGCAGTGATTCGCGGCTTGATCGCCGTGGCATGGTATGGCATCCAGACGTTTCTGGCGTCGAGTGCGCTGGTGATCGTGGTGCTGAAATTTGTGCCGCAATGGTTGCCTTATGCCGACGTCCATAAATATGGCTTTGTCGGGTTATCGGCACTGGGCTGGGCTGGATTCATGTTGCTGTGGGTATTGCAGGCAGTGGTGTTCTGGCGCGGGATGGAGATGATCAAGAAGTTCATCGACTTCGCGGGTCCGGCGGTCTATGTGGTCATGTTCATCCTGGCGGGCTACATGGTGTGGCGTGCGGGCTGGCGTAACATCGGCTTGAATCTGGGTGGCGTGAAATACCACGGCATGGAAGTGGTGCCGGTCATGATCACGGCAATCTCCCTGGTGGTCTCGTACTTCTCCGGGCCGATGCTGAATTTCGGCGACTTCTCGCGTTACTGCCGGAGTTTCAAGAGCGTGAAGCGCGGCAACTTCTGGGGCTTGCCGGTCAACTTCCTGGCGTTCTCGCTGGTGACGGTTGTCACGACGGCGGCGACCTTGCCGGTCTTCGGCCAATTGATCACAGACCCCGTGGAAACGGTAGGGCGTATCGACCAACCGACCGCGGTGATCCTGGGCGCGTTGACCTTCACCATCGCGACGATCGGTATCAACATCGTGGCGAATTTCGTTTCGCCGGCGTTTGATTTCTCGAACGTCGCGCCGCGTCTGATCAGTTGGCGGATGGGCGGCATGATGGCCGCGGTGGCATCGATCTTCATCACCCCGTGGAACCTCTTCAACAACCCTGCAGTGATCCACTACACGCTCGACGTGCTTGGCAGTTTCATTGGTCCGTTGTACGGCGTGCTGATCGTGGACTTCTACCTGATGAAGCGTGGCAAGTTCAAGGTGGAGGAGTTGTACACAACGTCGGAGACGGGTCGTTACTGGTATAGCAACGGTGTGAATTGGCGTGCGGTGGCGGCATTGTTGCCGGCGGCGGCCATTGCAGTAGCATGCGTGATGATTCCTTCGTTGGAGGGCGCGGGCAACTTCTCTTGGTTTATCGGAGCAGGGTTGGGCGCGCTGTTTTACAGGATCATCGCGGACAAAAAATCAGTGTCTAACTTTGCCTGAGGACAGGATCAGGCAGCCATCGCATCTGCGAACCCAAGGGTGCGATGGCTTCCGTTGGCTAGGCACGGTGTAGGGAAGCGCTACGCAATCCGAATCAAACAGCGCTGGCAAGAACCAAAAAGGCAAACCAAATGCGCATCAAGCTGATTAACCCGAACACAACTGAACGCATGACGTTGGCGATGGATCGTTGTGCGCGGGAAGTAGCATCAACAGGAACAGAAATAATCTCGGTAAGCGCGTCGATGGGGCCGCCGTCCATCGAGGGTTACTACGATGAAGCGCTTGCCTCGCTAGCGTTGCTGCAGGAGATAGAAAAGGGCGAGAAAGAGGGCATGGACGGTTACGTCATAGCCTGCTTCGGCGACCCGGCGCTGTACGCGGCAAGAGAGTTATCGAAAGGTCCGGTCATAGGCATAGCCGAAGCCGCTATGCATGCAGCGAGCGTCATAGCACCGAGCTTCACCGTAGTGACGACCTTGAAGCGCACTTGCACGATGTCGTGGCATCTGGCGGAACGCTACGGCATGAAGCGTTTCTGCAAGAACGTTCGCGCAACCGACGTAGCGGTTCTGGACCTGGATATCCCCGGCTCGAAGGCGCGTTCGATCATCATCGATGAGTGTCGCCGTGCCTTGGCGGAAGACGATGCGGAGTCCATCGTCTTGGGCTGTGCGGGCATGGCCGAGTTCTGCCACGAGATCGAGGATGCGATCGGCGCGCCAGTCATAGAGGGCGTGACAACGGCAGTGAAATGGGCGGAAGCGTTGATTGCGCTAAAGCTGCGAACGTCGAAACGCGGCGATTATGCACGCCCCTTAGCGAAGCAATACGACGGCGCGTTAGCGCCCTATAGCCCAGGTAAACCCAAATAAAACCCCCGGACCATACATCTCGCCTGACAGGCAATATCTGCGTATGAATATGGGCGCGGCGATGTGTTTTCGCTAAACTGACCCATCGTCGCGCGGGTCTCTAACCGTGTGCGGCTCCATCGACTTCTACGCACTCATCCAGCCATGTCGAATGAATCGAAGTACCCACGCGACCTGATCGGCTACGGCCGGTATCCCGTGCAGCCAAATTGGCCCGGCGACGCACGCATTGCCGTGCAATTCGTGCTGAATTACGAGGAAGGCGGGGAGAACTGCGTACTTCATGGCGATCCGGCATCGGAACAGTTCCTGTCGGAAATCGTCGGCGCGGCGGCTTATCCGTCGCGTCACATGAGCATGGAATCCATCTACGAATACGGCTCGCGCGCCGGCGTCTGGCGGATCCTTCGCGAATTTGAAAAGCGCGGCTTGCCGCTGACTGTGTTCGGCGTCGGCATGGCGATCGAGCGTCACCCGGATCTCGGTCGTGCATTTGTCGAACTGGGGCATGAGATTGCGTGCCACGGGTATCGGTGGATTCACTATCAGGATATGTCGCCGGAGAAGGAAGCGGAACACATGCGGCTTGGTATGGAGGCTATCGAGCGCGTGACGGGCGTGCGGCCGCTCGGCTGGTACACCGGGCGTGACAGCCCGAATACGCACCGGCTGGTGGCGGAGCATGGCGGCTTTCTGTACGACTCGGATTATTACGGCGACGACCTGCCGTTCTGGATGGACGTGGAGGTCAGCGGTGGCGCGAAGGTGCCGCAACTGATCGTGCCTTATACGCTCGACACCAACGACATGCGTTTTGCCACGCCGCAAGGTTTCAACACGGCGGAGCAATTTTTCACGTACCTGCGCGACGCGTTCGATGTGCTCTACGAAGAGGGCAGCGAAGCGCCGAAGATGTTGTCCATCGGCATGCATTGCCGGTTGCTGGGGCGTCCGGGACGCTTTCGCGCGCTGCAACGTTTCCTCGACCACATCGAGCAATACGATCGCGTGTGGGTGACGCGGCGCGTGGATATCGCGCGGCACTGGCGCGAGCATCATCCATACGAAGGCACGGCTGGAGTGAGCGCGTAATGACCACTGCACGAATGACCCTGGATCAACTCAATGCTCTGAACGCGGATGCGTTTGTTGGGGCTCTTGCCGGTATCTTTGAACATTCGCGATGGGTGGCGGAAGAGGCGGTGTCAAAGAGACCGTTTGCGAATATTGACGCGCTTTACGAGACCATGACGGCCGCCGTGAATAATGCAAGCGACGCGCGGCAACTTGCATTGATCAACGCTCACCCGGAGCTCGCCGGGAAGGCCGCGGTGCGCGGCGAACTCACCGATGAATCCACGCGCGAGCAAAGCGGCGCCGGCCTCGATCTGTGCACGCAGGAAGAGTTCGACAGGTTGCAGGCCCTTAACGCCGCGTACCGCGAGAAGTTCGGTTTTCCCTTCATCCTGGCTGTGCGCGGGTTCGATCGCCACGGCATCATCGCGAACTTTGAGGCGCGCCTGCATCACGGCCGCGACATCGAGTTGCGCGAAAGCCTGCAGCAAATTTACCGGATAGCGCGCTTCAGGCTCGACGATTTGCTGACGGCCTGAACGCCGCGCACCCCCTTCAAAACCTTACAAGGAAACATCATGGCCCTACCGACACTCGATGCCAACGCGCCCGAATTCACGCGCCGTTATGTGAACCTCGCGGACCCCCGGCTTGGTGCGCAGGCGCTCGAAGCCAGCGACGAATTTTTCGCGCCGAAAGAGCGTATGTTGAATCCGGAGCCGGCGGTGTTTATCGTGGGCAAATACGACGATAACGGCAAGTGGATGGACGGCTGGGAAACGCGTCGCAAGCGCGTGAGCGGCTTCGACTGGTGCGTGGTGAAACTGGCGCGGCCGGGTGTGATCAAGGGTATCGACATCGACACGAGCCACTTCACGGGCAACTTTCCGCCGGCCGCGTCCATAGAGGGTGCGCACGTGGTTGACGGTGCGCCGACGCAGGCGACTGAATGGACCGAGGTCGTGCCGTCCATGACGTTGCAGGGGAACACGCATCATTACGTCGACATCGCCCGCGAGCAGGCGTTCACGCATCTGCGCGTGAACATTTACCCGGATGGCGGTATCGCGAGATTGCGCGTCTATGGACAGCCGCAACTTGACTGGAGCAGCGCGAGCCGCAGCGAGTTGTTTGATCTCGCCGCCATGGAAAATGGCGCGTACATCGTTGGTGCGAACAATCAGCATTTCGGACCGGCTTCGACCTTGCTGATGCCGGGACGCGGCGCGAACATGGGCGATGGCTGGGAGACGCGGCGGCGTCGTGAGCCAGGCAATGACTGGTGCATCGTGGCGCTTGCTCAGCCGGGCGTGATCAAGAAGATCGAAGTGGATACCGCGCATTTCAAGGGCAATTATCCTGACCGGTGTTCGTTGCAGGCCGCGTATGTGAAGGGTGGAACGGACAGCTCGCTTGTGACCCAGGCGATGTTCTGGCCGGTGTTGCTTGGCGAGCAGAAGTTGCAGATGGACAAGCAGCATGTGTTCGAGTCGGAGCTGGCTGCGTTGGGTCCTGTCACGCATGTGCGGTTCAACATTTATCCGGACGGCGGCGTATCGCGGTTGCGGTTGTTTGGCACGCTGGTTTGAGACAGGCTTTGCGATGAAAAAGTTGGCGATTGAACCGTTGACGCGCTCAGCGTTCGAGCCGTTCGGCGACGTGATCGAGCTTGAGGGCGCGAAGCAGATTCCGATTAATCTCGGGACGACAATTCGTTTCCACGATCTTGCCCGTATCGATGTAGACGATGAAGGCGGCCGGCCTATCGTGAATCTGTTTCGCGGGCAGCCACGGGTTCTACCCTTTGAAGTGTCGATGCTCGAGCGGCATCCGTTGGGAAGTCAGGCGTTTTTGCCGCTCAACGATCGGCCGTATCTTGTCGTTGTCGCGCCGGCTGGAGAGCTTGATGAATCTGCTATTCGCGGATTCGTTACGCGTGGATGGCAAGGGGTGAATTATGCCAAGGGCGTTTGGCATCACCCGTTGATCGCACTTGGCGAAGTGAGCGATTTTATCGTGGTTGATCGGGGTGGGGAGGGGGCCAACCTTAACGAGGTCCAGCTCGATGAACCGGTGTGGTTAATGGACGAGATGGACGAGAGTTTCTCGCTCGCGTCGGTTGGTTGATGTTTCCGTGATGGCAACGGGGATGCGGTAGCCGGACGAGGGCAGTTCGCCTTGAGTCCGGCGTAACGAACAAGTACTTTCCACCTTTGCCCTTGTCGGGCCGGGAATTGCCAGGTCCTCTGGCGTATCGGAACCAGAAGTCGTTGACGACGCCTCGGTGTTCGTTGTCAGCGACAGCAATCTGGAATCCGCCTCCTCCTGAAAGCACGGTTCTCGCCAATCAATACTGCCGAAAATAGTGGTGCCATTCGCCGCATCGCATTGATTGCACTCCGTTAACGTTTCTGATAAGTGGGACGCGTTTAGCCAAAAGAAGGTGCGCGATGCCCTGTTGATCCTGGCGTCGACAATTCCAGACTTCAAAGGCGCATTCGGCACGAGAGAGGAGGTCGATCCGGTGCGACGCCTGGTTGGAGCAGCGGCAGCCTGGGGAGGTAATCCGGACAAGGATGCAACCTATCTCAACTTCACGCCAGCCAGGAACGACGGAAAAATCATCTACACACTTCGGGCCGGTGACGTGCCCGTCGACGGCTTCTGGTCAGTGAGTGTCTACGACGCCAAAGGCTACTACGAGCCGAACAAGTACGGCGCCTACTCGCTCAACAACAGTACCGCGAAGAAGGGCGCTGACGGTTCTATCAAGATCCAGTCGGCAGTTGCGATGCAAAGACTGTCAACTGCTTGCCGATCACGTTGGGGTGGAATTACATGGCTCGGCTGTATCGTCCTCGGCCCGAGGTGTTGAACGGGAAGTGGCATTTCCCCGAAGCGCAACCTGCTTCGTGAAAGGAAGAAACCGGCTGGCGCCTGCCGGTTCCTGTCTTTAAGTTATGCGCCAATGCGAGCCAGAAAATCGTGCTGCTTTGGCGCTATTCATCTCCTGACGCCTACTTCAAAGCACCACCCTGAAACCACGCGGCAATTTTCTGCCGCTCGCCATCGGTCATCTGGGTGACATTCCCCAGCGGCATCGCCTTCAACACCACAGCCTGCTGATACACCCGCTGCGCATTCAACGAAATAGACTCCGGCGTATCAAGCAAAACCCCGGCCGGAGCCGCGCCCATCATCGTGGGATGCGCCGCATGACAGGTTGCGCACCGCTGCTGCAAAACAGGCGCAATATCGGCGATGTGAACCGCCGGCGTACCCGCCGCCACGGTCGGCACCCCCTTCGGCATGGTCCACGCAAACGCGCCAAACATCAGCAACACGCCAATCACCGGCAAATACCACAACACCTGCCCGCGATGCCGCATCACAAAGAACTGCCGGATCAGCGCGCCGGCCAACATGATGATCAGCAATACAGCCCAGTTATACGGATGCGTATAAGTCATCGCGTAGTGATTCGACAACATCACGAACACCACCGGCAACGTGAAATACGTGTTGTGCACTGAACGCTGCTTGCCACGCTTGCCGTAAATGGCATTGGGCACTTCGCCCTTGAGCATGGCTTCGACCATCTTGCGCTGACCGGGGATGATCACGAAAAACACGTTCGCCGACATGATCGTGGCCAACGTCGCACCCGTAATCAGATAGGCAGCACGCCCCGCGAACACGTGACATGCGAGCCACGCCGCGATGACCACGTAAGCGCCCACGCAGATTCCGAGCAAGCCGTCGCGATTGCCCAGCACCCGGCACAGCGAGTCATACACAATCCAGCCTGCGAGCAAGAATCCCAGCGCCGCTGAAACGGCAACCACAGGCCCCATATCGAGCACGTTCTCATCGATGAGATACGTGCTCGGCGAGAACAGATACAACACCATGAACAGGCCAAAGCCCGACATCCACGTGGTGTACGACGGCCACTT
Organism: Caballeronia mineralivorans PML1(12); assembly: GCF_001028175.1. GTDB lineage: Bacteria > Pseudomonadota > Gammaproteobacteria > Burkholderiales > Burkholderiaceae > Caballeronia > Caballeronia mineralivorans. The sequence continues at coordinate 65,482 of NZ_AEJF01000209.1, forward strand.
CGACCAGTGCAGGTCGTCGGGCATGTTCGGCGGCGCGACCGTGTACTTCTGCATGTTGTAAAAACCGCCGCCATGCACATGCCACAACTCGCCAAACACGCCGCGCTTGGTCGCAGCCGGATCTTTCGGCGGCTTCAGGCTGTTGTCGAGTGCTACGAAATAGAACGACTCGCCAATCCACGCGATCGCCACCACCACATGCAACCAGCGCAACGCGAGATTCAGCCAGTCGACAATAAAACCTTGCATGAAACGTCTCCACTACGAATTCTGTTATCCACACATCGGACGGACGCCGGATGAAAAAGCGTCAGCCAGATTGACCTGGCGCCAGGAAAAACCTCAGCTGCCGCGATACGTGCTGTAAGCCCAAGGCGAGACTAGCAGGGGCACGTGATAGTGCGACGTCGCATCGGCGATGCCAAAGCGCAACACCACCCGATCCACAAAGCGCGGCTCAGGCAGCGTTACGCCACTGGCTGCAAAGTAATCGCCGGCGTGAAACACCAGTTCGTATTCACCTGTGACGAACGCGTCGTCCTGTAGCAACGGGGTGTCGCAACGGCCGTCGGCGTTCGTGTGCGTGGTGAGGAGCGCGCGCCGGGCATCGCCGGTTAGCACGAAAAGTTCGACCTTGATGCCGGCGCCGGGGCGGCCGTGCGCGGTATCGAGTACGTGGGTAGTGAGCTTGCCCATTCGCGTTGTCCTTATAGTGTGCGAGGAGCGGCTGCGCATCGAACCGTCTGTGTTCTGGCATTCAGCGGCGGATCGAGGCTCCACAAGCGTGGCTACATACCCGTCGGCGTGAGAGGATGCGCGCCGTGTCCAGTATTGTAAAAAGTTGCGGTGACCATAACGCCCGCGATAAGCAAAATAATCTACAGCACATGAGCGCAGGCCATACAAACTGCGAGCAAAACCACCACGTTCGAGCCCTTTTTCATCGCTTCCCGCCGATGCTACGCGAGCCAAAATTCGCGATCATATCGAGTCTGTGAAGACAACTATGGCAGTGTTCGCATTGTCAGGGGCTTTTTGGCTACGGACAGTAGCGTCTTGCACAGCGCGGCTGGCTGGGCATCCCGAAGACGGCGATCGACGCTGGGTAACCGGGTAATTGGCGCGAATCAAAGCGGTGCTTTTGCGCCCTCGGTAAAACAGTGAAAGATCGGAGATCGACATGCAACAGAAGCCCAGGACCTTGCTGGTGAAGAACGCGCAAGTGCTCGTGACCATGGACGAGACGCGGCGAGAGATTCGCGATGGTGGTTTGTTTATTGAGGGTAATCGCATTGTGTCGGTGGGACCGACAAGCGACTTGCCGCAGCAAGCGGATGAAGTGCTCGACCTGTCAGGCCACTTGGTGATTCCCGGTCTGGTCAATACGCACCACCACATGTATCAGAGCCTCACGCGCGCCGTGCCGGCTGCGCAGAATGCCGAATTGTTCGGCTGGCTTACCAGCCTGTACAAGATTTGGGCGAACCTGACGCCCGAGATGATCGAGGTTTCTACGCTCACCGCCATGGCGGAACTGCTGCTCTCTGGCTGCACGACGTCGAGCGATCATCTCTACATTTATCCGAACGGCGCGCGCCTGGATGACAGCATCGTGTCGGCGCAGCAGATTGGTATGCGGTTTCACGCGGCGCGCGGCAGCATGAGCGTCGGGCAAAAGGACGGCGGTTTGCCGCCCGATTCGGTGGTAGAGAAAGAAGACGCGATCCTGAAGGACACGCAGCGCTTGATCGAAACGTACAACGATGACGGCCGTTACGCGATGCTGCGCGTGGTCGTCGCACCGTGTTCGCCGTTCTCGGTCAGCCGCGAGTTGATGCGCGACTCGGCGGTGCTGGCGCGGGAATACGGGGTATCGATGCATACGCACTTGGCCGAGAACGTGAACGATGTCACGTACAGCCGCGAGAAGTTCGGCATGTCGCCGGCTGAGTATGCGGAAGATCTCGGCTGGGTTGGACCGGATGTCTGGCACGCGCATTGTGTGCAGTTGGACCGCGCGGGTATCGAGTTGTTCGGGCGCACGGGCACGGGCGTCGCGCATTGTCCGTGTTCGAACATGCGGCTCGCGTCGGGCATCGCGCCAATCCGGGCGATGCGCGATGCCGGCGTGCCGGTCGGTATAGGCGTCGACGGATCGGCATCTAACGATGGCGCGCAGATGGTCGCCGAAGTGCGGCAAGCGTTGCTGCTACAGCGTGTGGGCTTCGGACCGGATGCCATGAGCGCACGCGAAGCGCTTGAAATCGCGACGCTGGGTGGCGCGAAGGTGCTGGGCCGCGACGATATCGGCGCGTTGGCACCGGGCATGGCGGCGGATTTCGTTTCCTTCGATCTGAGCCAGCACGGCTTCGCGGGCGCGCTGCACGATCCCGTCGCGGCGCTGGTGTTGTGCGCGCCGTCGCAGATATCGACGAGTGTTATCGACGGCAAGGTGGTTGTACGCCACGGCCAGTTGACGACCGTCGATCTTGGTCCGATCGTCGAACGTCATAACCGGCTGGCGGGCCAGCTTATATCAATGGTCAGCTAACCAAGGCTAAGGCTAAGGCGCTTCGATCAGCGAGCGGGTGGCATCGGCGACGAGGTGGCGCAGCCAGCGCACTTCGTCGGAGTAGTGGCAGCGCTCGTGCCACAGTTGGTAGTACTGCATCGGCGGGAAATCGAGCGGCGCGGGCACGACGGTCAGCGGCAAGAACTTGGCGTAGTGATCGGCGAAGAGACGTGTGGTGGTGAACACGAGGTCCGACTTGATCAGCACGTACGGCGCGAGATTGAAGTAGGGCAGCGTGACGACCACATGGCGTTTAAGGCGCTCGCGTGCCAGATGCACATCGATTGCGCCGCGCTGGCCGACGGAATACGGCGTGGGCGCGAGGTGCGGTGCGTTGAGATATTGATCGAGCGTGAGCGCGCCGCGGCGGGCGAACGGATGATTGGAACTGACGAGACAGACAATCTTGTCCACGAAAAGATTCGACAAATGCAGTTGTTCCGGCGGCTCGGGCCAGTTGCCCACCACAATATCGAGCTTGCCTTCCTCCAGCGCGAGTTCGTAGTCAAAAGCGGGACCGAGCGAATGGAATTCGAGCGTGGCGTTAGGCGCGGCAATGCGAAAGCGCTCCACAACGGTCGGTACGAACAGCACGTTCAGATAGTCCGGGCAGCCGATGCGATAACAGCGCACGGATGTGGAAGGTTCGAAGTTGTGCTGCTGAACTTTGATGCGTTCGATCTCGCGCAGCGCGTTTTGCGTCGGTTCGAGCAGGCGCAGGCCGTATTCGGTCGGCACCATGCCCGCTTTGCCGCGCACGAGCAGCGGATCGCCGGTGATGTCGCGCAGACGCCTGAGCGCCGCGCTGATAGCGGGTTGCGATTGATTGAGCTTGACGGCCGCGCGCGTGACGCTGCGCTCCATCAAGAGGGTGTGAAGGACGCGTAACAGGTAAGTGTCGATCGCTTCGCGTTGCTGACTCATCTTCTCTCCAATATACGGTCAGGCTGATCGACCAAGGTACAAAACATATCGTTTTTAATATGACACATTGTTTACGTCAAGCTGGGCATACCCGCAAGCACGTTCGTTGCATCGGACGCAACACCGTGCTGTTGCTAATTGCGCGCACAATTTTGAGCAATCGACGACCCGCACCGTTTTGGGTATCTTTTGCTCGCAGACTGCTTGTTTCCGTTGCTGCCATGCCGGTCACTCCGGTTTTGCGCAATTTCCGCACTTTCTGAGTCTTCATGGGCGACGCCATTTCCTCATCCATTCAGCCGGGCGGTGCGCTTACCTCGCGCCTCGCGCTCCACGGCATCAGCAAGCAATATCCCGCCGTCAAGGCCAACGACGACGTGACGCTCATCGTCGAACCGGGTGAAATCCACGCGGTGCTCGGCGAGAACGGTGCGGGCAAGTCGACGCTGATGAAGATCATCTACGGCGCGGTGCGTCCGGACGAAGGCGAGATTCGCTGGGAGGGCGAGCTGGTCGAGATCGGCAGTCCGGCGGCGGCGAGAAAGCTTGGCATCGGCATGGTGTTCCAGCACTTTTCGCTGTTCGAGACGCTGACGGTGGGCGAGAACATCGCCCTCGCGCTTGACGATAAATTCGATCTGAAGACGCTCGGCAAGCGGATTCGCGAGGTGTCGGCGGATTACGGGCTCGATGTCGATCCGCAACGCCACGTCCATAGTCTCGCGGTGGGTGAACGTCAGCGCGTGGAGATCGTGCGGTGCCTGCTGCAGAACCCGCGCCTGTTGATCATGGACGAACCGACGTCCGTGCTCACGCCGCAAGCGGTTAAAAAGCTCTTTACGGTGTTGAGACGGCTGGCATCGGAAGGCTGCAGCATTCTTTATATCAGCCACAAACTCGACGAAATCCAGGCGCTGTGCCAGACCGCGACGGTCATGCGCGGTGGCCGCGTGACGGGCCGCGTCGATCCGCGCAAGGAAACGCATGCATCGCTCGCACAACTGATGGTCGGCCATTCGCTGCCCGACTACACGCGCCGCGAACACACGCCGGGCGATGTGAAACTCGCAGTAAAGAACCTGTCTGTCGCAAGCGCTGATCCGTTCGGTACGTCGCTGCAGAACGTCTCGTTCTCGGTTCATGCGGGAGAAATTTTCGGCATCGCGGGGGTATCGGGGAATGGGCAGGCCGAATTGCTGGCCGCGCTGTCAGGCGAGATCCGCGATAAACACATTCCCGCCGATGCCATCAGCATCGTCGGCCAGCCAGCGGCACGCTACAGCGCGGGCGGACGGCGCGCGCTCGGCTTCGCCTTTGTTCCGGAAGAACGCCTCGGGCGCGGCGCGGTACCGGCCATGTCGCTGGCGGAGAATGCGCTGCTGACCGGGCATCGCGAACACATGGTGCGCGGCGGCTGGATCAGCACGAAGGCCATGCGCGCGTTCGCCGACCGCTGCATCAGCGCCTTCGATGTCCGCTGCGGCGGCAACGGCGCGCTCGCGCAAAGTTTATCCGGCGGCAATTTGCAGAAGTTCATCGTGGGACGCGAGATCCTGCAGGAGCCGAAGGTGCTCGTCGTCGCGCAACCGACCTGGGGCGTCGATGTCGGCGCAGCGGGTTTCATCCGTCAGCAACTGCTGGATCTGGCTGCACGCGGCGTGGCAATCCTCGTGATATCGGAGGAGCTGGAAGAACTCTTCGATATCTGCGACCGCCTCGCCGTCCTCGCACGCGGAAAGCTTTCCCCGGTCCGCGAGACCGGCCTGACAAACGCAGAAGAAATCGGCCTTTTCATGGCCGGTCTCTTCGATGGCAACCGCGCCGACACCGTCGCCCTCGACACCACGGCTCCGACACAATGAATTTTCCTTATCGACTCGAAGCGCGGCCGACGCCGTCGCGCGCCATGCAGATTGCCGTGCCGCTGGTCGCCGCGGTGCTGACGCTGATTATCGGTTTTCTGATTTTTACGCTGGTGGGCCAGGATCCGCTGCGCGCGATGCACGGATTTTTTATCGAGCCGCTGTCGAACGTGAATGGCTGGTCCGAGCTTGTGCTGAAGGCGTCGCCGCTGTGTCTGATTGCGCTCGGGCTTGCGGTCGGGTATCGGGCGAACGTGTGGAACATCGGCGCGGAAGGGCAGATGCTGCTTGGCGGGATCGTGGCGGGCGGCATAGCGATTCATGTCGGCGATGCCACCGGCTGGTGGATCCTTCCGCTGATGATGATTGGCGGCGTGATCGGCGGCATGGTGTGGGCCGCGATTCCGGCGCTGCTCAAGAGCCGCTTCAACACCAACGAAATCCTGACGAGCCTGATGCTCACTTACGTCGCGACGCAGTTGCTGATCTATCTGGTCAGCGGTCCGTGGCGCGATCCTGAGGGCATGAATTTCCCGATCTCCGCGATGTTCGGCGATTCGGCGCAGTTCCCGCGGCTCTATAGCGACTGGGGCTGGGCGTGGCTGAAAGGCACGCGAATCAATGCGTCCGTGTTCCTGACGGTGATCGCGATCCCGCTCGTGTGGCTGTTCATGCGCAAGAGTTTCGCGGGGTATCGGATGAACGTGGGTGGGCTGGCGCCGCTGGCCGCCCGCTACGCCGGTTTCTCCGATAAAAAAGCCATCTGGACCTCGCTGCTTCTGAGCGGCGGTCTCGCCGGGCTGGCGGGCATGGGCGAAGTGGCCGGACCGATCGGGCAATTGCAGGCGGGCTGGTCGCCGGGGTACGGTTTCACGGCAATTATCGTGGTGTTTGTCGGACGGCTGCATCCGGTCGGCATCGTGCTCGCGAGCCTCTTGATGGCGTTGCTTTATCTCGGCGGCGAAGCGGTGCAGACGTCGCTGCAATTGCCGCAGGCGCTCGCCGGGGTGTTCCAGGGATTGTTGCTGTTTTGCCTTCTGGGCGCGGACCTGTTCGTCAACTATCGCGTGCGGCGCCGGGTCGCGGCGCACGCACATTCGTAGATAAAACCATGGACATTAATCAGGCCAGCTCGCTTTCCTCCAGCGCCGTTGTGGCAGCCATTCCGCTGATGTTCGCCGGTGCCGGTGAGCTTGTTGCGGAGAAGTCGGGGGTATTGAACCTCGGCGTGGAAGGCATGATGCTGATGGGCGCCGTGACCGGTTATGCGGTGACCGCGATCACCGGCAATCCGTGGCTTGGCATTCTTGGCGCGATCGTTGCGGGCGTGCTGATGTCGCTCGTGTTCGCGTTCCTCACTATCACGATGTTGGCGAACCAGGTTGCTACCGGCTTGTCGCTGACCATTTTCGGCATTGGATTCTCGGCGTATATCGGCAAGCCTTATACGTCGGCGGCGGTGCGCGCAACTATCGATGTGCTGCCGATTCCCGGCCTTTCCTCCATTCCCGTAATAGGCCCGGCGTTTTTCACGCTGACGCCGCTCGGTTATCTCGCGTTCATCATGTTCGGCGTGATCGGCTGGTTTTTGTATAGAACCCGCGCCGGGCTGGTATTGCGCTCGGTGGGCGAGTCGCCTGCGGTCGCGCATTCCGTGGGTTTTCCGGTAGTCGGCGTGCGTTATGGTGCGACGCTTTTCGGCGGCGGTATGGCGGGGATCGCGGGTGGTTATTACTCGATCGTCTACCTGCATTTGTGGCAGGAACAGCTCACGTCGGGTCGCGGCTGGATCGCGCTGGCGCTGGTCGTGTTCGCCACGTGGCGGCCGGGGCGGCTGCTGATCGGTGCGTTGCTGTTCGGCGCGGTAATGGCGCTGCAGTTCTACGCGCAGGCTATCGGCGTGCCCATCCCGACGCAGTTCCTCGCCATGCTGCCGTACATTGCGACGATCGTTGTGCTGGTGCTGATCTCGCGCAATCCGAACACGATCAAGCTGAATGCGCCGGCGTCGCTCGGCAAGCCGTTTTTTGCGGCTAGCTGATGCGGGCGGGATTGGCTTCGGCTCGAACGGCGAAATTTCGCAGCCGGTCGAGGTAGACCGGAGGCGAATGGCTGGCTGTTCACGGCCCCGGTTCGGTCCTGCAGACGTGGCAAATCGGGCTCCGCCGCGGTCCGTTGCGCATTCGCTGCAAGCAGCGGCGCACATGAAAGGCAAGCTTGCAGTCCGATTCACCCCCAGATTCAAGACTGGATTCACGGCCCGATTTCGGCCGACGACATTGCACCACGATTTTCATAAACAACATCAAACCATCGACAGGAGAATCACGATGAAAAAAAGCTGGCTGAACACCTTGGGCGCAGCGGGAGCCGTGGGCACGATGCTCGCGTTATCCGCCGCGATGGTCGCCGGCCCCGCGCAGGCCGCCGATGCACCGGGCATTGCGTTCGTCTACCTCTCCAATCCCGGCGATGCAGGCTGGACCTTTGCACACGACGCCGGTACGAAGGAAGTAGAGGCCAAGTACGGCAGCAAGATCAAGATCACGCGCGTTGAAAACGTGCCGGAATCGGCGGACTCGGAGCGCGTATTCCGCGATCTGGCCGCGAAGGGCAACAAGGTTATCGTCGGGACGAGTTTTGGTTACCAGGACTTCCAGTTGAAGGTGGCGCGCGACTATCCGGACATCACGTTCCTGACCGCGACGGGCTACAAGAAGGCGAAAAACTTCGGCGTCTACGATAACCGCATGTACCAGGGCGCGTATCTCGCTGGCGTCGCGGCGGGTTACGTCACGAAGACGAACACGCTGGGTTTCGTGGCGTCGGTGCCCATTCCCGAAGTGATTCGCAATATCAACGCCTACACGTTGGGCGCTCGTTCGGTGAATCCGAAGATCCATACGAAAGTGATCTGGATCAATAGCTGGTTCGATCCGGGCAAGGAAAAGCAGGCGGCGGAGACGCTGATCGGGCAGGGTGCCGATGTGCTGCTGCAGAACACGGATTCGAACGCGACGCTGGCGACGGCTGCCGAGAAGAAGGTCTACGCATTCGGCTGGGATTCGAACATGAAGAAGTTCGGTCCGAGTGCGCATTTGGGCTCGGTGGTGTCGCACTGGGGTGTGTATTACAACACGATGGTCCAGCAGCTTCTGGACGGCAAGGTCAAGACCGATCCGGTCTGGCTGGGGATGCCGCAGAAGGCGGTGGATATCGAGGACATGAATACGGCGGTGGTGCCGGCCAAGGCGATGCAGGCTGTCGAGACCAAGCGTGAACAGCTGCAGGGCGGCAAGTGGGACGTGTTCATGGGACCGGTCAAGGATCAGTCGGGTGCGGTCAAGATTGCGGCTGGCCAGAATCTGACCGATCCTGAATTGCAACGTATCAATTGGTACGTGGAAGGCGTGGACGGGGTACTGCCGAAGTAATTCACGAACGGTGCTTTTTGCAAAGCCGCGAGGAGACTTGCGGTTCGCAAAACTTACCTGTTGCTTGTCGACATTTACGTCATAAGAAATAGCATGACGCATAAGAAAAGGCCGCGCTTCGATGAAGCGCGGCCTTTGTTGTCTGCGTCGAAATTAATCTTAATCGTCGATTCGCAGTCCAACTTTAAGCGTGACTTGCCAGTGGGCGACCTTGCCGTTTTCTACTTGGCCGCGCGTGCCGATGACTTCGAACCAGTGCAGGTTGCGGAGCGTTTTCGATGCTTTTTCGAGCGCGACGCGAATTGCATCATCGCTTGATTGGGTCGACGATCCGGTGAGTTCGATTTGCTTGTAGACGTGGTCGGTCATGGTTTCTCCTTTGGCTGTCTGAGCGAATGCAGCAAATCATGCGCCTGGGGAGGGGCGTTCGCACTTGGGGTTTGTTGGGTGGGGTGCTCGCGCCGGCGGACAGTTTTTGGGGTTTTGGCGCTGGTAGTTCTGGGTTGGCCCCGGGGTGGTGGTTTCGGGGTTTGCGGTCCGGGGAGGCAGGGTTGCTGCTTTCGGTGTTAGTGGTCTGTCTGAGTTAGCTGATTTCTTGATCACCATCAGCCACCGGCGCCAGCGAAACCCCGCACGAAAACCTTACCTCAATCGTGATGCCGCATCCCCCGCATCCTGCCGGCGCGCGCCGCGCCTCGTGCGCGCACTCGCCGACGCGCCGAATTCGCTCAAGATCTGCGTCCGTGCCCGGCTGGCAAACACCAGAAATCCGAAGCCGTTGGCTTCATACCAGTAACCGCCATTTTCCAACCCATCGAGCGGTTGCTCCAGCGCGTTCGTAATGCATTCAATGCATCGGCGACGCAGCTCGTCCACCGCCGGATAAGGCGGCTGCGCACCGCGAACGCTGCAAAGAAGCACGTCGAGCCCTGGCAGCACATGCGCATACAACACCGGCTCATCCTGTGCGCGGGCGCGTGCAATTTTGGTATCAAGCTGGCCGAACGGCTTGAAATGCCTAAGCACGGCGAGGAAAGACTCGTCACCGTCGACCTTTGCGCGTCTACGCTTTTTCGGGAAGGACATAAAAATTCGCCTGAAAAAGAATTGCAAAAAACGCAGCGTCCTCATGCGGCCACTCCCGTCTGGCGGGCCGCTCGTTTGTCTGGACACATCGATCTTTTATAGCACATCGAAGTGGTGGATTCACGGCGATTCAGGTTAGGACACCGCAGGCAGGTCAGGCTCGACCGGCCCCGCGGCGCCGCACGAATCATGCCGATAACCCTGCTGCGGCTCGCATGGCATTCAGTCTCAATAATAGACCTACGAAACCCCGCCGCGACGAAAAATCACTAGGAAAATTCAAACGCGCGTCATGAAAGCCACTCGCCCCGGGATTGCACCCAAAAATGAAAAAGCCCGCGACGACCGTTGCGGGCCCTTCTGAACCGACGCCGTTTCAGGTCAGACGCGCGGCGCGGCCTTAAGCGAATCGCGAATTTCACGCAGCAGCAGCACGTCTTCCGGCGTTGCGGCAGGCGGCGGTTCTTCCGCTTTGCGCAGCTTGTTGATGAACTTGACCATCAGGAAAATGATGAACGCCAGGATGATGAAGTTGATCAGTACGGTGATGAACGAGCCATAACCGATCACGGCGACACCCGCGGTCTGCAAGTCCTTGTACGAGTCGGGATTGCCCTTGAAAGTGGGTGGGATGTTGCCAAGCTTGATGAACATGTTGGAAAAATCAAGACCGCCCGTGACCAGCCCCACCACCGGCATGATCAGATCCTTAACGATCGAATTGACGATGGTCGAAAACGCGCCGCCGATAATCACACCGACAGCTAAATCCATCACGTTGCCCTTGAGGGCGAAGCTCTTGAACTCCTGAATCATGCTCATGCGTGGCTTCCTCCATTAAGTTCATAAGAATCGGCAGCAAGGGATGTGCCATTAGACGACGACCGGGTTTCGAGCCGCCCTCCTGGCCTTTGCTTTTCTGTGCAGGCTCTCACCGTTTTGAAACGGATAACGGCAATGATAGCGAATCGGTAGCATTTGCGTCCCGGGTTTTTTGACGTCATCAGCTGATTGGATAAGGCTTGGCGGATCGATCCCGCTCTCCTTGCCTTGAAGTTTGGGCCGGACCCGCAGCGCTACGCTTTTTCTGGCGGCGCGGCTGTCACACGGCCCTGCGCGATCGCCTGGACGAACGCAGCGTGATCCGCGACGGTCTGCGTGCCATAGTTTTCAGCCCATCGGGCATAGGCTGCATCGAGGCGATCCGAGCTGCCGCAATAGCCGGTGATCAGTGCCGCATCGCCCGTTCGCGCATGTGCGCGGGCCAGCAGCAGGCCGAGGCACCAGGCGTAAAAGTCGAAGGTCGCGCCGTGCAGCCACTCGACCGGAATCGAGCCGCGTATGTTCTTCATCTGCCTCACGTAGAAATCGCGGCCCGAGATGGTCGTCCAGCCAAGCAGCGGATCAGAGGAGCTTTGCAGCAGGCGTTGGCCGTGCACCACGCACCGCCCCTGATGGCTGAACGGCTCGGGCATCGCCGGCACGAACGGCGCCGCTGCCGGCACAATGCCTTCCTTCACCTGCATGAAGAGCGGATCTCCGTGAGCCCGCCCGATCAACAGCAACAGGTACGCGCGTGTGCCGACACTGCCGACACCCACCACGCGATGCGCGACATCGACTACATCGTAGCGTTCGAGCATCGTGCGCCATTCCCCCGCGATGGTATGCAAGTACCCGTGCAGCCCTTCTATAACGTGATTTTTCTGCGCCGCGTCAAGCTGCGTGAGGATTGGCGGATCCTCACGAAAACGCCAGCTTTTGCCGTCCGGCTCGGCAACGCGGGCCAGCATCGTCGCGTGACTGTGCTTGGTCGCGCGCTCGACGGCCTTCGCAATGGTCGCCTTCTCGGTTGAATCCAGCGTGACCGGTGCTTCGATATGCAACACGCTCGCGTACGAACGCATTTGCCACAGCTCGTAGGCGGGGACCTGTCCCAGCGTTGACATCGTGGTCCGATAGGCTGCGCAGACGGATCGTACGGCGCGCTCGCGGCCGGCGGCATCGACTCCGTTTTCGCGCGCCGCCACGTTGATGCTGGCAGTAAGCCGTTTCAGGTCCCATTCCCATGGAGCGACCAGCGTTTCATCAAAGTCGTTCAGGTCGAAGACGACATCCTGCCGGGGCGTGCGGAACAGGCCGAAATTGTTCAGATGCGCGTCGCCGTCGATCATCACATGATGCCCAATGGACGGCGTGCGCGCGAGATCCCACGCCATCACGGTCGCCGCGCCGCGCAGGAACGCAAACGGAGACGCGGCCATGCGCGACATGCGAAGCGGAATCAGCCGTTCCTGCCGGCCAGCGTTGTTGGCGAGCACGCGCGCAACGGGGCCGGGGCGGTCGTCTTCCGGCTTCCAGGAGGCGTGCGCGTCGAAAGGGACCGAGTCGCGCAGAGAACGGCCAAGAACGCGGCTTTCCTCAGCGTTGCCGATGGACGTGCCGGCCAGGTTGATCGGTGGATTCGCAGGTGAAGCGGGATGGGTGGGCAAGACGGCTTTCCTCCGGTTGAGCGATGGCGTATGCGGTGCGATCGGTTGGACACTATGGTCAGCCCGACTACGGCAGCAGATCAACACGATGCGCGCCAACGGCGATTTCGTACAGTCCCCGGGTCCAAACGCTCCCAAACGCTCCCAAACGCTCCCAAACGCTCCCAAACGCTCCCAAACGCTCCCAAACGCTCCCAAACGCTCCCAAACGCTCCCAAACGCTCCCAAACGCTCCCAAACGCGCAGACGGCGAGTTTTCCAGAACGGCGAAGCTGCAGAATAGGGACAGTATCGGAAAGCGTGAGCAGCCGGAAGCTGTCCGAAATGGACGCTCTCCGATGGGCACGAAACCTGCTCTTTCTTCTGCCCGTGGGCCTCGGATGGGCGTTGCATGGGTAACGCGAAGACCCGTCGCCCCATGCCCTGCCAACGTTCGCGGCATAGGCAGGCTGAAGCACCCATCACCACATCGATTGAAGCACCCAACACCTGGACACCCGCATACATGGGACACGATATCCGCATTGCCGAAGGCTCGCCGTTTCCCCTGGGCGCGACCTGGGACGGCGAGGGCGTCAACTTCGCCTTGTTCTCCGCGCACGCCACGAAAGTCGAACTGTGCCTCTTCGAGGACAGCGGCGAAAAGGAACTCGAACGCATCGAATTGCCTGAATACACCGATGAAGTTTTCCACGTCTACTTATTCGGTTTGAAGCCGGGCGCGGTCTATGGGTATCGCGTGCATGGTCCGTACGAGCCGGAGAACGGGCACCGATTCAATCCGAACAAGCTGTTGCTCGACCCGTACGCCAAGGCGCATGTGGGCGAGCTGAAATGGGACCCCGCGGTGTTCGGCTACACCCTGAACGCGGATGGCGACGACCTCACGTTCGATGAACGCGACAGCGCGCCGTTCGTACAAAAGTGCCAGGTGGTCGACCAGAACTTTTCGTGGGTTCACCCGACGCGCGTTCGCGTGCCCTGGGAACAGACGATCTTCTACGAAACCCACGTACGCGGTTACACGAAGCGCCACCCGGCCGTGCCCGAACATTTGCGCGGCACGTTCGAGGGATTGGGCACGAAGGAGGTGATCGAGCACATCAAGAGCCTGGGGGTGACATCGGTAGAACTGCTGCCCATCCATGCGTTCGTGAACGACAGTCATCTCACCGATAAAGGCCTCACCAACTACTGGGGCTACAACACAATCGGCTTTTTCGCCGCCGATCCGCGCTTCTTTGCGCTTGGCCCGGGCGCGGTCGCCGAGCTCAAGCAGATGATCGACCGCTTCCACGAAGCCGGCCTCGAAATCATTCTCGACGTGGTCTACAACCACACGGCCGAAGGCAACGAACGCGGGCCGACGCTGTCGTTCAAGGGTATCGACAACGCGTCGTACTATCGCCTGCCCGAAGACAAGCGTTATTACATCAACGATACCGGCACGGGCAACACGCTCAACCTGTCGCATCCGCGCGTGCTGCAAATGGTCACCGACAGCCTGCGCTACTGGGTGACGGAGATGAACGTGGACGGCTTCCGTTTCGATCTTGCGACCATTCTTGGCCGCGAGCCCTACGGCTTCGACGAAGGTGGCGGTTTCCTCGACAGTTGCCGCCAGGACCCGATTCTCTCCAGCGTGAAGCTGATCGCCGAACCGTGGGATTGCGGTCCCGGCGGATATCAGGTCGGCGGTTTCCCGCCGGGCTGGGCCGAATGGAACGATAAATTCCGCGATACCGTGCGCGAGTTCTGGAAGGGCGAGGAGGGCGTGGCGGCGGAACTGGCCACGCGCGTCACCGCTTCCGGCGACAAGTTCAATCACCGCGGCCGCCGTCCGTGGGCGAGCGTGAATTTCATCACCGCGCACGACGGTTTTACGCTGAACGACCTCGTCTCCTACAACGAGAAGCACAACGAGGCGAACGGGGAGGACAACAACGACGGCAGCTCCGACAATCGTTCATGGAATTGCGGCGTGGAAGGCCCGACCGATGACCCTGAGATCCGCGCGCTACGTGAACGCCAGAAACGCAACATGCTGGCGACGCTGCTGTTCTCGCAAGGCACGCCGATGATCCTCGCTGGCGACGAGTTCGGGCGCACGCAACAAGGCAACAACAACGCGTATTGCCAGGACGACGACATCAGCTGGGTCAACTGGGACATCGACGACGATGGCCGCGCGCTCAACGACTTCGTGCGCAAGCTCACCACCTTGCGGCACACGCTGCCGGTGCTGCGTCGCGGACGCTTTCTGACAGGCGAGTTCCATGAAGACCTGCAACTCTCCGACGTGAAATGGCTGAGTCCTGCGGGCGTGGAACTGACGCCGGAACAGTGGGACGATCCGTCGATGCGCTGCTTCGGGCTCGTGATCGACGGCCGCGCGCAGGCAACGGGCATTCGCCGCCCGGCATCGGACGCCACGTTATTGCTCGTGCTCAACGCGCATCACGATGTCGTGGATCTGACGTTGCCCGACATTCCAGGCAGCGACCAGTGGAGCTGCCTGATCGACACCAATGCGCCGATCCGCGAAGAACTGGAAGATTTCGATTCGGGCGCGGTTTATCAGGTAACCGGACGATCGCTGTTGCTGTTCGCGCTGCATGCGCGCGGTGCGACGAAACGGATCTTCAAGCGCCTGGAAGAAGCGCTCACCGACGAAGTCGAACCGGAAGGCGGTAACGCGGGGTAAGAGGCCGTGATCTACGGCAGCGGTTTGTAACGGCTATCATGCGGGTCATGAACCTTGACCTGCTGTTGCGCTTACATTGCCACCCCTCGTTTTCATCCGCATCGCGGCATCTCGTGCAGTGCACCCGGTCGACATGATGTTCGAGGCACTCATGCGTGTCGCGAACTGGGATCAACTCGAACGCATCTGGGAATTTATCGTTGGATTCTTCAAATTCCTTTGGGCGCTGCTGCGCTTTCTTGGGGGCGGATGAAGACGGTATCGGCTTGAATCCGCGTTGAATTGGCGGCGCCAATAAAAGGGCTCCGGACGAATCTGTTTGATTCGTCCGGAGCCTTTTAACATCCGGCGCAGCCGCGCAGTCAGTTCAGGCGTTGTCCCAGTTGCCGGAATCGTTGCTGCCAAGATCGACGCCGCCACCGTTGTCGCTCCAGTCGTTCGAGCCATTGCCGAAGTCGAGACCGCCACCGTTGTTGTCGTTACCACGACGGCGCCGCAATTCGTCGTCGTCGACCGGAACTTCGCGCTCGATCACGCGCTCGCGGTTGCCTCCGGACAGCGCTTCGCCCAGCAGCACGCCCGTCAGCAATCCGCCCATGCCGCCTCCAAACCCACCACCTTGCTGCACGATGACCGGCGGCTGTTGTTGCGGTTGCGGCGGATAAGGCGAGTAGGGCGGCTGACCTTGCGGGTTGCGCCCAAAGCGCTCGGCTTCCTGCGCATAAACTGACTGACCATCGGCAGTTGCCGGGGCGGTTGTCGCACGCGGATCAGGTCTGCCTTCCGAACGTGCCCGCACGCTGTCGATCTGCTTCGACAGATCTTCGATCGCATACGGCGGCACAGGGTTCTTCGAGTTGGACAGCGCTTCGACCATCTGGCGCAGTTGCGTCTCGATGCCTTCGACTTCCTGAAGCATCGCTTCATGACCCGGCTGTGTCGACAAACGGACGTCGAGCTTCAGCGACCGGACGTCGTTGAGCAGTTCGGTTGCGCGCTTGAGTTGCGTGCGGCGTTCGGCATCGGCCTGGCCGTCATCGTTTGAACGCGCGCGTTTCAGACCCCAGCGCAGCACAAGCGCAATGCCGGCGAACAGGACCGCGAGCAACACCCACATGCCCATCGACGGTCCGTGTTTTTCAGGAGCCGCTACAGCGCCTTGATTGAACGGATTGCGCGTGACCGCGGTGGACGTCGAGGTAGACGTATTCACCGATGAATTCACGCGGTTCGCATCCGAGCGGATACGGGCTTCCATGGCGTTGAAACGCGACGGATCGGTGAATTTGATAGCGGGATCGAGCGTGCGCGCTTGTTGAACCTGAGCGAGCGCGTCGGCGGAACGGCCTTCGCGGTCGAGCACTTGCGCGTACAGATAGTGCGCCTTGGCATTGTTCGGATGCGCCTGCAGCACTTCGGTCAATTGGGCGTCGGCCTGGCGCCAGTTGCCTTGTGTCATCGACTGCTCGATCTGGGCGGCGCTCGGCACGGCAAACGCCGCAGCGGACACCAGCATCAGCGATGCAGCCACAGCCATCACATATTTTTTCATCAGCGGACCGGGGCGTTCGCACCCGTCTCCATTCCATGCGACATTTCGATGCAATATCCCAATGCTGCCCGCGGCGAACCACGGTATTCCGTAGTCCGCCGCGTCTTCGACTGCGCGCAGCTTGAACACTCATCCGCGCTTTTCGGCGCTCGCCCCGCAAGGGCGCAAGCCTTGGTCCTGCTGTTCGCACCCGGCGCAAGCCTTCGCGCCGACACGAACCAACGCCTTACTGCGCCGGCGTATTCATCTGTTTCTTGAGCGCTTCCAGACGGTCTTCGACAGACGGGCCACGCGTGAGCGCCGCGAGTTTGTCTTCAAGCGCCTTGCCGCTCTTTTGATCGGCGGAGTTCAGCCGTGCATCCGAGCGCGCATTCGATAGCTGCACCTTGTCTTCCAGCTTCTGAAAGTCTTCCGACAGGTTTTTTCCGCCAATGCCACCCAGCGCGGTCGCCGCGACATCTTTCGCGGTCGCGATCTGCTGCTTGGCCTGAAGAATGTTCGAGCGCGAGTTGAGCTCGTTGCGCCGCTGGCGCATATCGTCGATCTGCTGCTTCAAATGATCCACCGACGGCACCAGCGTCACCAACTCGGCGGCCAGCGCATCGCGTTCTGTTTCCGCGTTTGCCTGCGCGCCCAGCGCTTCGCGTGCAAGCGCTTCGTCGCCGCTTTGCAGCGCGCGCTTGGCGCCGTCTTCATACTTCTTCGCCTTCTCGGCAGCAACGTCGCGCTTGCTTTGCTGCGTGGCAACCTGCGCCTCGATTTCGATCAGCGAGTTCTCGGCCTTTGCGATGCTGTCGTCGAGTTCGCGAACGATCTGGCGAGCGTCGCGCGACGGGTCCTGCACGGTATCGGCGGCGTCGTTCAGCAGGCCCTTGACGGTGCGCGAGATGGAATCCAAAAGCGACATGAGTTTCCTCCGAAATGAAGTCGGCTGCCAGGCAGCAACGTTCGATGAAGATTCGATGAACGTTTGATTAATCGCGGCGCCCACGGCACCGCGCGTCGGATAAATCGGGCCGGACGCGCGGATTGCAAGCTCACCGATACACTTTGTTGCGAGCTGGAATCCGTAGCTTGACGGCTGGTTTGGCCGACAGTGCATGATCTTTAAACTTCACGCTTTCGCCCGTGCGCATTATCCGATTTTTGCCGGGGTATTAAACCACGCAACGGCTTAAACCGGGCTTAACTGTTTTACCTTAACGGTACACCATGCGGTTGGTTTAGCCAGCACCGCCGCGGAATTTCACGTTTTTGAATGAATTAAGAACGGATCAACCATGCCCGGGATGTTTGTCGTTGCGTTTGCCGTTACGGCGGTCATTTTCCTGATTCTCGATGCAATCTGGCTCGGCGTGATTACGCGAAATTTGTATCAGCACGAGATTGGAGA
>NZ_AEJF01000210.1 GCF_001028175.1 Caballeronia mineralivorans PML1(12)
AAGGAAGGCCTGCCGCTCCATTCGCAAACCGTGCAGGCAGTGGCCGAAGAGTTTGCAAGCCGCCGCAGGCAGTTCCGCAAGGTGAAGCTCAGATGGCGAGTGTCCAAGGGTGCGAAGCGCAGCCTGGGGTGGATCCCCTTCAAGTCGAGCGCGATCCGAGCGCGATCCAGTATCGCAACGCCCAGGTGTTTCTCGCCGGCAAGCCGCTGGGTCTGTGGGACAGCTACGGCTTGTCGAAGTACAGGCTGGGTACGGGTTCGATCAGCGAAGACGCGCGCGGGCGCTGGTATCTGAACGTCACGATCAAGCTCCAGAAGCAACCCAGACTAGCCCCTGCGGCGATCGGCAAGGCCGTCGCACTGGATCTGAATCTGCGCCGTGCCGCGACCAGCGATGCCGTCCTGCTCGAGTTTGAACCGCATCATCGCCTACTCGAAGAGAAGATTGCCCGGGCGCAGCGGGCGAAGAAGCCGGAGCTCGTGCGCGCACTCTGCGCGAAAGCCGCGAACCGTCGCAAGGATCAGCATCACAAGCACTCCACAGCGCTCGTGCGCAAGTACGACGCGATTCTTCGTAGGCCATGTGAATTCCCTTGCCCTGGCAAAGACACGGATGGCCCAGTCCGTGCTCGATGCAGGTTGGGGGATGTTGCGAACCATGCTCCGGTACAAATGCGATGACGCAGGCGTGTGGTTCGAGCAAGTCAACGAAGCGTATTCAACCCAGACCTGTTCGTGCTGCCAGTCTCGCACGGGGCCCAAAGGTGTCGCAGGTCTTGGAATAAGAGAATGGGCGTGTGCGGTATGCGGTGCGTATCACCACCGCGACATCAACGCCGCCATCAACATTCTCGCGGTCGGACGTGGCCGTCTCGCTGGAGGAATCCCCGCCCTTTCCGCGTAAGCGGCAGCTGATGGCTGAGGACGGGGAGGACGTCAATGTTGCCGAAACCCAACTTCGGCGCGGCGGCGATCTTCTATGTGATCTACATCGCGGGGCTGGTGCATTTCTGCGTCGTGCCGGGCGTGACCGGGCAGAGCGCCATGCGCGGCCTGGTGAGCGGATTGTTGTTTGGGATCATCGCTTATGCCACGTATGACCTGACCAATCTCGTCACGCTGAAAGGCTGGAGCATAACGCTTGTATTCATCGATATTGCGTGGGGCGCAGTCGCCAGCGCGGTCGCGTCGGCCGTTGCGGTGACGGTGACCATGCGCGTGGTGCCGCGCGCTTGAACAACCGGACCGTTTGCAGACGGTCCGACAAGCAGTTCAGTCAGGAGCGCCCGGAAAGCGAGGCATCTTTATCCGATTCATCCGGCGAACCGAGGTCCTCTTCGGAATCGCAGGTTTCCGGCAAGACGTCGCCCATGTCCGGCTTGCGCGCAGCCAACGTTGCTGGCGGTTCGGCGGCCAACGTCCGTTTGCTGGCCACCTTGGCGACCTGCGCGGCGTCCCGGGCCTCACGCGCGGCGGCTCGTTCGGCGACTTGCCGCAGCGCGACATTCAGCGGATCAGGCGTTTTGGGCGCACGCAACTTGTCCACGAGACCTGCCACTTTCACTTGCTCGCTGGTCGCGTTGAAGCTCAGTACGGCGCGCCGCATGAGTTCGCTGACGCTGATGCCAAGGCCATCGGCGGTGCTGGTAATCGCAAGTTTCTGCGCGGGGGTGACAAAAACAACGATGCGTTCGCTGGGTTTGGTAGTCATGAGCGCCTCACAAGCAGGGCTGGGCAAGTCCGAACGGCCGATATCCGACACGGGCAACGCCATTTGATGCGCTTTCGGCGTGCGCGGCGGTACGGCAAACCACGCAACCAAGGTGTCCATCATATCGGTTTGCCATCTTTTCGTGCGCGCCCGCACATCACCCGAGCCGCTCTTCAAACGGTCACCGCATCAATGGCTTGCAATATTGAGATAGTGGTGATAGAGCCGTGCCCGCGATGTGGCCCAAGACGGTCAGCCTTGTCGGACATACTTGCGCGGCGGCCCATTCCACGGGATTTACTTACAAAAAAATCGTATCGCTGCCGGTACTCGGCGCTCGAATTCTTTAAAATGCGCTGTTATTCTGCGTGGCCGCCAGCGTTGCAGGTTTTCTTACAATGTGATAACGGCGTCATTCGCGGGAACGCGCAGCCAGTCCGGGGGGCAACGGCACGCGACGCAGCAGGTCCAGGTCGATTTTTCGTGCGAACGCTTATTTGAGCGCTTCCACATTTCGATCGGGCCGCAGCGCTACACATCGGCTACACGGCGGAGCTGGCCACGGCTTTCGCCCACCCCAACATTTATCGTCACGCAGCGTCAGGGCGTGGCGCACCGGGCGCCTTAGGGGCGCACCGTTCAATCCAAGTCATGCCAATCATCAAACGACCGAATTCCTCGAACGCTCCACGCGATGACCGGGATCAAGATGGTCCCAATCGTTACCGTCAACCCACCCGCAAGTCGTCAGCCGGACCCTCGATCGCGGCGCGCATCGTGTTGTGGTTCGTCGGCCTCTTCGCCGTCGCGGCGATAGTCGGCGCGCTGATCATCGGTTATGCGCTGGTCGTGATGGGGCCGAACCTGCCGTCGCTCGACGCGTTGACCGACTATCGTCCGAAAGTGCCGTTGCGTGTCTACACCGCGGATCACGTGCTGATCGGTGAATTCGGCGAGGAGCGTCGACGTATCGCGCGCTTCGACGAGATTCCGGACCAGATGAAGAAGGCGGTCCTCGCGATCGAGGATTACCGCTTCTACGAGCACGGCGGCGTCGATTTCATCGGCATTGCGCGCGCAGGCTTGAGCGACATCATGCACGGCGGTGCATCGCAGGGCGCAAGCACGATCACCATGCAGGTCGCGCGCAACTTCTTCTTGTCGAGTGAGAAGACCTACACGCGCAAGGTCTATGAAATGCTGCTCGCCTACAAGATCGAGCGGGCGCTGACCAAGGACCAGATTCTCGAGCTGTACATGAACCAGATTTACCTGGGCGAGCGGGCGTATGGGTTTGCATCGGCGGCGCGGGTGTATTTCGGCAAGGACCTCAAGGACCTGACGCTGGCCGAATGCGCGATGCTCGCCGGTTTACCGAAAGCACCGTCGGCCTATAACCCGGTCGTCAATCCGAAGCGCGCGAAGGTTCGTCAGCAATACATCCTGAAGCGCATGCTCGACCTGAACTTCATCACGCAAGCGCAATTCGACCAGGCCAGCGCCGAAGAAATACACGCGCGCGTGACGGGCACGGAGTACAGCGTGCACGCGGAATATGTTGCGGAGATGGTGCGGCAGATGATGTACGCGCAATATCGCGACGACACGTACACGCGTGGTTTTTCGGTGACCACGACTGTCGATTCCGCCGATCAGGAAGCGGCGTACAACGCCGTGCGCAAGGGCGTGATGGATTACGAGCGGCGCCATGGGTATCGCGGGCCGGAAGGGTTCGTCAATCTGCCGACGAACCAGGACGACCGCGACGAAGCCATCGACGACGCGCTCGCCGATCATCCCGATAACGGTGATCTGGTCGCGGGCGTGGTGACATCGGTGAATCCGAAGGAGGTGGTGGTGACGTTCGTCAACGCCGATCCGGCGACCGTCACCGGCGACGGCTTGCGTTTCGTCGCAGCCGGTTTGCGCAGCAATGCATCGGCAGCGGTGCGGATCAAGCCGGGTTCCATCGTGCGTGTGATGCAAGACGCAAAGGGCAACTGGAGCATCACGCAGTTGCCGCAAGTGGAGGGTGCGCTGGTCTCGCTCGTGCCGCAGGATGGCGCGATTCGCGCGCTGGTCGGCGGCTTCGATTACAACAAGAACAAGTTCAATCACGTCACGCAGGCATGGCGCCAGCCGGGGTCGAGCTTCAAGCCATTCATTTATTCCGCATCGCTGGAAAAGGGGCTTGGACCGGCGACCATCATCAATGACGCACCGTTGTATTTCCCGCCGGCTTCACCGGGCGGCCAGGCATGGGAGCCGAAGGACGACGACCAGCCTGAGGGCCCCATGTCCATGCGCACGGCTTTGCAGAAGTCGAAGAACCTCGTGTCGATCCGCATCCTTTCGTACATCGGCACGAAGTACGCGCAGGACTACGTCACGCAGAAATTCGGTTTCGATGTGGATAAGACGCCGCCTTATCTGCCGCTCGCGCTGGGTGCCGGTCTCGTCACGCCGCTGCAACTGGCCGGGGGGTATTCGGTGTTCGCCAACGGCGGTTCGCGGATCAATCCGTATCTGATCGGTGAAGTAGCCGATGCACGCGGCACGGTGGTTTCGCGCGCCAATCCGCTGATTGCCGGCAGCAACGCGCCGCAAACTTTGGAGCCGCGCAACGCGTACGTCATGAATAGCTTGCTGCATTCGGTTGCAACCGGCGGCACGGGCGCCGGCACCAACGTGCTCAAGCGCAACGACTTGCAGGGCAAGACCGGTACGACCAATGACGCGAAGGACGGCTGGTTCGCGGGCTATCAGCATCAGCTCGTGGCGATCGCGTGGATGGGTTACGACCAGCCTAAATCGCTCGGTAGCCGAGAGTTCGGCGCACAACTTGCATTGCCGATTTGGGTCGAGTACATGCAACGGGCGCTCGCCAAGGTTCCGCAGCAACCCATGGCGATGCCTGACGGTTTGACGAACATCGACGGGGAGTTGTTTTACGCCGATAAAACGCCGGGCGATGGTTTTGTCGCGAGTATCGGAATGGATTCGGCGAATCCGGCTGAAGGTGCAAGCGATGCGGTGGGCGGTGTCGGTCCCGGTGGCATGACACCTCCGAGCGTGCCGCCGCCCAACGTGAACCCGGCGGAGCGCCAGGAGATCATGGATCTCTTCAAGGGGCATTGAGCGGCTTGATTGTTCGATGCGCCCGGCTCGGTGGCACAGACAACGTCAGGTAAAAAGGCGCGCCGCAATCCAGTTGCGGCGCACCTTTTTTTACTGCTGCGAGCTTACTTGCCTAATGTGGACGCCGGTTTCACTGCACATGTCGTCTCGATGCTCGACTGGTCCGCGAACGTCAGCTTCAACGGGATCGTTGTGCCGACCTTCAACGGCTTCGGGGCGTCCTCGAGCATCAGGTGATAACCGCTCGGTGCAAACGCAAGCGTACCGTGCGCGGGAACCTCGGCGGACTCGACCATCGACATGGTCGATGTGCTGCCGTTGCTCGTTGATTTATGCAGCATCGCCATGCCGAACGCGGGGGTTTCGGCGCCGGTGAGGGTAGCGGGTTTATCGCCGCTATTCGATACCACGAAGTAGCCCGATGACGGGAGGCTCGCCGGCATCGAACGGATCCAGCAATCGTGTGCTTCGAGTGTCGCGGCTTGCGCGCCCGATGCCGCAAGAGCGCATACCAAAAGCATGCCGGCGTGAATCAGCGTAGTTTTTTTCATGGCCGGCTCACTTGACGTTGAACAGGTAGTGGCCTTTAGTACGATGGCCGTCGTCTGCTACCGCTGTCCATTCCACTTGATACGTGCCCGTCTTGAGATCGCCGAGCGCGACGCTCATGTGCTTCTTGTTGGTGGCATCGACGGCTGACTTTGCGCTGTTGACCTGTTTGCCGGCGGCATCGACGACAACCAGCGTGCTGAACGCCGACTCGAGACCTTCAGAGAAATCGATGGCGACTTCATGCGGCGCTTCGACGGTCGAGTCGGGTGCAGGGCTTTGTTGCTTCGGCAGCGCGTGAGCGACGGCCAGTTGAGCGGTGATGAGAAGCGTGGCCGCAAGCGCGCCGCGCTTAGCCATGTTTGCGATGTTTGCAAGGGACGAGGTCATGCTGATCCTGTTTTTACGCGAGAGATGAGAGCCGGCAAAATAGCGCCGGCGACAGTGCGAAGAATCAGGCGGAGAAGGGTGGTGCACGAGGTTGTGCGGCGAACACCGGCGCATACGGCGCGATAGATTCAACGCGCGCGTTGGTGGCGGGGGATGTCGCTGCGAGACGCGGTTGAAGCGCGTGCGTTGAAGGCGGCGCAGCAGGCGAATGGGCCGCGAAATTGCAGTAGCCGCATGCGTCCCAATGGCCTGCGGCGGAGTGCTGCGAAGGCGTGTGTTTTTCAGCTTGACTCTGCGATGCCGCCGAGCAGTAAGCGCTAAGAATAGTCTCGGCGTGAGCGCCTGAAGCAAGTGCTTGCGATACAGCCGGAGCGAGCACGCTCATCAGGATTGCAAGCAATCCGATGAGGCTGCCGAACTTGCGGACTAGGCGACGGCGCATGGTGCTAAAGGTGGCTTCCAAAGCGGCTAAGCGCTCGATTATGCCACGCGTGGAAGCGCCATTCGTTCGGTTGAGATGCGACCTGTTGTGACACTGGTATCGCTCAAGGCGCTAGGTCTACAGGCTAAAAAAGAACATCAGCGCCTGAAATGAAAAAAGCCCGCAGAACCGGGCTTTTGACGTTGAATCTTTGGTTGCGGGGATAGGATTTGAACCTATGACCTTCGGGTTATGAGCCCGACGAGCTGCCAGACTGCTCCACCCCGCGAAAAAGATTATAAGACAACGGTGATTGCAGCGCAACATGTTTGTCACGTTGCTCTGGTTGATGACGTGATTGAACACAGCATCGGGCTATCAGGAGCATCGACTGTGTTCGTGGGCAAATGCTTTGAGACGCTGAGCGCAAGTGCCGCAAGTGCGAGGCGTCGCTCGAGTTGCACTACATAGCGTTGGACGAATAAAAGGACGCGGCCGCTGATCTGATGAGATCAGCGGCCGTGTTTTTCAACTGTGCTTCTTAGTTGGCTGAATGCCAGTTAGAGCCCGAACGCGAAGCCTGCGCCTCCGGTAGTTTCGTCACCGGTCGTCGAACCGCCGACCATCAGCACCATGTTGGTTCCGAAGCGCTTCTGGAAACCAATCGCGATAGCTGCCTTGTCACGATACACGCCCGTGTCTGCCGCAAAACGGTTGTCCTTGTCCGCGATGGCGATGATGGCTGCCGCGCTGCCCGCTATCATCGCCATCGCGCTGCTTATCGCACCGACGCTATTGATGTGGTTGTTCGCGAGCGAGAGGCCGCTGCGCATGTCGGAACGAAGCGGACTCGTCGATGGCTGCGTGGACAGGGCTCGAACTCTACTGAGCAAGGCGGAATGCCCTAATGAGAAAGTTCCTAATTCGCCTCGTAGTGCAAGATAAACAACATATTAGGCACCCGAACCAATTAACTTTATAAGACAAATTAAGACGAACCAAGAAAAACTAAGATTTCTTAGCCGATATGGCGATTCGCACATCAAGCGTTCACGACGCGCACTAGTCGTCGAAAAGCAGTTCAATGACGCGATCAAGCAAGCTCGATCGCCGGGGCATGTCACAATTTGTCTAATCGCGTCGCGCGTCTATGGCAGCGTCGCTTGATCTGTCACTTGCCAGGAACCCATTGCTCATGAACATCAACCACGACTTGCAGACCATCGCTCAACAGGAAAAGATGCTCGTCTTCCCGCAATTCGATTCAGACCGTGCCTGGCAGATTGGCTCGCAACTTCGCGAAATGGCTGTCGCGCGAGGCGCGGTCATGGCGATAGAAGTGCGCACGTTCGGCCAGCCGCTGTTCTTTGCCGCCCTCAATGGCACCACGCCCGACAACGTGCGCTGGGTGCAACGCAAGGCGCGCACGGTCGAGCACTTCCGCCGCAGTTCGTATGCGATCGGTTTGAGTCTGCAACAGGCATCCGCAACCCTCGCGGATAAATACAGTCTCCCCGCCGCCGAGTTCGCCTCGCACGGCGGCGCGTTTCCGTTGACGGTCAAAGGTGCAGGCGTGATCGGCGTGGTGACGGTGTCCGGCTTGCCGCAACGCCAGGATCATGAATTCGTGGTCGAAGCGCTGTGCGCGGTCCTCGGCCACGACGCAAGCGCGCTCGCGTTTGCACCGGACAAGGCGTAATACATGCGCTCATCCGCTTATGTGCTGCTCGCGGTCGCTATCGTTGCCGAAGTCGTGGCGACATCGGCCTTGCGGGCATCGGAGGGATTCTCGCGGCTGGTGCCGTCCGTCATCGTCGTGATCGGCTACGGCATCTCGTTCTACTTGCTGTCGCTGACGCTGAAGTCGCTGCCCGTCGGCATTGTGTATGCCGTGTGGTCGGGGGCGGGTATCGTGCTGATCACGCTGGTGGCAGCGCTGCTGTTCAAGCAGATCCCCGATCTGCCTGCCGTGCTCGGCATGGGCCTGATCGTGGCGGGTGTGATCGTGCTGAACGTGTTTTCAAAGGTGAGTCCGCACTAGGCGTACATGCGCCTGTACGGCGGGCGGCACGTCGACGCGTCAATTGCGTCAATTACAACGCACGACCATCGAACGATTTTTTACATTTGCCGATACCACGTTGGTGATGCTGCCGCCCGACGGTCCGCCTTCCTCGTTATCCTTCGATACGATCGTGTAGCCGGTCGCGCCGCATTTATCGCCGGCCATGACGTAGCAGCTCGCCCACGTCGTGCTGGCGTCCGCGCCGCTGCAGTTGATGGCGTAGCCGCTCTGGCCATCGGGGAGATGGATCAGCGAGGCATCGGTCGACGATGCGCATCCGCCGAGGCTCATCGCACCCGCGGCCGCTGCGATCACGCCGGCGGTCTGTAAAACACGCAAAACCTGAAACGATGGGGTAAGCGGCAAGCGCCGTGCAAATTGCTTCATTCTGTTCCTCTTGTGGACCACGCCGGACTGCGTTCGAGCGGGCCGAGCCAAGGTCGGTTGACAGGCAACAACCCCACGCCCGAACGTTTTCCCGGACATATTTCGTGCCGCATTTTCCCACACGCCGCTGAACGCGGTAAAAAGCCGCGCGTTTGATGTACATCAAATGCATCTTGATTGGCCGCTTCACGATGTGTATCGCTGGTGCGCGCCTTGCGAAGCAAGTTCTGACGATTGACCTTTCTAACGCAGCCCACGTCCGGCTGCCGGAAGAAAATGCAACCGGATGCAACGAGCGAGAACTTTTTGCGAGGACGCAAACCATACAGAAGCGTGGGACATTGACGAACACTTATAAAACGTACGAGAGGACAACCATGGCTGAACGCGTTAGCGGCCCGTATCGCGGCTATTACATTAGCGCTGCGGCACGTCTGACCCAGTCACCGGATCAGGCCGGCGGCAAGCCGAATCCGCCCATTTACGTAGGCACGGTGAACGTCGCGCAGGGCGGACCGGACAATGTCCGTCAGTTCGAGGCGCTCGTCGATCTCGGCGAGCAGCGGCGCTTTGCAACCGAGGACGAGGCGCTGGGTTACGTAGAGCAAGCGGCCCGCGCTTACATTGACAGATTGTTGCAAAATAGCTGATGCGTTCGCTCAATATCCGCCACCCGGCGATGCGATGTGTTGCCGAGGCGCTGCTCGATCTGTTTCCGAGCGGCGCGGATATCAGCGAAATCGGGACGGACGCGAAACCGTGCCTGTTCGTGAGCTGGCGCACGGGCGGTATGGCGACTTACCCGGGCAATATCGCCTGGGGAGTGCATTACCGGTTCGAGGCCGAAGCGCTGAGTCTTTTCGATCTCGTCTCCGAACCCGTCCAGCACCGCTTCTGCGAGCAGGTGAGGGATATGAGCCGGCATTTGAAGTTCGACTACGCCGATCCGGACGCGGTTTCGCTGAAGATTGTCGACGTGCCGACCGAGCTGGTCCGCAAGAGCATGGCCGCCGCGGGGTAGACCGAATCCGGGCGCCGCGAGTACCATCGTTGCGATCCCGCTTTTCTTGCGCCCGAGGCAATCATGAACATCCACTTTCCGGCCGACGCGCCCGCGTATCGCGACGCGAATCTGACTGTGGTGTTTGCCGCACTGGTCGACGGGGAGCGCATTCCATGCGCGATTTCAGTCGAAGCGCTTGAAGATCATTTCGGCGTGGAGAGTTGCGACAGCAGCGGCTGGATCCGCGCATTCGACGCGGCGCGCCCGAAGATCGAAGCTGTGGCGCGGGAGCATCTGTCGATCAGTCAGGGCGCGCCGGTGCTGTTGAAAAGCGGGCATTTTCCGCCGGGCGCGGCATGATGACAGGCTCATTACAGATTCTCATAAGACGGTCGCGCTAAACACCGTTCAGTTTTGAATTGACTTGATCCGCATCTCGCGGAAAATGCGCGGGATGGCCCGTTCAACGCAACACCTCTCTAATCAGCCGCTCCAGCGAAGCCATATCCTCGATGCGGCGCGCTCAATCGTCGTGCGCCAGGGCTTCGACGCGTTGTCGATGCGCAAGATCGCCGAGGATGTCGGTTATTCGCCCGCTTCGCTCTATCTGCATTTCAGCGGACGCGATGCAATCGCCCACGCGCTGTGCATCGAGGGTCACGCGCTGTTGCTCGCCTCGCTGCATACGCACGATTCCATGCTGGACCCCGGCGAGCGCGTGAAGGCGATGGCGCATGCGTACGTTGCGTTCGGGCGGGCGCATCCGGAGGTATATCGGCTGATATTCATGCAGAATCCGGCGTACACGGACGCAGCCTTCAGTGACCCCGAAGCGGCCGGCGAGTCGGCGCTGTCGTTATTCACGCAGGCGCTGGCGTCCTCCGAGAACCCGCCGGCTGCAGCCGAAATAGTGTGGACTGCGTTGCATGGCGTTGTGTCGTTGAGCCTGACCGCGGCGAAGTATTTGCCTACGCCAGTCGATGTACTTGTTGACACAATGCTTAACCTTTGTTTGCCGGGTCGATACGTCGGCGTCAAGAAAAAATCCGCTCGAAAGAGGCCGTCCGCGCGCACTGCGTGAGGTTCAACGCCATACTCTCAAGTTCTACTCACATTTATTAAGACGTGTATTGCATATGACCGAGACTATCGACGAAATTCGTATTGAACGTGCACAGGGTATTGGTTTTATCGCGCTGAACCGGCCGAAGGCGCTGAATGCGTTGTCCACGCCAATGTTGCATGCCATTCATCGCGCGCTTGGGGCCTGGCGCGACGACGCGTCGGTGCACGCGGTGGTCGTGTACAGCCCGCATCCGCGCGCGTTCTGCGCCGGCGGGGATATCCGCTTTTTGTACCAATCGGCGAAGGCGGGCGAGCGCGCGGTTATCGACGAATTTTTCACCGATGAATACCGTCTGAACCACGCGATTTTTACGTATCCGAAGCCGTATATCGCGTTGCTGAACGGCGTGGTGATGGGCGGGGGAATGGGCATCTCGCAAGGCGCGCAGCATACGGGCGGCGTGCGCGTGGTCACGGGCTCGACGAAGATGGCGATGCCCGAGACGCGTATCGGCTTGTTTCCGGATGTCGGTGTGAGCTGGTTTCTCGCGCGTACACCAGGTGCGATCGGGCGTTATCTCGCCGCGACGGGCGCGACAATCGATGCCGCCGATGCCCTCTACGCCGGTCTCGCCGACGCCTATATGGACGATGAAGCGCGGCCCGCGCTCGTGGACACGCTGAAGGAGAAATCTTTCGCTTCGGGCGCGGAGGTTGTGCGGTTTATCGAAGCCGAGGCTCGGCGCGATGCAGGCAAGGCCAGTGAACTCGAACGGGACCGCGTGTTGATCGACAAGCATTTTGCTTCGGGCAACGGCGCGGCCTGCCTGAAGTCGCTGGAGAGCGTGACGAGCGGCGCAGAAAGCGAGTGGGCAGCGCATACGGCGGCTGAGTTGCGCGAACGTTCGCCGTTATCCGTCGACGTATCGCTGGAACTCGTGGATCGCGCGAAGTCGTCGAGCATGGCCGAGACGTTGCGTCGCGACCTCGGACTCACGCGTGCGACGTTCGATCATGGCGATGTGATGGAAGGCATCCGGGCGCGTATCGTCGATAAAGACAATCAGCCGGCGTGGAAGGTGACGCGTATGGAAGATGTGACGCGCGAAGAGGTGCTGCGGATGTTCGATAGCCCGTGGGCTGAACGCGACCATCCGCTTGCTGCACTCGCGGATTAGTCCGCGTCGCTGCCGGCCATGAAGGCGCGCATGAAGACAAGCGCGCCCCAGCCCCACATGGCATTCGATGCAAACCCAAGTGCTAGCCGCGGCAGCATGTTGCCGCTCGGCCAGATGCCGCGCAGCGGATCGACTACGAACACGCTCGCGGCCGTCAGCACGATCCCGCCGAACACCAGTGCACCGATCCACGGCGCCGTGCGGTCGGGCGCGACGCGCAGCAGCCATGCCATCAGAATGCCGAAAAATGCGCTCCACAACGCATTGACGATGAATTCGGGAATGCCCAGCGGCAGGAACGCAGCGGTGGAGTAGCCGGCTGGATCGACGACGCCCGCCGCGTGAAACAGCGCTATGGTGGATTCACGGAAGAACAGGGCGGCGAGAAAGCCCGCGACGAACGGCAGAATCACTTTTTGCATTGAAAAGCACCGCTTGGGACGCGAGCAGCGGCTGCGCGAATATTTTAAGGTGGCGTCATTATAGGGTCGGGCATGCCGCGTTATGGTGCAATCGAGGCCCGCTTTGCGGTGGATGCAACGGGTGCTTGCTAATGCGCCGCGCCCGCCGATTTTATTTCGCGATCGCGTCGCTTGCCGGGTTGTTGTGCAGCATGCGGCCGCTATTGGGCGGCAGGGCGGGGCGCTTCGTCGGCATGTTGTCGGGGTTGTACATACGCGCGCCGTTCGCGTTCGCGGCGCTGGGGGCAACGGGTGGTTTGGCCATCGACGAGGATCTGGCTGGCGCAGCGGTCTGAGCTTGCGCGCTCGTCCCAGTTCCGATGCCAATTCCCGCCGTTAGCAAGGCAAGAGCAACGACGGTGCCGGGGAGCGCTTTAATCGCACGGAAGTTCATGGGTTTCTCCGGATCGGCGGCACGCTTTGATCGAGACTGGCAAGCGCTGCCTTTTGCTTTTGTGACACCGGAGAATGCTAAAGATTCGTTTTTTGCGGGTTGGCGGTTTTGTCGCGGGACCGCTCGTGGTTTTTTGTCTGCAGCGTGAGCTTGGAAATCGTCCAGGGGCTTTTGCACGGACGTCGAAGACTGGCACCCTATAAACACGGCACCCTATAAACACGATGGTGAATGCGGGATGGAAGTCCGAACGCTACAGAGTGACTTCAGAAAAGACAAAAGCCGTTCCGGTTTTAATTCGGAACGGCTTAGCCTTAACTAATCTTTTGGGGTGGCTGATGGGGCTCGAACCCACGACAACAGGAATCACAATCCTGGACTCTACCAACTGAGCTACAGCCACCACTGACTTACTTCTTACTGCCTCTCTGGGTCACCAGGAACTGGCTTGCCGAATCGAGAAACGAGATTATACGAACAAAGATTCGGTTTGCCTAGTCCCTTATTCGATCAATTCGATGGCTTCGCGCAGATGCGTGCGTGCTTCATCGAAAATCGCCAGATCGCCGGTCGCGAGCCTGCGGCTATCCGAGAGCACGCGACGCCAGCCACGCGCACCCGCTACACCTCGGTACAAGCCTAGCGAATGCCGCGTGATGCCGCCGAGGAATGTCCCGCGTGCCACTTCCTGACGCGCATAGTCGATCAATCGGGCCTCTACTTCCTCGCGCGACAGCACGGGAGTCTCTGCGCCGTAAAAACGCGAATCGACGGCTGCAAGCACATAGGGATTGTGATAGGCCTCTCGGCCGAGCATCACGCCATCGACGTGTTTCAAATGCTCTTCGACCTCATCGAGCGTCTTGATGCCGCCGTTGATCGATATTTCCAGATGCGGAAAATCGCGCTTCAACTGGTACGCATATTCGTACTTCAACGGCGGAATCTCACGATTCTCCTTCGGGCTCAAGCCCTTCAGGATCGCGTTGCGCGCGTGGACGATGAACACCTCGCATCCGGCATTGGCGACCGTGCCCACGAAGTCCCGCACGTATGCGTAGTCCTCGACCGTATCGACGCCGATCCGATGTTTGACCGTGACCGGAATGGATACCGCATCGCGCATGGCTTTCACGCAATCCGCGACCAGTTGCGGTTCGTTCATCAGGCACGCGCCAAAAGCGCCGCGCTGCACGCGCTCTGATGGGCAGCCGCAATTCAGGTTGATTTCGTCGTAACCCCACTGTTCACCCAGCTTCGCGCTGTGGGCGAGATCGGCCGGTTCGCTGCCGCCAAGCTGCAACGCGACGGGTGCTTCGCCTGGCGTGAACGCGAGATGACGCGCGACGTCGCCGTGGAGCAAAGCGCCGGTGGTGACCATCTCGGTGTAGAGCCACGTATGCCGCGTCAAGATGCGGTGAAACGACCGACAGTGCCTATCGGTCCAGTCCATCATCGGGGCAACGCTTACGCGGCGCGGGCTGGGTTTTAAAGCTGTTGACATGGGAACTGCTATTTTTGAGCGTTGGGCGCCTTTCCGGCGCCGAGTTTGTAATTTTACCGTAACGCTCGAAAGGGCACTGACTGGTCGCTCGCGGGGCGGGGCTATCGCTGAAATCCGCAGTCAGCCGATTCCTCCCTCACCCCTTTCGCCGATGTCCACTCACCTCAGCCCCCGCATCGCGATGCAGGCTGAACAGGTCCGCCACGCCCAGCAACCCGACCGCCGCCACAATCAGAAACGCAACGCTGAAATCCGCGGGCACGACTGTCTGCGTATCGCGGCCATGCATCCACTCAGCGAGCCGCAACGCAATCGCGCCCAACGCGACGCCTACGCCCATCGTCAACTGGAACAGCGTGCTCGACAACGCGGACGCGCCGCTCATCTGGGCCTTCGGGACATCGGCGAAACTGAGCGTGTTCAGCGCAGTGAATTGCAGCGAGCGCGACAGTCCGCTCGCGAACAACACGGCGACGACGATCCAGGTCGGTGTTGTCGGCGATATCAAACTCATCACCGCCAGCGACACAGCCGCCAGAATCCCGTTCACGATCAGCACAGGACGAAAGCCAAAGCGCCGCATGACGGGCGTGGTGACGAGTTTCATCGATAAATTGCCGGCGAATACGGACAACGTCAGGAGCCCGGATTCGAACGCGTTCAGCCCGAAACCGACCTGAAACATCAGCGGCAGCAAAAACGGCGCCGCGCTGATGGAGATGCGAAACAGCGAACCGCCGCCCATCGCGACGGCGAAGGTCCTGATTCGCAGCGCGGTGAGATCGACCACTGGCTCCGTTGACCGCCGCACATGTAGCCACGCTCCCGCGCCTGCGATCAAGCCCATCGCAATCAGGCCGCTCGCGAATACCCAGGGCGTGTCGTTACGGCCGATGAGTTCCATCGCGTAGAGCAGGGTGGTGCAGGCAAGACCGCACAGCACGAAACCCAGAAAATCGAAGCGGCGGCCTGCATGCTCGCGGGTGTTGTCGAGGTAACGCAGCGCCAGCACAAGACCAATGACCCCAAGCGGCAGATTCAGATAAAAAATCCAGCGCCACGACGAATACGTGGTGATAAACCCGCCGAGCGGCGGCCCGATCACGGGCGCGACAAGGCCCGGCCAGGTGATGATCGAAATCGCGCGCATCAAGCCTTCCTTGGGCGTAGCGCGCAATACCGCGAGCCGCCCGACGGGCACCATCATCGCGCCACCGATACCCTGCAGCACGCGCGCCGCCGTGAACGTGGGCAGCGTGGACGTCATGCCGCACAGCACGGACGCAATCGTGAACACGGCGATCGCGCCGGCGAACACGGTGCGCAGGCCGAAGCGATCGGCGGCCCAGCCGCTGATCGGGATGAACACGGCAAGCGTCAGCAGGTACGACGTAATACCAAGGCTCAGATCGACGGGATGCAGGGAAAACGAGCGCGCCATCTGCGGCAGCGCCGTGGCGATGATCGTGCCGTCGAGGTTCTCCATGAAGAAGGTCGCCGCGACCAGCGTCACGATGACGGAGGAGCCGCGTGGGTTCGCCGCGCCGGACGTCGTGCGGGTGAGGTCGGGGGCCTGCATCGAAGGCGTTCTCCTGCTTGGATCTTGGATGATGTAAATATGTAAGACGATGACAGGCAAAACGGAAGCTTTATCGTTTGTGGACCGGACAGCGCCGTTGCGATGAGCTTCGATGCAGCATGGCCGGGGCTATGGTAGCTTCGGCATTCGGCTAGCGCCTTTAAAACCTGAACACGAACATGGGGAAGCACGCGATGGAGTACCGGAAACTCGGTGGAACGGATATCAATGTCAGCCTGATCGGACTGGGCACGATGACCTGGGGCGAGCAGAACACGGAAGCCGATGCGCACGCGCAGATCGATGCCGCGCTCGAGGCCGGTGTCAACCTGATCGACGCCGCCGAGATGTATCCGGTGCCGCCGCGCCCCGAGACGCAAGGGCGCACGGAGGAATATATCGGCACGTGGCTGGCCGCGCACCCGGGCGCGCGCGAGAAGATCGTGCTCGCTACCAAGGTCGCGGGACCCGCGCGCCAGCCGCATAATCCGCGGCATATCCGCGGCGCGGGCAACCAGTTCGACCGGAAGAACCTGACCGAAGCCATCGATACCAGCCTTGCACGGCTGCAGACGGATTACGTCGATTTGTATCAACTGCACTGGCCGGACCGCAGCACGATGACGTTCGGCCGCGCGAATTATCCGTGGGTCGAGGACGAATACACGGTGCCTATCGAGGAGACGCTGAGCGTGCTTGGCGATCTCGTGAAGGCAGGCAAGATCCGCTACGTCGGGGTATCGAATGAGACGCCCTGGGGTGTCGCACAATTCCTGAATGCCGCCGATAAACTCGGCCTGCCGCGCATCGTGAGCATTCAGAATCCGTACAGCCTGGTGAACCGCACGTTCGAAACCGGGCTCTCGGAATTCACGCACAAGGAAGGCATCGGCCTGCTGGCGTATTCGCCGTTGGCGTTCGGCTGGCTGTCCGGCAAGTACGAGGGTGGCGCGCGTCCGGCAGGCGCCCGTATCACGTTGTTCGAGCGATTTGCACGCTACAGCAAGCCGCACGCGATCAAGGCCATCAGCGGCTACGTCGAGCTCGCCAAGCGTCACGGCCTGAGCCCGACGCAACTCGCGCTCGCGTTTGTGAACAGCCGTCCGTTCACGACCAGCACGCTGATCGGCGCAACCTCGCTCGCGCAATTGCATGAGAACATCGGCAGCGTGGACGTGAAATTGTCGGACGAGATTCTGGCTGAAATCAACTTGCTTCACGAAACCCAGCCTAATCCCGCGCCCTGATAAAACCACCGGAAAATGTCATACGCGCTCGTTATGGTGGTCGACATCCGGTGATCGAAACGCACCACGATTTTTTACCCATCGCGTTCGTTTTTGCACGGTTTCAAGCGTAAAGTTGTTGTCGCGTCCGATGTCGTAATCGTCAGTCATAAGCCGCGCCGCTCCTTTGGTGGCGCGCGCTTCGTTGTTCTTTGGTGACGCGCCTGTTTTCATGGCACTACACTTGCTCGAAGGTCTCGGTTGCCCGCTGTGGCGCCTCTCGTGCCTCAGCGCGCCCTACGCAAAAGGAGTCGTCGCTCATGCCGCAATCCCCCTCGAAGTCCTCTTCCGATCTCGACACCCTCGCCATCAACACCATCCGCACGCTGTCCATGGACGCCGTGCAAAAAGCCAATTCCGGTCATCCGGGAACGCCGATGGCACTTGCACCGGTCGGCTTCCATCTCTGGCAAAACCACCTGCGCTACGATCCGACCGAGCCACTGTGGCCGAATCGCGACCGCTTCGTGCTGTCGGTTGGCCATGCGTCGATGCTGCTGTATTCGCTGCTGCATCTGACTGGTGTGAGAGCGCTCGATCATGCTGGTAAGCCAACGGATGGCCCGGCCGTATCGCTGGATGACATCAAGCATTTCCGGCAGCTCGACAGCAAGACGCCGGGCCACCCGGAATACCGGATGACAACGGGCGTCGAGACCACGACGGGTCCGCTTGGGCAAGGGCTTGGAAATAGCGTCGGCATGGCGATGGCCGCGCGCTGGTACGAGTCGCGTTTCAACAAGCCGGATGCGCAGATTTTCGACTATCGCGTGTATGCGCTGTGCGGCGACGGCGACATGATGGAAGGCATCTCGCACGAAGCGGCGTCGATGGCGGGGCATCTGCAATTGTCGAACCTGATCTGGATCTACGACAGCAATCGCGTGACGATCGAAGGGCACACGGATCTGGCGTACAGCGACGACGTGGAAACGCGTTTCAAGGGCTACAACTGGAACACGATGCATGTGGACGACGCCAACGACGGCGCCGCGCTCGAAGCCGCGCTGAACAAGGCGAAGGCCACGACCGACAAACCCACACTGATCGTGGTGAAAAGCATTATTGGCTGGGGCGCGCCGCATAAGCAGGACACGTCGGCGGCGCATGGCGAACCGCTGGGTGTCGATGAAATCAAGCTCGCGAAGAAGTTCTACGGTTGGCCGGAGGATTCCAGTTTCCTGGTGCCGGACGGCGTGTACGAGCATTTCAACGAGGGCATCGGCGCGCGTGGCAAAGCGGCGCGCGAAGCGTGGCAAAAGAGTTTCGATGACTACGCGAAGAAGTATCCGGACTTGGCGAAGGAGTTTGCGCAGATCGAAGCGCATGCGTTGCCGGAGGGTTGGGACGCGGACATCCCCACGTTCGACGCCGACGCGAAGGGCATGGCGTCGCGGGAATCGTCGGGGAAGGTGCTTAACGCCATCGCGAAGCGCTTCCCGTGGATGATCGGCGGCTCGGCGGATTTGTCGCCATCGACCAAGACCGACATGAAGTTCGAAGGCGCGGGCAGCTTCGAACATGACAACTACGCCGGCCGCAACCTGCACTTCGGTATTCGCGAGCATGTCATGGGTGCGATCTGCAACGGCATCGCATTGTCGAATCTGCGCCCCTACGGTTCCACGTTCCTGATTTTCAGCGACTACATGAAGCCGCCGATCCGGCTTTCGTCCATCATGGAAGTGCCGGTGATCTACGTGTTCACGCACGATTCCATCGGCGTGGGCGAAGACGGCCCGACGCATCAGCCGATCGAACAACTGGCTTCGTTGCGCGGCGTGCCGGGACTCAGCAGCTACCGTCCGGGCGATGCAAACGAAGTCGCCGAATCGTGGCGTGCCGCACTGTCCGAGCCGCATCGGCCGGCTTGCATCATCGTCTCGCGCCAGCCGCTGCCGACTTTGGACCGCTCGAAATATGCATCGGCGAAGGGCGTTCACAAGGGCGCGTATGTTCTCGCCGACGCTGAAAACGGCAAGAAGCCGCAAGTCATCCTGATGGCGACGGGCAGCGAACTGTCGTTGTGCGTCGATACCTACGAGAAGCTCAAGAGCGAGGGCATCGCGGCGCGGGTGGTCTCCATGCCGTCATGGGATCTGTTCGAAAGGCAGGATGAAGCCTACAAGGATTCCGTGTTTCCGCCAGACGTGGACGCGCGCGTGTGCGTGGAGCAGGCCGGCACTCTCGGCTGGGATCGTTATGTGGGCCGTCTCGGTTCGCAAGTCGTGATGCATACGTTCGGGGCGTCGGCGCCGCTCTCCGACTTGAAGAAGAAGTTTGGCTTTACGCCGGAACACGTCTACGACGAAGCGAAAAAGCAGATCGAACGCGTTAAAACCAGCCATAAGGAGTAAGCCATCATGCAGATCGGAATCGTGGGACTTGGCAGGATGGGCGCGAACATTGCACGCCGGTTGATGCGCGGCGGGCAGACGTGCGTGGTGTACGACCATGCGCCCGAAGCGACGCAGGCGGTCGTGGCCGATGGCGCGACCGGCGCAAGCGAGCTAGGCGATCTCGTCCAAAAGCTGGCTGCGCCGCGCTCGGTCTGGCTGATGCTGCCGGCGGGCAAGATCACCGAAGACACGCTGAACGATCTCTACGAGATCCTGGAAGCGGGCGATACGGTTATCGATGGCGGCAATAGTTTCTACAAGGATGACATCGTCCACGCGGCGAAGCTGAAAGAGAAGGGCATCCATTTCATGGATGTAGGCACGTCGGGCGGCGTGTGGGGACTCGAGCGCGGTTATTGCATGATGATCGGCGGCGACAAGGACGTGGTGCTGCGGCACGATCCGATTTTGTCTGTGCTGGCTCCCGGACGCGGTGATATTCCCGCCACGCCGAATCGCGAAGGTCGCGATCAACGTGTCGAAAACGGCTATATGTACGTGGGGCCGGTGGGATCGGGGCACTTTGTGAAGATGGTGCATAACGGCATCGAGTACGGCTTGATGCAGGCGTATGCGGAAGGGTTCGACATCCTGAAGCACAAGTCGTCGACGGAGTTGCCTGAGGCGCAGCGCTACGATCTGGATATTGCAGATATAGCGGAGGTGTGGCGGCGAGGCAGCGTGGTGTCGTCGTGGCTGCTGGATCTGACAGCGGGGGCGCTTGCCGGTAACAGCACGCTCGACAAGTATTCTTCCGAAGTGGCCGACAGTGGCGAAGGGCGCTGGACGATCGAGGCGGCGATCGAGGAAGCGGTGCCGGTGCAGGTTTTATCGGCGGCGCTTTATTCGCGGTTCCGGTCGCGCGAAGATAATTCGTTCGCAGACCGGATGTTATCGGCGATGCGATTCGGGTTCGGCGGACATAAGGAATTCACGCCCGGGCTGAAGTAATCGGAGCACAGCACGAAGAGAAACCGTTCCAACTTACGTTGGAACGGTTTTTTATTAAGCGCTTCGGGTGGCCTCAAGTCTTGGCTATCCGCTTAACGCATCATCCGTCGACGGAACAGCATCGCGCAGATAAAGAACGGCATGATCGCATAGGCCGCCAGCACCGCCACATGCAGCACCAGATGCTCTGCCGGACGGTCGAGCATCGCGGGCCGGATGAGCTCGACCGCATGCGATAACGGCAACAACAGCGAGACGTGCTGCGCGATTGCGGGCAGCTGCGTAAGCGGGAAAAACACGCCCGAAAGCAGCAGCATGGGCGTGAGCGCGAGCGTCTGGTAGAACATGAAAAAGTCGTAGCTCGGCGCCACCGCCGTCACGATCATCGCCGTGCTCGAAAACGCCAGACCGGTCAGGACGATCACGGGCAACGCATAAAGCATCGATGGAAAACTCGCGTAGCCGAGAACGCCGGCCACCAGCATGATCGCCACGCCCGACAACACTGACTTGCTCGCAGCCCATACAATTTCCGCGAGCACGATATCGCCCAGGGTGAGCGGCGTATGCATGATCGCCTCCCACGTGCGTTGCACATGCATGCGCGAGAAGCCGGAGTACATGGCCTCGAAACTCGCCGACATCATCACACTCGACGCCACCGTGCCCGCCGCGAGAAACGCGATATACGAAACACCGTCCACGTGGCCGACCATCAGGCCGAGCCCGAGACCCAGGCCGAACAGGTAAATCATCGGATCGGCGAGATTGCCGAACATCGAGGCAATCGCGAGCTTTTTCCAGACGAGATAATTGCGCCGCCAGACCGACATCCAGTTCGTCGCGTTCGCGGGCATCGCGGCCACGAACGGCTCGTGTTCCGGCTTTTGCACGGAGCGCGGAGCGCGGGGTGCCGATTCCACGGTGTTCACATTCGGTTCGCTCGACATGGATCAGTCCACCATCTCGCGCCCGGTCAGGCGCAAAAACACATCTTCAAGATTCGCCGGCCGATGTAGATAACGCACGCCTGGCCGCCCCTTTACTCGCTGATGCACGGGCGCGGGGTCATCGACATAACAAAACAGCGTCTCGCCGCTGATCTCCATCCGGCCGACGAACGGCAACAGTTCCTCGCGAAGGGCTTGCGGATCGGGA
Organism: Caballeronia mineralivorans PML1(12); assembly: GCF_001028175.1. Taxonomy (GTDB): domain Bacteria; phylum Pseudomonadota; class Gammaproteobacteria; order Burkholderiales; family Burkholderiaceae; genus Caballeronia; species Caballeronia mineralivorans. Next base: position 21,639 of record NZ_AEJF01000210.1, read on the forward strand.
CCATAGATCTCGATCACGTCGCAGCCGATCACCCGCTGGATCAGATCGTCCGGTTTTCCCTCGGCCACCTTGCGGCCTTCCTCGATCACGCACAACCGGTCGCAAAGCCGTTCGGCTTCCTCCATGAAGTGCGTGGTGAGCAGGATCGTCTTGCCGCGCGCGAGCAGCGAGCGTAGCCGTTCCCAAATCAGATGCCGCGCTTGCGGATCGAGCCCGGTGGTCGGTTCGTCCATGATCAGCACGTCGGGATCGTTCACTAGTGCGCGCGCGAGCGTCAGCCGCCGTTTCATCCCGCCGGATAACTCGCCGACCCGCGCATTCGCCTTGCTTTCCAGCCGCGCGAATTCCAGCAGCGACGGCACCACGGCTGCTATCTCGCTGCCGCTCATGCCGAAATAACGGCCGAACACGAGCAGGTTTTCGCGCACGGTGAAGTCGGGATCGAGGTTGTCGAATTGCGGCACCACACCCACGCGGCGCCGGGCGTAACGGGCGCGAGAAGGAATTGGTTCATCGACAAGACGGATCGTGCCCGCATCCGGCGCGGTGAGGCCGAGCAGCATTTTGAGCGTGGTCGTCTTGCCCGCGCCATTGGGGCCAAGCAGGCCGAAACACTCGCCGGGCTGGACGTGGAACGACAGGCCGTTGACGACCGTCTTGTCGCCGTAATGTTTCTCGACGTCGATAAATTCGATCGCTGGGTTTGCCGGCGCGCCTGTCATGCGGGTCGCGTGGCTGGGTAACACTGCTGCATCTGACATGCGCAAACACTCGGGCGTTGGGTCTGAAAACAAGCTAACTAGTTTAATCGATTGCACCAACGAGGCGCGTCCCGTCGCGCGACCTGCACTGCGGATGCGCATGCCGGTTATTTTGTGGTCTCACGGCGCGTTCGTTGTGCCGGATCTGGTGGCTGGAAAGCCCGCCCATCAAGGGATTGGGGCTCCTGGCATGGTGCCCGCTTGGCGTTTCACCAACGACGGGGCCGCATTAGCGTTTTCCATCGTTGTCACCGTTTCAGCGACGCACCATGATGAAGGCAACGCGGCCCGGGTTTTGTCGCCCACCCGGCCCACGGGGCAGAATCTGCAAGACTTTGACGACCGTTTTTTCGATGCCCTTTGCTGCCCCTGTGCAGCGCGGAGAACCACCATGGCGAGCTACCGAAAAATCCTGTTGTGTTACGACGGCTCCCGTGAAGGGCGCAAGGCATTGCGCGACGGCGCGAATCTGGCGCTCGACCTGAAAGCCGAAACGCACGTGCTGGCTGTTGTCGACATGCGCTCCAGCATTGCCCAAAGTGCAGGCCTTCTCACCGATATGGCATGCGGCCGTTTCGAGGACGCCGCCCGCGACATTCTGCGTGAAGGCGTGGAATGGCTGACCGAGCGGGGCGTAAAGGCGGAGGGTCACTTTGCGTTCGGCCATCCTATCGATGAAATTGCCGGGCTTGCCCAGAGTTTGCAGGTCGATCTGGTAGTGGTGGGGCATCGGTGCCGCACGGGCCTCGCGCGCTGGTGGATGGGCGCGGGTAACACGCCGCTGATGGATAGGGTGTCATGCAGCATTTTGGTGGCGGTGTCGCCAACGGGCACATCGGCCGAGCAGGAAGACGCAGCGCACGCGGCGATGCCCGCGAAAGCCGAGGCGAATGTCTGATGCGGCTGAGGACTGTGAGTTGCTGAGCGAGCTTCGCGATTAAACCGTGGCGGTATCGCTCAGCTCAGCTCAGATTGTCCCGTTGTTGTGGGTAACTAATTACTCGCTCAACCGTTCAACTCCACCGCGACGAGCTTCCACGAGAACAGCCCGTAGCGCCGGAGAATAGCTGAATAGCGGGCGTCGCCGGCGCCATGCTGATAGTTCACCGCGAAAGTATCGAAACTCCGATATCCCGCCGTGGTTTGCGGCGGGGGCTTCGGCGCGGATGGTGCAGACGGCGCAACGGTGGTAGGCGCAGGTTGCGCGGGCGCGGCTGATAGAGGCGCTGGCGCGGTTCCCGGAGCAGCGCCAGCAGGGCTGTTCGCCTCGGACGGAACCGGCGGTTTTTCGCCCGGATCGCCTCGCGGCGGTATGCCGTTGAGGAGCGCCGCCACGCCGTCGGGCGTCGCGTACGAATCCACCAGCGGGCCAATCAACGCTGCACCAATCAAGGCGCCGATCATCGCGAGCGGATTGCCGCTCTTCTGCGTATCGATTTTCCGCGTGAGCAACTGCCCAACCTGGTCTTTCAGACTTTCACGCAGCGACGGAAAGTCGACGTACTGATTCACGGTTTGCGCGTCGCGGGCGTCGGCGGCGCGTTTCAACCGGTCGAGCGCGATATACGGCGACGCATAGATCAAACCGAGTGCTGCTACGACAACGACGACGATCAGCGCAATTACAACGGACTTGCTGGTGCGGGACATACGTTAGGGCGCCTCGTGGCTGATGAGATGGATGCGGCTCGAATGCGAGAGTAGAGACAACTCTCCAGATGGACCGCAACGGCGCCGAAATTATCCCTGCAAAACTCATCGATATTGAAAATCAGGCGAGCAATCCGTCTTCAACCCCTGCACGTTCTTCGTCAATACACCGGTCGATCATGCGCGATACGGCGTTGATATTGCCAACCATGATCACCCGCGATTCCCCGCGATAAACCCGCACCGGCGCACGTTGCTCGGCCCGCGTATGCACCGACGCGCTCAACGACACCCGGGCGAACGCAGGCTGCCGTGAGGGCAGGACGGGGAGTTCGTCGAAGAGATCGCGGGTGTCGGCCGGCGTTTGCGTCTTGCAGGAGATCAGCGCGCGCAGATGCCGCAACCGGCCGAACTCGCGAAATTGCCGAAACGACAGGGGCGAGCGTGCAGCCGGTGCGAAAGATGCCGTTAAAAACGAGGCAGAAAACAGGCGGGCGAATCGTTCCATGATGTTTCTCCGAAGACAATAGGACGCGCGCCGGTTCATCGCGGCTGCGATGTCCGTCACGCTTTATAGGACCGGAATGCAATTGCAGCGCGGCTGGAAGCGGGAACGCCCGCCGCCGCCCTGCATATCAGAAGAATCAGAAAACAGAAATCAAAACAGAAGCAGAAACCGAAAACCTTGCGGAAATCAAAGCTCGCCGGAACGAATCAACCCAACCGCAATGCCTTCCAGTGCGAAGTCATCACTTCCCGACGCCACGAAGATATTCTCGTAGTCAGGATTCTCAGCGATCAGTTCAACACCGTCCGGACGACGTTTCCAGCGTTTCACCGTGACGTCGTCGCCAAGCCGCGCCACGACAATCTGCCCGTCCTTCGCCTCGTTTTTCTTCTGCACGGCGAGCAAATCGCCGTCCAAGATGCCCGCGTCGCGCATGGAAAGACCACGCACCTTCAATAGATAGTCCGGTTTGCTGGAGAACAGCGCCGGATCGCAGGCGTAATGCTGAGAGATATGTTCCTGCGCGAGGATCGGGCTACCCGCCGCCACGCGCCCGACCAGCGGCAAGGACAGTTGCATGATGCTGGCATGCGGCAGCGTGAACTGATGGGGTCCGTCATCAGGGCCGCCCTGGCTCAACAAGCGAATGCCACGCGATGAACCCGCGGCCAGTTCGATCACCCCTTTACGCGCCAGCGCCCGAAGATGCTCTTCGGCCGAATTGGCGGAGCTAAAACCGAGTTCCGCTGCGATCTCGGCGCGCGTGGGCGGAAACCCCGTGCGTTCGATAGCGCGCTGGATCAGTTCGTAAACCTCTTGCTGCCGCGTAGTCAGTTTGCTCATTTTGGTCACGTGCTTTTGCCCCTTATATGGCCGGTCGTCCACTGTATGGATGAACAGATGCCTGTAGTTTTATACAGTATTCGATGCTTTTCAAGCTTTACTTTAAGTTCGACGTCGTCGGAACCACACAGAAGGGGTAAACATGGCGCTTCAGCACCTGTTTGATGGCCGCAACGCCGCTTCCAGCGGTCATTAGCACTTTTTCATCTAAAAGAATGAATAACAATTATTTTTAATAATGAAGACCCGTCGATAGACTCGGCTCCTCAAACACATAAGACGGAGAACGGGGAATGCGGAGTCGGAATTCGGGGTGGGGCGCACGAGCAAGGAAGCTATTCGCGACGGCCGTGATCGGGGCGGCGTCGGGGGTGGGTTTGATCGCGCAAGCGCACGCCGACACATCGTTCCTCAACGTGTCGTACGACCCGACGCGTGAGTTGTATCAGGAGTTCAATCAGGCGTTCGGCAAGAAATGGAAGGCTGAAACCGGCGAAACCGTCACGTTCAAACAGTCGCACGGCGGCTCGGGCGGTCAGGCACGGTCGGTCCTGGATGGCCTGCAGGCCGATGTGGTGACGTTGGCGCTGGCCTATGACATCGATGCGCTGGCAGCTAAGGGACTGGTAGACCAGGACTGGCAGAAGCGCTTGCCGGATAACGCGTCGCCGTACACATCGACGATCGTGTTCCTCGTGCGCAAGGGTAACCCAAAGCAGATCAAGGACTGGCCGGACCTGCTCAAGCCGGGCGTGTCCATTGTGACGCCGAATCCGAAGACATCGGGCGGTGCGCGCTGGAATTACCTCGCGGCATGGGCGTATGCGGAACATCTGCCGGGCGGTAATGCGACGACTGCGAAGGACTTCGTGACCAAGCTCTATAAGAATGCCGGCGTGCTGGATTCCGGCGCGCGGGGCGCGACGACGAGTTTCGTGCAGCGTGGTCAGGGCGACGTGCTGATCGCGTGGGAAAACGAGGCGTTTTTGTCGCTGAAGGAATTCGGAGCGGACAAGTTCGAGATCGTGGTGCCGTCGGTGAGCATCCTGGCTGAGCCCCCGGTTGCGGTCGTCGACAAGGTGGTCGATCGCCATGGCACCCGCAAGTTGGCCGAGGCGTATCTCAAGTATTTGTACAGCGAGGAAGGTCAGGAAATCGCGGCGCGCAATTTCTATCGGCCGCGTTCGACGGCGGTGCCCGCTGCACTGACGAAGCAGTTCCCGAAGATCAAGCTTTACACCATCGACGATTCATTCGGTGGCTGGACCAAGGCGCAAAAGACGCATTTCGCCGATGGCGGTGTATTCGATTCGATCTATCAGCCGCAGTAAACACGGCGGCATGAAAGACAGCATCGCCGGCGCCGAAGCGCTCGCGGTGCTGTAGTCGTAAAGAAGCTTGAAATAACACTACGGCCGCGTCAGACGGCCAGAAAACCAACCCGAAGATTGACCCCGAAGCGCCGTCCCCGCGGCGCCACGGAACTGGATGATTCAGGCATGACGACTTTCATTTTCCGCAAGCCCAGCGCACTGCCGGGCTTCGGCCTGACGCTCGGCATCACGGTGGCGTATTTGAGCCTGGTGGTGCTGATCCCGCTCGCCGCGACGTTCGCCAAGACGGCCACGCTCGACTGGGCGACGTTCGTGCGCGCGGTCACGGCGCCGCGCGTGCTGGCCTCGTATCGGCTGACGTTTACTGCTGCGCTCGGCGGCGCGCTGATCAACGCGGTGTTCGGTTTTTTGGTGGCGTGGGTGCTGGTGCGCTACACGTTCCCGTTCAAGCGCGTGGTGGATGCTGTGGTCGATCTGCCGTTTGCCTTGCCGACTTCCGTTGCTGGCATCGCGCTCGCGGCCGTGTATGCGCCAAACGGCTGGATCGGCCAGTTTCTCGCACCGCTCGGGCTCAAGGTGGCGTTCACGCCGTTGGGCGTGCTCGTGGCGCTGACGTTTATCGGCTTGCCGTTTGTGGTGCGCACCGTGCAGCCCGTGCTTGAAGATTTCGAACGCGAGCAGGAAGAAGCGGCCGCGTGCCTTGGCGCCACGCGCTGGCTGACGTTTCGCCGCGTGGTGCTGCCGTCGTTGTTTCCCGCGCTTTTGACTGGTTTCGCGCTCGCGTTTGCGCGTGCGCTGGGCGAATACGGGTCGGTGATTTTCATCGCAGGCAATGTGCCGATGAAGTCCGAAATCACGTCGTTGCTGATCATCACGAAGCTCGAACAATATGACTACGCCGGGGCCACCGCAATCGCCGTGGTGATGCTGTGCGTGTCGTTCCTGATGCTGCTGCTGATCAATACGCTGCAATGGTTCCTGCAACGGCGCACGAGCCGCAGCGGGGCAGGGCCCGCGCCCGCTTCGGCCGGTGCGTTGCATATCGATGGGGCGAAAGCATGAGCACGGCCAACCAGAAAGCGGTGGACGTCGCGGTGCCGCGTGCGATCGAACATAAGCTCGATCCGGTTACCGAACCGCGCGCCGTGCGCTGGATCCTGACCACCATTGCGCTGATTTTCCTCGCACTGTTTCTCGTGGTGCCGCTCATTGCTGTGTTTGCACAGGCGTTCGCTAAGGGTGTCGATTATTACTTCGACTCGCTGAAAGACCCGGACGCGTGGTCCGCCATCAAACTCACGCTGATCGTTGCCGTAATCGCGGTGCCGTTGAACGTGGTCTTCGGGTTGACGGCATCGTGGTCCATCGCGAAGTTCGAATTTCGCGGCAAAGCTTTCCTCACGACGCTGATCGATTTGCCGTTCTCGGTCTCGCCGGTCGTCTCTGGCCTCATCTACGTGCTGATGTTCGGCGCACAGGGCTGGTTCGGTCCCTGGCTTATCGACCACAACGTACAGATCATCTTCGCCGTGCCCGGCATTGTGCTGGCGACGATCTTCGTCACGTTCCCGTTCGTCGCGCGCGAGCTGATCCCGCTGATGCAGGCGCAGGGCAACGACGAGGAAGAAGCGGCGCACGTCCTTGGCGCATCGGGCTGGCAGATCTTTCGCCGCGTGACGCTGCCGAACGTGAAGTGGGGTTTGCTGTATGGCGTGATTCTTTGCAACGCGCGTGCGATGGGCGAGTTTGGCGCGGTATCGGTGGTATCGGGCCATATTCGCGGACAAACCGACACCATGCCGCTGCATGTAGAGATCCTCTACAACGAGTACAACTTTTCGGCGGCGTTCGCCGTGGCCTCGCTGCTGGCGCTGCTCGCGCTCGTGACGCTGGCCCTCAAGCTGCTCGCCGAACGCCGCATGTCGCAATCGATTGCAGCAGTGCAGGCGCGACCCGCCGATGTGCCCGTCGTGTCAATCCAGAACTAGAAGGCGAAGATCACCATGAGCATCATCGTTCGCAATTTGCAGAAGCGCTTCGGCGATTTCGTCGCGCTGGACAACGTCTCGCTCGACTTTCCGGCGGGCGAACTCGTCGCGCTGCTCGGGCCGTCGGGTTGTGGAAAGACCACGCTGCTGCGCGTGATCGCGGGGCTGGAATACGCGGACGCCGGTTCGGTCGTGCTGAACGGCGAGGACGTGGCGGCCGTGGGCGCTCGCGAAAGGCAGGTCGGTTTCGTGTTCCAGCATTACGCGCTGTTCCGTCACATGACCGTGTTCGAGAACGTGGCGTTCGGCTTGCGCGTGAAACCGCGCAAGGAGCGGCCGTCCGAAGCGGTGATCCGCGAGAAAGTGCATGAATTGCTCAAGCTCGTGCAGCTCGACTGGCTGGCGCAACGGTTCCCGTCGGAACTCTCGGGTGGACAGCGGCAGCGAATCGCATTGGCCCGGGCGCTGGCTGTCGAACCGAAAGTGCTGCTGCTCGATGAACCGTTCGGCGCACTCGATGCCAAGGTCCGCAAGGAACTGCGTAGCTGGTTGCGGCGTCTGCATGATGACCTCCATATCTCCACCATTTTCGTGACCCACGATCAGGAAGAAGCGCTTGAAGTCGCGGACCGGATCGTGGTGCTCAATCGTGGACATGTGGAGCAGGTCGGCAGCCCGCAAGATGTCTACGATCATCCGCAGACGTCGTTCGTGTACGAGTTTCTCGGCGCGGCAAATCGGCTCAAAGGCAGCGTGGATGCAAACGGTTTCGTGGCTCAGGGCGCGGCGCAACCGATCGCCACCGAAGCGAATTTCGCGGGCCCGGCAGTGGCCTACGTCCGGCCGCACGACCTCACGCTGTTCCCAACGGCTACGGGTCATCGCGATGGCATCGTGGTCGATGTACGGCGGGTCGTGACGCTGGGCGGTTCGGTGCGCGTGGATCTGGAAGGCGCTGAAGGCAATGTGCTCGAAGCAGAACTGGATCGCGAAACCTGGCGTGGATTGAACCTGAATATTGGCGATGGCGTGACTGCCGTACCGCGCGTTCTGCGCGTGTTTCCGGCACATTAAGAATACTCAAGAAGAGAGGCTGACATGAACTTCCAGCAATTACGTTTCGTGCGTGAGGCCGTCCGGCAGAACATGAATCTGACCGAGGTCGCGAATGTGCTTTATACGTCGCAGTCGGGTGTATCGAAGCAGATCAAGGATCTCGAGGACGAACTCGGCGTCGACATTTTCATTCGACGCGGCAAGCGCTTGACAGGCCTGACCGAGCCGGGCAAGGAAGTGCATCAGGTGATCGAGCGCATGCTGCTCGACGCCGAGAATCTGCGCCGCGTAGCCCGCCAGTTCGCCGATCAGGACAACGGCCATCTGGTCGTGGCGACGACTCACACGCAGGCGCGTTATGCGTTGCCCAAGGTGATTCGCCAATTCACCGAGGTGTTCCCGAAAGTCCATCTCGCACTGCGCCAGGGAAGTCCGCAACAGATCGCGCAGATGATCATCAATGGCGAGGCGGATATCGGCATCTCGACGGAAGCGCTCGACCGTTATCCGGATATCGTCACGTTCCCTTGCTATTCGTGGCATCACACGGTGGTCGTGCCGAAGGGGCATCCGCTGGTCGGCCGTGAAAACCTCACGCTCGATGAAATCGCCGAATATCCGATCGTCACCTACGATAACGATTTCACGGGCCGTTCGCACGTCGACCAGGCGTTCGCGAAAGTGGGCGCACTGCCGGACGTGGTGCTCACCGCTATCGACGCCGACGTGATCAAGACGTACGTTGAGCTGGGCATGGGCATCGGCATCGTGGCGGCGATGGCCTTCGACGAGAAGCGCGATACCGAACTCGTCGCGCTCGATACGCAGCATCTGTTCGAAGCCAGCACCACGCGCGTGGGCTTGCGCAAGGGCGCTTTCCTCAGGGCGTATGCGTACAGGCTGATCGAGATGTTCGCGCCGCAACTCGATGAAGCGCAGATCGCAGCGCAGTTGCGGGAAGCAGCTTAGAGACCGGCCAGCCGCCGCTCCGCTACAATTGCGGCCATGAACTCCTCACACACTTCATTGCCGCGGATCGCGGTGCTGGCCACCGGCGGTACCATCGCGGGCGAGGCCAGCGATGCCGCGAAAACCTCGGGCTACAAGGCCGGCGTAGTCGGCGTCGATAAATTGCTCGGTGCCGTGCCGTCGCTGTCGCAGCTCGCGCGGATTCACTCGGAGCAGGTCGCGAGCATCGACAGCAAGGACATGACGCCGGCGCTGTGGGCCACGTTGTGCGCGCGCGTGAACGCGCTGCTGGAGCAGGACGATATCGATGGAATCGTCATCACGCACGGCACGGATACGCTCGAGGAAACGGCGTACCTGCTGCATCTGACCGTTAAAAGCGAGAAGCCGGTCGTACTGACGGCCGCCATGCGCCCAGCGACGGCTTTATCCGCCGACGGGCCGCTGAATCTTTTAAATGCGGTGACGGTGGCGGCGAGTCGGGCATCGTGGAAGCAGGGCGTGCTGGTCGCTTTCAATAACCAGATCCACTGCGGACGCGACGTAACCAAGACGAGCACCTATGCCGTCGATGCCTTCCGGTCACCCGAAGGCGGCGCGCTCGGCTGGGTGCAGGACGAACAGGTGGAATTTCAGCGTTCGGTGGTGCGGCCGCACACGCTGCAGAGCCCGTTCCAGATAAGCGCCGAACTGCCCGCAATCGAGATCGTGACGAGTTACGCGGGGGCGTCGCGAGTGGCTATCGATGCGTTGGTTGCTGCCGGTGTCAAAGGCCTGGTGATCGCGGGGACGGGCAACGGCTCGATCCATTCGACGCTGCAACAAGCCGTTGCCGACGCCGTCAAGCAAGGCGTGGCGGTCGTGCGGTCCTCACGGGTGGGAGCCGGGCACGTGATGCGCAACGGCGCTGCGCCGGACGATGCGCTTGGCTCGATTACGGCGGGCGCTTTGAATCCGTACAAGGCGCGCGTGCTGCTGATGTTGGCGCTGGCGGCGGGCACCGCGCCGGCGGACTTGCAACGTGTGTTCGACACGTACTGACGGCAGAGAAACGCTGAGCCCTACCTATCGGTCACCCCAGCGTCTTCCGATACTGCACGAACCCCGACCGGTCCGCGATGCGGTCATACAACTGCATCGCATCGGTATTGGTCTCGTGGGTCAGCCACCAGACCCGCGAGCATTGCGCTTCTGCGGCCTTGGCGTAGACATGCTCGATGAGCTTGCGTCCAATCCCGGCTCCGCGAATATCGCTTTTCACGAACAGGTCCTGCAGATAACAATAGTCGCCGGTGGTCCAGCATGACCGGTGCATGATCCAATGCACCATGCCGACCACACGCCCGTCCATGACCGCTACCGCGCCGAACACGGGTTCTGCCGGATCGAGCATTCGCGCCCATGTGCGCAGCGTGGTATCCATCGGGATGTCGGTCTTGTAGAAGGCCTGATAGCCGCGCCATAGCGTCAACCATGCATCAAAATCAGCAACGGCCACCGATCTGATCTGAAGAGGGGTTGTTGATGTCATGGTCGTGCTTTTCCTGGCGAGTGTGATTGGGATAGTGCGAAATAGTCCAGGAGATCATAGAGTGCCTTCGCAAAGCCTAAAAGAGCCAGTGAGGATCGTTTGCGGGGAGCCACGCGCGGATCGTCGTTCGACCAGGGCATGTCAAACCCTTCGAAACCCGACGCAATAAAAAACGCGACCCGGTAGATCGGCCCGATAGAACCGAGCCATTTAGTCGCGAGAACTAAGCGATAGTTCTCGGATTTCGCCGATGGAGTTGCAATACTGTGTGGACGGGCTGTCGGCGCGCTCACAGTCAGGCACCAAAACAAAAAAAGATCCGGCAGGCGGACACCCGGCAATGACGTCTGACCGACCAAGGCTTCCACGTCATCACCGGGCGCCGCTCGACGGACCCAGCTTTTATTGCACTTTATGCAACCGGCTATGCGTATGCATCAGCCGGTTTTCAAACAGTTCATTCGGTAACCTGATGATTCGACATCAGTTCCAGCGCCTTCACCATTCCTGAGTGATCCCATTCACGCCCACCGTTCGCCACACACACGCTGAACAATTGCTGTGCGCTCGCGGTATGCGGCAACGCCAGACCCAGCTTCTTCGCACTTTCCAGCGCGAGATTCAGATCTTTCTGATGCAACTCGATCCGAAAGCCCGGATTGAACGTGCGCTTCGTCATGCGCTCGCCATGAACTTCCAGAATCCGCGATGCCGCGAAGCCACCCATCAACGCGCGCCGCACGCGCTCGGGATCCGCGCCGGATTTTGAAGCGAACAGCAGCGCCTCGGCCACCGCTTCAATGTTCAACGCCACAATGATCTGGTTCGCAACCTTGCACGTCTGCCCCGCGCCGTTATCGCCGATGAGCGTCACGTTCTTGCCCATCACTTCGAAGAGCGGCTTCGCGCGTTCGAACGCCGCTTCGGGACCGCCGACCATGATCGTCAGCGTCGCTTCGCGTGCACCCACTTCGCCACCTGACACCGGCGCATCGAGGTAATCGCAGCCGAGCGCGTTGATTTTCTTCGCGAACGCTTGCGTTTCGAGCGGCGAGATGGAGCTCATGTCGATGACAAGCTGGCCTTTCTCGAGTCCCTTCGCCACGCCGTCTTCAGCAAAGAGGACGTTCGCGACATCGGGCGTGTCCGGCACCATCAAGATGATGATTTCGCTAGCGCGCGCAACTTCTGTCGAGCTGCCAACCAGTTTGCCCAGCGAGCGCAGGTCGTCCGGCACGGGATAGGCGCCGTTCAGCACCAGCGCGTGGCCAGCTTTCTTCAAATTGCGCGCCATGTGCGCGCCCATGATGCCAAGGCCGATAAAACCGATTGTTGCCATTACGTTCGTCTCCTCCAGTTATGCCGCTGCTCGCGCAGTCTTCCAGCCAGCGATTTCCTGCAGCCAGCCAAGGCCGGCGTCAGTCGTGCCGCGTGGTTTGTACTCGCAACCGATCCAGCCGTCGTAGCCGAGTGAGTCCAGCAGCGAAAACAGGAACGGATAGTTGATCTCGCCCGTGCCCGGTTCGTTGCGGCCCGGGTTATCGGCCAGTTGAATATGCGCGATCGACGGCAGATTGCGCTTGATCGTGGCGGCCAGTTCGCCTTCCATGCGCTGCATGTGATAAATGTCGTATTGCAGGAACAGATTGTCCGAGCCGACGTCACGAATCACATCCAGTCCTTCCTGCGACCGGTTCAGCGCGAAGCCGGGGATATCGAAGTAATTGCACGGTTCGACCAGCAACCGGATGCCTTCTTTCTTTAACGCATCGGCTGCAAATTTCAGGTTTTCTACAATAGTCGCCCGCGCTTCCTTGAGGCTCACCGAAGCGGGGGGAATGCCGACGAGACAATTTAGCTGCGGCACATTCAGCGTTTTCGCGTACTCGATAGCCCGCGTCACGCCCTCACGAAATTCCTCTTTCCGGTCGGGCAGGCACGCGATGCCGCGCTCGCCGCCTTCCCAATTTCCTGCCGGCAGGTTATGCAGTACGAGCTGGAGATTGTTGGCGTCGAGACGCTGACGAAGGTCCGTGGCCGGGTACGGATACGGGAACAGGAACTCCACCGCTTCGAAGCCCGCATCGGACGCCGCCGCAAAGCGGTCAAGGAACGGTACTTCGTTGAACAGCATCGTCAGGTTTGCAGCAAATTTCGGCATGGCTCAGTTCTCTCTTAGGCGTGGTGCGCAATGGCCGTCGGCGCGTCCTGCTCGGTTTCGGCGAGCGGCTCGAATTCATTGATCGCATCGATCTCCGCGCCCATCGCGATGTTCGTCACGCGCTCGAGGATCACTTCCACGATGATCGGCACGCCGAATTCCGCGAGCATTCCCTGCGCTCGGCGAAGAGCGGGCGCGAGTTCGTCCGGGTTGAATACGCGCACCGCCTTGCAACCAAGCCCTTCGGCCACCGCGACGTGATCGACGCCATAACCGTTCAGATCGGGTGCGTTGATGTTCTCGAAGGCGAGCTGGACGCAATAATCCATGTCGAAGCCACGTTGTGCCTGACGGATCAGGCCGAGGTACGAGTTGTTCACCACCACATGGATGTACGGCAACTGGAATTGCGCGCCGACCGCAAGCTCTTCGATCATGAACTGGAAGTCGTAGTCGCCGGAGAGCGCGACGATCGGCCGTTGCGGGTCCGCAGCGCGCACGCCGAGCGCCGCCGGAATGGTCCAGCCGAGCGGGCCGGCCTGACCGCAATTGATCCAGTTACGTGCCTTGTACACATGCAGGAACTGTGCGCCGGCGATCTGCGAAAGACCGATGGTTGAGACGTAGCAGGTGTCGCGGCCGAAGACCTTGTTCATCTCTTCGTAGACGCGTTGCGGCTTCATCGGCACGTTGTCGAAGTGCGTCTTGCGATGCATCGTGCGCTTGCGTTCCTGGCACTCGCCGACCCACGCGCCGCGATCCTTCAGCTTGCCTGCGGCCTTCCACTCGCGCGCCACTTCGACGAACAATTCGAGCGCGAACTTTGCATCCGAGACAATGCCGAGGTCCGGTCCAAACACGCGGCCGATTTGCGTCGGCTCGATATCGACGTGGACGAAGGTGCGACCCTTCGTATAAACCTCGACGCTGCCCGTGTGACGATTCGCCCAGCGATTGCCGATACCCAGCACGAAGTCGGAGGCGAGCATCGTGGCATTGCCGTATCGATGCGCGGTTTGCAAACCGCACATGCCGGCCATCAGCGGATGATCGTCGGGAATGGCGCCCCAGCTCATCAGCGTAGGGATAACCGGCACATTCATGAGCTCAGCGAATTCGACAAGCAGATCCTCGGCTGCCGCATTCAGCACGCCGCCGCCCGACACGATCAACGGCCGGTCGGACGCCGTCAGCATCGCCAAAGCCTTTTCGATCTGGACACGCGTCGCTTTGGGCTTGTAGACGGGCAGGGGTTCGTACGTATCGATATCGAATTCGATTTCCGCGAGCTGCACGTCGATCGGCAGATCGACCAGCACCGGCCCCGGACGGCCCGAGCGCATCAGGTGGAATGCCTGCTGAAACACGCGCGGCACGAGCGCCGGTTCACGCACGGTCACCGCCCACTTGGTCACCGGCTTGGCGATCGATTCGATGTCGACCGCCTGGAAGTCTTCCTTATAGAGCCGTGAACGCGGCGCCTGGCCCGTGATCGCGAGAATCGGGATGGAGTCGGCCTGGGCGGAATACAGCCCGGTGATCATATCCGTTCCCGCCGGTCCCGACGTACCGATGCACACGCCGATATTCCCTGGCGCTGCCCGCGTATATCCTTCGGCCATGTGCGACGCGCCTTCCACATGGCGTGCCAGCACGTGGCCGATGCTGCCGGCGCGTTGCAAGGCGGAGTAGAACGGGTTGATCGCCGCGCCCGGAACGCCGAACGCCATTTCGATTCCTTCTTTTTCCAGCACGAGAACGGCTGCGTCGACTGCTCGCATTTTTGTCATCTCTGTCTCCTTCCATTGTGTTCTGCTGCGTTCCGCCGTTGCGGAACGTCGTTTAGGGGACTTTATGCGTATGCCGGAGTGTTGATAAGATCAGCCATAGTCGTTTTATCCAATACAAAAAGTATGGAAAGGAGACACGGAAATGGACCGCTTCAGGCAGATTGAGACGTTCGTGAAGGTCGCCGAGGCCGGCAGTCTTGCCGCGGCGGCGCTGGAGGAGGGGGTGTCGCCAGTGATTCTGGGGCGGCGTATCGATGCGCTGGAGAAGCGGCTGGGCGTGAAATTGATGTACCGCTCGACCCGCCGGCTGGTGGTGAGCGAAGAGGGTGCGGCGTTTCTGGATCGCTGCCGTGGACTGCTGGCCGACTGGAACCAGGCTGAAGACGAACTCGCCGACGGCCAGCGTACGGTCGACGGCCATCTGATCGTGTCGGCGCCGGCGGCGTTCGGGCGGATGCACGTGGCACCCCACGCCCCCGGGTTTCTCGCCGATAAACCCGCGCTGCAGATGTCGTTTAACCTGAACGACCGCGTAGCCGATTTGATCCGCGAAGGTTACGACCTGTCGATCCGGATTGGCGGCGCGGTCGATCAGAACTTCGTGGCGGTGAAGCTAGCCGATAACCGGC
Organism: Caballeronia mineralivorans PML1(12); assembly: GCF_001028175.1. Taxonomy (GTDB): domain Bacteria; phylum Pseudomonadota; class Gammaproteobacteria; order Burkholderiales; family Burkholderiaceae; genus Caballeronia; species Caballeronia mineralivorans. The sequence continues at coordinate 36,859 of NZ_AEJF01000210.1, forward strand.
GCGTGGTCTGCGGCACGCCGGCGTATTTCAAGAAGTACGGCAAGCCGAAATCCCTCGATGACCTGCTGCGCCACAACTGCCTCGCGTTCAACTTGCAGGGCGGCCAGAACCGCGGCTGGTATTTCCGTCGCAACGGCAAGCTGGCGACGGTGCGTGTTTCGGGCAATCTGGATTGCAACGACGGAGAATTGCTGCACCGGTGGGTGTCGGAAGGGCACGGGCTCGGCTGGCGCTCCACTTGGGAGATCCAGCGACAACTGGCGGCGGGCGAGCTGGAAACCGTCCTGGACGAGTTCGCGCTGCCCGATTACGACATCCTCGCGGTCTATCCGCAGCAGCGCTACGTGCCCGCAAAAGTGCGCTACTTCATTGATTATTTGAAGAAAATCTATGCGCAACCAGATTACTGGAGCCGCGAACGGTGACGCTCCGGGCTTAACGCAGCTAAGCCATTGAAAACACAGCGGAAGTAATCCGCGAAATGCGTAAATCAGTTGTGCGGCCGGCCTTATCTCGCTATAATCGCTGGCTTCTCTCTTGCCGCACCGGTCCGACGCCCGGGTGGCTTTATATCCTCAAGGAGTAACAATGCGTCATTACGAAATCGTATTTATCGTGCATCCGGATCAAAGCGAGCAAGTGCCCGCCATGATCGAACGGTACAAAACCACGATCACGACTCACGGTGGTTCGATCCATCGCATCGAAGACTGGGGCCGCCGTCAGCTGGCTTACATGATCGAGAAACTCGCGAAGGCTCACTACGTGTGCATGAACATCGAATGCAGCCAGGAAACGCTCGAAGAACTGGAACACGCGTTCAAGTTCAACGACGCTGTGCTGCGTCACCTCATTGTCAAGATGAAGAAGGCCGAAACCGGTCCGTCGCCGATGATGAAGGAAGTGCACCGCGAAGAAGCCAAGAAAGCGGCCAGCCAGCCGTCGACTGAAGCGCAGGCTTAATAGACAGCCTCTACAGGCGTCAAGCCACCAGGATTTAAGTGAACCGGCTGCAACTGACAGCAAGCGTCGTGGAACGCGAACCGGTGCGGTACACCCCCGCCGGCGTCCCGATCGCAAGTTGCACGTTGCACCACCGTACGGAAGTCGTCGAAGCGGGCATTGCCCGGCAAATCGAACTGACTCTCCCGGCGGTAGCGGCCGGAGCTGCGAGCGGCAAGCTGGAAGGCATTGCGATGGGCGTTGAAACGCTCTTCACGGGCTTCATGGCCAAGAAAAGCCGCAACGCGCGAACCCTGGTGTTTCACATCACAGAATTGCAGGATATTGGAAAGGACTGAACATGCCCCGCCCGACTGGTAAGAAATTCGACAAACGTCGTCAGCAACAAAACCCGCTCTTCAAGCGCAAGAAGTTCTGCCGTTTCACCGCGGCTAATGTCGAGTACATCGACTACAAGGACACGGAAACGCTGAAGGACTTCGTTGGTGAGAACGGCAAGATCACGCCGGCTCGTCTGACAGGAACGAAGGCTCACTACCAACGTCAGCTCGATACGGCTATCAAGCGCGCTCGCTTTCTCGCGCTGCTGCCGTACACCGACCTGCACAAGGCCTAATCAGACGACGCAATAAGGAAAAAGCCAAATGCAAATCATTCTTTTGGAAAAAGTCGTCAACCTGGGCAACCTGGGCGACATCGTTCGAGTCAAGGACGGTTACGCACGTAACTTCCTGATCCCGGGCAAGAAGGCCCGCCGTGCAACGAAGGACGCAATCGCGGAATTCGAAGTGCGCCGTGCTGACCTGGAAAAGGTTGCTGCTGAAAAGCTGGCAGCCGCTACGGCCCTGGGCGAAAAGCTGAGCGGTGCTACCGTTCAGATCTCGCAAAAGGCTGGCGTCGACGGTCGTTTGTTCGGTTCGGTGACGAACGCGGACATCGCTGACGCGCTGAAGAAGCAAGGTCTGGCCGAAGTCGAAAAGTCGCAAGTGCGTCTGGCCGACGGCCCGCTCAAGCTGGTTGGCGATCACGCCGTCCAGATCGCACTGCACACCGACGTGGTTGTTGACGTCACGGTGTCGGTGCTGGGCGAACACGCTTAAGTATTTAGCCGGCCGGGCTGAGCCCTGTCGCTGATGCAAAAGTAGTGCCGCAGTAAAAGAAAGGCGGGAACCGCAAACGGTTCCCGCCTTTTTGTTTTTTCGGCCTCCCGCCACCTCGTCATTTCGCCGATAATTCCTCCCCATGAACGCACCGTCGAAAGATCCCCAACTGGATGCGCTGAAAGTCCCGCCGCATTCCATCGAAGCCGAGCAGTCCGTCATTGGCGGCCTGCTGCTGGACAACGCCGCATGGGACCGTATTGCGGACGTGATGTCGCACGGCGATTTCTATCGCTACGACCATCGGATCATTTATGAGGCGATCGGCAAGCTGATCGCGACCACGCGTCCGGCCGACGTGATCACCGTCTACGAGGCGCTGACGAACACCGGCAAGGCCGAGGAAGTCGGTGGGCTGGCCTATCTGAATGCGCTGGCGCAGAACACGCCGAGCGCCGCGAACATTCGCCGTTATGCGGAAATCGTGCGGGATCGGGCGGTGTTGCGCCGGCTGGTTTCAGTCGCCGATGAAATTTCCGCCGATGCCTTTAACCCGCAAGGCAAGGAAGTGCGCCAGTTGCTGGACGAGGCAGAGGCGAAGGTGTTCTCGATCGCGGAAAGCGGCGCGCGCGGCACGCAAGGTTTTCTCGAGATCGGGCCGTTGCTCACGCAGGTGGTCGAGCGTATTGACACGCTTTATCACACCGCTAATCCGAGCGACGTGACCGGCACGCCAACAGGTTTTGTCGATCTCGACCGGATGACGTCGGGCATGCATGGCGGCGAATTGATCATTGTGGCCGGTCGGCCATCGATGGGTAAAACCGCGTTTTCGATGAATATTGGCGAATACGTGGCCGTGGAATATGGCCTGCCGGTGGCCGTGTTTTCCATGGAAATGCCGGGCACGCAGCTCACTATGCGTATGCTCGGCTCGGTCGGCCGTCTGGACCAGCACAGAATGCGTACCGGCCGTCTCACTGACGAAGATTGGCCAAAGCTCACGCACGCGGTGCAGAAAATGAGCGAGGCGCAAATCTTTATCGATGAAACGGGTGGTCTGAACCCGATGGAATTGCGCTCGCGCTCGCGTCGTCTGGCGAGGCAATGCGGCAAGCTCGGCTTGATCATCGTCGATTATTTGCAGCTCATGTCCGGCTCCGGTTCGGCCGGTGAAAACCGCGCGACCGAAATTTCGGAAATCTCGCGTTCGCTCAAAAGCCTCGCCAAGGAACTTGATGTTCCCGTGATGGCGCTTTCGCAGTTGAATCGGGGGTTGGAGCAGCGTCCGAACAAACGCCCGATCATGTCCGACCTGCGTGAATCCGGCGCTATCGAGCAGGACGCGGACGTGATTCTTTTCATTTATCGCGATGAGGTTTACAACCCCGATACCCAGGACAAGGGCACGGCCGAGATCATCATCGGTAAGCAGCGTAACGGCCCGATCGGTCCCGTTCGCCTGACGTTCCAAGGGCAATACACGAAGTTCGAGAATTTTGCCGGTGCGCAGAATTTCTACGGCGACTAAGGAATCGATCCGCCGCCTGCGCTAGATTTGACGCTTGTCAGGGTGTGGCAGCGATCCCGCGAAGGTACAATGTGGCACTTTTATGTCAGCGCCATTTTGGGCCATTTTCCGGGATTTTCATGTTTGGTCGCTTCATGCCCACCGAGGGCAAATTTTTTGAAATCTTCAATGCACACGCAAAGTGCATCGTCGACGCAAGTCACGAACTCGAACTGCTGATCGACAACATGGACCAGATGGAGGTCCATAAGCAGAACGTCCAGACCAACGAAAAACGTGCGGACAAGCTCACGCACGAAACCATCGATCTGCTGCACAAGACCTTCATCACGCCGCTCGATCGCGACGAAATCCACAAGCTCATCACGACGATGGACGACATCCTCGACCTGATGGAAGACGTCGCCACCGCTATTTCGCTCTACGACCTGCGCGAATCGACGGCGGAAATGAGCCAGCTTGCGCATATCTGTACAGCGACCTCCGAGCGTGTGCAGCAAGCCGTCATGCTGCTGGCCGACATGAAACGCGCCAGCGAAATCCTCAAGATCTGCGAGGAGATCGATCGCCTGGAATCGGATGCGGACCGCGTGCTGCGCTCGGCGATGTCGAAACTCTTCCGCGAAGAGGACAACGTCAAGACGCTGATCAAGCTAAAGGCAATCTACGAGCTGCTCGAGACGATCACCGACAAATGCGAGGATGTCGCCAACATCATTGAAGGCATCGTGCTGGAAAACGCCTGATTTCAGCCGCGCCACTCATTCGATAAACGATGCATTCGATTCAACTCGCCCTCTGGGCTGTCATTACGCTCGTCGTGGTCGCACTGGTTTTCGACTTCATGAACGGCTTCCACGACGCCGCCAACTCCATCGCAACTGTCGTGTCCACCGGCGTGCTGAAACCCCAGCAAGCCGTGGCGTTCGCCGCTGCGTTCAACGTCATTGCGTATTTCATCTTTCATTTGAAGGTTGCCGCAACCGTCGGCAAAGGGACGATCGATCCGGCTATCGTCGATCAATATGTGATCTTCGGTGCGCTCGTCGGGGCGATCGGCTGGAATATCATCACCTGGCACTACGGCATTCCGTCGAGTTCGTCGCACGCGTTGATCGGCGGATTGATCGGTTCAGCGTGGGCGAAATCGGGGTGGGGCTCATTGAACATGGACGGCTTGCTCAAGACCGTCTCGTTTATTTTTATCTCGCCGCTGCTGGGTTTCGTGCTCGGGTCGCTGCTCATGCTGGTGGTGTCGTGGATGTATTTCCGGACGCCGCCCTCAAAAGTGGACCGGCGCTTCAGGCGGTGGCAACTGATATCGGCGGGTTTGTACAGCCTCGGGCACGGCGGCAACGACGCGCAGAAAACCATCGGCATTATCTGGATGCTGCTGATCGCGGCCGGTTATGCATCGGCTACGGCCGATGCGCCGCCGGTTTGGGTGATCGGCGGATGTTATCTGTCGATGGGGCTCGGCACGCTCTTCGGCGGCTGGCGCATCGTTCGCACGATGGGTCAGAAGATCACGAAGCTGAAGCCGGTCGGCGGGTTTTGTGCGGAGACGGGCGGGGCGATCACGCTGTTCGTTGCGTCGTTTCTCGGTATTCCTGTGTCGACCACGCATACGATCATCGGCGCGATCGTCGGGGTTGGTGCTACGCAGAAGTTCAGCGCGGTTCGCTGGGGCGTGGCAGGGAATATCGTCTGGGCCTGGATCCTGACGATCCCCGCATCGGCCGTAATGTCCGCTGCCGCATGGTGGTTTGGGCATCGCTTTCTTTGAAACGGGTGGTTGTCGGGTGCCTTGGTCTGGTCACCCGCTTCCCGCTTCAGATCAACGGTGCGCCCACGCCGTCCATTGGAATGATGGCACCGGATACGTAACTCGCGCGGCGGCTCGCTAAAAAGAGCGCGACGTCGGCGATTTCCTCGGGGTTCGCGTATCGGCCGAGCGGCACTTTTGCCTGCCCGCGGGCCAGCGCTTCGTCGCGCGTGATCCCTTGTCTTTGCGCCTCGAGCGCGAGCGATTCCTCAACACGTTCCGTCAGTGTCGCGCCCGGGTTGATTGCGTTGATACGAATGCCGAGCTTCGCGTAATGATGCGCAAGCCCAACCGTTGCCAGCATCAGCGCTGCGTTCGCCGCTCCCCCCGCGATGTGAATATCGCTCGCGATCTTCCCGCCCATCCCGATGATGTTCACCACTGCACCCGGCTCGGCTTTCGGGTTCGCCCTCAGCCGTTCCGCCATTTGCTTGAGCACGGCTTGCTGCGGGTAGATGCAGGGGAAATATTTCGCTTCCATTGCGGCTTTGTAGGCGTCGGCATCGAGGAGATCGGGGTCGTACCGTTTCGCGGCGCCCGCGCAGTTCACGAGAATATCGATCGGGCCGAGCGCGCCCGTAGCTTCTTCCACGACGTCTTGCGCGCTGTGCGCTTCGTGAAGATCGGCGCGCGCGAGATGCACGTGGAAGCCATCTTGCGCGAGTTGTTCGCGAGCGCGTGCGAGGTTTGCTGCATCGCGCGAAACGATCGCGACGCGCGCGCCTTCCGCTGCAAACGCCCGCGCGCACGCGAAGCCGATACCTTTGCTGCCGCCCGTGATGAGCACGACTTTGCCGGCGAGTCCCAAGTCCATGAGGTTCACTCCTATCGAGGCCGATGATCGATTCGTTGATGCGTGGAATCGTTATCGAGACACGATAGCAGACGCTGCCGGGGTATGTACGGTTCGGGAATAGGGCTGAAAGAAGCGGCTTGAGCGACGGCTCAGTAGCTGCCGTTAGCGAACTTCGCGATGGGGTCGTCGGTCGCAGCGGGACGCGCGGGCACGAACGAATTCGTCGATGCGCGCATCACGTGGACGGCGGAGTCCGATGCAGGAATACGGCCAACCGATGACGGTTGTTGCTCTTGCACCGAGCGCGCCTGCTGGGCCGCCAGCCGGGCCGTGGGCGGAGGGGGTTCGAATGCATCGGCGGCGGCTGCGATCGGATCGGGGGAATTCGATGCCGCGGCGACCGCGTTCGATTCAGCCTGCGACTCGCGTGACGGCGACATCGCGTTTGCTGCCTGCGATTGACGCTGCGCCGCGGAAAGCGAAGGCGGTGGTGGTTCGAACGGATCGGAACCGGATCGGGCTGCAGCGATGGTCGGCGATACAGCGCCCACCGATTGCGCCTGGCGCTGCGCGGCGGACAACGCGGGCGGCGGCGGTTCGAACTGATCGGTGGCGGTATGGTATGAACCTGCCGCGGCCGTCGTAGTTGCGATCGACTGAGAATCCGCAGCCGGCCGTTGTGCAGCAGCTATAACGGGTGGCGGTTCATAACGACCCACAACCGTAGCTTTGCTGCTCGACGCCGCAACCTGTGCCCCCTGCGAACGGCCCGATGCGCTATCGGCTGGCACGGGGACAGGCGACGCCAGATACGTCGGGGTATCGAATGGTGTGGGCGCGGATTTCGCCGGCGCGACGCGTCTGATGCCATCGAAACGCTTGGCCCAATACGGGTTCGTGAGGTAATCAAGCCGTACGGTTCCGCCTGTCGACGGTGCGTTCACGAATCGCAGTTTGCCCACATAAATCCCGACGTGCGAATGCGGCCGGCCCGTCGTGTTGAAGAAAATCAGGTCGCCGGGCGCGACTTCATCCGGTTCAATTGATTCGCCACGCCCGCTCATGTCGGCGGTCGTGCGGGGCAGGTTCACTGCGGCTGCCCGATCCACGACATATCGCACGAGCCCGCTGCAATCGAAACCCGCCTCGGGCGTGTTCCCGCCCCAACGATACGGCACACCGACCAACGACATCGCCTGGATGGAAATTTCCTCGCGTCCGACGCTGTGATCGACAAAATTCGGGAAACCTGACGGCGTAGCGAAGGTGCGGTTTGAAGCGGTAGTGCTCAATGTGGCCGGTGCGCGCGACACCAGCGTCGGCGCGCTGGAGCACGCGGCAACGAGGAGGGTGAGAAGCAGCAGTGGCCAGAGTCGACGCATTCGGGAGGGCGAGCCGAGGGTGAACATGAGCGCTCGCCGTGATGGCGGTGTCGCGATACTAGCCCGTCAGCCGGGGCTGCGGCAAGTTTTCTTGATAAGTCACTTGAGGTTTACGCTGTAAGTGTTGCTTCGGCGGGACGTGTTTTTTGCTCAAAACCCGATGAAAAGACATAAAAAAGCCCGGCAAGCGATGCTTGCCGGGCTTTCAAAACGTGTCAGGAAACTTAAAGAATTTCGGACGCGTAATCCGCCAGTCGCGACCGTTCACCACGTGCGAGCGTCACGTGACCGCTATGCGTCCAGCCCTTGAAGCGGTCGACCACGTACGTCAGCCCCGAACTGCCTTCCGTCAGATAAGGCGTGTCGATCTGCGCGATATTGCCCAGACACACGATCTTCGTGCCCGGACCGGCGCGCGTGACGAGCGTTTTCATCTGCTTGGGCGTCAGGTTTTGCGCTTCATCGATGATCACGTACTTGTCGACGAACGTCCGGCCGCGCATGAAGTTCATGCTCTTCACCTTCAGGCGCGAACGGATCAGTTCCTGAGTCGCAGCACGGCCCCATTCGCCGGCGGCGTCGTCGGTTTTTTGCAGGACTTCGAGGTTGTCGTCGAATGCGCCCATCCACGGCTGCATCTTTTCCTCTTCCGTACCCGGCAAGAAGCCGATGTCTTCGCCCACGGGAACCGTCGCACGCGTCACGATGATCTCGTTGTAGCGTTTGTCGTCGAGCACCTGCGCGAGGCCGGCGGCCAGCGCCATCAAGGTCTTGCCCGTACCGGCCTGACCCAGCAGCGTGACGAAATCCACGTCCGGGTTCATCAGCAGGTTCAAAGCAAAATTCTGCTCACGATTACGCGACGTGATGCCCCACACATTGTTCTTGTGGTGGCTGTAATCGCGCAGCGTTTGCAGCAGCGCTGTCTTGCCGTTCAGCTCGCGCACGATGCCGTAGAACGACGGTTCGCCATTCTGCGGTTCGAAATAAACGAACTCGTTCACGAGCATGGACGCGCATTGCGGACCGGTCACTCGGTAATACGTCGTGCCAGTCTTGGTGTCCTGCCAGCTCTCCATGCCCTTTGCGTGCTTCGTCCAGAAGTCCGAAGGTAGCGCACGCACGCCGGAGTAGAGCAGGTCCTTGTCTTCCAGCACCTGGTCGTTGAAATAATCTTCAGCCGGCAGGCCCAGCGCGTGAGCCTTGATGCGCATGTTGATGTCTTTCGACACCAGCACGACCTGACGATCCGTGCGCTCTTTCTGCAGCGCGCGCACCACACCGAGAATCTGGTTGTCGGCCTTGCCGACCGGCAGACCTTCAACCGGCTCAATGTCCGTGAGCGTGGTCTGGAAATACAGGCGGCCGGTTGCATCGCGATTGCCCAGCGCGGACAACGGCAATCCCGCCGCCATCTCGCCGACGTGCGCCACCAGCGCATCCAGCGTGCGGCTGACCTGACGCGCATTGCGCGCCACTTCCGACATGCCCTTCTTGTGGTTATCGAGTTCCTCGAGCGTCATCATTGGCAGATAGACGTCGTGTTCCTCGAAACGGAACAGCGATGACGGATCGTGCATCAGCACATTCGTGTCGAGCACGAACAGCTTGCCGATCTCGTTTTCCGGCTGACCACGCTGGCGACGCTTCTGCTGACCACGCGGCTGAACGGCTGTAGCCACGGGCGCGGCAGGCGCTTCGGAGCGAGCGCGTTCACGTGCTTCGACCGGCGCGCGGGCAACGGCGGGCTTTGCGGTTTCGACCTGTTCGGCCGGCGCGGCAGCGGGTTGCAGCAGGGCAGCCGTTTGTTTCGCGCGGCGGGTGCGCGCGGCAGGCGCTGCGTCAGAGGCTTCTACCGCCGAGCCTTTTGCCGCGTTCGCGAGCGTTTCGCTGGCGATGGCGCGCAACGTATTGGCGGTGTTCGCGGCCGCAGGCCGCGAAGCGCCGACGCTCGCGCCGAAATCGGTTTCTGTATCAACCAGATCGCCATCGCTTGCCTGCTTTTTCGATGATCGGGCAGGCCGGGCTTTGGCTTTGTATTCTTCAGACGGCAGGAGGTTGCCGAGCTTGACGGGTGCAGTAGGCAAAGGCATGGTTTCCCTCGAAAGGATTCGGATCGTATGTCGTGCGTCGCCTGTCGCATCCTGCGGGGTCGACTTTCGGGCCTTCATGCCAGAAGGGTGGACGTCGATGCAGTTTGCGCCCGGAGACGCGCTTCGGTTTCGAAAACGCCGGTTCGCCTAGATTTCGATCGGCTCCTTGGAAGTTGCGTCCTGAAGATGAAATGGAGGATGAAACGCACGGACGGCGCGGGACGCCCAAGGCGCACACGCTGCGGGTAAGGGAGCGTCCGCAAACAAAAAAGCCGCCGTCCCGGACGATGGGACCAGCGGCTCTACAGCGCCTGCTTCAACACGCCTTTCAACTTCCACCACGTCCCTGGATTCCAGACGTGGCGTGTAGCGGGTACCCGTGCCGGTCGCGGGGGAAACCGCGAAACACCGGACGCTACGTAAAGAGAAATGGAGGGAGGGGCAAGCGCTCATTGCGAATCAATATAACGTGCCTCAAAGCGCTTGTACAGCTTCCACAATCTGCTCTACGTGACCTGGAACCTTTACGCCACGGAACTCCCGGCGAAGCACGCCTTTAGCGTCCAGCAGGAAAGTCGAACGCTCGATTCCGCGTACTTCCTTGCCATACATTTTCTTCATTTTGATGACGCCGAACAGCGAGCAGATGGCTTCGTCGGAATCGGATACCAGCGTGTACGGCAGTTCCAGCTTGGCCTTGAAGTTATCGTGCGACTTCACGCTGTCTCGCGAGATGCCGACGACTTCAGCGCCCGCGGCCTTGAATTGCTCATAGAGATCGCGGAACTGCAGGCTTTCGGTCGTGCAGCCCGGCGTGTTGTCTTTCGGATAAAAAAACAGCACGACTTTCTTGCCTCGCAGAGTCGACAGCGAAAAATCGCCACCGGTTGCAGGCGCGGTGAAATCGGGAACGGGTTGATCGACAGCGATCGGCACGAAGTTTCTCCTATTTTTATCGGTAGGCGCGTGCCCATGCGCCGGTTTCCAGCGAACGAGCACGTTGGAACGGTAGTGCGGATCCGGGAAAGGCTGCGGCCGTCCGGCCGAGCCTGAAACAGATGTCAGGCGCGAAAACAGGCGCAAGCAGCGTCAGTCCGGCTGGAGTATCAGTTCGCCCGCGCGACCTGGAATCTCGCCCCACGCGACAGGGTACGTGGGCAGCGTCGCGCGGTCCAGCGTCGCATGATAGTCGCCCATCGTGCAGAAACTGTGACCTTGCGCGCTCCAGCCTGCCAGCAATTGCTCGAACACGGTGGCCAGTTTTTGTCCTTCCAGTTCGGCGTGCAGCGTAAAGACCTGATCGTGCGCGTGCTTCGACGTGAGGCCCAGCAAATGCGCGGCCACATTGCCGACATCGACGCCATCCACACCGAGGATTTCATCCAGCGTGGGCAGCGTGGTCGGCATCTGGACGTGATTCAGCATCCGGCCGTCGAGCACGGGAATGTAGGGCGTGTGGCCACGCCCGTCCGATGCATATTTCATGCCCCAGGCATCGATCTGCTCGAAAGCGTGGCCGTTCATCTGCCAGCCCGCAGCACCGTGCGTGACCGGTGGCGTGCCGAAGATTTCGACGAAACGCGCGTGGCTGCGCTGCATTTGCGCGGCGGTCCACTCACGGTTGCCGGCACGCACGTTGTCCTGCCAGTACACGTGATCCCACGTATGAATGCCGCACTCGAAGCCCGCTTCATGGATCGCGCGCATTTCGGCGACGGCACGACGGCCGATATCCGGTCCCGGCAGAAGGACGCCGTACATCAGCGTCTTGATGCCGTAATGCTCGACCACCGACGTCCGCGACACTTTCTTGAGAAACCCCGGGCGAAACACGCGGCGTAACGCCCAGCCGGTGTGATCGGGTCCGAGACTGAACAAGAACGTTGCACGGGCGTGATATTTGTCGAGCAGGCGCGCGAGATTCGGCACGCCTTCACGCGTGCCGCGCAGGGTGTCGACGTCGATTTTCAGAACGATCCGAGCCACGCGCCGCCCTTAAGCCTGATCTTCGACGAGGCGCCGCGCCGTGCCCACGTCGCCGCGATACGCTTCGAAAATCTTGCGCAGCGCGTCGTCCATGGTGGCGACCGGTTTCCAGCCGAGCTCCTGAATCGTGTTGTCGATTTTCGGCACCCGGTTCTGCACGTCCTGATAACCCGCGCCGTAGTAGGCGCCTGACGATGTCTCCACGAGCTGCACTGACTTCGCGCTTTCGGCGTACTCGCTGATCTCGTTCGCGAGCTTCAGCATCTTGTTGGCGAGTTCGCGGACCGAGAAGTTATTGCTCGGATTGCCGATGTTATAGATCTTGCCCGTCGCCACGCCGTTCTTGTTTTCGATGATCTTCATCAACGCGCCGATGCCGTCGTCGATGTCCGTGAACGCACGCTTTTGCGCGCCGCCGTCGACCAGACTGATGTTTTCACCGCGCACGATGTGACCCAGGAATTGCGTGACCACACGCGAGCTGCCTTCCTTCGGCGTGTAGATGGAGTCGAGGCCCGGGCCGATCCAGTTGAACGGACGGAACAGCGTGAAGTTCAGGCCTTCCATGCCGTAACCCCAGATCACGCGGTCCATCAACTGCTTTGAACACGCGTAGATCCAGCGCGGCTTGTTGATCGGGCCGTAGCTCAGTTGCGATTCTTCGGGATCGAATTGTTCGTCGGTGCACATGCCGTACACCTCGGACGTGGACGGAAACACGAGGTGTTTGCCGTACTTCACGGCCGAACGCACGATCGGCAAGTTCGCTTCGAAGTCGAGTTCGAAGACGCGCAGCGGCTGCTTCACGTAGGTTGCCGGCGTGGCGATAGCGACCAGTGGCAGGATCACATCGCACTTCTTGATGTGATATTCGACCCACTCTTTGTTGATCGTGATGTCGCCTTCGAAGAAATGCATGCGCTCGTGATTGGCGAGGTCGCCGAGACGGTCGCGTTGCATGTCCATACCGAAGACTTCCCAGTCGGTCGTCTCGAGAATGCGCTTGGAGAGGTGATGGCCAATGAAGCCGTTGACACCCAGGATCAGGACTTTTTTCATGAATGAGGAAGTGATTGAGTGAGTCGGCCGAATTCGGCGGGACTGACGACGCGTTCGCCGCCGGCTGGAGTCTGGCTTTCGTCCACGAACGGCTGCCGCAATTCACGGATGGCGACGACGCGACCGTCGCCGCATACGCCAAACAGCGCATTATCCTTCACGTGCAGCCCAGGGGGCAAATTCGAGACGGCACGCAGGGTGTCCGCGGCGATGCTCGGCAGGCCGTTTTCGGGAACAAGCCGGGCTCGTGCGACGACAAACCGGTGCTGGGCGATGTCCGTAAAAGCCCCCGGATACGGCGGCGCGACGGCACGAATCAGGTTGTAGACCTGCTGCGCAGTGTGTGACCAGTCGATGCGGCCGTCCTCCGGCTTGCGCCCGCCGAAGTAGCTGCCTTTCGTGAGATCGTTCGGCAGATGCGGCGCTTCGCCCGCGATCAACGCCGGCAACACGCGCCACAAGGTTTGCTCGGCGGCGACCGTGGTTTTGTCGAAGACTTGCGCGGCGGTGTCGTCCGGGAGAATGGGCACGGGCGTCTGCGCGAGGATTGCACCGGCGTCAGGCTTGGCAGCCATCTCGTGCAACGTCGCGCCGGTTTCCGTTTCGCCGTTCAGCACGGCCCAATTGGTGGGCACGCGTCCGCGATACTTCGGCAACAGCGAACCGTGCATGTTGTACGCGCCGCGCGTGGCGAGCGCGAGCAGATCGACCGGCAGCATGTGCCGGTAATAGAACGAAAAAATGAAGTCCGGCGCGAGTTCGCTGACTGCTTCATGCAGTTCCGGTGACTTGGGATCGGCGGGCGTGATGACGGTGATGCCATGATCCGCCGCCACTGACTTCACGCTGCCGAACCAGATGTTCTCGTCGGGATTGTCTTCGTGCGTGACAACGAGCGCGACCTCCACGCCGCGCGCGAGCAGCACCTGCAGGCAGCGCACGCCGACATTGTGATACGCGAACACGACTGCACGAGGCTTCGCGCGTGGCTGGATCGCCGGGTTCATAACGACCTCATAGCGGATCGACCTCGCGGGTGATCGCGGCCACCGCTTCCTGACGTGGCATGGTTCGCGCAACCAGGCCGTCGCGTTCTTCCAGGATGGTCTGCACCAGATAACGAGGCCGTGCGCGCACCTGCTGATAGATCCGGCCGATATATTCACCGAGCAGCCCGAGCGCGAAGATGATCACGCCCAGCATGAAGAAGGTGATAGCGAACAGTGTGAACACACCTTCGACTTCCGCGCCGAACATGAAGCGTCTAACCAACAGCAGCAGGAACAGGCCCGCGGATCCCACGGACAGGATCACGCCGATGAACGACAACCACTGCAGCGGCACGACCGAGAATCCGGTCACCAGGTCGAAGTTGAGGCGAATCAGGCTGTACAGCGAATACTTCGATTCGCCGGCGAAACGCTCTTCGTGCGCCACGTCGATTTCAATCGGGTTCTGCGAGAAGGTATAGGCCAGTGCCGGAATGAACGTGTTGATCTCGCCGCAGCGGTTGATGGTGTCAATGATGTGGCGGCTGTAACCGCGCAACATGCAGCCCTGGTCCGTCATCCGGATGCGCGTGATGCGCTCGCGCAGCCGGTTCATCAGCCGCGACGCTTTCTTGCGCCAAAAGCTGTCCTGACGTTGCTGGCGAATCGTGCCGACGTAGTCGTAACCTTCGCGCATCTTCTCGAGCAGCTTGGCGATCTCCTCGGGAGGATTCTGCAAGTCGGCGTCGAGCGTGATGACCATTTCCCCGCGGGATTGTTCGAAGCCGGCGAGGATGGCCATGTGCTGGCCATAGTTGCCGTTCAGCAGGATCACGCGGGTGGTGTCCGGCCGCGCGCGAAACTGCTGGGCGAGCAATGCAGCCGACTTGTCGCGGCTGCCGTCGTTGATGAATATGACTTCATACGTCGCGCCGAGCGCGTCGAGCGCGGGATACAGACGGGAGAAGAGTGCGGCGAGGCCTTCTTCTTCGTTGTATACCGGGACCACGACCGTTAATTCGGGGCCGGTCGGCAGATAATCCGTTTGACTCATGTTGGCGATGGTTCCGCTAGGTGTCCGTGGTGATGAATGTGGTTCTGGTTCTGGTTTTTGCTGCGGGTTCCGCATGTTTGCTTAACGCACCTTTAGTGCGCCTTAAATGGCATGCGCCGCGCAGATTTCATCGACTGCCTGTACGACGCGCGTCACGTCGTCCTGGTTCATCTGCGTGAAGAGCGGCAGGGTGACCGTTGACGCGCCATACTTTTCCGCGTGCGGGAACATGCCTTCGTGAAAACCGCGCCCGCGATACAGCGTGAACAGGTGCAGTGCCGGGTAATGTACGCCCGTGCCAATGCCGCGCTCCTTCATCTGCCCCATGAACTCGGCGCGCGTGAGCGACAGACGCTCCAGCGGCAGCGCGATCTGGAACATGTGCCAGTTGCTGTCGGTGAAGTTCTGGACCGGCAATTGCACACCGGTTCGCACGGCCGCGCCGTTCGCGAAACTCTCAAAGTATGCGCGCGCCAGCTCGCGGCGTTGTTCCGTGAACCGCTCGACGTGCTTGAGTTGGCCGAGACCGACACGGGCGGCGACATCGGTGAGATTGTATTTGCCGCCGAGGAGATCGCAATCCATGCCGTCAAAGCCGGTGCGCGTGATGCCTTGCAGCCGGTACTTTTGCGCGAGCACGGCTTCTTCCTCGTTATTCAGGACGAGCGCGCCGCCTTCTATAGACGTGACGTTCTTGTTAGCATGGAAGCTGAACGAAACGATGTCGCCAAATGCGCCGATCTTCTGGCCGCGCCACGACGACCCAAACGCCTGGGCTGCGTCCTCGATCACCCGCAAGCCGTGTTCGCGCGCGATGCCGTACAGCCGGTCCATGTCCACGGGCAGTCCCGACAAATACACCGGCAGGATTGCCTTGGTGCGCGGCGTGATGGCTTTTTCGAGCAGGTCCAGATCGATATTGCGTGTGACCGGGTCGATATCGGCGAAAACCGGCGTGGCGCCCGTTTCGATGATCACGTTGCTGGTCGAGACCCAGGTCATGGGCGTGGTGATGACTTCGTCGCCTTCGCCCACGCCTGCGATGCGCAAACCGATTTCCATGGTCGCCGTGCCGGAATTGAACGTGCGCACCGGGCGGCCGCCGCAATAGGCGGACAGTTCGGCTTCGAACTGCTGGTTTTGCGGGCCGGTCGTGATCCAGCCTGAACGCAGAACGTCGGCGACGCCCTGAATCGTCTCTTCGTCGATCTCGGAGCGTACGAAAGGCAGAAAGGGAAGCGTTTTAGAAGGCACGTTCTGGGTCATGGAAACTCTGCAAAGGAAAGGAACGGTGAGATCTTTGATACACAGTTTCAGCCGTACTCACGCGCGCTCAGATACTTTTGGGCACGCCCAGGTGGGCTCTGGGCCTCAAGCACGCGTCAGCACGACGACGCCGATCAGGATAATGCCGATGCCCACCAGCCGCTGCAATGACAGGATTTCGCCAAATAAATACCACGCCGCGATCGCGTTCACTACGTAGCCGAGCGAGAGCATGGGGTACGCCACGGAGACGTCGACCCGCGACAACCCCACAATCCAGACCACCACGCTGAACACGTAGCATGCCAATCCGCCGATGATGGGCCATTGCGTCGCGATCTTGAAGCCGATCGGCACGATGTTTGCAGGCGTGAACTCAAAGTGGCCGACGGCATTCACGCCCGCCTTGAGCAGCAACTGGGCGCCAGCGTTCAACATGACGCCGGTGATGATGCAAATGAAGGATATCGGGTTCATCGTGGGCCGTAATAGGGTTTTTTTGCGGAGCGCGGCGAAGCGGTAAGGCTTCGTCGCATCTCTTCCTTCTGTATTCGCTGGCGGGCGGCGCTGCAGTCAGCGCACGGCGCCACTGTTTCAAGGCTGCGGCTTTTCGACAATCACCCTGCGTTCGTCTCGCGCGATGACCTGCATCGGCACGTGCTTCGCCAGCAATTCGTCATACCGGTCGGGCGGTATCAGCGCGAGGCCGTAGCGTTGCGCATCCCAGCGCTGAATCCAGGCGTCGATGGTGGGCACCCACTTCTGGGGCTCCGTCGTGACCCCGAACTTCAGTTCGTCGGGTTCCTGGACCATGATCATGGTGTGGCCGAGATAGAACGGCATGGTGTGATCGAGCTTGGCGACCGAGTAGAACGGCGTGTCGGCCGGCAATCTCGCCATGGCCGCCTTTACTGCCGGCACCATCCGCACGCCCGAGCTTTCGCGGCCGAATACGTCGTGACCCGTGCCGGCGATGGTACCCATTAGCAACCACGCCGTTCCCAGCAGCACGACGCCGCCGATCGAACTGCGCCGGTTCACCCAGATGGCGGCAAGCGTCACCACGAAGGCCACGGCGAGCGCCGCGTACACCCAGACCTGAAATTCCCGGTACAGCACGTTAGGCGTGTGACCGCTGCCCATCCGGCCCAAAAAGATCGCGCCAAAAGCTGCCACAACGAGAAACACCGCATATCCGCTGAGATGCCGGTGCCATTGCGCGCGCGTGAGCAACGGCAGGTAGATGGCGATCAGCAACGCAATGGCGGGTGCGATCGGCAGCGTGTACGACAGCAGTTTCGAATGCGACGCGCTGAAGAACAAGAAGATAAACACCGACCAGACGATGAGCAGCATGACCGGCGCGAAGCCGTTCGGCTGGCGCGGCACCTTCAGCGCATGCCGGACGCTCTGGAACACCACCGAGAGCCAGGGCAGGAATCCGACGATCAGCACCGGTATAAAGTAGTAGAATGGCCCCGGACGGTTTTGCTCAGGGGTCAGATACCGCTGGAACTGCTGAACGATGAAAAAGAAGTTCAGAAACTCGGGATTCTTCATCTGGACCAGCACGAACCACGGCGCGGCGATCACCAGGAACAGGATCAGCCCACTGCCGATATAAAGACGCCGCCAGAGCGCCCAGTCACGCGCAATCAGCGTGTACAGCACTAGCACCGCGCCAGGCAGGATCAGCCCGACCAGCCCCTTCGACAACAGCGCGAGCGCCATGCCGGCCCAGCAGAGCCACATCCAGAGCCGGACCTGGTTCGCCGGCAGATTCGGCCGCTGCGCCAGCAGCAAGCTGCACAGCGTGAGTTGCATCCAGAACGAGAGACCCATGTCGAGCGTATCGAAATGGGCCATCAGGTTCCAGTACGGCGAAGTCGCGAGCACGACGGCCGCGCAAAATCCCGTTACACCATTGAACACCCGCGCGCCGGTGTAACCGATCAGCAGCACGCCGGCAAAGCCCGTCAAGGCCGTATAAAGGCGCGCTTGCCATTCGCCGATGCCGAACCACGCGAACGTCAGTGCGTTCGCCCAGGTTTGCAGCGGGGGTTTTTCGAAATACTTGTAGCCGTTGTAACGCGGCGTGATCCAGTCGCCGGTCACGAACATTTCGCGTGCCATTTCGGCGTAGCGGCCTTCGTCGCTTGGGACGAGATGGCGCAGGCCCAGCGGCGCGAACCAGATGACGGCGAGTGCCGCGATCAGCAATAGAAGCGAGAGGCGGGTGAGCGGTAGCCGGGAAGGCGTATCGTTCATGAGAGTCGACCTGTCCGATGCCGCTTGCGCGGCGGTAGCACAAAATAAAGGGGGCTCGAGTTTGGCGCACTGAGGCTTAAGGCCGGCTTACGCCAGGCATTTGGCCGCGCACGCGTTTTACCGGTCAGTCCGTGCAGGTTCCGCTGCTTCGACGAAGCGTACAAGTCGGCCAAACGGCCAGTACCTTGTGCGGATCGCCGCGCGGCGGGCATTGCAGGCGTGCGCGTCACTCAGTGTCCAGCGTAAAACAGGCGTCGCGAATGCCAATGCTGACGCCGGGCGGCAGTTTATCGCACTGGCGCGTCGAATCCGCGCCCGCGCGTTGCTTCGCCGTCTGCGTCAGCAAGGCCAATTGCAGCCGGGCCGCCTGAATCACGCTTCGATCAGCAGCGCAGCCGCGACCCGACGGCCTTCCGACATGAGAATGTTGTAAGTACGGCACGCGGCGCCGAAGTCCATCGTTTCCACGCCGATGCGTTGCTGGGAGAGCTTGGCGATGAGCCGTGGATGCGGAAAACGCAGGCGCGCGCCGCTGCCGAACACGACGACTTCAGGCGCGATCTCGATGAGCGCGTCGAAATCTTCCGGCGTCAGCGCCTCGAACGACGACACGGGCCACGCGATCACCGGCGCCTCCGGCATCACGATGATGCTGCCTTCATGGCGTTGCAGATTGATTGCGACGTAGTCGGCGCCGTAACTCGTGATGGTATTGAGCGCGCCGCTGGCTTCCTGATGTAATTTCAAATCGTTATTCCGACAGGCGGGTTGATGGCTGGAGGTGACTGCGCGAAGGCCTGTAACAGAGGGACAGCCTTGGGGCTTCACGATGCAGGTTCATCGGCTCGCCCGGGCACCTCGATTGAAACCTAAGTGCACGCGGCCACCGGTGGCGCATTGCGAAAGTCACGGATAATCCGCTAAATTATAACTTTTCGTGCGACACGCACGCTCGTGTCCGTTAGCCCACGTCACGGGCATCGACCTGTCGGTATCAGTTGGGGGTTCGTTCCCGACTGCGCTGCCGACCATTTGTTGGCACCTTGAGGCCAACGCTTTGTAGTGAAGCGAAACCCAGTAGGGCATTTTAGGGTTTCGCCACAGGCGATTCTCTGTATGCCGTCCGTACCGGGAATCGCATTGTAATTGCCTGACTACCGTCAGGTACCGCCCTGTCAGCGGCTTCACCTCCGCCGACAAGGCGGAGTGATGTTTGCAAGTCCCGCGCGTCAAGCAACGGATTCGCTACGCGATACGAGCGAAAGCTCGGTGTGTCATGGTTCGGCTCGTTTCCGCACGTTGGGGACGGGTAGTGAACCTGCTATACGACTAGCAGTAGCCTAGGAAGACATGCGTCACTGGTAACGGTGGGGTTTGAAGCTCTTCTGACAACGTAGCCCCCGGACGTTCGGGCGGATGGGTGCCGCGAGGTGCTCAGCCGGAGACTCCTAGCAGTGAGGGGGTCGAGGAGCAAGGCTGATTGGTAAGGTTAATGTAAGTGAACTGCTGATAAACCTCGTTAATAATGCGGTGCCTAAGCTGCTGAGTGGCATTTACCAAACGGTGCGCGGTCGGACAATCCGTTGAAAGGTCGGATTGCGTCGTCATCAGACCGCCGGGGAATAGGCAGAACCTAAGCCAGTCGTGTGACATGCCGGGAACGTGGTAAGCCCGTATGGTTGCCAGTGCGGTTTGACTGGCAGGCGGACCGTAAGGAACGCTGTTGATTGTGCGGGTATGGGAGGACGGAAAAAGCGAACGTCGGGCTGTAATGGTCCGGATAGGAGTTGAGACATTACTCCACGCGAAAGCGGGCAGACTTCCGTCTGGTCTACCGTCGCAAGACGGCTGACTACCCTCTGTGTCTTGGTCAGGTACGGGTGCATGCGCCCGTACTGAGGTGTTTGTTGTTCCCCATCGGGGTGTATCTACCCCGATGGGGGAGATGCGCCTTCTGCTCGGGGACTTTTCCAAGTAGGAGAGCAGCATGAAAGTATCTAGTCGGAAGACTGGGTCTGCGCTTTCCCACGCGCCGGATGACTGGTACGCCGTAGATTGGCGTCGGGTTGAACGGAACGTGAGAGGGATGCAGATTCGAATTGCGAAGGCGACGCGGGAAGGCAAATGGCGCAGGGTGAAAGCCTTGCAACGGATGTTGACCCGCACGTTGTCCGCCAAGTTGCATGCGGTACGACGTGTTACGCAGAACCAGGGTGCGCGAACGGCTGGAGTCGATCGTGAACTATGGGATTCGCCTGAAAGTCGACGGATTGCTGTCGATCGGTTGAAGCGGCGTGGATACAGGCCTCTGCCTTTAAGGAGGGTCTTTATCCCCAAGGCCAATGGGAAGGAGCGCCCTCTGGGCATTCCGACCATGCATGACAGAGCGATGCAAGCTCTGTATTTGCTGGCCTTGGAGCCCGTGGCGGAGTCCACGAGCGACCCGAACTCATATGGGTTCAGGAGTCATCGCTCGACGGCCGATGCCATGTCTCAGCTATTCAAATCATTGCATGACAAGGGCTCGGCTTCTTGGGTGCTGGAGGCGGATATCAAGGGTTGCTTTGATCACATCGATCATGATTGGCTGGAGCGCAATGTCCCAATGGACACGGCGATTCTCCGAAAGTGGTTGACGGCTGGCCTGATATATCAAGGTCAGCTGCAGGCGACGGAGGCCGGTACGCCACAGGGGGGCATCATTTCCCCGACATTGGCCAACGTGACGTTGAACGGGCTAGAGCGAGAACTGATGGCGCACCTCGGTGCGAAATTTGGAACCGCGAAGGCCAAGAAGCTGAAGGTTCATGTGGTGCGGTACGCGGACGATTTCGTCATCACCGGCGACTCGCAAGAGGTGCTAGTCAACGAAGTCCGACCTTGGATAGAAAACTTCCTCGCGGTTCGAGGCTTGCAACTATCTGAGGAGAAAACGCGGATCACTCACATTGATCAAGGCTTTGATTTCCTTGGGTGGAATTTCCGGAAGTACTCGGAAAAGCTGCTCATCAAGCCGAGCAAGAAAAACGCACAAGCGTTCTATCGCAAGGTGGCGGAAACGATCAGCGGTAACAAGACGGTAAAGCAGGAGGATCTGATCCGCCTGTTGAATCCGATGCTTCGGGGCTGGGCGCAGTACCACAGTCCCGTGGTAGCCAAGCAGGCGTACAGCCGCATGGAGTATCTGGTTTTCCGGAGGCTCTGGTGGTGGTCGAAGAGGCGGCACCCGCAAAAGAACGCGAGCTGGGTGAAGACGAAATATTTTCACTCTGTTCGTAACCGACAGTGGGTGTTTGCTGCTCCTGTAGTTTGGAAAGATGGTGATAAGGGGTTGTTTGAGCTGTACCAAATCAGCGGTACAGTCATCAAACGACACACGAAGCTCAAGGGGGATTTCAATCCTTTTGATCCCAAGTGGGAGCAGTACGGCGAGAAATTGCGGCAGGATCGCATGTGGGAGTCGATGCGCTATCGTAAGCAGTGGGCGACGCTGTACATGTCACAGGGTGGATTGTGTGCACACTGTGGCACCGGTCTGACGGACGAAACGGGTTGGCACGACCATCATCTGGAATATCGGATGCATGGTGGTAAAGACACGTTGTCCAACAGAGTTTTGCTTCACCCGCATTGCCACCAGCAAGTGCACGCTGGCAAACTTGTTGTAACGAAGCCGGTCCTGTATTAGGTAGGGCTTTGAATGTAGGCTTGAGCTGTATGCGGGGAAACTCGCACGTACA